>CAXBMB010000001.1:0-194439 GCA_963976695.1 uncultured Rhodovibrionaceae bacterium
CCGGCGTCATGATGTCGTCGCGCCGCGGCGACGGGGGCGAGGCTGTGATGATGGAATTTTTAGCCAACCGCGTCGATGACGGTCGAAAATAGAGCGAGAATAGAGGACAAATTCAGGCATGACCTGCGTGATCATTGACTATGGGTCCGGCAACTTGCGCTCCGCCCACAAGGCGCTTGAACGCGCCGGCAGGGAGCGGGGTCTGTCGCAATCGGTGTCGCTTGTCCGGCACGCCGAGGCGCTGCGGACCGCCGAGCGTATTGTGCTGCCGGGGGTTGGAGCCTTTGCCGACTGCAAGGCCGGATTGCGGGCCCTGCCGGGAATGTGGGAGGCGCTCGAGGAGGAGGTTATCCAGCGGGGCAAGCCGATCCTGGGGATCTGCGTCGGCATGCAGCTCATGGCCAGCCGCGGCCTGGAGCACGGCAGCCACACCGGCTTTGGCTGGATCCCCGGTGAGGTCGTTGCCTTGACCCCCGGTTCCCCGGACCTGAAGATTCCGCATATGGGCTGGAATGAACTGAACTTTCCGGGACCGACCCGCCACCGACTACTTGAAGGTGTGGACGCGGGTTCCCATTGTTATTTCGTGCACAGCTATCACCTGCGGGCCGAACAGGCCGACATGGTCCTGGCAGAGGTTGATTATGGGGGTCCGGTGACCGCCGCGGTCGGGCGGGACAATCTTTTCGCCACACAGTTTCACCCGGAAAAATCCCAGGCCGCCGGGTTGACTTTGTTGGCCAACTTCTTGGAATGGAGCCCATGAACAGCAGTATTTGCGACTTGCCGGCCGAAACGTCCGTCGAGCGTCTGGAGTCCTTTCAAGCAAGCGACCTCTACGACCTGTGCGACGCCGCCGACGCGGCGATCGTCGAGGGCGGCGGCTTTGGCTGGGTCAAGCCACCGGTGCGCGAGGTCATGGAGCGCTACTGGCAGGGTATTCTGATGGTGCCGGAGCGCGAATTGATCGTCGCGCGGCTGGATGGGGTGATCGCCGGTTCGGTCCAGCTTCTCAAACCGGCGCCCAACAACGAATCCGGCGCGCTTTGCGGCACCTTGACGACCTTTTTCGTCGCCCCCTGGGCGCGCGGTCACGGATTGGGCCTGCGGTTGGTCAAGGAGGTGGAAAAGGTCGCGTACGAGCGGGGCCTGGAGGTGGTGAATCTGGATGTTCGGGAATCGCAACATTCCGCTATTCGGATGTATGATCGCATTGGCTATCAGCGCTGGGGAATCAATCCACACTATGTCAATGTGAAGGGAAAGTGGATGGCGGGGTTCTATTACTCCAAGCGTCTGCTTGGCGATGAGACCCAACAGGACAGGCGTGATGTGGTGGCGCAAGGCGTGGAAGCCTGACGGCGCGCCGCCTGTTTGCTGTTAATCCTGTCAACCGCCGCCCGGGATCGGGGGTCGGTTACCGACCGAAGAGAAGTTCACAGACCGATGATTTTGTTTCCTGCCATTGATCTCAAGGACGGCCAAGCCGTGCGGCTGTTGCGCGGCGAGATGGACAAGGCCACGGTGTTCAGCGACGACCCGGCGGCCCAGGCGCGCGAGTTCGCGCAGGTCGGGTTCGACTGGATTCACCTGGTTGACCTGAACGGCGCCTTTGCCGGCGAACCGGTCAACGCCGCGGCGGTGGAGGCGATCCTAAAGGCGGTGAAGCTGCCCACCCAGCTTGGCGGCGGAATCCGCAATCTGCAAACCGTGGAGCGGTGGCTCACGCTCGGGGTTCAGCGGGTGATTCTCGGCACGGCGGCGGTGAAGGATCCGGAGTTTGTGCGGGCCGCCTGCCGGAACTTTCCCGGCCAGGTGGCGGTGGGCATTGACGCCAAGGGCGGCCGGGTGGCGGTCGAGGGTTGGGCCGAGGTCAGCGACCTGGAGGCGGTGGAGCTGGCCCGACGGTTTGAAGGCGTGGGGGTCAGCGCCCTGATCTACACCGATATCGACCGCGACGGGGCGTTGCAGGGCTGCAATGTCGCGGCCACCGCGGCGTTGGCCGAGGCGGTTGCCATTCCGGTCATTGCCTCGGGCGGGGTTGCTTCGTTGGATGATTTGACCGCGCTGCTGGCGGTGGCCGATAGTGGCATTGAAGGGGTAATTTCCGGGCGCGCGATCTATGATGGCCGCTTGGACCCGACAGCCGCCCTGGCGCTGCTGGCGGGTCGGACGCCGTGATCCCGCCGCGCCGGTCGACCCCGGGGCAAGACGGCCTGCCCGGCAGAACAAGGCCTAAAGGACGAATTTCATGCTGAAGATGCGCATCATTCCTTGTCTCGACGTCAAAGATGGGCGGGTGGTCAAGGGCGTCAACTTCGTTGGCCTGCGCGACGCGGGCGATCCGGTGGAGCAGGCCAAACTCTATGACGTCGCGGGCGCCGACGAGCTTTGTTTTCTCGACATCACCGCCAGCCACGAAAACCGCGGCATCATTTTGGATGTGGTGCGTGAAACCGCCGAGCAGTGCTTCATGCCCCTGACCGTGGGCGGCGGCATTCGCGAGCTTGCCGATATCCGCAAGCTGCTGCTGGCCGGCGCCGACAAGGTTTCCATCAACACCACGGCGGTGACGAACCCGGACTTCGTCCGCCAGGCGGCGGAAAAGTTTGGCAGCCAATGCATTGTGGTGGCGATTGACGCCAAGGAAGTTTCACCCGGCAAGTATGAGGTCTTTACCCACGGCGGTCGTGAAGCGACCGGCCTGGACGCGGTTGACTGGGCCCGGCGCATGGTGGCGCTGGGGGCCGGCGAGATTCTGCTGACCTCGATGGATCGGGACGGCACGCGCCGGGGGTTCAATCTTTCCCTGACCCGCGCCGTCGCCGATGCGGTGGCGGTTCCGGTGATCGCTTCCGGTGGCGTCGGGTCCCTGCAGCACTTGGTGGAAGGGGTAACGGAAGGTCACGCCACGGCGGTGCTGGCGGCTTCGATTTTCCATTTTGGCGAGCACAGCATTGCCGCGGCCAAGCAGGCCATGGCCGCCGCCGGCATTCCCATGCGGCCGGTTCCGCCGCAGGTTTAGCGCCCCGTCGCCCACAGCCCCGTGCAGGCCTTTCTTGGCTTGCCGCGCCCTCTTGAAACCCCGATCTTCGAAAGCTAACCACATGACGCAAGAGCGTGAAACAGACCGGCCGGACGCCCCCGCTCTTCTGCGGCCCGAAGAGGTGTACAGCGGCGATCTGGCGGTGCTGGATCGGCTGTATCGGGTTATTCTATCGCGCCGCGGCGCCGACCGGAAAAGCTCCCACACCGCCAAGCTTTTTTCCAAGGGCACCGCGAAAATTGCTCAGAAGGTCGGCGAAGAGGCGGTTGAAACGGTGATTGAGGCGGTGAAGGGCGATCGCGAGGCGTTGGTGGCGGAAAGCGCCGACCTGCTCTATCACCTGCTGGTGCTTTGGGCCGATCAGAATGTCCAGCCGGCGCAGATCTGGCAAAAACTGTGCGAACGAGAGGGCATTTCCGGGGTGGCCGAAAAGGCGTCGCGGCGCAAGTAGGCGCAAGTAACCGGCAGCGTCGGCCGGTGCGTTTGATGGCGGCGCGACGGGACCCAGCCAGATAAATCATCTGGAGTCGGATCGGTTTAAATGGAATCATTTGGCGAGGCTATTTGAACCGATGTTGCGCCAGACTCCGCTTGGAATTGGACGGCTAGCGCAGCGCGGGCCCGGCGGTTGAACCGGGCCGACAACCAGCTTTTAGGGATGCGGCCAGCATGGCTTATGACAATCAGAACATCTTTGCGAAAATTCTGCGCGGGGAAATTCCCTGCCGCAAGGTCTACGAGAGCGACCACGCCTTGGCGTTTCATGACATCACCCCGCAGGCGCCGACTCATGTGTTGGTGATTCCGAAGGGGTCCTATGTCTCGGCCGATGATTTCTCGGCCCAGGCCAGCGACGCCGAGATCGCCGGATTTTTCCGCGCCGTCGGCCAGGTCGCCCGGGATCTCGACGCGGTGGAGGCAGGCTACCGGATCCTGGCCAATCACGGCCCGGATGCCCATCAGGAAGTGCCGCATTTCCATATCCATCTGTTCGCCGGCAAGGATCTGGGCCGGATGATCAAGCCGGTCGACAGCTAAGCCGTGGGCCCGTCGCTTGTCGCCCGCTAGGCGGTCGACGCGGGCCTTAGTCGGCGGTAACTCAGGGCCTCGGCGATTTCCAGCCGCCCGATGCCGTCTTTTTCAGCCAGGTCGGCCAGGGTGCGGGCAACCCGCAGCACCCGGTGGTAGCCGCGCGCGGTAAGTTTGAAGCGCTCGGCGGCCTGGGTGAGCAACTGCTGGCCGTCGGGATCGGGGCGGGCAATTTCCTCCAGCAGCCCGCCGTTGACCTCGGCGTTGCAGCGCGGCGGCGGGTCGGAAGTTGTTCCCTCGGCCGCCTGGTTAAGCGCGGCGTAGCGGGCCTGCTGGCGGGCGCGCGCCGCCAGCACCCGGGCGGCCACCGTCGCACTGTCGTCGCGGCGCGCGGCGGACGGGTCGCCGGTGAAAGCCAGATCGGCAACCGGGACCGAGGGAACCTCGACATGCAGGTCGATGCGGTCGAGCAGTGGGCCGGACAGCTTGGCCTGATAGTCGAGGGCGCAAAACGGCGCGCGGCGGCAGGCCAGCTGGGGGTCATCCAGGTGGCCGCAGCGGCAAGGGTTCATGGCCGCCACCAACTGCACCCTCGCCGGATAGCTCACATGGGCGTTGGCGCGGGCAATGGCGACCCGCCCGCTTTCCAGCGGCTGACGTAACGCCTCCAGGGTTTGGCGGGAGAACTCGGGCAGCTCATCCAAAAACAACACCCCCAGATGGGCCAGCGATACCTCGCCCGGCTTGGCCCTTTGGCCGCCGCCAACCAGCGCCGGCAGGGAGGCGGAATGGTGCGGATCGCGAAACGGCCGATGGCGCAGCAGTCGGCCGCCTTCCAGTTGACCGGCCACCGAATGGATCATGGTGACCTCCAGCGCCTCGGCCGGGGTCAGCGGCGGCAACAGGCTCGGCAGGCGCTGCGCCAGCATGGATTTGCCAGCCCCCGGCGGCCCGGACATCAGCAGATTGTGCCCCCCGGCGGCGGCCAGCTCCAGGCAGCGTTTGGCGGTTTCCTGGCCCTTGATGTCCTTGAGATCCGGCAAGCCGAGGGCGGCCTGCGCCAAGGCCGGCGTGGGTGGGGTGAGAATTTGGCTGCCCTTGAGATGGTTGATCAGTGAAATCAGGTTGTCGGGGGCCAGAATACCGATCTCCCCGGCCCAGGCCGCCTCGCCGCCCTGGGCGGCGGGACAGATCAGACCGCGCCCGGTGGCCGAGGCGTGAAGCGCGGCGGGGAGCACCCCCGGCACCGCGGCGATCCGGCCATCCAGCGACAGCTCGCCCAAGGCGATAAAAGCGGCAATGTCCTCGCGGGGCAATACATCCAGCGCGGCGAGCAGGCCAAGCGCGATCGGCAGATCAAAATGGCTGCCCTCCTTCGCCAGGTCGGCCGGGGCCAGATTGACCACCACCCGTTTGGGCGGCAGGGCCAGGCCGATGGACTCCAAGGCCGCCTTAACCCGCTCACGGGACTCGGCCACCGCCTTGTCGGGCAAGCCGACCACCAAGAAAGCGGGCAGGCCGCTGGCCAACTGTACCTGGACGTCGACCTCGACCACCTCGACCCCTTGAAAGGCCACTGTGGCGACGCGTGCCACCATGCCTTGTCCTCACCTCCAGTTTTAAGCCCGCTAAAGTGTAGTCCCAACGGGGGTTTTTTCCTAGAGGCGGAATCACCTGCGATAGAACGCCCGGCGAACCCTGGCGAACCCGGGCGGCGGTGGTGATCTTGGCGGTGGTCTTGGCGGTGCTTGCGGTGGCGGCGGGGCTTGCCGGAAAGTTAATCTTGCGGCTTGCCCGCCGGATGGCCGGGCTGGCCGGGGATCGGCTGGCTTGCCCGCCGTCGTTCGATGGCGTCCCAAATATCGCCGGATATGTTGGAGCCATTGAAGCGGTCAATTTCCTGGATGCCGGTGGGCGAGGTGACGTTGATTTCCGTCAGGTAGTCGCCAATTACGTCGATACCGACGAAAATCAACCCCTTTTCCTTCAGTACAGGGCCGATGGTGGCGCAGATTTCCAGATCGCGCGGCGTCAGTTCAACCTTCTGGGCCTGGCCGCCGACATGCATGTTGGAGCGGGCTTCGCCGGTCTGCGGCACCCGGTTGGTGGCGCCGACGGCCGCGCCGTCCACCAGGATGATCCGCTTGTCGCCCTGCCGAATCTCCGGCAGATAGCGCTGGATAACGAAGGGCTCGCGGTTGCGCTCTTCAAAAGTCTCCAACAGCGCCTTGAAGTTTTCGTCGTCGGGCTTGACGTGAAAAACACCCGCCCCGCCGTTGCCGTACAGCGGCTTGAGGATGATATCCTTGTGCCGGGCGCGGAACGCCTCGATTTCCCGGCGCGACCGCGTCACCAGCGTCGGCGGCATCAGGTCGGGAAACTGCATCACGAAGAGCTTTTCCGGGGCATTGCGCACCTCCGCCGGATTGTTGACCACCAAGGTGTTGGGGTGGACCAGATCCAGCAGATGGGTGGCGGTGATGTAGGCCATGTCGAAGGGGGGATCCTGACGCATCATGATGACGTCAATCTCCGCCAGATTGAGATCCAACGCGGCGCCCAGGGTGAAAAAATTCCCGGCCTCGCGGCGCAGTTCCATCGGTCGGCTGCGCGCCATCACCTTGCCTTCGCGAAACGCCAGGTCGTTGGGGTGATAGTAAAACAGCCTGTGACCGCGCGCTTGGGCTTCCAATCCCATGGCGAAGCTGCTGTCTCCCGTAATATCAATGCTTTCGAGGGGATCCATCTGGAAGGCGACAGAAAGGCTTTGAGCGGTGCGGATCATGGCAGGGCTTTCCGAACTTGGAGGTCAGGGGCCTGGGACCGCTGGGACATCAGGGTCGAAGGCGTGGTGGCGGAAGAAGGGCGACCCCGCCGGCCGTCGCCCTTGGCGGGGCACGGCGATGGGGGTCCGGGGTTACCTTTGGCTGAGGGACGGCTTTCCGACGGGATTGGCTTTTGGGGTCATCGTTTTTCCATCGGCGTCACTTCCGGGGAAACCCGTTTTTCGGGAAATCCGTCATGTCGGGGAGCTTCGGCTTGCGCCAGGGACCACAGCGGCTGCTCGGCGCAGAAAATGTTCTGCGCCCGGGCGACAGCAGGCTCCTCGTTCAGCGTGCCGGCCGGAACAATCATATGGGTCTTGTGGCGGTTGAGAAAAGGCACCCCGGACCCACAGATTTCACAAAAAGCCTTGGAAAAGGCGCGGTTGGGAAGGCTGTAGCGTTTGATGCTTTCCTCGCCGGCCCGCCAGTTGAACTTTTCCGGTTCGATAAACAGGTTGGCGGCATGGCTGCCGCCGGTCATCTTTCGACATTGGTCGCAGTGGCAGAAAAACAGCGTTGCAAAAGCGTTATCCACCGAAAACCGCACCGCGCCGCAGAGGCACGCGCCTGTGATCTGTTCAGACATCGAGGCCACTCCTGTGTTCACCTTTGTTGACGTGATATCGCTTGTGGAGGCCGCTGGCCGATATCACCGGCCAAAAATAGAATCTCCGGCAGGAAAGAATTAGTCGGGGCTTTGCCAACAGACCTGTGCTGCGCCTCAGTTGAGCGTGCTGGCCAAGCTCTGCAGCAGGTTGGCGATTTCCTGTTTTTCCCGGTCGTTGCGGCTGAGCCGCAAGAAACGGCTGAAGGAGCGCTTGGCGTCCTTCAGCTCTTCCTGATGAAACTGCAGCAGACCGGCTTCGCGCCACAGGGTGGCCGATCCGGGACAGAGCAGCAACATGCGCTCGACCACATCCAAAGCCCGCGCCGGCTGCTGGTTGCGAAGCTGATGTTCCTTCAGGTTGTTCATCAGACGCAGCAGAACCTGGCGATCCGCGACCGGTTGGTAAAACCGCGGCTCCAGCTCGGCGGCGTTGCCGGCCAAGGCCTTCAGCAGCGCTCGCAGCGCGGGGGCGTCGCAGCGGCGCGCGCCGTTGAAGGGGTCGAAAATCAGCCGCGCCGCGCCGAGATCAAGACGCAGCAGAAAATGGCCGGGAAAGGCCAGACCCCAGACGGTCCAGCCCAGGCTGCGCGCGGTGTGAAGATAGAGCAGACCCAAGGTGACCGGCAAGCCGCGGCACCGGTCGATCACCCGCATCAAGTTGGCGTTGTCGGGATCGTCGTAGCTCTGCGCGTCCCCCTCATAGCCATAGCGGTCGACCAGGATGGCCCGCAGAACCGCCAGCCGCGCCGCCGGATCATCCGCCACCGGAGCGGTCTTGGCCAATTGCCGCGCGTCGCGGGTCAACAGCGAAAGATGGTGAAGATAGTGTCGCAGCGACGTCCCCGGCCGATCCAATGCGGCCAGGATCAATCCCACCAGGGCGGGGTTGATTCGGTTGTTCTCGTCGGCGCCGAAGCGCGCCAGCGCTTCGAGAAGCTGTGGCCGGGTGGGGTCGCCGGCGGGCAGGCCCAGCTCCAAGGCCAGGTTCGCGGTCGCGCCCGGGCCGCCGCCTCGGCGTTCTTTTCGCGTCGGTCGGCAGGGCGGCGGCTTGTCTTTGGTCATCGCTTGTCGCTACCCCTCCCTCGCCGGCCGCTTCAGGCGCACGTAACTGACCACCCGTCGGACATAATTTTGGTTTTTCGCATGGGCGATCACCCGATCCAGCTCGCGCTGGTCTTGCGCGATGCCGAGAAAATAGACGGTCTGGCCGACAACATTGAGTGAATAGTTGATCGACTGGACCGCGCTGTCCAGCAGCAAGGTGGCGGTGAGTTGCCGGTAAATCAGCGAATCTCGGCCCCGATCGAGCAGTTCCTTGACCGGGTGAACCTGAATCTCGTTGATCACCTCTTTCACGCCGTCGGTTTGCCAGGCCAGATTGACCGCGAGAATGCGTGTTTCTACGTCCCGAACCTGGCCGGTCAGCAAAACCCGCCCCTCAAGAACCTGCAGTTCCACATCCTGATACAGAGTCAAATCCCTGCGGAACCATTTTTCATTGACCGAAAAGCGAATGGCGTTGTCGCTCAAGCTGGCGGTCAGGCCGCGTTCCTGCGACGCCAGGATTCCGCCGGTGGCCGCCGCGCCCACCACCACGCCGGCGGGCGTGCAGCCCGACAGGCTGGCCAGCAGCAGCAAAGAGGCGGCAAGGGAGCGAAACCGGATCATTGACTCTCGACAGAAGGCGCAGGGGGGCAATAGGGGCTCCAACCTGTCGGCTGGCGCTGCGAAGGTCAAGCGGATGTAATGTCACGCGTCGGCGGAATCACCAGGTGATTCCACTTGGCCGCCAATCACAGGCTAGGGTCGCCAGGCGTCGACGATATGGCGTGGCCAATGTCCGGGTTGCAGCAGCACCGCGTCGAAGCGCAGGTCAAAGCGGTGAAAGCGCGGGTTTTCCTGCAGGAACGTCAGCGCCGCCCGCTGAATGCGCTGCCTTTGCCGCCCGGTGATCGCCCAGGCCGCCTGGTCCAGGCTGGCGCGCTGCTTGACCTCCACCAGAACGATGCAGCGGCCGCGCCGTAAAATCAGGTCGATCTCGCCGACCGGGCGTTTGAAATCACGGGCCAGCAGGCGATAGCCCTTCAGGCGCAAAAGCAACAGCGCCCGGCTCTCGGCCCGGCGGCCGCGACGGTAGGCGGCGCGTCGTCCGGCCTTTTCCGTCCCACCGGCTTTTGGCTTTCCGGTTCCCACCGTCTCGTCCCCCCTGCGTGATCCCTGAACCGCTGCTGCGCCAGCCTGCGTGCGACCTGGAAAGACGCGCGTCACGACGCTTCGGCGCTAGGTTTCCTCCTTGCTCAATTCTAGCGCCCGGGCGTAGACCTGTCGCTTCGGCAGCCCGCTGCGGGTCATCACCTCCACCACGGCGTCGCGCAAGCTCGTCTGGCTTTGCAAGGCCTCGCGCAGCAGATCGTCCAACTGGTCGGCCTGTTCGCGCGGATCGGCGGGCGGGGGCGGGCCAAACAGCACCACCACCTCGCCCTTCGGCGATCCGGCCTCCTGGTAGCGATCGGCCAACTCGCCCAGATCACCGCGCCGCACTTCCTCGAACAGCTTGGTGAGTTCCCGGGCGACGGCGGTGGGCCGCTGCGCGCCCAACACCGCCGTCGCATCCAGCAGCATGGCCGGCAGTCGTTTGGCGGACTCGAAAAAAATCAAGGTGGCCGGAACCGACCGCAACTCTTCCAGGGTGCGCCGCCGCGCGCCCGATTTCGGCGGCAGGAAGCCGGCAAAAAGAAACCGGTCGCTGGGCAAGCCGGACAGACACAGGGCGGCCAACACCGCCGAAGCCCCCGGCAGGGCGGTCACCGGCAGGTTCTGCGCCACCACGGCTTTGACCAGCTTGTAACCGGGATCGGAAACCAAGGGTGTGCCAGCATCGGACAGCAGCGCCACGGACTTGCCGTTTTTTAGGCTTTCAATAATGCGCGGGCGGATTTTATCTGCGTTGTGTTCGTGGTAGGACAGCAGGGGCCGGTCAATGTTGTGGGCTGAAAGCAATTTGCGCGTCACGCGCGTGTCTTCGCAAGCGATCACGTCGGCCTCGCGCAGCACAGCCAGTGCGCGCAAGCTGATGTCGCCAAGATTACCGATGGGGCCAGCAACCAGATGGAGTTGGCCGTGAACAGTGGGGGAATAGGGGTGAGCGCCCAGTTTGAGACCTCGTACGTTGATCGTGATGGCCGTGCGCGGCCTGGAAAGCGGATGGCCCAGCGGTCGGATGATTTGACGACCGGCGGGTCGGCGGGTCGCGGCGTCGGCGCCCGGGGGTGGCGGCGCCTTCTGACCGGGTTGGCCCTTGCCGCGCCGCTGCTGCTGTCAGCCTGTGCGAGCAATGAAGCTAGGCAAGCGCCGGCGGAAGTGCAACCCGTGACCGTCGCCCCGGCGCCGGAGGCGGCCCCCGCCGCGCCGGTTTCCAGAATTCCCGACGACGACCGGGTTCGGGTCGGCCTGCTGTTGCCGCTGAGCGGCCGGGCCGCGGCGACCGGTCAAGCGCTGCTGAACGCCGCGCAGCTGGCGCTGTTCGATCTGGCCGATGATAAACTGATTTTGGTCATTCGCGATACCGGCGGCACGCCGCAGCGCGCGAAGATCGCCGCCCAAGAGGCGATCGATGCCGGGGCGCAGATGATAATCGGGCCGCTTTTTGCGTCCTCGGTGGCGGCTGTTCGCCCGCTTGCCGCGCAAGAAAACCTGCCGGTGGTGGCCTTTTCCAACGACAGTCTGGTGGCCGGGGGCGGCGTGTTCCTGCTGGGCATTACCCCGGCCAGCGAAGTGGCGCGCGTGCTTGACTACGCCAGCCGGCAAGGGCTGCGCCGCTTCGGCATCCTCGCGCCGCGCACCCCCTACGGCAACGCGGTCATCGCCGCCGCGCAGCAGGCTGTCGCGCGGCTGGGCGGGGAGATTACCAAGCTGGTTACCTACGATCCCCTGTCGCCGACGCTGGAGCAGGAGGTGCAGGATCTGGCCGACTACCGGGAGCGGGCGTTGGAGTTGAAGAAACAGCGCGCGACGCTGAAAGCCCAGGGCGACGAGGTGGCGGAACAGGCCCTCAAGCGGCTGAAGAAACTGGACACCCTGGGCCCGCCTGCCTTTGACGCGATTATTCTGCCGGCCGGCGGCAATGAACTGCTGCGCGTCGCCCCGCTGCTGCCCTACTACGATGTGGACCCGGGTGAGGTGCGCTATCTCGGCACCCGGCTGTGGGACGATCCGGACTATGGCCGGGAGCCGGCGCTGCAAGGCGGATGGTTCGCCGCCCCGCCTCGAGCCACCTGGGCGCTTTTCAGCCAACGGTATCGCGCCAGCTATGGCGAGGCGCCGCTGCGCATATCATCGCTGGGGTATGACGCGACCGCCTTGGCCGCGGTGCTGCTGCGCGAGGCCGAGGACAAGCAGCTGGCGGTGGCCTACAGCCCCGACACCCTGACCCGCGCCCAGGGCTTTGCTGGGGTCGATGGCATCTTTCGCTTCACGGCGAGCGGCCTGGTCGAGCGCGGCCTGGCTATCATGGAGCTGCAATACAATCAAATTCAGGAGCGTGAAGCCGCGCCGTCGGCCTTCCAGGTCTTGATCAACTAAGCGTGGTTCGCCGCGCGGGCCTGCGATCGAGCAAGAAGGTTGCGCTTGGCGCGCCGGTTAGGACTGGAGTTCCGGGCGCGGCGTCTTTTTGATGCGGAAGTCGTCGCGCCAGTGAATGGTCTTGTCCTTGACCATCGTCGGGTTGGCCGGACACATCCGGCAGATCGACTCTTCTTCCTGGGTTAGGAAGCCGACCAGGTCTTCCTGGCTCGCATCCTGGGGCAGCGGGGCATAGGTGGTATAGTCGCGCCAGTCGGGATGATCCATCAGATCAAATTTTTTCAGGACGAGGTCCAGATAGGCGATCGGGGGACATTTCCAGAGCTTGCCGTCGTGGAGCTGCATGCATTTTCGGCAGTCGCAGGCCAGCCAGCTTTTGCGGGCGTCTTGATCCTGATAGGGCCGCATGGCGTAGCCGTTGTTCAGATAGTTCCGGGACCAGTCGTCTCCCATGTCCTCGAAATGAACTTCCACCAGCGAATTTTCCTGACCAAAGGACAGGGCGTCTTGCACCCGTTTGATGTGCGCCAGGTATTCCGGCGTCCGGGCGTGGACCGAAATGGCAATCCGGGTATTGGTTTCCTGCAGGGTCTCGATCAGCTGCGGGTGGCGGTGCAGAAAATAGCCGTTGGATGTCACCTGGCGGGTGCTGTCCGGCCAGTGGCGCGCCGCGATCCGGATCAGGTCACAGAGGTCTGGATTGAGGGTCGGCTCGCCGCCCACCAGCCGGAATTTCTTCGGTTTTATGCGCGCCGCCCAAACCGACAGCCAGTCATCCAGCGTCTCGGGCGCGAGATTGCCTCTGAATTTGTAGTTGCTGTAGTGGCGGCAGCCGTCGCAGCTAAGGTTGCAGTTGTGGGAAACATGGACTTCCAGCGCACGGGTTATCAAGCGCTCACCCTCTTTTCCCAATAACATTGACATGGTGATCAGCAACTCCGGCGAGGGGTGAAGCAAGGGATAACGGATGGGTTCGGTTGGGCCGACGCAAGACCGGCCCGCACCGCGCGCCGGGACCGTGGCGGGGCAACAGCCGCGCGGCGTCCTATCCCCGGCTGGAAAACCCTGCCCTGGTGATTGGGCTTTTGCCCTGACCCCGACGGGGTTCAAAGCGGCGACCCCGACAGGGTGTCAAAGCGGCGGCCTTTCCACAAGCCGCTATTGCGCCCAATAGAAGGCATCCATGCGATAGACCCCCAGTTGCGCGCCGGGATCCCAGTTGTAGACGCCGTTGTCGGGCACGTTCATCAGGTTTTTCCGCCGCGCCACCGGTTGGGGCACCATGGCCACCAGACCCAGGCTGTAAACCTGGTCGGCGTAGATCTGGAGGATTTCTTTCCAAGCCCGCGCCCGCGCGGGCCGCGAGGCGGCGCGGGTCCAGTCGGCGTAAAGCTCCATCAAACGTTGAGCCTCCGGCAGGTCGACCGCCTCGCCGGCGTTGCCATTGGTATCAAAATATTGGCCCCACATCGGCCATTGCAAGAGATATTGGCTGACCGGGGTGAATTCCGTGGGCGGCAAGTCCACCGAGAGCAGGCCGTTTTCGAGGCCGTTGTAGATCGACATCAGCGTGGAGCCGGTGAAGATCCGGTTGCGCAAAACATCGCGCTGCGAGGGCTTGCCAAAGACCTTGATGCCAACCTTCAGCCAGGAGGGGGCAATCAATTCCAGAATATCGCTTTCTTGAACATTCTCCCCCGCGGTCTCGACGATGATTTCCATTTCCCGGCCGTCGGGAAGCAACCGGATGCCGTCGGCGTTGCGCGCCGCCAGGCCCATGTCGTCCAGCAGGGCGTTGGCCTTGTCCGGATCGAAGCGCGCCCAGGCCTGCCGCAGCGATTGATCGTAGAGCTCCGATCCTTCAAGCGCCGACTGGTTGCCCGGCGAACCGACGCCGTAGTAGATGGCTTGGTTGATAAGCTCGCGATCGGTGGCCAGTGAGATGGCCCGGCGGAACCGGACGTCACGGATGACCTTGCGCCAAACCGGGTCCTTGGCGTTGAGGTTGGGGTAAATCGCCAGTTGCGAGGCCTTCATGGTGTTCCAGAGCGAAACCTTGAGGCCGGTCTCCTCCTCCTTGACCTTCAGGATGGTGATGTCGTTGAAGTTGATGCCTCGGCTCTGGAGGTCGCTTTCACCGGTGGCGGTCTTCGGCACGATCAACGGACCGGCAGTCACGCGCAGCACAAACTCATCCAAGTAGGGCAGTTGCTGACCCTGGCTGTCGACGCGGTGGAAGTAGGGATTGCGCTTGGCGATAAAACGGCGGGTTGGCGGCGGCGTGGTCAGGTACCACGGTTGCAGGGTCGGCAGATCCGGGTTGTCAAAGCGATAGGGGTTGTCCAGTTCGTTGTGCAGGGCGGCCCAATTGTAAGCCCGCGCGGTCTTTATCCGGGCGGTCAACTCTTCGACGGCGACATAGTTTTTGTTGAACTGCTTCAGGTAAGCCGAGGGTTTGTAGATATAGAGCGGTCGGGCGCGGGCCAGGGCGGGCAAAAAGAAGGGATTGGGGCTGTCCCAGCTGTAGCGGATGGTGGTTTCATCCAGTACGTCGACCTGGGGGGGCTTGCCGTCCACCAGCAACAGTTTCGGCGGCCCGCTGGGCGACAGCTCCGGATTGTTGGCCACGTCTTCCCAGTAATAGCGGAAATCCTCGGTGGTGAAGAGATCGCCATTGGACCAGCGATGGCCCTTGCGCAGATAGAGGGTGAAAATCCGGCCGTCTTCGATCTCCACCTTGGCGAGCAGATCCGGCTGAAGTTTGAAGTTCTCATCGTAGCCGACCAGGCGGGCGTAGCCGTATACCGCAAAGAGCTTGAGATCCTTGGGCTTGCCGATCAGCATGGTCAGGCTGCCGCCGTAGGTTCCGGGCTGCCGAAAGTCGGTGTCTGGCACCACCAGCGGCGGACGGGGCAGGCGTTGCGCCAGTGGCGGTAAGGCGCCGTCGGAGACCAGTTGCTTGAGCTGCGGCGCCTGGGAGTAGCCCAGCGCCTCGGTGCTGGCCTGTTCCAGGGTTTCCTTGTCGGCCAGGGCGGCGCCGGACAGCAGCAGCAGGGCGGTCAAAAGTCCGGTGAACAGGCCGGAAAAACCGCCGCGCGCCGAAGATCGCCGGCCGGTGGCGTGGACAGCGCCGCGCCCGGCCCGAGGGAACGTTTTGCTCCCGCGGGGACGGTTAACCTTCGTCCAAGAGGTAAAAAGGCTGCTACCACGACCACTCATCCCAACTTCCCTTTGCCCAGACCGCACGCGCCTCGAGAAGCGCTTCCTTGCTTCTTGTCGGAGAGCTGCGCCCTCCGATTGTCTCTTTTCACAACAGGATAGCGGCCCTTTTTTTGAAAGTCACTTGCATTCCCACCCGGCGGCGGCGCGCAAAAGGCCCACCCCAGGGCGGCGGGGTGGGCCTTTGTCAATCCGGCCTGGACCGGCGGCGCAGACAGGGGGTCAAGCGGGATCGGCAAGCGCGGTCCCGCCAAACCGATCCAACGCTAATGGCGGAAGTGGCGCATGCCGGTGAAGACCATGGCCAGGCCCGCCGCGTCGGCGGTGGCGATGACCTCCGCGTCCCGGATCGAGCCGCCTGGTTGGATCACCGCCGTCGCGCCGGCGTCGATGGCGGCCTGCAAGCCATCGGCAAAGGGGAAGAAGGCGTCCGAGGCGACCACCGCGCCCCGGGTGGCGTCTTCGCCCAAGGCTTCCCTCGATTTCAGGGCTGCAATGCGCGAGGAATCGACCCGACTCATCTGGCCGGCGCCGATGCCAACCGTCTGGCCCTGCTTGGCGTAGACGATGGCGTTGGATTTCACGTGCTTGGCCACCCGGAAGGCAAAAATCAGATCGGCCAATTCCTGGGCGTCGGGCGCCCGCTTGGTGACCACCTGCAAGGCGTCTTCGCTGACCCGACCGTTGTCGCGCGACTGGAGCAGCAGGCCGCCGGCGAGCGACTTGACCTGCAAGCCCGCCGCCGCCGGGTCGGGCAGGCCGCCGGTGGTCAGCACCCGCAGGTTTTTCTTGCCGGCGAGGAGCTTCCGCGCCTCTTCCTCGACCTCGGGGGCGATCACCACCTCGGCAAAGAGTTCGGCCAGCTTGCCGGCGGTTGCCGCGTCCAGGCTGCGGTTCATCGCCAGAATGCCTCCGAAGGCGGAAACCGGGTCGCAGCGCAGCGCCCGGTCGTAGGCATCGGACAGCCGGTCGGCGGAGGCCACGCCGCAGGGGTTGGCGTGCTTGATGATGGCAATGGTCGGGGCGTCGAACTCGGCCACCAACTCAAAGGCGGCGTCGGTGTCGTTGAGATTGTTGTAGCTCAAGGACTTGCCCTGAAGCTGCCGGGCGGTGGCGACGCCGGGGCGGGCCTCTCCGGTGCGGTAAAAGGCGGCCTGCTGGTGGGGGTTCTCACCGTAGCGCAGCACCTCCGCCCGTTGCCCGGCCAGGGAAATTTCCTTGCTAAGGGGATCGTTTTCCTGAGCCGCCATCCAGCCGGCAATGGCCGCGTCATAAGCGGCGGTGTGGGCGTAGGCCTTGGCCGCCAGTTGCCGGCGGAGGGAAAAGCTGCTGGCGCCCTGTTGGTCTTTCAACTGCGCGATCAGGGCGCCGTAGTCGCTCGGGTCGGTGATGATGGTGACGAACGCGTGGTTCTTGGCGGCCGCCCGCACCATGGCCGGCCCGCCGATGTCGATATTTTCGATGCAGCGATCCCGGTCCGCGCCGGCGGCCAGGGTCTCCCGAAAGGGGTAGAGGTTGACCACCACCAAATCAATGGCGGGGATGCCGTGGCTTGCCATCGCCTCCCGGTGGCTCGGCAGATCCCGCCGGGCTAGAATGCCGCCGTGCACCGTGGGGTGCAGCGTCTTGACCCGGCCGTCCATAATTTCCGGAAATCCGGTATGGGCGGCGACCTCCTTGACCGCCACTCCGGCGGCCTGCAGCGCCTGGGCCGACCCGCCGGTTGAGAGAATCTCCACGCCCTGCTCGGCCAGGGCCTTGCCCAGGTCGGCCAGACCGCTTTTGTCGGAAACCGAGATCAGGGCGCGGGTGATTTTGATCTGATCTGGTACTTGGGTCGGGGCGGTGGTGGGCGTGGACATGGTGCGGTGTCTCTCCATAAGGGAAAAGCCTGAACGGCGAAAGTTGGCGCGCCGCCGCCAAGCGGCGTGGCGGCTCCAAGGAAGCATAAGGTCGCGGTATGACGTCGGGGCGATGACGTCTGGGGCATGGGGATGCGGCCTCGCCCCGGTCTCCGATCGGCTTGATCAAACCGGCGCCGGGATCAAGACCGGTCTATTGGGCGGCGTCTTTTTCATCCCTCGGCTTTGAATGGGCTGGTCGGGTCGCGGTGAGTTGGTCGGGCGTGGGGTGCTGCGGGCCTGGCTGGGCGGGCCGGTTTTCCTCGTGGCGGAATTCGCTGACCAACAGCTTCAACAGGGCCAGGGATTCGGCGGCCTGACGCTGTTCCAGGGTCGTGGAAAGCCGGTTCAGGTCGCGCTGCAGTTCCGCCAGGTCGTTGGTGCGGGGCGAGGCCAGCAACAGGCCGGGTTGATTGGTTTTCTCGGTCGGTTCGGCGTCGTGGAACAGCTCCTCGTAGAGCTTTTCGCCGGGGCGCAGGCCGGTGAACTTGATCTCGACGTCTTTATAGGGGCGCTTGCCAGCCAGTCGGATCATTTGCTCGGCCAGCTCGAGAATTTTGACCGGCTCGCCCATATCCAGGACATAGATCCGCCCGGCGGCGGAGCCGCCCCAATCCGCATCCAGCGCCGCGGCCTGCAGCACCAAGCGCACGGCTTCGCGAATGGTCATGAAGTAGCGCGTCATGTCGGGATGGGTGACGGTCAGAGGCCCGCCCGCGGCCAACTGGCGCTGGAACAGCGGCACCACCGAGCCGGTGGAGCCCAGCACGTTGCCGAACCGCACGGTGACAATCCGGGTGGCGGCCTTGTGGCGTCCCTCCAGATCCAGCGCCTGGCAGTAGCGTTCCGCCAGCCGCTTGCTCGCGCCCATGATGTTGGTCGGATTGACGGCCTTGTCGGAGGAAATCATCACCATCAGCCCGACGGCGTGACGACAGCAGGCGTCGGCGACGTGGCGGGTGCCCAGCACATTGGTGGTCAAGCCGTCGTTCGGGTTCTCCTCGACCAGTGGCACGTGCTTGTAGGCGGCGGCGTGGAAGACCACCTCCGGCCGGGTCGCCGCGAAGATCTCCTCCAGCGCGGTCGGGCTGCGGACGTCGATCAATCGCGCCCGGCGCGGCAGGTCGGGGTGCTTTTCCGCCAACTCCCGGTCGATGGTATAGAGGTTGTACTCGCTGTTGTCCGTCAGGGTGATCTCCGCCGGACCATGGCCGGCGAGCTGGCGCACCAGTTCCGAGCCGATCGACCCTCCCGCGCCGGTGACCAAAACACGCTTTCCCGCCACCAGCGCCTTGGGCAGGCTTTCGTCCAACACGATTTCCGGTCGGCGCAGCAGATCCTCGATGGCGATGGGGCGCGGGGTCAGGCCGTTGGCGCCGCCCTCCAATCCGCTGCCGCCCAGGTCGGTCAGGCGGGGCAGGCGGGCCAGGCTGAGGCCCCGGGCCTCGGCCACCGCGAACAGCTTGGTCAGCCGGTCGCGCTCCAGGGTCTTGGTCAGCACCAAGCGTTGCGGCGGGCGGCCGCCACGCTTGAAGCGCGCCAGAATCTGATCGGCCTCCTCCACCAGGCCCAGCACCGGCACCGAATGGATCCGCCGTCCCACCCGGCGGCCATGGTCGTCCAACGCGCCCAGCACCTCGTAAGGGGCGCTGGGGTCGCGCTGCATGGCGCGAATGAAAATTTCCGCTGCGTCGCCGGCCCCCACCAGCAGCACCGGCACCCGCAAGTGGCTATCCTTTTCCAGCAGATGCCGGAGGTTCTTGTTCTTGTAAATCTGGTAAAGCATGCGCGAGCCGCCCAGCATCAACACCAGAACCATCCAACCGATCGGCAGCAGCGTTCGGGGCACGTCCTCGACCCGACTGGTGACAAAACTCACCACCAGGTAGACCGTCAGCGCCAGCGTCACCGCCTTCATGATGGCGATCAGGTCGTTGAGCGAGGCGTAGCGCCAAATGCCTTGGTACAGGCCGGTAAACAGGAACACCACCGCGCAGACCAGGGTGAAAAGCGCCCAGTCGCTGCGCAACTCATTGGTCAGCAGGCGCAGGGCTTCATCCCAGCCGACCCGCAGGGTCAGGGCAACGGCAAAGCCCAAGGCGGCTATGGTCAAATCATGCCCATAGGCCACCAACGCCCGCAATGACAGTTTAGGCTTGACGAACATGCCCACCACGCTTTGGAAAAGAGGGGGGGAAGATAGCACGTCCCCCCGTTGGCTCCAGCCAATTCTGCCCTTCTTTGCTTTGCCGGACCCCGACGTGACCCGGGCCGCAGACCGCACCCGGCCGGCGTCGTCGCGCGGTTCAATCCTCTTCCGGGCGGTCTTGCAGCGAAAAGTTCAGCAGCAGGCCGGTCACCAGGATCGCCGCGCCGGCCAGCGGAACCCGTGGGTCCCAAAGATAGGACAGCACCGCCAAACCGAGCAGCGCCAAGTTGAGCAGTGCGATGCGCTTGGCCACCTGATCGTGGGTCAGCCCGCTTTGGGTCGCGCGCTGATAGAAATGCTCCCGATGCGCCTGCCAGAGCTTTTCGCCGCGCAGCGCCCGGCGGCACAGGGTCAGGCTGGCGTCGGCCCAGTAGTAGGCGGGCAGGATCAGCGCGGCGGCCCAGGCCCCTTGGCCCGCCGCCAGCAGCAGCAGCCAGCCGATCAGAAAACCCAGCGGCACCGAGCCCACATCGCCCAGGAAAATCTTGGCGGGATGCCAGTTGAACTTGAGAAAGCCCAAGACCGCCGCGGCAAGCAAGACGGGCAGCGCCAGATCAATCTGGCTCCAGGCGCCGAGCCAGGCCAAGAGCCCCAGACCGGCGGCGATGGCGGTGCTTTCCACGGCGCTAAGCCCGTCGATGCCGTCCATGAAGTTGAAAAGATTGATGAACCACAGCCAGGCGAAGCCCGACAGCGTCAGGTCAAGCCAAAGCGGCAACAGACCCTGGAACAGCGGCCCGGACCCGGTCATCGCCCCGAGCCCCAGCAGCACCGCCGCCAGTTGGGCAAGAAAGCGCGGCGCGGCGGGAAGATTTCGGGTGTCGTCTACCCAGGAAACGGCCACCAACAGGATGGCGGCGGGCAGGATGCCCCAAAATCCCGGTGGCGGGCTGTCCAGCAACAGCACCGCCGCCAGCCAGGCCAGCAGCGCCAGCGGAATCAGCGCCAGGCCGGCGCCGCGTGGGGTGGGTTGCAGGTGACTGGAGCGGGCGTTGGGATGGTCCAGCAGGTCGCGCCGCAACAGTGCGCCCCGCAGACTTGCCGTTCCCGCCGCCACCAGCAGCGCCAGCAGCACTGCGCCGAGGCCGAGAACGGCAATGGCCATCGGGCCGTCGAGGTTTGGCATCACGTCTTTGCCCCTTTGAACAGGCGGGCCAGCGACCCGGTTTCGCCGGTCGCGTCGGATCGGTTTAAAGGAAATCACCCGGTCATTCCGTTTAAACCATGACGCCGCCTCTTATCATCCTATTGGAGTCCGAGTCACGACAGAGTCGACCGCCCGCCAGAGCGCCAAGCCACGCCATTGCCGGCCGGCGGGACTAAGCCTGGCGAACGCCCTCGCGCTGAACCGCCCATTTTATCTTGGTTTCGCCGCTCTCATAGTCGCCCCGAAGGACCACCTGCTGGCAGCGTCGAAGCGTCGGCTCGCCCAGATAGATGCTGTCTTCCAGCTGCAATTGCGCGCCGCTGGCGCGCAGCCGCCAGCCGCCGCCCTTGGGCAGGCGCAGCAGGACGGCGTTGCCGTCTTGCGACAGGCCGGCCGAAACCTCGGGGTGCAGGTGGAAGCGGATGACAAAGGATCCCTTGCCTTGGCGCACCACAAGGCGATCCTCGCCGCGCAGGTCGTCGCCCTTGCCGGAAAGAAAAAGTCGCCGATGGTGCAGGGCGTGCCGGGTTTCCCGGTAGCCGTCATGGCACAGCTCCAGCAGCGTGGCGCCGGCGTTTTCTTCGCGTCGGCACTGGACGCTTTCGGGTCGGGACCTCAGTCCCCGCTGGTTCCAGAGTCTGACTCGCGCCAGGGGCGAGGAATTGTGATCGTCCAGGCAGAGGGTTGAATGGCCGGCGGTCGTCCGCAAAAGATCCTGCCATTCGCTGTCGGCCTCCTCCGGGCCGGGGGCGCCGCAATTGACGATCAGCCGCTCGCGTCCGATCGACATCTCGAAGGACAGCGTGCCGGCGTGGGCGCGGCTGTCAAAGCCGGGCGCCGGCGGCCGTCCGCTGTCGCAAATGATCAGCGTGCGGCCCGCCTGCAGCCGTTGAAAACCGGTTTGGGGGGCGGCCAGACGGGGGCGTCCGCGGCCGTCGGCGCGCTGCAGCACCATATCGACCTTGAATCCGATTTCCGCCGAAGAGCCGTTGAACAGCGCCAACCCGCCGTCGGCGTGCTGAAACAGCCGCAACATCGGGGCCATGGACTCAATGGCGGTTTGGATTTCGCCGGGCAGCGCAATTTCCGCCGCATGGAGGATCGATTTGATGTCGATCAGGTCGCGCAGCACAGCCAGGTGGCGCGCCGGACTGCGCTCCACATGGCCGCCATCGGGCAGGATCTGTCGGGGCAACTCCCGGCGGATGATTTCCAGGCCCTGCTTGAGCCAGCTTTCCCCGCCCGGTAGGCAGGCGCCGGCGATAATCAGGCCCTTGGCGGCGTAAATCAGCTCGGTGCCGGCCAGCCCGCCGGGCAGACAGCGCGACAGGTGAGCGGCCTGTTGACCGGCGGCGGCCAGCAAACGCTGGCGAAAGCTGTAGTCGGCGCTGGCGGCGTAGAAATCGTACTGCCCGAGCCAGTGGGACAAGCGGCGCGACAGCGTCGAAATCGACCAGTTCTTCGGATCCCAGCGATTCTGTCTGTCCAGCCAGTTCCCGACCAGGTCGCGCGCCGTGCGCCGGGCGGTATCGCCGCCAAAGGCCCGCAGATCGCGGAGCCAGGAAAAGGAATGCAGTTCGTTGACCCAGGCGGCCGACGCGCCCGGCGGCGACCAGAGCGGGTCGGGGTTGTCGATGACATAGCCCGCCAGCTCAAAGCGTCCGGCGGCCAGCGCCGCGCCGCGTTCGGCGTTTCCCGGCCAGGGATCGGGCGGGGTGGTGACCGGGGCCACCGAGGAAACCCGGGTCAGGGTCTTTTTGTAAAACGACAGACCGAACAGCAGGCTTTTCAGGCCGTAGCCCCAGCGCCCCAACAGTTGCTTTCGCGGAAGCTGCCGCAGGGCGCGGTAGCGCGCCAAAGGACCCGGGCCGCGCGCCGCTGCCGCCCGCGCGGCGTCCAGCGCCGGGGTGGGTCGGTCTGTTTGTGACGCGTCGGCCTCCACCGCTGTCCCCGCCTTGTCCGTTGAATCTTGGCCCGCCAGATCCTCGGCCATTAAGCCGCGCCGCGCAATCGCGAGATGTTGTCGGCGTAGACCGCCGAGCCGCCGGTGAAGGTTGCGGTGCCCGCCACCAAGACATCGGCCCCGGCGGCGATCGCCAGCGGGGCGGTTTCGAAGTTGATGCCGCCGTCCACCTGCAGGTCGACGGTTCGGCCCGTGGCGTCGATCATCTGGCGCAGCGCGCGAATTTTTTCCACCATGGCCGGGATAAATTTCTGGCCGCCGAAGCCGGGGTTGACGCTCATGATCAGCACAAGATCGACCTCGCCGAGCACCGGCTCGATGACCGACAGCGGGGTCGCCGGGTTGAGAGCCACGCCGGCCTTCTTATCCAGCGATTTGATCAACTGAAGGGTCCGGTGCAGGTGCGCGCCCGCCTCCGGGTGAACAGTGATGATGTCGGCCCCGGCCTTGGCGAAGTCGGGGACAAAGGGATCGACCGGCGAGATCATCAGGTGCACGTCGAAAGGCAGCTCGGAATGGCGGCGCAGCGCCTTGACCACCTCGGGCCCGATGGTGATGTTGGGGACAAAGTGGCCATCCATCACGTCGACATGGACGTAGTCCGCGCCGGCGCGCGAGATCGCCCCGATCTCGGCGCCCAGACAGGCGAAATCAGACGCCAGGATGGACGGGGCAATACGAACCTTTTGCTGCATGATCTCGCTCTTTTCTGCCAATCCTGCCTTCGATGCGCCGCAACCGCCGCCACAACTGTCACCGCAACGGTCATGCCGTGGCCCGTCCCCAGTCCGCCCGCAGTCCGCCCGACCGGGACTTTACGGCGCGCGCCATAAAAAGCCAGAGCCGCTGATCACCCTATTTGCGGGTGGGAGATGACAGCGTCAAAGCGCGGCGCGCTTTGTTCTTCGCCGATCACACTCTAGGTAACAGCAAGCCGCGCGAGGGTCAAAGGCGATAGACCGGCGATCAAAATCAAAAGTCGACCCGCCTGATCGGGCGGTCAGCTCTTGCCTGTTCGTTTCAGCCGCGAAACGAAAAAGCCGTCCAGGCCGCCTTTGTCGGCCCAGTGGCTGGGCAGGCAGCGCAATTCGCCTTTCTTGGTCAAGGCCTGGGCCAAGCCCGGGACTTCCTCCGCCCGAATGGCGACCCGTTTAAACGGCGCGCCCGAGGCCAGGAAGGCGGCGATCTGCTTTTCGCCTTCCTCGCGTTGCAAGGAACAGGTGGCGTAGACCAACAGGCCGCCGGGTTTGACCATTCGGGTCGCCGCCGCCAGCAGACGGGCCTGAGTTTCGACCAGCCCCTTGATGTCCTTGGGGGACTTGAGGTGTGCGATATCGGGATGACGGCGCAGTGTGCCGGTAGAGCTGCAAGGCGCGTCCAGCAGCACCGCGTCGGCGGCTTCGGGCGGTTGCCAGCCGGTGGCGTCGCAGGCCACCGTGCCGGCGGCCAGTCCCAGCCGGGTGAGGTTTTCCTGTAGGCGTGTCAGGCGTTCGGCGCGCAGGTCGAGAGCGATGGTCCGGGCCCCGGCGGCGGCCAGTTGGGCGGTCTTTCCGCCCGGCGCGGCGCAGAGATCGAAGACCAGCTTGCCGGTGACGTCGCCCAGCAGTTTGGCCGGCAGGGTGGCGGCGGCGTCTTGTACCCACCAGGCGCCGTCATGGTAGCCAGGCAGGCGGGTGACCTCTCCCTGCCCCGCCGGCAGGCGCAGGCTGCCGTTGGCCATGATTTCGCCGCCCAGCTTCGCCGCCCAGGCGGCCAGGTCTTCGCCGGGCTTGACGGTGAGATCCAAAGGCGGGTCGACCAGGTGCGCGGCGGCGATCGCCTTGTAACCCTCCGCGCCATAGGCCTTTTCCCAGGCTGCGCGCAGCCATCCGGGGGTGTTCAGCCGTGCGCTGTCCTGCGTGGCAAGCCGGTCGGCGCCTTCCTTGTCTATTCGGCGTAGCACGGCGTTGACCAGGCTCTTGAAGCCGGCCAGGCGGCTTTGCGCGCAGAGGTTTACCGAGGTGCTGACCGCGGCGTGGGGCGGGGTTCCCAGAAAGGCCAGCTGGACCGCGCCGAGACGCAGCAGGTCACGCAGCTCCTTGAGTCGCGGCTGCAGGGGTTTATCCAGGCAGGCGTCAATCAACCCGTCGACCTGGCCCAAGTGGCGCAACAGGGTGGCGACCAACAGGCGGGCAAAGGCCCGGTCTCGCGGCGCCAGTTCGGCCAAGCCCCGGTGTTCGTTGAGAATTTCATCCAGCGGTCGGCGGTGGTGAAGGACGGCCTGGAAGACCTGCAGCGCCGCCAAGCGGGCCTGCAGCAAGGGATCGTCCTTGGCGGCGCTTAGGCTCGACCTCTCGGGCCGCGCGGCCTTGGTCTGGTGAGCGACCGGCGGTTTCCGCTGATCCTTGTCGGGCTTGCCGGCGCGGCTGGCGGCGCTTTTGTCCGCGACCTTGCCGGCGACCGGTTTGGAACGGCCTGCCGTGGATCGGTCGGCGCGCGGCGAACCAGATTTTGCCGGCCCTTGATTTGACGGCGCTTGATTTGACCGCCGTTGAGAGGGGGATTTATCCTGTACCATGGCGGTTCTGTAGCATGGCTCCGGCGCCGCCTCTAAGGCTTTTCGCCGCCATCGGCGCCGGGCAGGCGAATTTTGTTCGCGCCCTTTGCCGCTGCGCGCGGAGCGAATTTTCCACAGATCTTTATCCGCTGTTAAGGCTTGCGATGTTAAACTGGCGACCATGGATATTGGATCTTCAAACGGCAACGGCCTAACAGGCGGGCTCGGTCCTCTGCTTGAGGGTACGGGCGGCTTTGCCCGCCCGAACGTCTCCGCCGATACCACCAGCCTGGGTCAACCGGAGTCAAGCGGGCGCTCTGTTCAGCTGCCGCGCCCGGAAGTGATTGCCGTCGCGCAAAGCGAAGGCGAAGCGGGCCGGGAATATCCGCGCGGCCGTTTCGTCAATATGTCGGTCTGACGCTTTTCCCCGGCGCGCGCGTTCAGCTCCAGCGCGGCCTTGAGTCGAACCGCCCTCCCACACGGCCCTCCTAGGCCCTCCACGGCCAGACCGGTTTGAATGGAACGGCGCGCGCTGGCTTGCACGTCGATCACGCTCTGGAAATTTTCCACCAAAATCGACCCGGCATTTTTCAAGACGGCCGCCGGGCCGCCGGGCCGCTAGGTTAGCCGGACGGCAGTCTGTGATCCTTAAACTGCTCACGCAATTTGACTTTCTGTAGCTTGCCGGTGGCGGAGTGGGGCATGTCCGCGACAAAGACGATGTCGTCGGGAAGCCACCATTTGGCCACCTTGGCCGCCAGATAGTCTTGGATGCTCTGCGGATCCGGCGTCTGCCCGGCCTTCGGGACGATCACCAGCAGCGGTCGTTCGTCCCATTTTGGATGGGGCAAGCCGATCACGGCGGCTTCCTGCACGTCCGGATGGCCCATGGCGGCGTTTTCCAGATCGATCGAACTGATCCATTCGCCGCCGGATTTGATAATATCCTTGGCGCGGTCCACGATGTCCAGATAGCCGTCCTGGCTGATGGTCGCCATGTCGCCGGTGCGAAACCAGCCCTCGTCGTCGAAGGCCACCGCGTTGGCCGCCGGGTCGTTGTAGTAGCCAGAGGTGACGGCGGCGCCGCGCACCAGCAACTCGCCCTGGGACTTTCCGTCGTGGGGTTGGCGCTGGCCGGTCTCGTCCACCAGCTTCATTTCCACCCCGAACATGCGGCGGCCCTGGCGAATTTTGTAGTCGATGCGCTCGTTCACCGGCTTGCCCGCGTAGTGGCTCGGCAGGTTGCCCAGGGTGCCCACCGGGCTCATCTCGGTCATCCCCCATCCGTGGGTCACGTCGATCTTCCAGGTCAGCTCAAAGGCCTCGACCATGGCGCGCGCCGGGGCCGAGCCGCCGATAATTACCTCCTGAAGGCAGTCGGGGGCTTGCTGGCGCTTGTCAAATTCGGCCAGCAGACCCAACCAGACCGTCGGCACGCCCCAAGCCGAGGTGACCTTTTCCTGCACCATCAGGTCGAACAGGCTGGCGCCGTCCAGCGCCGGGCCGGGAAACACAATGTTGGTGCCGGACAGCGGGCCGGTATAGGGCAGCCCCCAGGCATTGACGTGGAACAGCGGAACAACCGGCAGCACCTGGCTGGTTTGGCCAAGCTTCAGGCTGCCTTGCGACAGGATGCTGAAAGCGTGAAGCAGGTTGGAGCGATGGCTGTACAGCACCCCCTTGGGGTTGCCGGTGGTGCCGGAGGTATAGCAAAGCCCGGCGGCTTGGCGTTCATCGAACTCCGGCCAGACCCTGTCGGTTGCTTCGCCCGCGAGAATTTCCTCATAGCACAGCAGCTGCTTGCCCGCGCCGTCGCGAATTCTGCTTTCTGCCGGCATGTGCGCGCGGTTGGTCATTACCACCACGCCTTCCAGCTTGGGAAACTGCTCAATCAGCGCCTCCACCAGCGGCAGGAAGGTTAAGTCGATGAACAGAAAGCGGTCGGCGGCGTGATTGACGATGTAGGTCACCTGCTCGCGATGGAGCCGGGGGTTCATGGTGTGGCAAATCGCGCCGATGCCGGAGATGGCGTAGTACAGCTCCATGTGGCGATAGCCGTTCCAGGCAATCGTGCCGATCCGATCATCAAGCCGGACGCCGAGCTTTTTTTCCAGCCCATGGGCCAGTTGGACAATTCGCGCGCGCATCTGTGGATAGCTGTAGCGATGAAGATCGCCCTCCACCCGTTTGGAAACCACTTCCCGATGCGGATAGCTCTCGGCCGCATAGTCGATAATGCTGGAAATCAACAGGGGTCGGTCCATCATCAAGCCGCGCATTACAGTCCTCCCTTGGCGCCTTTCGTGGGAAAAACCGGCGGTTTTCCCAGGCGGTCCGTTTTTGTTTTTCCGATCCCTGGCCGAGCGTGGAAGCGGGCGTCGCGCGCTGCCGCGCAACAGCCGGTTGACCGGGGCGGTGACGGTGAACGGCGCGGCCCAGCGCAATCCCAGGCTGTCGCCGTCTCGTTGGTCCGTCCCCGCCGTGAAAAGCATAGAAAGAAAGCTGCGGGAGGTTAACAAAAAAGGAATTCGAGGCGCGGTTTTTTGTGGGTGATCGAGGGCGAAAGCAGCGCTTGGCGCTCCGATTTTAGCTGCGCGGCGCCCGTTGCAGCAATTTGGCGGGGCGGCGCGCCCGCGCCTCGGCGAAGAGCCTCCAGGTCTGGTTGACATAGTTGGTGACGCCGTCCAGACCGGCGCAGTATTGCCGCAGATCGGGGGTCATCTCCGCCGCCACGACCTGGATCGGCTGCAGCGGATCCGGCGTGTCGAAGCGAAGGTAGAACCAAGGATCGCCCCGCCGGATGACCAGCGCTGCCGTCAGGTCGTGCCATTCGAAGGCGAACATCAACCGCCGGGGCCAGACGTCGGCGGGATAGCGTCCGCCCAGCAACAGGCCCGGCCAGGCCGGCTGAAAGAAATGGTCATAGGGCGGCATCTGGTTGATCCAGACCGGGTCGTCGGTGACGAAGCGGTACGGGGTGACGATCTGCACGACCGGACGTTGCGGGTGGCGCCAGCGCTGCTTGTCGAGCAACACCACCAACTGGCCGAGGCGCTTTTTGCTGATGCCGCCGTCGCGGGCTTGCCCCGACGCGGCGATGGCCAGGTTTCCCTGCTTGTTCTGACCCAGCTTGAGGTTCAAATTGAAGGGACAGGGAATTTCAAAGGTCTTCGCCTCGATCTCCAGCACCGCCGGGCAGACGTTGACGCCCTTGGGGCTCGGGTCGGGCACGCGCGACGAGGCGTCGGGCCGTTTGCTCAGCGCCCTGGGGGCGCCGTAGATGAAACCCGCCTTGCTGTCATCCACAAGCCAGCCAATTTCACAAAACCGCGACGGCGGGCGGGGGCGCGGGCTGCGCGCGCCGGGCGGCGTGGGGGCGCGGCTGATCCAACGGCTCATTGTAAGAGACACCTCCCGAAGTTCTGGCGCGTGATCGACCGGCGGTCGGGGCTTGGCAAGGATCGGCATCCGCGCCGCCCTGTTGTCGACCGTTGGGTCGTTTCCTGCCTTTATCTTTACCAGCCCCGTCGCGGCGGAACCAAGCAAGAAGCGGTGCGGAAACCCCCTCCGCCTTTTGCTTGTTGGGTCAAAATAGTGGACCCTTGGCTGGAAAAAGGGCGAAAGAGGATAGCTGCGATGTCGGAAAAATCAGGCAAGAGTCCATCTTTTCAACAGATTGTCCCGCCGGGCGACACCGTTGCCCGCGCGGTCTGCGCCGATTGCGGCTTCATTCACTACCAAAACCCCAGGGTGGTGGTCGGGTCGGTGGCCACCTGGCAGGCAAAGATTCTGCTCTGCCGCCGCGCCATCGAACCGCGCCGGGGCTATTGGACCTTGCCCGCCGGTTATCTGGAGCTGGGGGAAAGTCCGGAAAGCGGGGCCCGGCGCGAGGCGCGCGAGGAAGCTTGCACCGAGCTGCTGATCGACCAACTGTTGGCGGTCTACAGCATCGAGCGCCTATCCCAGGTCCAATTGATCTATCGCGCCAGACTGGCGGAGGAAAGCTATGGCGTCGGCGAAGAAAGCCTGGAGGTGGCGCTGTTCGACTGGGCGGACATTCCCTGGCCCGACCTTGCCTTTCCTTCCGTTCACTGGGCGCTGGGTCACCACCGCGACAGCCTGTCGTTGGCCGCCTTCGCGCCCTTTCGCAATCCGGCGTCGCGGGTCGGCGACATGGCGGAACTGCCCTGACCCGCGCCGCCGCCTTACATCACAGCGCTAGCCGTTGAATTGCAGCAGCACCGCCCCGCCGGCGACAAGCCCGGCGGCGGCGATGCGCTTGTGGCCGAAGGGCTCGCGCAGCAGGAAGCAGCCCATGGCGGCGGCAAACAACACCGAGGTTTCCCGCAGCGCCACGACCTGCGCCATGGGGGCGATGGAAAGCGCCCAAATTACGATGCCGTAAGCCGACCCGGCCACCAGACCGCCGGACAGACCCTTGGCCAGATAGGGCTGGAAAGACTGCCGGATTCTGCCGCGCCGCCGCCAGCAGGTAAAGGCCAGCAGCGGCAGGCCCTCCAGCGCGAACAGCCAGGCGATATAGGTGTAGGCGTCGCCCGAGACCCGCACCCCCAGGCCGTCGGTGAGCGTGTAGGAGGCGATGGAAAGGCCGGTCAACAGCGCCAGGGGCACCGCCAACTTGCTGTCGCCTTCTCTGAGCGGGGTTCCCTTTTTCCGCCAGGCCAGACTGAAAATTCCCAGGCTGACAATGGCCACGCCCAGAAGTTCGCCGGCGGTTTTGTTTTCCCCGGCCAAGAACCACGCGCCCACCGCGACCAGCAAGGGCGCCGAACCGCGGGCGATGGGATAGACCAGGGACAGATCGCCGTGCTTGTAGGCCGAGACCAACAGGCCGTAGTAGGTGAAGTGCAACAGGGTCGACAACATCAGCCAAGGCACGGCTTCCCAGGCCAGCGCCGGCAAGAACAGCAGGGCCGGCAACCCGATCAGGGACGGCGCCAGGATGATCAAGGTCTGCATGACCAACTTGTCGCCGCCGGATTTCATCAGGGCGTTCCAACTAGCGTGGAAGACCGCAGCCAACAGCACCAGCGTAAAGATAAATGGATCCATGGCATGTTCCGGCGAAAGGGTCTGTTGCAGAAAAATCAAGGTCTTGCCGAAAGCGCAAGCGGTGCTCGGGCGGGTTGACCGGGCCTTTCTTTCGCGACGACTGTCGCCGACCTTGCCGGGCAAGCCGGGCCGGATGGGACAGGGGTCTTCGCTTCATTCGACGGTGAAGATCGGGTGACGCGGTCGCGCTGCTTGGCGGGACGAGAGAAACAGGCTGGATCAGGCAGCGGTTAACCTGGCACGTCGGCGCTCAGAAATCAAGATAACTTATTGAAGTTAAATAACTTTATATCCCTATAACCCAAACTGTCGAAACCAGCCCCACCGCCGGCCGCCGCCGGCCGTTCAAATCCGGTTAACGCATGATCGACCGATCGCCGCCGGCGTGGCGGTTTAAACCGGATCTTGCGATGATGTCCGGTAAACCGATCCGGCGCTAGATAATGCCGCAGTCATGCAGCAGGGTCGCCAGCTCGTCGTCCAGGGTTTTTCCCAGCCGAAGGATCGGCACGTCCGGCGGCAGAGTTCGCAGGCTGGGATGGGCCCGCGCGTAGGAGGTGAGCACCGCGACATTGAGTTTCTTGGTGCTGTCCATGGCCCGCAGCGCGCGCACGAAATCGATACCGCCAAGCGGGTGCATCTCCACCGGCGTGATGATCAGGTCGGGTCGGGCGCGAATGGCGATTTCAAACGCGTCCCAGGGGGTGGAAACCTGGGTGACCCGGTATCCCAGGGCGCCAAGTTCGCGAGAGAGAAACAGGCCGATCGACTTGGCCGGAATGGCCAACAGGATTTCGACGGACTTTTCCGGACCGCTGGCGAAGGCGACGCCACTTTTCGCGCGGGGCAGCTGCCGGACCAGATTGGCGGTGCTTTCCTCGCTCAACTCTTCGCCCGCGGCCATCAGATCGGCCATGAAATCGCTGAACACCAGCAGGTCGTTAATCTGCGGTTGGCCGATCTCGATCCGCCCGGTGAGGTAATCCTCCATGCGGTGCGACAGGAGTGTGATGGTCGGAAACCCGAAGGCCGCGCCCATGCCCTTGAGATTGTGCAACTCGCGGTGCAGTGAAATCAGCGCGTCGCCCCGGATCGGCAGCGGCCCGGCCAGCACGCTTTGAATTGTCAGCAGGCGCTCCAAGGCGTCATCAACGAATTCCTGACGCAGTTGCGCCAGGATGCTGTCGTGGTGATGGTCGCTGTTGGCGGGAAATGACGTCATGGGGCGCACCAGAGTGAAATTCGCGAGGGCTATTGCGGCGAGACTGCAAAGCTGTTGGCCCAAAGCCAGCCTGAGATCAACGCCGCTTGTGGTCGCAGGGCGGGCCGCCGCGCGCCGGGCGAGCGGAACAGAAGCGTCGATCAGCGGGAACGGTCAAACCGCCAGCCTCACAAGGCTTAGGCAGGGTGCGGGCACAGGGGGTCGGGCACAACAGGGGTCACGCCGGGTTCAGGACAGCCCCATCAGACTGCGGGCGAAGGCGGTGGCCTCGAAGGGCCGCAGATCCTCGGAGCCTTCACCAACGCCGATGGCATGCACCGGCAACCCCTGCGCCTCGGCCAGCGCAACCAGCACGCCGCCGCGCGCCGAACCGTCCAGCTTGGTCAGCACCAGGCCGGAGATCGAGACCAAATCCCGGAATGTCGCCACCTGCTGCAAGGCGTTTTGACCGGTGGTGGCATCCAACACCAGCACCACGTCGTGGGGGGCCTGGGGATCCAGCTTTTTGATCACCCGAATGATCTTGGCCAGTTCGGCCATCAGGTTGGATTTGTTGTGCAGTCGCCCGGCGGTGTCGATCAGCAAGAGATCGGTCTGGTTGGCGCGCGCCTTTTCGAAAGCGTCGTAGGCCAAGCCGGCCGCATCGCCGCCCTGCTTCCCGCTGACCACCTGGCAGCCGGTGCGCTCGCCCCAGAGTTGCAGTTGCTCAATGGCGGCCGCGCGGAAGGTATCGCCGGCCGCCAGCATCACCTTAAGTCCGGCATCGGAATGGTGTTTCGCCAGCTTGCCGATGGTGGTGGTCTTGCCCGAGCCATTGACGCCGACCATCAGCACGACGTGGGGTTTGCGCGCCGCCTCGATCTTCAAGGGCAGGGTCACCGGCGTCAGGATCTTGGCGATATCGGCGGCCAGCGCCTCGCGCACCTCGAGTGGCTCCACATCCTTGTTGAAGCGGGTGCGGGCCAGTTCTTGAGTCAATTTGGCGGCGGTCGTCACGCCCAGATCGGCGGTGATCAGCAGCTCCTCAAGTTCCTCCAGGGCCTGTTCATCCAGCTTACGCTTGGTGAAGATCCCCGTTATCCCATCGCTGATTTTCGATGACGACCGGGTCAAGCCCGATTTCAGCCGCGACAGCCACCCCACTTTGGATTCACTCACCCGTTTTGCCTCGTCCTTGCCAGGCCACGCCGCCGCACGCAAAACCGATTTCAGCCGCGGCAGGTGGTCAATCTATATAAGTCGTTCGCGTCGTCCGCCAACGCCGGTTGTCAACGGTGACGGGTTGCTATGGTTGGCTGCCGGCGCCGTACAGCTTGCCGTTCTTCGCGGCCACAATCCGGGTGGTCTTGATCTCGCCGATCCGGCCGTCCAGCACCACCGGCGCGAAGTGCGCGCTGCGCCCCAGACCGGCATCTTCGACCAACACCGCCAGATCACGGCCGACACAGCTTTCCAGGAACCTGTCAGCGGCCCTGTCCCCCTCGATCCGCAGCCGCGCCGCGCGTTCCTTGCGCGTCGGCTTGGCGATGGCGGGCATGCGCGCCGCCGGCGTGCCCTGGCGTTCGGAGTAGGGAAAGACATGCAGCCAGGTGAGGTCGGCTTCCGCCACCAGATGGAGCGTATTGAGAAACATTTCCTCGGTTTCCGTCGGGAAGCCGGCGATGATGTCGGCGCCGAACACCACATCGGGCCGCAACCGCCGGGCTTTCCGGCACAGCTTGAGCACGTCATCGCGCAGATGGCGGCGCTTCATGCGCTTAAGGATCATATCGTCGCCGGCCTGCACCGACAGGTGCAGGTGCGGCATCACGCGCGGTTCCTCCGCCAGCAGCCGGAAGAAGTCCTCGTCCAGTTCGACCGGGTCGACGGAAGACAGCCGCAAGCGCGGCAACTCCGGCACCAAAGCCAGCAGGCGACGGATCATTTGGCCCAGGCTGGGCTGCCCCGGCAGATCTGGGCCATAGGAGGTGATGTCCACCCCGCTGAGCACGACCTCTTGCACGCCGCCGGCCACCAGGGTGCGAACCTGGGTGACGATCTCGCCCATCGGCACGGAGCGGCTCGGTCCCCGGCCAAAGGGAATGATGCAGAAAGTGCAGCGGTGGTCGCAGCCCTGCTGCACCTCGATAAAGGCGCGGGTTTTTTCCTGAAAGCCCTCAATTAGATGGCCGGCGGTTTCCCGCGCCGACATGATGTCGTTGACCACGACGCGGGGCACGCCCTGGGGGGCGAAGCTGGCCTTGTCCATCTTGTCCAAATTGCCCAACACCCGATCCACCTCGGGCATGGCGGCGTAGCGGTCGGGGTCGATCTGCACCGCGCAGCCGGTGACAATGACCTGGGCGTCGGGGTGGTCGCGGCGGGCCTTGCGCACGGCCTGGCGGAACTGCCGCTCCGCTTCCGCCGTCACCGCGCAGGAGTTCAAGATGACCGCGTTTTCCAGCCCGGCTTCGCGGGCATTCTGGCGCATCACCTCGGACTCGAAGGCATTGAGCCGACACCCGAAGGTGACAAGCTTGGCCGCCGCCAACGCCGGCTGTTGATCCTGGGTCTTGCTGGACATGGCCCGGGTTATAGGTCCAGTGGACCGCAACTGTCCACCACAAGCTCACGATGGCAGGCCTGCTTTGATCGGAGGGCTGTCGCGGCCGCGCCGACCGGCGTCGCCACGTCAGGCCAGCAGGCTGGGGTCCAGGTCGCCGACGAAGGCGGTGGCGACAGGCCCGGTCATCAGCACATGGCCGTCCTGTTCGCGCCACTCCATCCAAAGGCTGCCGCCGGGCTGATCGACGCGCGCCTTGCGGTTGGCCACCCCGCGCCGCACCGCCGCGACGATCGCCGCACAGGCGCCGCTGCCGCTGGCCAGGGTCAGGCCCGCGCCACGCTCCCAGATGCGCTGCTTGAGGTGGTCGCGCGACAGCGGCTGGACCAGTTGAACGTTGGTGCGCTCGGGATAGAGTTTGTCATGCTCGATCAGCGGCCCCAGCTGTTCCAGCGGAAGGTCGAAGAGATCGGCCGCCGGATCCTCGATAATGAACACCGCGTGCGGGTTGCCGACCGACAGGGCCGTGGGATCGCGTAGCGGACCGACCGACAGGTCCAGCTTTAAGGTGTTCATTTCATAGGCCAGCGGAACCTCATCCCAGGCCAGATAGGCCGGTCCCATGTCGACGGTAATCAGGCCGTTCTCGGCGGCCCGGCAGGCAAGATTGCCGTTCAGGGTGCGAATAACCGCCTGGCGCTTGCCGCTCTCGGCAAACAGCAGCCAAGCCACGCAACGGGTGGCGTTGCCACAGGCCCCGGCTTCGCTGCCGTCGCTGTTGTAAATCCGCATGAAAAGATCGGCGTCCTGATCGCCGGCCCGGGACCGATCGGGGTCAAGCGCTTCCATCACGATAACCTGGTCGCAGCCGACCCCTTGATGCCGGTCGGCAATGGCGGCCGCCTGGCGGGCGGTGAGGGGAAAGGGGCGCTGACGGGCGTCGACGATGACAAAGTCGTTGCCCAGGCCGTGCATTTTGCGAAAGGGAAATCTGCTCATGTCTGGGGTTATAGGGCGGCCCGCCGATCAGGTCCAGCGTCTGCGTGCCGCCGGGTTGCGCCGGGTTGCGCCGGTCGCCCGCGCCGCCCGCGCGCCTGTCAGGGCCCGGGAAAGGCGGTCGGCAGCGGCAGCGCCTTTTCGGCCATCACCGCCCGCAGGCGATCGGGATAGTCGGTGATGATGCCGTCGACGCCCAGGTCGATCAGCCGGGCCATGGCGTCGGGCGCGTTCACCGTCCACACCACCACCTTCAGTCCCAGCGCCTGGGCTTGCTTGAGCTCATCGGACGAAAGCTCCTTCCAGTAGGGAGACCAGATTTGCCCCCCGGCGGCCTTGACCAAGGCGGGCACGGAGGCTTGCGCGTCGCGGTCGAACCCGGCCAGCCAGGCCGAGGCCCCGGCCTGGCCGCCCTCCAGGTTGTTCATCCAGCTTTGCGCCACGGTCAGATAGACGGTCGGAATGCCCGGGGCGCGGCTTTGAACCTGTTGCAGCGACCGCCAGTCGAAGGACTGAATGGTGACCCGCGCGGCGACGCCGGCCCGGTCAATGACCTTGAGTAGGGCGGTGACCAGGCTTTCGGGGTCGGGGGAGGCCGGGGAATTGGGGGTAATTTTCGTTTCGATGTTGTAACGAATTGTTCCCCGGCTGCGGGCTTCGGCCAGCGCGAACAGCTCCGCCAGGGTGGGGAAGCGCGCACCGTCGCGGGGCTGTTGCCGGGGAAAGCGCCGCGCCGCGCGACTGTCGGGTCTGACCCGCCCCAGGTCGTAGCTTTTCAGCTCCGCCAGGGTCAGCTCGCGGATCGGCGGCGTTGGCTCGACCAGCCACTTTCCCGCGGCGTCGCGGGTCAGGTCGGCGGCGAGGCTGGGGTCGTGGCTGACCACCACCTGGCCGTCCAGGGTCAAGCCCACGTCAAGCTCCAGCGTGGTAACGCCGAGCGCCAGCGCCGTCGCGAAGGCCGGCAGGGTGTTTTCCGGCTCCAGACCGCGCGCGCCGCGATGGCCCTGCAGGTCAAAGCCGGCCCGCCCGGTTGCAGTCCCGGTCGTCGTCCCGGTGGTCGTTTCGGCGATCGCGGTCAAGCCGCCCGTGCCGTCGGCTGGCGGTCTGACCGTGGTCAGCAGCAGCGCCGCCAGCCCCGCCAGCAGCAGACCGGTCAGCACGAGGCGCGTGCGCGGCGAAATCCGACGGCTGGCCCGGAGCGCCCGCGCCCGTTCGCTGGGGCTGCGCGTCTGGTCACCGGGGGGGCGTGATGCGTGGCGGCCAGAATGGCTCATCGATGGTCTATCCTCAAGCTGTATCGGCTCAAACCCTCATCACCCTACTAGAGGCGGTTTGATGACGGAGTTCAAGCGCCAAGCGGCGCTTTCTTCGTCGATCGTCGGCCGATCTGGCCCGGACTGATTTCACCGAAACGCGGGCCCGGCCGTCCTGATGGCCAGAAGCCGCACAGAGCAACGGCTGGGCGGCAAGGGGAGATGCTGCGATGGTACAGAGCTTGGAAGCGCCTGAGACGAACAAAACCGGCGCGGAAGCGGCGCCGTCAAGTGGGCCCCTGTCGGGCGCGGCGCCGTCAGGCGGGGTCGGGCCGGCGGATCCGGGGAAAACCCGCGCCAGCCGGCCGATGTCGCTGGTGATGCAGGCCTATCTGCTGATCTTGACGTTGCTGTTGCTTTATCTGCTGCTGGTCTTTTGGCCGCAGGGCGCGCCCAGCGGTGCGGCGGCCGCGCCAGAGCGCTTCTTTTTCGGCCTGATCGAGATCGCGCTGTCCGAGCAGGCGCGCTTGATGACCTTGGTGCTGATTTCCGGCGCGCTCGGTGGGCTGATTCACGCCTTTCGATCGCTTTCCGCCTTTGCCGGGCAGCGCCGTTTGGTGACCTCCTGGACCTTTTGGTATGTGGCGCGCCCCTTTTCCGCCGCCATCCTGGCGTTGCTGTTCTATCTGCTGATTTCCGGGGGCTTCCTGCCCGATCCCAACGCCGGCGGAGATCTGTCGGTGGCGGTTCCGGCGATCAGCGGCTTGGCCGCCCTGATCGGGTTGTTTAGCGAGCAGGCGATCAACAAGCTGAAGGACGTGATGCAGGTGCTGTTGACGACAAACCAGCCGGAGCGGCTGGGCGACCAGCTGTCGCACCAGGGCGGCGGCCCGCTGCTGGAGGCCCTGGAGCCCTCCCGCGTGCCAGCCGGCCGGGCGACCGTGATTACCTTGCGCGGCAGCAACTTCACCGATCGCACCGTCGTGCGGGTCGGCGGCAGCGCGCGCCAGGCGACCTTCGTTGACGACCGGCATTTGACGCTGGCCCTGGCGGCCGAGGATCTCACCGCGGTCACCAGCCTGCCGGTTCAGACCGTCGCCGCGGACGGCGCCACCAGTGCGGAATTGACCCTATGGGTGAGCCTGGCGTCACCGGACGCGGCCGCCGTGGCGGCGGTGCGCCAAGCCACGGGCTGAGGCGCGTCCGGCCCAGCGGGCTTAACCTTTGCGCGCCACCATCAGCTTCTTGATCTCACCGATCGCCTTGGCCGGGTTCAAGCCTTTCGGACAGGTCTTGGTGCAGTTCATAATGGTGTGGCAGCGGTAGAGCCGGAAGGGATCTTCCAGGTCATCCAGGCGCTCGCCGGTCTGTTCGTCGCGGCTGTCGGCGATCCAGCGATAGGCCTGCAGCAGGACCGCCGGGCCCAGGTAGCGGTCACCGTTCCACCAATAGCTTGGGCAGGCGGTGGTGCAGGAAAAGCACAGGATGCACTCCCACAGACCGTCCAGCTTCGCCCGGTCTTCCGGGCTTTGCAGCCGTTCGCGCTCCGGCGCCGGGGTGGTGGTCTTCAGCCAGGGCTCGATGGTGGCCAGCTGGGCGTAGGCCTGGTTCAGGTCGGGCACCAGATCCTTGACCACCGGCATGTGGGGCAGCGGATAGATCGCCACGTCCCCCGCCACCTCGTCGATTGAACAGGTGCAGGCCAGGGTGTTGCGGCCGTTGATGTTCATGGCGCAGGAACCGCAGACGCCTTCGCGGCAGGAGCGGCGGAAGGTGACGCTGGGGTCCAGTTCGTTCTTGATCTTGATCAGGGCGTCGAGGACCATCGGCCCACAGTCGTCCAGATCAAGTTCAAAGGTATCAACCCTGGGGTTCTGGTCGTCTTCGGCGGACCAGCGGTAGACCCGGAAGGACCGCACGTTTTCGCCGCCGCCGGTGGCCGGCCAAGTCTTGCCTTTGCTAATCTTCGAGTTGGCTGGGAGGGCAAATTCAACCATGATTCTTGATCTCTCCTTGTCGTCCTTTGAATTCCGATCCCGGCCTTAGTAGACGCGCGCTTTCGGCGGGACGACTTCACATTCATCGGTCATGGTGTAGAGGTGCACCGGACGGTCGCCATGGGTGACCTTGCCGTTTTCCTCGACAAAAACGATCGAGTGTTTCATCCAGTTTTCATCATCGCGATCGGGAAAGTCTTCGCGGGCATGGGCGCCGCGACTTTCCGGGCGGTTGAGGGCGGACCCTATGGTGGCGACCGCCTGATGTATCAGGTTGTCGTACTCCAGGGTCTCCACCAGGTCGGAGTTCCAGATCATCGAGCGGTCGCTGACCGAAAGATTGTCGTGGCGGGTCCAAAGCTCCCGCAGCTTGTCGAAGCCCTGCTGCAGCAAGTCGCCGGTGCGGAACACCGCGGCATGGTTTTGCATGATTTTCTGCATGTCCAGCCGCTGGGTCGCGGTCTTGATTTCGCCCTTGGCGTGACGGGCCTTGTCCAGCCGGGCCAAGGCGAAGTCGCCGGCGTCGGCCTTCAGCGGTTTTTGCGTGGCGCCGGCTTTCAACACCTCGGCGCAACGCTTGCCGGCCGAGCGGCCAAAGACCACCAGATCGAGCAGTGAGTTGGAGCCCAGCCGGTTGGCGCCGTGAACCGAGACGCAGGCCGCCTCGCCGATGGCCATCAGGCCGGGAACCACCCGATCGGGGTCGCCGTCTTTCGGCATCACCACTTCGCCATGATAATTGGTGGGGATACCGCCCATGTTGTAGTGGCAGGTTGGGATCACCGGGATCGGCTCCTTGGTGACGTCGACGCCGGCGAAAATCTTCGCGGTTTCCGAAATGCCGGGCAGCCGTTCGTGCAACAACGCGGGGTCCAGATGCTCCAGGTGCAGGTGAATGTGGTCGTTCTGGCCGCCCACGCCGCGGCCTTCGTTGATCTCCATGGTCATGGAGCGCGAGACGACGTCGCGGCTGGCCAGGTCCTTGGCCGAGGGGGCATAGCGCTCCATAAAGCGCTCGCCTTCCGAATTGGTCAGGTAGCCGCCCTCGCCGCGCGACCCCTCGGTGATCAGGCAGCCGGAGCCGTAAATGCCGGTGGGATGGAACTGCACAAACTCGGCATCCTGCAACGGCAGGCCGGCGCGTAGAACCATGCCGCCGCCGTCACCGGTACAGGTATGGGCCGAGGTGGCGGAGAAGTAAGCGCGGCCATAGCCGCCGGTGGCCAGAATGGTGCGTTGGCCGCGGAAGCGGTGAATTTTGCCGCTGTCCAGGTCCCAGGCCATCACGCCGCGGCACGCGCCATCTTCCATGATCAGATCAACGGCGAAATATTCGATGAAGAACTCGGCGTTGTTGCGCAGAGACTGCTGGTAAAGCGTGTGCAGCATGGCATGGCCGGTGCGGTCGGCGGCGGCGCAGGTGCGCTGGGCGGTGCCTTCGCCGAAATTGGTGGTCATGCCGCCAAAGGGGCGCTGGTAGATTTTCCCCTCCGGCGTGCGTGAGAAGGGCATGCCGTAGTGCTCCAACTCGACGATCGCGGGAATGGCTTCCTTGACCATGTATTCGATGGCGTCCTGGTCGCCCAGCCAGTCCGACCCCTTGATGGTGTCGTACATGTGCCAGCGCCAGTCATCCTCACTCATGTTGCCCAGCGAGGCGGACACGCCGCCCTGCGCCGCGACGGTGTGGCTGCGGGTCGGGAACACTTTGGAGATGCAAGCGGTCTTCAGGCCGGACTGGGCCAGCTCCAAGGTGGCGCGGAGACCGGCGCCACCGGCTCCGACAACGATCACATCGTAACTGTGGTCGACAATTTCATAGTTCGCGGGCATCGCTTGGGGCCTCTCGCGTTTGACTTATAAGATCCGACAGGTCCCCGGCGGGCGGCCAAGGGCGGCGTTGGATCAAGTTAGGGCTGTTAGAAAAGGAGGGAGAGAACCGACAGAATGCCAGCCAGACCCAGAACAATGCTTGCTCCCTGCGCCAGCAGGATCAGGGCGATCTTGGGCGCGTGGCTGTGCACATAGTCTTCAATGACTTCCTTGAGACCGGCCGCCGCGTGATGGAAGGTCGCGAAGATCAGCAGGATCAGCAATCCGGCGGTGACCGGTTGACTGGCCCAGGCCACGAAGGTTGCGTGATCGGCGCCCACTAGGGACAGCACGGAAATCACAAACCAAAGCACCAGCGGCACCAGCGCCAAGGAGGTCATGCGCAGGGCCCACCATTGGGCGGTGCCGTCTTTTGCCGAGCCCAAGTGGCGAACCTGGGCGAGCGAAGATCGCAAGCTCATCCGTTCCCTCCCATCATGCTAAAGCCAATGATCCACGCCAGCAGGGTCAAGATCGCGGTGCTGGCGACGACTAGGTAGCCGCTGCGATAGACCGTCGGCAACTCAAACCCCAGACCCGCGTCCCAAAAGAGGTGCCGGATACCGTTGCAGAGATGATAGAACAGCGCCACCGACCAACCGAACAGCAACAGCAGACCAAGCGGCCCGCCGAAAAAGGCCTGCGCGGTGGCGAAGGCTTCCGGACCGCTGGCGGCGGCGACCAACCAGTAAACCAACAGCAAGGCGCCGAAGGCCAGCGCCACGCCGGTGATCCGGTGTAGAATGGACAAAACCGAGGTGATCTGCGGTTTATAAATCTGTAAGTGCGGCGAAAGTGGCCGATTCTGGGTGGACATCAATGCCATCCCCCTACTGTGTTTTATTTTTGTGCGCTGCGGCGCGCTGGGCCGCGGCTGATTTTTAGCGCGCCGCTGAAAGCCTGGCGCAGAATGATATCTGTACCGCGACCCTGGTTTAGTGCGCTGCGACATTCAAGTCAACGGAGCGCCTTTTGGCAAGGGAATCTGTTGGCCGGGCGCAGAAAAAATACACATATTGCCTGTTGATTTCGGCGTCAGCAGGTCAGCAAGCACGGCAGAGCGCGGCCTTTTGGGCTGCGACCTTTCGCCACGGCCAGGCGCGGAAAATTTGCCGCAACGTCAAGCAATCTGGCGCTTGGAGCCCCGGCCGCCACCGCGGGTCGGCCGGTCCGGGCCTGTGAATAACTTTGTGCGCAAGCTGTGTGTGCTTTGTTGATTTCTCTTGGAGTTATCAACAGGAAAGAAAGTTATGCCGACTTATCTTGCTTGGTATTACGGAAAATTTCAGCGATCATCCTAGGGCACACAAGAACGCTCGAAGTTGCTTTTAATACCTTGAAACTCTTGCTTTCTTCCGGTTTCGGCGGGCCTCAGGACTCGCCCGGGACCGGATCCGGGGCCGGGGTCGAGGGGGACGCGAGAGAAACTTCGGTAGGGGTGCTGTTTCGGGCGCAAGCCCTGGACCGGACCCCACTTTGGTCGCGAACGTTGTTCGGGATGCGGGGCGAAGATCTGGCCTGTCACCGCTTGCGGTTGGGGTCACCCGGTTCCTTCTCGTTGCTCCCGTGCTCCGGTTGCTTTCCTTCGATTCCTTCCGAGGCGTCGCGGGACTGGGATCGCAGGACGGCCGCCGCGAGAATGGCGCCGAAAGATCGGAACGCCGGGGAAGCGAGGTGCGGCTTTCTGGTTCTTTACATCCGCCTGTGGCTTTGCCGGCGGCGGTGTGATGCAGCCAGCAGCCGAGGTCGGAAGGCAAAACGTCCGCCGTCAGGCGGAGCCGGATTTGTTTTCCCTGCCACCGCCGCTTTCGCCGGAACCCGCATTCGGCAAGCACCCTTCGGTGGCTTGCCGCCGCAAACTGGGACCTGCGCCTTGAAAAAGGCCAGGAGGCGCAAGGGGGTCTTGGGCGTGTTCGCCAGGCACCCTAACCCGATGCGGACTCTGGGTCCGCGCCCTTGCGCGCCGGTTTGAGGACCGGTGACGGTTTGCCGGCTTAAGTCGGTTCTTGGATGCGCGGATCCGCTGTGATCCAAGAGACGTCGGGTGCGCTTCCCCAAAGCGCATGGCAAGTTCCCGCGTCGGCGACGGCCCAACTCAGGGCCGCCAAGGTGAAGAACTTTCGCTGTTCGCCACGGGCTGTCCGGTCAAGCGGATCGCTCGACCGCCGACCAGCAAGGTTCGAGCGTCTCGGCTCTTTGCGGCGGAGACGGGGTGTCGGACAGAAAAATCGTCAAGCGGCTTTTCCACCCGATGCTTTGCCTTGCTGGTCCTTGGACCGACCCGCCGGCGGGACTTGCGCCCGACGCCTCCGCGCTTTGTGGTGATTTCGGATGGCCTGGAATGGACGAGCCTGGATGGATGGGCCAGACCGCTGCCAGATCATCGTCAAGTCACCGTCAGGTCACTGCGAAGTCATCGGTGGCCCAACAGGAAAACCCCCCGGTTCCCGCCGCACGACAAGATCCTCTGATAAGAGGGGTCCGCTGCGGATAGGGGTCGAAGAATGTGGGGTTTTCCCGGGCAAGAAAACAGGCAGGCGGGGTGACGGGCTTGCGAGAAGATCGTTCCGCGGACCTCTTTCGAGATCGCTTCCCAGCGTTGTTGCCGGGAAAAGGCTCTGGGTAAGGAACGGGAAAATCAGCTCACGCAATCACGTCGCCTCGGCCCCACTCGATTTTTGTCACGCAATGGTTCGGTGATCGGGGGCTCGGTGATCGGGTGCCTGCGATCCCAGGGCGGGGGGCTTTCTCCGACCTTGGAGACGCGGGGACCGAAGAGCAAGCTAACGCGACGGCGGGAGGCCGGGGGGCTCCCGCCGCGCGGCGTTGCGCCTTGCAATGCCCCCTCCAAATGCCCCCTATACCACCGGCGACCATCCCCGCCGCCCGCGCTCACCAGGGCGTGACAAGCGCGGTCGCGCCGCCCTAACGCCGTTCAGGCGTCGTCGAACAGCGACTGGTTGATTTCAATCAGGCAGGGCCCGCCGCTGGCCAGCGCCGCGGCGATTTCCAGCGCCAGGGCCTCGCTTGAATGCGGGCGGAAGGTGGAAAAGCCATAGGCTCGCGCCAGGCCGGTAAAGTCCGGGTTCTTCTGCGTCACGGCGTTTGGACTGATTTGCTTGGACACCATGTCGTCGCGGATCTCTCCCAAGGCGTTGTTGTTCCACAGCAGAACAATGACCGGCAGGTTCAACTCGGCGGCCACGCCCAATTCATTCAGGCTGTACTGAAAGCCATAGTCTCCGGCCAGGGCCACCACCGGCTGACCCGGCTTGGCCAGGGCCGCGCCGATGGCCGCCGGCAGGGCGTAGCCCAGGGTGCCGAAGCCCACCGGGTGCAGCCAACAGCGCGGATGGGACAGCGGCAGGCTTTCATTGGCGGCATAGGCCAACTGGGTCATGTCGCTGGCGATCACCGTTGCCTCGGGCAGCGCGCTGCGAAGAATGTCGAGCACCCGCTTGTGGAGGTGGCGCAGCGGCGGATGGCTTGCCGCGATCCGCTGGCGGAGGCGGGCGACCTCGCCGGGGGTGTCGGCGCGCGGCTGGAGGTTCCGCGACCGCAGCGCCGCAAGCAGCGCCGAAAGGGTTTCCTTGGCGTCGCCGAGCAGCGGCAGGCTGGCGCCGTGACGATCCACCAGCTTGTTGGCGTCCAGATCGATCCGGATCAACGCCCCGGCAGGCAGGTCGGCCAGCTTGTCACGCCACAGATCGGTTTCGGAAAGTTCCGTTCCCACCGCCAGCACGGCGTCGCATTTGCTCAGATAGTCGGCAACGGCGGGCTGGGCCAGATGGGTCCCTAGGGACAGGGGGTGGCCGTCGGGAATCGCGCCCTTGGCGGCGATGGTGGTGACCAGGGCGGCGCCGAGCAGCTCGGCCAGGCTTTGCGCCGTCGCCCCGGCCTCGAGACCGCCGCCGCCAAGCAACAGCAGCGGGCGGCGGGCTCGGGTCAGGCGGTGCGCCGCCAGTTCGAGCGCCTGCCGATCCACCAGCGGCGGCTGGGGCAAATTGCGCGCGCGCCAGTCGCCGCTGGCCGGCTGCGCCAAGACATCAATCGGAATTTCAATGTAGGCCGGTCGCGGGCGATCGGACCGGAAGAGCGCGAAGGCGCGGGCCAGCAGGTCGAGCAGGCCCTCGGACGAGGTGGCCTGCGCCGCGAACGCCGTTACGCTGGCCGCCGCCGCGCGCTGGTCGCGCATCTGGTGAAGCCGGCCCCGATCCTGCTGCTGGTCCGGCAGCTCCAGGCAGCTGGCAATGACCAGCATGGGGATGGAGTCAGAATAGGCCTGACCCATCGGGGTCAGGATGTTGGTCACGCCCGGACCGGTGATGGTGAAGCAGGCGGCCGGCTTGCCGCTGGCGCGGGCATAGCCGTCGGCCATGAAACCGGCGCCCTGTTCGTGGCGCGGCAGCACGTGGGTGAGCGGCGAGTCGGGCAGCCCCCGATAGAGCTCCACATTGTGCACGCCGGGAATCCCGAAGACCATTTCGATGCCGTAGTCCGCCAGCAGATTGGGCAGCATCTGGCCAACGGATACTTGATTTTGCTGAACCGTCATGTCGCCCTCTACAAAAATTGAAAGTCAGTCCTGTTGCCGCACCGCGAAAGGCCGCATCGGAAAGGATCCGGCGCGGCGAAGTTCCCAAGCTATAGCAAGGCGCAGCGGCGCGGCTTGCCTTTTCTGGCCAGGCGCTTGATCAATCCGGTTCGATCCTCTCGGCCGCTGCCTGATCGAACCGGCCGGCGCGGCCGCCCGACTCACCGCCTCGGCAGCAGCACGGTGTAGTCCAGGTCCAACACCACGGCCGGGTCCGCCTTGCCGCTATCGTCGCGGTCGGGAAAGGCGGCGCAGGGCCGATCCTTGGTGGCCAGGGTTCGCAGCCGCAGCGCCGCCATATCCGAGCGACCCGGCAAGGCGATCTTTTCCAACACCTCGGACCAGGCGAACAGCGTGTGCCCGGCAAAGGTCGGGTTGACGTGCCGTCCGGCGTTGATGGCGATGACCCGGACCGCGTTGCCCAGGCCGTTGAACGACAGCGCCCGCGCCAGCGAAATGACGTGTCCGCCGTAGACGATCCGCCGGCCGAAGCGGTTGTCGTTGGCCGACAGTTGATCGAAGTGAACCCGAGCGGTGTTTTGATACAGCCGGGTGGCCATCTGGTGCTCTGCTTCCTCCAGGGTCATGGCGTCCAGATGATCAATCCGCTCGCCGGCCTGGTAGTCATCCCACAGGTGCGGACTGCCCGACAGCTTGCAGTTCCAGTCGGCCAAGCTCAGCGTGTCGGGCAACCAGAGTTGATCGGCCGCGACCGCGGTCGGCAGATCGGGAACCTGGGGTTTGGGGGCGGGGCTGTTGCCGTCGCGTTTGTTGACCATCACCCAGCGGACAAAGTCGAGCACCACCTGGTCGCGCTGGTTGCGGCCCACCGACCGGACATAGACCACGCCGGTCTTGCCGTTGGAGTTTTCCTTCAGGCCGATCACCCGGCTGCTGGCGGCCAGCGTATCGCCGGGATAAACCGGTTGGCCGAAACGACAGTCGGCGTAGCCCAGGTTGGCGACCGCGTTCAGCGAGATATCCGGCACGGTTTTGCCAAACACGATGTGAAAAGTCAGCAGGTCGTCCAGCGGCGCTTGCGGCAGGCCGGCGGCGCGGGCCAGTTCATCGGAGGCCTGCAGGGCAAAGCGGGATCCGGTCAGGGCCATGTAAAGCGCCTGGTCGCCTTGGGTGACGGTGCGGGGCGTGGCGTGGATCAGCTCCTGCCCCAGGAAAAAGTCTTCGAAGAAATGGCCGGGGTTGGTTTTGCTCACGGTGGGAATTTTCCTGAAAGTGGAGGGCCGGCGGCCCGGACGCCAGCCGGGTCAGGGGGCGACGTGGTCCGCCGCTGCGGTTTCCTGCTGCTTTATCGCTTCGGCCAGGGCAACGCTGCGCTGGGCGGCCGCCACGTGCAGGTTTTCCACCAGCTTGCCGTCCAGCAGCACCACGCCCTTGCCCGCGGCCTCGGCGGCCTGATAGGCGGCGATGATCCGGTGGGCCTGCGCGATATCGCCCTCGGAGGGGGCAAAGACCTCATTGGCGACGGCCAGGGTCTTGGGATGGATCAGGGTCTTGCCGTCAAATCCCAGATCCCTGCCCTGTTGGCATTGGGCGCGGAGGCCGGCGGCGTCGGACAGATCCAGATGAACGCCGTCCAGCGCCGTCAGACCATGGGCCCGCGCGGCAAGCAGGCACAGGCTCAAGGCGGTCAGCACCGGCAGACGATCCGCGGTGTGGGCCGCGCCCAGGTCCTTGACCAGATCGGAGGTCCCCATCACCAGGCAGGCCAGGCGTGGGCTGGCCCCGGCGATCGCGTCGGCGCGCAAAATACCCAGCGGGGTTTCCATCATGCACCAGATGGCCATGTCGTTGGGGGCGCCGGCGGCCACCATCAGCGCGTCGACGGCCTGCACCATGGCTGCCGATTCCACCTTGGGAATCAGCAGGGCCTGGGCGCCGCTTTGCGCCAGCGCCTCAATGTCGGCCTTGCCCCAGGGGCTGTCCAGCCCGTTCACTCGGACAATCAGCTCGCGGGCTCCGTAGCCGCCGGCCGCCAACGCGGCCCGGATGTTGTCCCGGGCCTGGACTTTGCTGTCGGGTGTGACCGCGTCCTCCAGATCAAGAATAAGCGCGTCGGCCGGCAGGGTGCGGCCCTTGTCCAGGGCGCGGCTGTTGGAGCCGGGCATATAGAGCACACTGCGGCGGGGACGAATGGATTGGCTCATGGTGCGACAGCTTCCTCTCGTTTGGCTGGTGGATCTGGCGTTGACCCGGACGCTCATCGCGCGGCGCCGGTTTCTGTTGCGGCGCACAATATAAAGGAACCGCGAAAGGAAAAACCAGTATCTTTTGATCTTGAGCAATAATCTTAGGGCGTGCGCCCGGTCGACGGGCCCGCCCTGTCGCCCGGCTCCGCCGATCTGGCGGGACGGGCGGGCGGAAATTATCGGCTGGGGCGTTAATTTTCTGCCGTGACCGGCGCGCCGGCGCTACAAGACAAGCTGGCCGGCCGAAAGATTTTTTTGGGGACAGCAATGAATATTCTCACCATCCAGTCACATGTCGCCTATGGCTATGTAGGCAACCGACCGGCGGTTTTTGCGCTGCAGCGGTTGGGTTTTGACGTCTGGGCCGTCAACACGGTTCAGTTCTCCAATCACCTGGGTTACGACCGCTGGGCGGGTGATGTCTTCCAGCCCGACCATGTGGCGCGGGTGACAGCGGCCACGTTGGACCGGGGCGGTCCCGGGCGCTGTGACGCGGTGCTAAGCGGCTTCCTCGGCGATCACCGGGTTGGCGAGACGGTTCTGGCGGCTGTGGCGCGGGTGCGCCAGGCCAATCCCGGCATGTTGTATCTCTGCGATCCGGTGATCGGCGACCGCGCCGAAGGGCGTTATGTGTCCGACAGCGTTGCTGACTTCTTGATGACCAAGGCGCTGCCGCTTGCCGATATCGTCACCCCCAACCTGTTTGAGTTGGAGGCGATGACGGGGGCGGAGATCCACAGTCTGGACCAGGCCCTGGCGGCGGTAACCGGCCTTTTGGCCCAGGGGCCGCAAGTGGTTCTGCTGTCCTCCCTGATCCACCACGCAAGCCGGGAAGGCACCATTGAAATGCTGGTGGCGACGAGGGAAGGCGTCTGGCGCGTGGTTACCCCCCGGCTGCGGACCGACCCGCAGTTGAAGGGCACCGGCGACCTGCTGTCGGCGCTCTTTCTGGCCAACTACCTGAAGAACCGGCAGCCTGCGGAGGCCTTAAGCCGCACCGCGGCGTCGCTGTTCGAGGTGATCGCCGCCACCCAAACGGCCGCCGCCCAGGAACTGCAGATCATCGCCGCCCAAGACCGGATGGCGGCTCCTGAAATCAACTTCGAGGTGACGCGGATCGCGTGATCGGCGGGTCGGTCAAACCCGTCGGCCCCGTTGCTGGTGTCGGCGCGGCGACCGTCAGCTTTCTTCCGGCTGTCGGCGGCTGTCGTCCAGCGCTTTTTCCATCGCCGCGAAGGTCGCGTCCCAGCCCAACTGGGGATCCTTGTCGAACAGCCGGGTTCGCGGATACCAAAGCGATGCCGGCGGCTCGCCCGGGCCACGGTGCCGCCACCGCCAGTCGCCACGCCGCGACAGCGCCACCCAGCAAGGCACGCCCAGCGCCCCGGCCAGATGAGCCAGCGGCCCATCCACCGTGATCACCAGGTCGAGCTGCCGCACCACCGCGGCCATGTCCGCCCAGGTTTGAATTTGGGGGGAGAGATCGCGCGCCAGCGCCAGACCGCCGGCATCGAGCAGGTCAACCGCCCGCTCCCCCTTTTGCAAGGCGTAGACGGTGATGTCCGGCCGCGCGGTCAGGGCCAGAAACGCCGCGAAAGGCGGCCGGCGGATATGGTTGGGCGGGCCGTTTTCCTGGTGTGCCCAATTGATCCCCACCTTCATCGGCGCGCGCTCCGAGCAGGCAAGGGTCAAGCGGCTGGCGCTGGGGGCCGACAGATAGGCCGGAGGTCCGGAAAGATCTTCCCAGCGGCAGCGGCTTTTCAGCAGCAGCGAGCCCAGGGGCAGGCGGTAATCGACAGCCGGGAGTTTTTGGCCGCGTTGGATCACCTTGTGCGGCCCGGGCTGGTGGGCCGCCAGCGGGTACAGCTCGGGCGAGATTTCCAGCGTCACCTTGTCAGCCGCCGCCAGGGCCCAGGGCAGAAAGCGAAGAAAACTGAGGCTGTCGGCCAGCGAGCCGTCGGCGTAAATCAACAGATGCCGGTCCGCCAGCGGCTCACCGTCCCAGTCGGGGATTTTTGCCAGATCGGGTCGGGGGCGCGACAGCGCCCGGCGGGCTTCATAGGCCCGCGCGCCGCGCTGCAAGTCTCCCTGCATCATCAAGGCCAACCCCAGGTCGGTGCGCAGCCCGGCCGGATTGGCGGCGCCGGCCAGCGCCTTTTCGAAGGCGGTGACCGCCAGGTCGTATTGGGCCAGGTCGGTCAGCACGCGGCCGAGATTGTGAAGAATTTCCCCGTCCGCTTGCCGCAAATTGGCCGCCTCCTGGTGACACCGCAGCGCCCCTTCCAGATCTTCGCGCCCGTGCAACAAATTGCCCAGATTGCTGTGCAGTCCGGCATTGGTCGGGTCCAAGCTCAGCGCGCGGCGAAAGCAAACCTCGGCGGCGGCGGGCTTGTCCCGGGCGCGCAGCAGCACCCCGAGGTTGTTGAGCGCCTGGACATGGTGCGGATCGCGCTGCAGGGTTTTGCCGTACAACCGTTCCGCGTCATCCAGTCGCCCGCCGCGATGCGCTTCCACGGCGCGCACGAACGCGTGGTTGGCCTGGCTGTCAGGCGCGCCATCCGCGCCGGCCGACGTGAACAGATCGCTCAGCCCGGGTTGGTCACGCGCCGGGTTGGTCAACCCGGGCGTCGCGGCGTCGGTCGGTTCGGCGGCGGTTCCGGTTTGCGCCGGCGGATGTTTCTTGCCTGTCATGTGACGCTGCCTCTTGTCCTCCCGATTAGCGGGTGGTGCAGGGCGGGGTCGAAGCGCCCCGCGCTGCTGTCCACGTCGATTGCCTGAACCCCGTGCCCGCTAAGCGGTTGCCTTGGCAGCAGGCTAAGCAGCTCCCCCGGGCAGCACAAGAACAGAAGGCGGTGAAATCCGGTGAGCGCGGCGGCCCGGTCCTCGCCGGGCCGGGGACCGCCTGAACTTTTACGTGGCGCAATCGGAAAGCGGCTGCGTCGCCGGATCGTGGCAGGCAAATCGGAATTTTCGGTAAAATTGCCTTTCGGCGGAAACCGGAATGTCCCTATAGTTGGCGTTCGGTCGGGATCTTTCCGGCCGCGCCGCCGTGGGCGCCGAAGGGTAAAAAAAGTAAAAGATTCCCTGATTATCAAATCTTTACGGTTCGGGAACGGTCCCCTGGAGTTGAACAGGCGTTAGGAATTGGCTGTGGCTAAAGACAAGCAGAAAACCATCCCACCGTCGGTGTTTCGAGGCCAGGCGCAGCGCGCCGCAGAGCATGCCGCCGGGGATGCTTTCCTGGCCAAGCATTTTCAGTTTATTTCACCTGAAATGGCCAGCAGCTTTACCCCGGAGCAGCGCGTGGCCCTTCGCCACATGTTTATGAGCCGGGAGGAGGGAAAGCATTTGATCGATTCCCGGCACTCCTTCCCGCTGGGACGCCGCCGCTACTATTACGTTTTCCTCTTTGGCCGGGACAAGCGACCGATTGAGCGGCTGCGCCGGGAAGGCATGCTGTCGCGCGGGATGACCCTGATTGTCTACCTGATCGGTCTGTTGCTGCTTATGCTGCCGGTGTTCGGCATTCTTTATCTTTTCAAAAGCGCCTTGGGGGTCGACCTGTTCCCCAACGCCGGCGGGCACGAGGCCGGCCGCGGATTCCTCGAACAGATTTTTTCTATTTTTGGATAAGACCGTTCGGCGCTTTCCAAGCAATCACAGGCTAGCCGTCCCCGGAAGCGCCGCTCTGGCCGGAGAAACCGCCCGCACCGGGCGGGCCGCCGCCTGGCGGACTGCTGCCACCGGGTGGGCCGCCGCCGGGATCGCCGCTGTCGGGTGGACAGTAATTCGGCCGGGGCAATCCCGAGCCCGGCGGTGGACAAGGCGAGGGCAGGACCTGGGCGTTTGCGCTGCGATCGATGCGCACCAGCGTCGGGACGCTGTAGGCGACCAGCGCCGTCAGCCCCAATTTGGCCAAAGCCTTGCGGCGGGAATCTTGCGCATCCTCGCGGACTGGGCGCGATTCCGACCTGCCGGTCTGGTTCAGCTTTTGATCCATCAGCTGCGTGCCTCCTTCCGGCCAAGCAAAAGAGTGGCGGTCTTGCCCTTATTTCCTGGCCTGCGATCAACTTGGAAAGCAGCGCTTGGCGCGCCGCCCGCTGTCGTTCCTGTCGCCCTGCACCCTCTAATAGGATGATAAGAGACGGATTCACAGTTTAAAAGAAATTACGTGGTAATTCCGGTTAAAGCGATCCGACTCAAAGCTTTCCATAAGTGGCGTCGATGGCGCTGTTTGTCTAGCTTTTAATAGCAATTCCGGGTCTTTACGGCAGAATTTTGTTTGTCTGCCTGCGGTAAAAAGACGCGCGATGACGCCATCTGCGTCGTGGTCGATTCGGAGGGCCGGGAGATCTAATTGCTCAGCCGTCGTCGGGCTCGCCGGCACGCGGGGCCAGAAGGCCCTGGTAGGCGGTCTCCAGTTGGCCGGCCACCGCGGCGCGGTCATAGCGCTGGCGGGCGGTGGCCCGTCCGGCGCGCGCCAACTGCGCCGCAGCCGCCGGGTCGCCGAGCAGGGTGATGAGGTTTTCGGTCAGCGACGGCACGCTGCAGCGGCAGACAAGCCCGGCGTGGTCGGCCTGAATCTCCCGCCAGATGTTGACCTTGTCGGAAATCACCACCGGGAGGCCCGCCGCCAGCGCCTCTACCACCGCAATGCCAAAGTTCTCGCTGTAGCTGGGCAGGGCGAAACAGCTGGCCGCCGCCAGGGCGGAGAGCTTTTCCGCCCCCTGAATCATCCCGGTGATGCTGGCGCGTTCGCGCAGGTTGTGGGTCTGTAAATCCGCCTCGACCTGTTTGGCGATCCCGTGGTCCGGCCCGGCCAGCACCAGATGCAGATCGCCGAAGCGCTGCTGGGCGGCGGCAAAGGCCGGCACCAGAAGATCCAAACCCTTTTTCGCGGCCAGGCGGGAGAGAAAGAGCACGATGCGCCGTCCCTTTGCCTCGGGATATTTGTCGAGAAAAACACTGCGGTCGGGCAGGTCTTGGTAGGCTTGGCAGTCCAGGCTGTTGGGCACCACCACCCCCGGCCGGTTGAAAATCCAGGGCCGCGCCAAGCTCCACTCCTCTTGCGCGGTGAAGTGCAGCGCCGCGGCGCCGCGGATGACCCGGTTCATGAAGAGCTGTTCCAACAGCCACTTCGCCGGCCGTTTTTTCCGAATGATGTAGGGATCGAAAGACCCGTGCGGACGGAGCAGATAGGGCAGCCCCAACCGCTGACAGATCAGGCCGGTGACCCAACAGTGGTGGAGGTGCAGGGAATGCAGGTGAACCAGATCGTAGGCGCCGGCCGCCAGTGTTCGGGCCAAGGCGGCGGCGAGCGCCGGCGAGCGCTGCAGCGGCCGGTTAAGCAGCTCCGGCCGCCCCAGTGGATAGCGATGAAAGGTCACGCCACGCTGTTGCGCCTCGGTCAGGTCGATCGGCGGGTCCTTGTAGGTGGTGGCGAAGACGGCGACCTCATGCCCGCGTTCGCGCGCCGCCAGGGCCATATCAATAACCGCTCGAGATGGGCCCCCTTGCGCGGCGGACAGCGTGGCGGTGGAATGAAGAATGCGCATGGAATCCCTTGCAACGGCGAAAGAACGGTCGTTGACTCCCATCGATACAGCCTTTTCGCCTGCAATGGAACGTCTGGCCGACGGCGAGGGCCGGCCCTTGCCGCGCCGCGGGCTGCGCGCCGTGGCGGAGTGGAAAAGAAAGACTGGGGTCGGATCTCAAGTTGGACTAGCGTGGCAGCGTTCCGGCCCTTTTATTGAAGTGATGGCGTCAAACCCATAAAACAGGTCCGACGGCGGGAGAGACTTGGCGTGCGATTATTGATTCTTCTACACGATGCCCATGGCGGATACGGGGGCATCGCACAGTTCAATAAAAACCTACTCAATGCGCTGGCTGCGCTCCCTCAGGTTTCTGAAATCGTCGTGCTGCGCCGTCATCGCGGGCAGACCGAACCCCTGCCCGCCAAGCTGCGCTATGTTCGCTTGGCGGAAAACGGCCCGGTGGGGTTTATCCTGTCGGCCCTGCATCAGCGGCTGTTCGGCGGCCGCTTTGACGCGGTGATTTCCGGTCACCTCAATCTTCTGCCGGCCGCGCTTCTGGCTCGGCGAACCGCGCCGCTCTCTCTTATTCTGCATGGGATTGACGCCTGGCAGCCAACCGCGCGCCCGACGGTGGATAGAAATATCGGCAAATGCCAACAGGTTATTGCGGTCAGTGCGCTGACAAAGCAGCGCTTCCAGCAGTGGAGCGGCGTGCCGGATTCGGCTTTTTGCTTGCTGTTCAACGCGGTCGACCTGGAAAAATTCAAACCCGGACCGGTCAACCCCCGCCTGCGGCAACGCTACGGCCTGGAGGGCAAAAGGGTGATCATGACCCTGGCCCGCCTGGCCGCCGACGAGCAGTACAAGGGCTTTGATGAAATGCTGACGGTGATGCAGCGCCTGGCGCCGAGTCACCCGGATCTGGTCTACCTGGTGGCCGGCAAGGGATCGGGCAAGGCGCGCCTGGAAGCCAAGGCCCGGGACCTTGGCGTCGCCGGCCAGGTGGTCTTTACCGGCTATGTCGCCGAGGCGGAGAAGGTCGACCTCTATCGGTTGGCGCAGGGCTTTGTGCTCTGCAGTCGTGGCGAAGGTTTCGGGATCGTGCTGCTGGAGGCCATGGCCTGCGGCCTGCCGGTTTTGGCGTCGCTGTTGGATGGCTCGCGCGAGGCGGTGCAGGACGGTCGGCTGGGCTTGTTGGCCGATCCCGACGACCTGGACGGCCTGACCGCGGCGGTCGAGACCCTGCTGTCGCGGCCCGTGGGCCAGCGCCCCGCCGGGCTGGAGGACTTCTCCCTGCGCAGCTTCAACCGACAGGCGCAAGAGGTTCTTGAAGACCTGCTGGCGCGGGCGCGCTGATGAGCGGGGCCGAGCACAACCCCGGCGGCCGAACCGGCGCCGATCGACGGGCGAGCGCCGAACCGGTCTATCGTCTGGCGATCGCCGCCCAGCACGCCGTGCCCTACCAGGTGCCGCTCTATCGGGCGCTGCACGCCGACGCGCGGGTCGAGGAAATGGTTTTTCTGTTGTCGCGCGAAGGCGTGGACCGGGTCCGTCATCCTGACCTGGCGACCGGGCTGGCCGCCTGGGATCTGCCGCTGCTGGACGGCTATAACCACGCCTTTCTGGCCAATTGGAGCTGGAATGAGTTCAGCCCGGTGATTAGCCGGATCAACCCCGGCCTGCTGACCGCCCTGCCCCGTGGACGCTATGACGCCGCCTTGATCAGCGGGTACAGTTATCTTTCCTCGCTGTTCGGCGTCTGGGCCTGCCGCCTGTCGGGAACCAAGTGTTTTCTGCGGGCCGAGGCGGATCTGGGCAATCCAGACGGCGGCTTTCTGCGGCGTTTCAAGGAACGCCACCTGGCGCGTTACCTGCGAAGTTTCGATGCGGTGTTCTACAGCTGTCAGGCCAACCGCGACTATTGGCGTCACTATGGCGTGCCGGCGGAAAAGCTGTTCTTCTTGCCCAGTTCAACCGATTTGCCGCGCTTTGCCGCGTTGCTGCCGCACAAGGCCGCGCGGCGGGCCGAGGTCCGCAAACGCCTGGGGATTCCAAGCGACGCCGTGGTGATGGTTCAGTCGGCGATCCTGCAGCCGCGCAAGCGGCCCGAAGATGTTCTGCGCGCTTTCCTGGCGGTGGAAAAAGACCATCCGCAGGCTTGGTTCCTGGTCTTGGGCGATGGCCCGCTGATGGCGGCGCTGCGCGCGCAGGTGGGGCGTCACGGCAGCCGGCGGGTGGTGTTCGTCGGTTATCTCAACCAGCAAAGCTTGGCGGATCATCTGCTGGCGGCGGATTTCCTGGTGCTGGCCTCGGTTTATGATCCAACCCCCAAGGTGCTGCATGAAGCCGCCGCCCTGGGGCTGCCCGCGCTGGTTTCCGATGGCGTGGGAACCGCCGGAGACTTTATCCAGCAGGAGATCAATGGCCTGATCGTCAAAACCGGCGCGGTCCAGGCCCTGTCGGCGGCCATGGCGGTGTTGTTCGCGCGCGCGAAACTGCGTCGCAAACTCAGTTCCGGCGCCTTGGCGCAAAGCCAGATTTGGTCGCCGCAAGCCGGGGTTGAGGCGCTGGTCGCGGCGCTGGAGTCCGGCGCGCCGGGGAAAAACCGATGAGCCAACTGCGGGAGGTTTTTTCAAGCCAGGGACCGGCGAGTCATTTTTTCGGTTACTACGACAAGTCGCCGCTCGACAAGACCGGTCGCCGGTTGCTCGCGCTGCGCTGTGATCTGGAACGGGCGCAACCGCAGGCCGGCGATCAGGCGGCGGTTGGTTATTTCGATATCGAAACGAAAGCCTATCATCAGCTGGATAGCAGCCGGGCCTTCAACTGGCAACAGGGCGCGATGCTGCAGTGGTTGGGACCGGATTTTCATCGTCGGGTGATTTTCAACGACCTGAGCCAAGGCCAGGTGGTGGCGGTGCTGCTGGATCTGACAAGCGGCGAGCGGCGGTTGCTGCCGGGCGGCGTGACCTCGGTTGCGCCGTCTGGACGGCAGGCGGTGGCCCTGGACTGGCGCTACCTGGCCCAGACCCGACCAAGCTATTCCTATGCCGGCCTGGCGGCGGACGACCCGCTGCCGCCAGAGGACAACGCGTTGTGGCGGCTGGATTTGGACAGCGGCGCCCGCCATCGCTTGATCGGCCTTGCCGAGTTGCTGTCCCATCAAAGGCTGTCTTCCATGGCCGGCGCGCGCCATTCGCTGGAGCACCCGATGGTGTCGCCCGACGGTCGGCGCTTTTGCTTTTATCACCGCTGGGTCCTGGCCGACGGCGGGGTTTTTACCCGGCTTTACAGCCTGAGCATGGCGGGCGAGGATCTGCGCCTGTTGCTGGACAGTGGGAAGGTGACCCATGCCTGCTGGCGCGGCAACGATCAGGTGGTGCTGTGGGGCGGCTTGCCGTCCCTGGCGACGGGACTGCGCCGCCATCGGCTGTTGGTCAAGACCCTGCTGAAGCCGCTGTTGCCGTTCTATCGGCGGCTGGTGCGCCATCGCCCCGGGCTACAGCGGGCGGCGGCCGGGGTCAGCTATCTGCGGCTGCGGGACAGCGACAGTCCGGCGCCGCGCCGGCTTGCCGACGGCCTGCTGACGCGCGACGGCCACCCCAGCTTTCACCCGCACAACCGGGACCTGTTGCTGACCGACAGCTATCCCGACGAGAAGCTGGAGCAGCAGCTTTATCTTTATGATCTGGCGGCCGACCGGCTGGAGAGCCTGGGGGGCTTCAAAACCTTGGCGAGCCACCGGGAAACCGCCTGGCGCTGCGACCTGCACCCGCGCTGGGACTTCTCCGGCCGGATGATTTGCGTCGATTCGCTGCACAGCGGCCAGCGACAGATCCACCTCTACCGCCTGGTCACCGACGGCGCGTGACGGGGGCGGTCGGTTTGATCCAGCAACGCGATCATCGCCGCCGCCACCTCTTCGGCGGTGGCCACCGAGCAGCGGCCGCGTGGCAAAGCCTCTTGCCACCGGTTCGGCCAGCTGGCCAATGGGCGATCCGCCCGCAAGATCAACTCCATTCCCGGCTCGGGCAGCGGCGGCTCGGCCATCTCGCGCCCCTGCCAGCCGACCAGCAGCGGACAGCCCATCGCCAGTATGGCGGCGATCTGGCTGGATTTTCCAAGCAGATAGTGGGGATAGCCGGTCAAGCCATAGTCCAGATTGCGCAGATAACTCTTGACCTGCGGATCGGGTAGCGCGCCCAGTTCCACAAAGGTCAGCTCGGGAAAGTCGCGCGCCCAGGTCTTGAACAGTCCGGGCCCCGCCCCGCTCCGCCCCGCCGAGAGGATAAGCGCCGGCTTGTTCGCCCGCGCCGCCAACTCGCCCGCCCGCGTCAGCAGCGCCGCCCCGGGGGTGTTGGGGAAGATGCCGCCGAAGAAGCCGCAGCGCAGATAGCTTTCGGGCTGTTCGATGCCCAGGCCGCGCAGCCGCGTCGCCAGCCCCCGGTCGTCGCCCTTTCCGACGGGGGAGATGTTGGAGAAGGCCGGCAGTCTTCGGCTGGCGAACCCCCCGGCGCGCAGCAGCTCCTGATAGTAGGGATTGCTGAGCGTCAGCAGCTCGGGCCGGGTCTGTCGTAAAAAGTGGAACAGCATTTGCTTCTGGATCATCCCGTAGAGCCGCTGGGTCAGGCTGGCGTTGAGGTCCAGGCCGAACCAGGTCTCATGGAGCATGATATGAAGCCGGTAAGGTGCGAGCCGCCGGGCCAGTTCGGCATTGAAGCGCCAGGGCAGGCCCTTGGGATGAAAGGAGGTCAGCACATACTGCAAGCTGACGGTGTCGGGGGTGAACCGGTTCAGGGCCTGTTCCAGCAGCCCCAGACGCCGCGTCAGGCTCAGCGCGCGTGACAGGCGGACGATCTCCAGCCGCTTGCCCCGCGCCGTCTGGACGCCGTCAGACCGGCCCTCGGCTTCGACAAAGGGGTCGCTCAGGGCGATCAATTGAACCGCCAGACCCTGCGCGGTGAAGACCTCGGCCAGGCGCAGCGCGTAGTCGCCCACCCCGTTGGCGCCGGGCTCCAACGCGCCGCAGAGCAAGGAAATTTTCTCTATCATGCTGAGAACTTTATCCTTTCTGGTGGAAGTTTTTCTCGCGCAGCTACAGGGGGCGTTGTAGAATGAAGCGCGTCGGCAAGAAAGATTTTTTTGACAACCGGGACCGAGCCGGCGGGGTCCCGGTCTGGCGCCTGGGGCTCGGTTGCGGGGTGCCGGTTGCTGGTTTGCGCCGGCTCCGCGACGGTTTTGTTATCGCTATCCCACCTATGGCTGTTCCCAGGTCCCGCCCTTGATGCCTTCCCAGCGACCGCTAAAGATTTTACTGACCAGCTATCTGTTTCCGCCCCATGTCGGCGGCGTGGAAACAATGGTCGATGGCTTGGCATGCTATTTCGCCGCCCGTGATCACCGGGTTGACGTCTTAACCTCCGCCAGGAAAGACGATGGCCGCCGCCGTGACTTTAACGTTATTCGGGGCGCGCGTCCGCGCGCTGTCTGGGCAGCGATAAAAAACGCCGACATTGTTGTTCTCAATCAGGTTGGGTTGAAGTTTTCCTGGCCGCTGTTTTTTTTGCGCCGGACCACCTTCGTTGTCCATCACAATTCCCTGCCGCCGCTGACCGGGCGCCGGGCGATCTTTTCCTGGCTTAAGCAGCGACTGGCGCGGGGCAGCCACAATATCGCCGTCAGTCGTTTTATCGCCGAAACCTTGCCGGTCGCCGCCACGGTGATTTTCAGCTCCTTTCGCAGTGATATCTTTCGGGATATGGGCCTTGAGCGAACCGCCGATCTGGGCTTTTGCGGGCGTATTGTGGAGTCGAAGGGTCTGGCCGTTCTGATCGCGGCGATGGAGTTGTTGGCTGACCGCGGCGTGAGGCCAAGTCTGGAAATCGTCGGCGAGGGCGCGCAGTGGCCGGAATTGGAAGCCCGGATCAAGGCGGCGAGCCTGGGCGCGCAGGTAACCTATCACGGGCCGCTTTCGCCCGAAGGTGTCCGGGCGGTGATGAACCGCGTGAAGGTCATGGTGGTGCCTTCGGTCTATCCCGAACCCTGCGGGTTGGTGGCGCCCGAGGCCATGGCCTGTGGCTGCGCCTTGGTCGCCAGCCGGGTTGGCGGCCTGCCGGAAGTCGTCGGTGACGCGGGACTGCTGGTGCCGCCGAACGACCCGGAAGCGCTGGCCGCGGCCTGCCGGGTTCTGCTGGAACAGCCTGGGGAAAGGAAAAAACGCCTGGCGGCGGCGAAAGGTCAGATGGAAAGATGCGCGCTGCCCCGGGTTGCGGAGCAATACTTGGCGCTGTTTCACAAGGCTGTCGCCAATTAGCCCGCGTCGACCCACCGCCGCAGCACAGCACCCGGCTGAGGGGGGCGCCGGGCCAATGGGAGGAGACCGGTTTATGTCGACAACTGAAGATCCGGCTCCGCGCCGGCGGTGCGTTGATCACCCGGGACATGACTCAAGGGGATGGATTCGGTACATGAATCAGGAAATGAAAGGTGAGCCGCCTCATGGGTCATGAAGCGGACCGTCCGCCGGACAACTATCAGGTGCGGGTGGCCCATCCCGGCGCGGTCAACACCACCTATGCCATGGTCGCCAGTTTGGCCGAGCGCAGCCTGCTGGCGCGGTTCGATACCGGGTTCTATTGCAAGGAACAACAGTGGTCCTGGCTGCTCAATCGCCTGCCGCCGCGGCTTGCCGCGCGGGCGCTGCGAGAGCTGAAGCGTCGCCACGCGCCGGGAATGCCCGAGGACAGGATCTACCAGCACCCCTTGTGGGAAATCCTGTGTATCGCCGCGCCCCGCTTGGGTCTGTCGTCCCGATGGCTTCGGGCGTTGCGGGACCATCGCAACGCCCGCTTTGATCGGTTGATCGCGGGCAGTCTTTCCCGTCAGGGACGGCGCGGCGCGGCGCCGCCCGATCTTCTGGTTGTGCAGGACGGCTCGGCCTTGCAGAGCCTGGAGGCGGCCCGGCGCCAGGGAATTCCAACGGTCCTCAACCAGGTGATCGGCCACTATCTGCACGGCCGGGAGATTCTTCTGGAGGAAGAAGCGCGCTTTCCAAAACTTAAAGGTCGGTTGGTCATGCCGAGAAGTGCGGACTTTCTGGCCTCGGTTGCCCGGGAGCCGGCGGCGGCGGACTGGATCCTTGCGCCGTCGGACTATGTGACCGAGACGGTTGTGGCGCAGGGCGCCAGGCGTCAAAGGGTGCTGAAGCTGCCGTACTGCGTCGACACCGCGCGCTTTCAGGCGGGACCGGACAAAGCCGGGCGCAAGGGGCCCTGTCGCCTGCTGTTCGTCGGTCAGATTTCCCAGCGCAAGGGCCTGCTCTATCTGCTCGAGGCGCTCAAGCAACTGAACGACCCGGCGCTGGAATTAACCCTGGTGGGGACAATTGAGGCGGGGGCGGCCGGTGGCGCCGGCGGCAAGACGGGAGACTGGCTGGCGGACTACGAAGACTGTTTTACCGCGCTGGCCAACGTGCCCTATTCGGAGGTCCATGCCCTTTACCGCCAGGCCGATATTTTTGTCTATCCCTCGTTGCACGAAGGCTCCCCGATGGCGATTTTTGAGGCCATGGCCTCGGGCTTGCCGGTGATCACCACCGCCAATGCGGGCTCGGTGGTGCGCGACGGCGAAGACGGGTTTCTCCTGCCAATTCGGGATGTGGAGGGCTTGAAGGAAAAGATCATCCTTCTGAAAGACGACCCCGGGCTTTGTCAGACCATGGGCCAAGCGGCGCGCAAGGCGGCGGAGGACTATGCGCCAAGCCGCTACGGCGACAGACTGTTGGGTTGTCTGGCGACCATCGCGCGGGGGCGGGAACCCGAAGATTGCTAGCGGCTGATTGCTCACAGGACGAAGCGTCGATCATCGGCCCTATTGTCCAAATTTGAGAAACAGCATATCTATTTCTGACACCGACGCCGCCGGCCAAGGCGGGTTTTCTCCCGGCCGGTCGAGCAAGATCGCCAAGCCGCCGCCAATCTCCTGGGAGGAAAAGCCAATCCATGCTGCCCATCCTGGTTGCCACTTTTGGCAGCATCTTCGCCTTTCTCAGTTTGATGCGCTGGCGAAAGGGCTTCGTCTATCTGCTGTGGTTTATCACGGTGGCCGGCGGCTTATCGCTGTCCCTGCGGGGCACCGGCCTGCAGCTGCTCGGGCCGTTGCAGAAAGATTTCTTTTTTGTCTTGCCGATCTATGTCGGATTTTTGCTCGCCGGCCGCCACGCGCTTGGGCACAGTAAAGTGCCGCCGCTCATTCTTCTTCTCTTGGCGGCCTTGGCGCTGCTGGTGATCCTGCAGACCGCCAATCCGTCTGTCTATAGCCCCTTGGTCGCGGCAATCGGCGTCAAGGTCTGGCTGCTTTACATCCCCTTGATCTTTGTTACTGGGGGATATCTGGATGATCGTGACCGCCTGATCCGCTTGATGCGGGTCATGATGTTGACGGCGGTTCTTCCCAGCCTGGTTGGGCTGTTGCAGTGGTTTCTCGCCGGCATCATGGGGCTGAAAGGGGCGATCTCGCTGTTTTATGCCGAAGAAACCGCCCGCGCCGCCACCCAGGGTTTTGTGGCTTTTGACTATGGCGGAATCTTTTATCGCATTCCCTCGACCTTTTCTTTCGCGACGCAATACTACGCGTTCACCCTGACGATGATTGTGCCGGCGATGATTGTCATGCGGCTGGATCCCGAGGCCAAATGGCGGTTCCTGGGCAAGCTGATTCTGCTGCTGGTGGTGGCGGCGGCAATTTTGAGCGGCTCGCGCTCCGCCTTTGTTTTTGTTCCTTTCTTACTGCTGGCGATCCTGGTTTGCGATGGGTCGATTCGCGGTTCGATCGGCGCGGTCATGCTGTTTCCACCGGTCTTGATCGGGGTGGTGAACCTGGCCGGATTTGACCTGGTCAGCATGTTGGGTCAGGTGACCAAGCTGGGCGTGAACTATGGATCGGAAATCGCCGCGGGCGGACCGCTGGAGGCGATGAATCTCTACCCGCTGGGCATCGGCACCGGCATGAACACCGGCGCCGCCCGCTATGCCCTGGAAGGTGCGACCACGGCGACCACCGGGGTAATAACCTTTGAATCCTACTATGCAAAGGCGATTGTCGAGCTCGGTTTTCTCGGCGTCATCTTGATCGCGGGTCTGTTCGCGGCCCTGGTGCTGACGGGATTTTCACTTCGGCGGCGGCTGCAGGATCCCTATCTGCGGGCGGTAGCCGGGGCGATGGTGGCTTTCATCGGGGTCATTGCGGTCAATAGCACCAAAGGCTGGATTCTCGATATTGATCCGGTGAATGTCTATTTCTGGATCTTCGTTGGCATCCTTTTTCGCTTGCCTGCCCTGGACCATCAGCCTGCAGCCGACCCCCATTCCAGCGACGCGACCGCCACGCTTCACCCCTTCCTGAAGAGCTTGAATCGGCCGCCGACCATCCTGGGCCAGCGCGGGCACCAGCAGCTGAGAAGGGTCAGCTAGCCGGCGATAGCCATCATAGGGCTTCACCAGCTTTCTGCGATGTGAACCCCTTTCCCGAATTACCGGAAAAAGGGGGATGACCGGCGCGTTCTGAACGGCATCTTCTGGTCGACCGCGGCCCATCTGGTTGCGCGCTTACCAGTCGGTGACCTAGACGGAGGGGGGGCTGTTGCGCTCGTCCGGCATGCCGCTGCGCGGGCGAAGCAATCCCTTGAGGCGCTTGAGATTGTTGGCGAGGAAGACGGTTTTTTCCGTGCAGAGGAGATATTCTCGCCGCAGTTGCGGCCAGGCGCCCGGCGGCGGCCGGTCCTGGTCGGTGAAAAGCGTCGCCCACTCCCGCTGCAGGCGCCCGTACTCCTGCTGTCGCCAGTGGCCGGACAGCGCCGGCGGATCGGCCTGGCCCTCCAGCCAGGCCAGCAGGGCGTGGAACACCTCGTTGGGGCCCCGCAGCTGGCCGGTCTGGGCCAGCAGGTCGATTTCCCGTTGCGCCAGCCGCGCGCGCCAGCCGGCTCGCAGTCGAAGGGCATCGAGCGCCTTTTTGACCGCAAAGGGGCCGAACTTGTCCTTGGCGGCGTTGCTGGCGAGCAGAAAATAGCCGTGGGAGAGACTGGCCAACTTAATTCGAGGAAGATCGGGGTCGAAGGCGCGGGCCTGGGCGAACAGCCGCTCGGTGGTCAGGGCCCGGTCGGCGGGATAGCAATCCGGCGCCACGTGAATATCCAGGTTGACGGCGCCGTCCGGCGAGGCGAGCGGCTGGAATGAAGCCTCCGAGATGAAGCCCCAGGGCTTGCCTGGCAGCGGCCGAAAGGCGTAGCCCTCGTCGCGCAACAGGCGCAAAAGCGCGGCGACATCGTCGGGCCGCACCACCAGGTCCAGATCGCCGGTAATCCGCAGGTCCGGGTCTTGGTAAATCTGATGGGCTAAGGCAAAGCCCTTGATCGCCACGGCGTCCAGTCCGGCTGCGTTGATGACCGCAAGACACTGTTTTTGCCGGGTGCGGCTGTAGCGGTTGAGCAAGCGGCTTTGCCGCACCGCCGTGGCCGAGAGACCGCAGGCCGGACCCAGCAGATCGAAGGTCAGGGCGGCCCCGGTAAACCGAGTTAGCCGCCGGGCAAAGAGCGGAAGAAGGGCGGGGGGATCCAGAGCCTGGGGTGGAGGGGGCGGGGCCGGAGTGGTGGCGGGCTGCCGGGGCAAGCGGGCGGCCAGATAGCTCCAGCAGCGGCGCCAGTCCCGGGCGCTGGCGGGGGGGCTCGGGTCGGGGGTCATAGGGTCGCCGGACGGGGGGTCATGCTTGCAGGAAGCTGCGGTGCGGCCCGTCCAGCACCACCGCTGTCAGCCGTCCGCCATAGCAAGCGCCGGTATCGATGCCAATCCGATTGAAGAGATTTTCCGGCGCGTGCACCGGGGTGTGGCCATGCACCACGATCTTCTCGAAGGACTGCTTGGAGCGAATGAAAAGCTCTCGAATCCACAGCAAATCAGCTTCCTTTTGCGCCGCCAGCGGCACGTTGGGCCGCACGCCGGCGTGAACAAAGAAATAATCGCCCTCGCCGTGGGACAGCGCGAGCGATGTCAGAAAGGCGCGATGGCGCGCCGGCACGGCGGCGCACAGCGTCTCGTGGAGCCACAGAAAACGGTCGCTGCCGGCGGGCGCGTCGAGGTAATCGACGCCATAGCTGAGGCAGGTGGCCTCGCCGCCGTTCATCAACCAGGCCGTCCCTGATCTTGGGTGTTCCAGGAATTGTTCGAAAAACACCTCATGATTGCCCTTCAAATGCAAGATTTCGAAGTGCTGCAAGGGGTGGCAAACCAGGTTTTCGATCACCAGGCGGGAGTTGGGGCCGCGATCAACATAGTCCCCCAGATAGATCAGCAGCAGTCGCTTGTCCCGATGGGCCTGGGCATCCTGGTCGATCTTTGCGTGCAGTTCCTCCAACAGGTCGACCCGCCCATGAACATCCCCCACCGCATAGATGCGGGTGTTGCTGGGCGTATCGCCGATTAGATTGGCTTGTTGCGGGGCAGCTCCCATCGCCTTTTCCGGTCACGTTCAGCTTTCAAACCATGAAAAGTTTAAACCACCAAGTGTCTAAATTATCAGACTGTCCCAATCATCGGGCAGCTAAATTATCAGGCAGCTAAATCATCAGCGTCTTTCCGGCCGACCCCGGCAGGTCAATCTTGACAGGTCGTCGGCCGCCGTCCGACCGACCGGCGCAACCGCTGCTCCGTGTGACGCCAAAGTGGGCTACGCCGAACCCGCCGCGCGCCAGGCCTGTTTTCCTTACCGCTGCCGCCGCCGCCATTTTCGTGGGGTATAACTAGCAGTTAAGCGTGAAAGCCCCAAGGGATAAGTCGGTGCGGCGGCCGGGTTCGACCGGGCCTGTCGGTCGCGGTTGCCGCTGCTGACGCCGCCGTGCTTTTAGCCGGGCGGGTTGTCGCCGTTATCCTGCTCCCAACGCCGTCGTCCCTGCTTGTTGTCCAGGTAGTTGACCAAGGCCGCCACCACGCCGCGGTCGTAGCTCTTGTTGACTGAGCTGAGCAGTTCTTCAATCGAATCGTCGACCGACAGTCCCTCGCGATAGGCGCGCTTGCTGACCATGCCGATGAAGGCGTTGGCCACCGCCAGCAAGCGGGCGGTCGGAATGATTTCCTTTCCCTTCAGGCCGAGCGGACCACTGCCGTCAAGTCGCTCGTAAGCTTGTCGGAGCGTGTCAACGACCGGCCCGTCGAAGTTGACCCCGCGCAGAAGATCCGCGCCGGCCATCATCGAGTCCCGAATCGATTTGTGCTCGCTGTCGCTCAGTTGGCCCTGCCGGGTCAGCAGCTCTTCCGGAATCAGTATCTTGCCGATATTCATCAGCATGCCGGAAATGCGGACGGTTTCGGTCTCCGCCTTCGACAGGTTCATTTCCTCGGCCAGGTTTTGGCACAGCTCGCCGACGAACTTGGAATGGCCGGCCGAATAGGGGTCGCGCCGGTCAACCACCGACACCAGCGTCATGATCAGTTGATCCATGATTTCTTCGCGCCGGGCCCGCTCGCTGAATTCGGCGGTCAGGTCCCGTTCCACCGTCAAAACGGCGCGCGGCAGGTCGCGGGTCGGGGGAACCGGCACATGGTCGGATACGATAATCTGCAGGCCGCCGGTCTCGGTTTCCAGCTTCACCAGATCGCTGATGGTTCGGTTGTTCTTCAGCGCCTTTTCGTTCAAGGCCAGAACCCGGTGGGCCGCCGCCGGTCCAACCACCGCGCCGATGGATTTTCCGATCATGTCGTCGGGCGTGCTGCCCGCCTGCTCCGCCGCCTTTCGGTTGGCAAAGCGGTAGTGGCCCTTTTCATCGAGGATGGCGATGGCCGTCGGCTGTTGATCGGTGATGAGTCGCAGCAGGTCGCGTTGATGCGCCAGCGCCTCGGCGGTTTCGCGATAGAGTTCGGCGGCCTTGGTGGCCCGCTGGGACGCACCATGGCGCCAAGCCAGAAGGATGATCGCCGCGCCCAGCGCCAGGGCCAGGAAGAGGTAGGTCATCAAGCGGTTGAGGCGGCTTTCGCTGCTGCCCAGGGCATAGTCGGCGTCCACCTTGGCGATCAACATCCAGGGACTGTTGACCGTGGCGCGGCCGGTGGCCAGCACCTCGACGCCGGCATAGTCGCGGGCGCGGTAAAAGCCGCCGGGCGACTTCAAGGCTTCGGCCGCGGCGAGGTTTTCCGTGTTGAAGGCCAGCTTGCGCGTCATCGCCGCCGAGCCGTCCTTCAGCTTGGTGATATACTCGATGGCCCCGGCGTTGCGGCGCACGAGAATTACCTCCAGCGCCTTGGTGGCGATCCCGGGCTGCTTGAGCAGGGCGGGCAAAACGCTGGTGACATTTCTTCGGCCAATGATATAGCCGATCTGCGCGCCGGGCTGGGGATCGGCCTGCACCGCGAAGATCGGCGCGGCGAAGGTGGCGGTGGTCGCGTCGCCCTCGCGGGACAGGTCAATCAGCCCGCCCTTGATGTCGTCCCAGACTTTCTTTCTCAGCAGTCCGGGGGTGAAGGTTTTCGTGCTGACCAGCGTGGCGCCGTTCTTGTCCAGCAAGGCGATCCCGAAGGAGGCGCTCCGTTCGACGTTCGCCTTGACCTCTTGGCGGCCCAGCGGCGGCAGGTACCCCATCCGCTCGGCGATGACCGAGAGCAAATTGGCCACATAGTCCATTTGCCCCTCGGCGTCGTCGACGGCGGAAAGGTCGCCGTTGGCGAAGTCGATCTCGGTCATCAACAGCTGCAGCGTTATGTTGTCGGCCAAGGAGGTGATTTCGGTAATCTGTTGTTGCAACCAGGAGTCGGTGGCGTCCACCCGGCTGTCGGCAATCAGCGCCAGCCGGTCCTGCCAGTTCCGCAGCTCTCTGTCTCTTTCGTCCTGAACAAAGGAGATCACCAGCACAACCCCGACAAGACCGGCGGTCAGCAGAAGCCCGAACAGCGAAAGGAAGCGCCAGTTTTGCAATTTCATCGTCACGTCTACCGCTTAGGGTGGAGGGGTGGAACGGTGGCTTATTTGTATGGAATTTTCGGTGGTTGGCGCAAATTTTACACCAATATTTTCACGAATGGCTAACAGTAGCACCCAGGGCTAATTAAGGAAACGTTAAGTCTGCGCAGACATTATTTTGGCGGGTTTCTTTGCTTCCCTTGCTCTGCAGTCCCATATGAGTCGACAAGAATATCTTGCTTGCCCGCAATGGTTTAATGTTTGCCATGAAACGGTGCCGGTAACAATAAGGAAGCAGGCGCTTTCAATAAGAAAACGCCGCGGTTGGGCGGTCGGAATTTGACCTCGGACTGTGAAGAAGTAGCGTCAGAAGTAGATCTTTTGCCGGGTGGAATTGGTCTGCTGGGGTTGCTCAATCGCTTAGAGTGAGATGGTGGTGATTAGTCGACGCAATTTTATTTTGGGCTGTCTTGCGGGTGGGGTGGGGGGCTATATCCCAGCCGCGCTGGCCGACCCGTCCAATCCCCCCCATGAAGAACCGTCCTATTTCGGCAGCACCGAACTGCGGTCGGAAAAATTGTCGCTGTTTCCGAAATGGCGCGACGTTTTATCGCGCTTCGTTAAAGAGCGGATGAAGGTTAAGGGATGCACCGGCGATTGCGACTATGCGACCTGGCAGGCGTTCCTCAAGACAGTGAAAGACCTGGATCCCATGACCCAATTGGACCGGGTCAATCGGGAAATGAACAAAAAACCCTATATCATTGATCCGATTAATTGGGGCGTGCCGGACTATTGGGCAACGCCGTTCGAGTTCTTTTTAAAAAGCGGCGACTGTGAAGACTACGCGATCATTAAGTACATTTCCCTGCGCAGTTTGGGTTGGGCCGCCGATACCATGCGTTTGGTTGTGCTGGAGGATCAGAACCTCGAGATCATGCACGCGGTCCTAGTGGTGTTTTACCAGGACGTGACCTATGTCCTGGACAATCAGATCAGGTCGGTGATCCCGGCCGATAGAATCCGACACTATCGCCCGGTTTACTCGATTAATGAGAAGGCCTGGTGGAAGCACAAATTCCCAAACCGGAATTCCTGACCTCCCGCGCCGGGCCCCGCTTCGCGTGGCCAAAGCGGCGGCAATCCTGATGTGAGCCGGGTCGCGGCCCGGATGAGAAATTGTCGCGGCGCGCGGCGCCGGCGGGCCCAGGATAATAAACCTGAATGACGCGTGGGGCGGATGGTTTATCTTGCCCGGCGCAACCGGGTCCGTTAACTATTATCGCCATGGAAAAGCTTGCCGCGGAAAGCATCAACGATCGTGAGATCCTACTGTTGACCCTGTTGCGGGTGGGCGATGTGGTGGTTGCGGTGTTGGCGGGCTATCTGGCCTATCTCTTGCGCGGCTCGCCCCTGACCTCGGGTCCCGGGGTGGCCCAGGTCTATTGGGTCGGATTGATTGTTGGCGGCTTGCTGACCGGCAACGTCATGCAGATTGGCCGGGTCTATCGCGTTTATCTTCTGCGTTCGCCGCTGCAGCTGCTGGTTCGAACGGCGGTCGCCTGGCTGGTGGTGTTGGTTATTCTGGCCACCCTGGCGGTTCTGACAAAAACCTCCGTCGATTATTCCCGTGTCTGGTTCGCGCTGTGGGGCGTGCTGGGGTTGGTCGGTTTTCTGCTGCTGAGGGTGGTGCTGGCGGTCCAGGTCGCCAAGTGGGCGCGCGTCGGCAGCTTGCAATCTTGGGTCGTGCTGGTCGGCAGCGGCGAATTTTCCCGGCGGCTTGCCCGGCGCGTGCAAGATGATCCCCGTCTTCACCTCGCCGGCCTGGTCCGCTGCCCCGGCGATGTTGAGCCCGGGCCCGGCGACCCCGGGTCTGTCAGCCTCGATCCATCCGATGCCGCCTACCCGCGCGTGGCGGTGATTGGCGAGCTGGACGATTTGGCGCGGCTGGTTCGCGATCTGGGCATTTCCGAAATTTACCTGGCGGCGGACTGGGGCCAGGCCGAGCTCTTGACGGCGGTGACGAATGCGGTGCGCGGCTTGGACGTGGAGGTGCAGCTTTGCCTGGATACGCAGGTTTGGCAGCGCCCGCTTCTCGGCTGGCGCAGCCGCGCCGGCGTTCCCATGCTGGGCGTCTGGCGGCGACCCTTCAGCTATTGGGAGCGGGTCGGCAAGGCGGTGGAGGACCGGGTCGGGGCGCTGTTGCTGTTGCTTGCGGTCGCGCCGTTGCTGTTGCTGATCGCCGTCCTGATAAAGGTGAACAGCCGCGGTCCGGTGCTGTTCCGGCAAGAGCGCGTCGGCTACGAAGGGGAACGCTTTCAGGTGTTTAAGTTTCGCACCATGCAGGTGGCGCAGTCGGAAAAGGACCGGCGCGCGGTCACCCAGGCCACCCGCGACGACCCACGGGTCACCGCTGTCGGCCGCTTCCTGCGCCGAACCAGTTTGGATGAGCTGCCGCAACTGCTCAACGTCTTGACCGGCGAGATGTCCTTGGTCGGCCCGCGGCCACATGCGCTGGCGCACGAAGATGGTTTTGCCCGTTTGGCGAGTGAATACTTCAGCCGTCACCGGGTAAAACCGGGCATTACCGGCTGGGCTCAGATTCAGGGCTTTCGCGGCGAAATCGACGATCCGGAAAAAATTCGGCGGCGCGTGGAGGCCGATCTTTACTATATCGACAACTGGTCGCTCTATCTCGACCTGAAGATCCTTTTTATCACACCGTTTGTGGCCTTTTTCGGCGAGAATGCTTATTAGTAAAGTTGCAGGCGTGGGAGACCGCTGGTTGTCGGGTTTGGGCTGGCGGTGCGGGAAATTTCGCGACGCGCGGGTCGGGGCCGTCCCGCTCTTTTGATGGATTCGTGTAGGTTGCCGTTGAGGTTGTCGGCAACCACCTCTTTTCGTTCACCCCTCTGGTAAGAGGTCGCCGCCGTGGCTTCCCTGCTCTATTGGTTGCTCCTTCTGACCGTCGCCTTGGCGCCCTTGCCCTTGGGCAGCAACCGCCCCTATGCCTGGAGCCTTTTGGGCCTGATGGTGGGGCTTCAGCTCATCGGCTGGGCCGTGATGGTTCAGACCGCGCGGTTGCCCCTGACTCTGCACCGGCGTCACTGGCTGCCGATGGCCATCCCCTTTGGCCTCTTTTGCCTCTGGGTGGTGGTGCAAAACGCGGCTTGGGTGCCGCAAAGCTGGTTTCACCCCTTTTGGCGGGAAGCGGCAACGGCGTTGGGCCAACCGCTCAAGGGGGCGATCGGGTTGGCTCCAGACGATGCCAGGACCACGCTGTTGCGCATCTTGACCTATGCCGGCGTTTTTTGGCTGGCCGTTGGCTATGGGCGGGATGAAAAGCGCGCCCGGCAGGCTGTTTTGACGCTGGTCGTGGTGATCGCCGGTTACGCGCTCTATGGCCTGTTTATTTACATCAATGGGCTGGAAAGCATTCTTTGGTACGAGAAATGGGCCTATCGCGGCTATGTCACCGCAACCTTTGTGAACAAAAACAGCTACGCCACCTACGCCGGGCTCGGGTTGTTGCTGGCGATCGGCCTGCTGGCCAATGAGCTGCAGCGGTCCAACAGCCAGGGTTTGCCGCTGTACTTGAAGGTCGTTCGGTTTTTGGACGGTTTGAGCGGTTGGGTCTGGCTGTCGGGCTCGCTGATATTGCTGATCGGGGTCTCGCTGCTGCTCAGCGGGTCGCGCGGCGGACTGTCCTCGACCCTGGTGGCGCTGTTTGTTCTGTTGCTCTTTGCCCCCTGGCGCGCTGAACTGCGACGCACCCAGACTCTTTGGCGAGGCGCGCTGGCCTTACTGGTCACCTTGGCGGCGGTGTTTGTGGTGATGCAGGGGCTGTCGGCGCTTGGCGACCAGTCCAGCGGCATGGTCCAGGACTATCGGGTCGCCGCCTTGAGCTTGTCGGTGCGGGCGATCGCCGACGCCCCACTTGTCGGCTTTGGCCTGGGCAGCTATCCGGACGTTTTCAATCTCTATCGCGGCGCCGAATTCGGCACCTCGCTGGCGACGCTGTTTCGGGCCCACAACAGCTATTTGGAACTGGCGGTCGAGGTCGGCCTGCCGGCCACGCTGCTTTTGCTGTTCAGCCTTTTCTGGATGCTTTTTCTCTGCGGGCGCGGCTTGATCGTTCGGCGCCGGCAGCGGATTTATCCGCTGCTGGGGGTGGCGGCGACGGTGTTGGTGGCGGTCCATGCGCTGTTGGATTTTTCCATGCAGATGCCCGGCGTTGCGGTGACCTATTTTCTCATCATGGGGATTGCGGTGGCGCAAAGCCGCAGCACAAGACGCGAGCAGACGTCGGAAACAAGCCACCCGGCGCGATCCGATGGGCCGCAGCCGGCCTTCGGGCTGGAAGGTGGGGACGAGTCACGGCGCAAGAACCTGGAGGTGGTGGCGACGACCCGGCCATTTTCTCCCGACCTGGGCGCCGGCGGCGATTGACGGCCCGCCATTGGCCTCCCTTTCCCCCGCGCAGCCGGCGGCCCTCAATCCCGTAACCGCTCGATCCCGTAACCGCAGGCCGGCATTGAAGCCGCCGCTTGGCAGATGGTTGGCGGCTGCTTGATGACGACAGCGCCGAAGCGCCCGGCGCTTCTTTCCTTGATCACCCGCTACCTAACTGCGCAGGATGGCCTGATAGCTGCGCAGCAGGGTCGGCTCTTTCGCCAGCAGTTGTATCACCAGCCGGTTTTGCAGATTGCTGCGCGGCACCTCGGCGAGGCGGGCGGGGAACAGCTGCGCGGCGATGATCACCTGGCTTTTGATCAGGGCTTTGTTTTCGGCGGTCAGGAAGGGCCAGGACTGCAGCCCCAGTCTGATCCGCGACAGGATCAAGGCGGGTTGGTGCGGACCGGCGAGGATGGAAAGCCGGAGGGCTTTTTGAAAGCTTTCCGTGACCCCTTGCGTGGCCGCCCGCGCGTTGGCCAGCTCGGCCCAGTTAAAGGTCTGCATCGGCTGGCCGGCCAGGCCCGCGTTGCCATGGGCGATGGCGTCGTCCAGCAGCGCCCGGGTCAGGCGCGGCGGCACGCCCCGGGTCTGCGCGAAGGCGTATTCCAACCGGGCAAGCTGGGAGGCGACTTTCGGATTATCACGGCGTTTCAGCGAGGTTTTATAATCCTCGACCATTTTCACGATGACCGGCAGATCCTGCTGATAGCCGCGCTCGACGCGCGCCAGGGTGAAATCGTGGCCGATCAGCGGCAGCCCGGCCCAGAAACGCGGCCAAGCCATGGCGACCAGCAGCACCCCAACCAGCAAACCGACCCAACCGGCCAAGTTCTTCAGGCGGTACGGAGAGCTTTGCTGCTGTGAAGGGTACGCTGCGGTCTTAAGAGGCATAATACTTGCGGTAGCTTTTATTGTAATAGTAACGGGAGTCGGCGTAATCATACTGCGCGTGGCGGCGCACATCCACATTCGTCAGGGCGATGCCGGCCAAGCGCGCGCCGCTCTCCAGCGCCAGGCGAATACCCGCCTTGGCGGCTTCGCGCTTGGTTTTTTCCCACCGAACCAGATAGATCATCGCGTCGGCTTCGCGCAGCAGGGGCAGCGCATCAGACACCGCCAGCACCGGCGGCGTATCCAGCAGCACCAGTTGATAGGCCTGGTTGAGCGTCTGGATTAGCTTGTACATGCGCGGCGACGACAGCAGCTCCACCGGGCGGGCGCGGCCGGTGCCGGCGCCGATGAAGTGCATGCCACTGCGTTCATCCATCGAAATGATGTCTTCAATTCCGGCGTCGTCGGCAAGATAGTCGCCCAGCCCGAGGTGGGGGGCGTAGCCCAGGGCCTTGTCGACCGAGGGGTGGCGCAGGTCACAGTCGATAACGATGGAGCGCCGTCCCGCCTGGGTCGACTGGGCGCCGATGGACAGCACCGTGGAGGTCTTGCCCTCGTCGGGAACCGAGGAGGTGATGACCACCAGTTTGGGTGGGGCGTCGGGGTTGCAGAGCATCAGCCCGGTGCGCAGCGTTCGCACCGATTCGGCATAGAGCGACCCCTGTTTTTCCGTGGCGTAGTAGTGCGGCGATTCCCCGCGATCCATCTTGACGAAGGGCAGCATGCCAAGGGTGGGAAGGCCGGTCTCGCTTTCGATCTGGCTGAGGCTGCGGAAGCCGGATTCGATGAATTCCAGCAGGAAAGCCAGGCCGACGCCAACCAGCAGCGATGCGGCAAAGGCCATCCCGATGATCGAGGTGCCGCGCGGATAGAAGGGCGCGAAGGGCGGGCGAGCGCGGTTGATCACGCTGGCGTCGATGGTATCCGGCGCCTCGCCCTGGATATCCACCTCGCGCAGGCGCTGCAGCAACGTTTCGTACAGCTGGCGACTGATCTCAACTTCCGTCTCCAGCGCGCGTTCTTCGGCCTGGGCTTCGTTGACGTTCTGCAGCTTGGCCTGCAGGCGGTCCAATTCGCTCTTCAGGTTGTTTTCACGAACCCGGTTGACCTCCAACTCGCTTTGCAGCGCCGCCACCACCTTGCGGATTTCGGTGTCGATGCGGGTTTTTAGGTTGGCCATTTCCGCCCGGGCATTGATCATTCGCGGATGTTTTTCCCGAAACTGCGTGCTCAGTTCGGCAATTCGCCGTTCCAGCTCAATTTCTTGCAGCATCAGGTTCTGCACCAGCGCGGATCCCAAAACCTCCGACATGGCGGCCGCGCTGTTGCGGTCCTTAAGCAGCGTGAGCGCCTGATTGTAGCGCGCCTCCGACTCCTGCCGGACGGTGGTCGCCGCCAGCATGCGTGACTCGAGACTGGTTAGCTGTTGAACCCGCAGCGACACGCCATCGACATTAAGAATGCCCTTGTCGCGGCGGTAGGCCTCCAGGCGACGCTGCGCGGAAATCAGTTGCGCCTGCGCATTTTCCACCTGCTTTTGCAGGAACTCGATCGCTTCGCCGGTGCCTTTCTGCTTTTTTGACTTCAGGTTGCTGATGTAAATGTCGGCGACGGTGTTCGGCACCACGGCGGCGACCGTCGGGTCGGTGGATACGTAGCTGATGGCGATCAGACGGCTTTTATCCGATGGCGCCACTTGCAGGCCGCCGAGCAGCGCGTCGGTCAGCTGTTCAAGAAAGGCGAGATCCTTGGCCGGGTCCCGGGTTTCAACCCTGTCGTTTTTTGGCAGGGGCGGCGGTGGCTCGACCAGCCCGAAGCTCGATAACAGAGTCAACCCGGTGCGCAGCAAGCGGCGGCTCAAACTCACGCGATAGGGCGCTAGAAGTGGATTGAAGATCGGACTCTGGTCGAGATCCAATTTCAGCACCACGTCCCGGGCGACCTCGCGCGAGGCAATAATCTTGGCTTCGGTTTGGAACGACAACCAATCGGTATTGACGCCCTGCACCACCTCCCGGCTGTTCAGGACCCGGCTGCGATTGGGGGTGATGATCATTTCCGTCGTGGCGCTGTACAGCGGGATCAACTGGGAGGAATAGAGCGCCGCCGCCGCGGTAATCAGCAGGGTCAGGCCGACGATCAGATATTTGCGCCGCCTGAGCACGCCGAACAGCTGACGAATGTCCAGCTGCTGACCGCCGCCGCCTGAACCCTGCATGGTTGCGCCAGACGTGGACGCATGGCCGCCAGCCTGCCGTACTGGCGGGCTATCGGCACCCATGCCTAGCCTACTACTCATCGAATAATCCCAAGTTCTTCACCCCGGCGCCCCTTCCGAGGCAAGGTGTGATTTTTGAGGCAAGGTGTAATGCATTGTTTTCAACCAAACAGTTTCCTGCATAACTTGACTTTTTCTCATCGGAAATCGCCAAGACAATGCCCCGAGGATAGAAAATAGGGGTGAATACTTCACTAATTCAGGATTAAGAAAGCATTCATTCGCAAGCATACGACAGAGTTGCGCAATGGAACGACAGTGGTTACTGCTATAGTCTAGAAGTTAGTCCGGGTTCAGTAAAGCAAAGAAATGCCCTGCGGCAGCTATTTAATTATCCGTCGGCAAAGCCTCTTTGCTGTTTGCGCCGCCATTAATTTGGAAATTTGATAATCCATCGCAACCCGCATGCCACTTATGATAATAATACTTTTGATTTACATTTATTTACTCAAAAGACCCGAGACGGGGACGGTACCGGCGGGCGCCGGGCTGGAAAAACCGCTTCTCGGCCGGGCCCGCCGCGCCATTTCCCCCAAATCCGGCATTAAGAGATTGAAAAAAGACGGATTTTCTTGCTGTCCGGCGGCTGGTCCGGCTGACCCCGCGGCCGGGGCGGCCAAAACAAGGCGGGCCGGCCGCGGCGCCGACCGAATCCCCGGGGCGCGGCGGCCACCACGTAGAGGCGTGATTCCGTTTAAACCGCAATTCCGCCTCTTATCAGTCTATTGGAGGGTAATTCACCACAGCGTCGACGTGCAGCGCGTTTCTTTCTCGGTCGATCACAGGCTAGAAAAACCGCCGGTCGATTTCGATGGTGTCGCCGGGAAGAATGATGGTGTTTTCCTCGGCCTTCAGCTCGGTAATGCCCGAGGCGTTGCTGCGGATCAGCACCATGGAGGAGGTATCGGCCCGCCGCGTGTAGCCGCCGGCCAGGGCAACGGCCTGGCGAACGTTGAGACCAATGGTGAAAGGGTACTGCCCGGGCTGATTGACCTGCCCCAAAATGAAGAAGGGGCGGAAGTTAAGAACTTCGACCGACACCTTGGGGTCCACCAAATAGTCCCGGTTTAGATTGTCCTGGATGGTGGTGCGGACCTCTTTGATCGAGCGACCGGCGACCAGCACCGGACCGAGCAGCGGGAAGTTGATCTGTCCATTGCCGTCGACGTCGAATTCCCCGCTGACGTCGGTGTGGCCAAAAACCGTGATCCGCAGGCGGTCGCCGGTGGCCAATTTGTAGACCTCGGTGACCTTGAGGGCGTCCGTTTCGGCCGGATCTCTGTCGTTGCCCAGGTCGATACTTTGGCTTTGCGCCGTCTTCGGCTGCAAGGCCATGGCGAACAACAGCACCAGCAGGGCGGCAAGCAGCAGCCAACGCTTCCAACTCGCCGCGCCGGCTTTGGCCGAACAGCGCAAAGCCGCCGGCTGCGGGTCCGCCGTCCAGGGCCCATTCTCGCGGTACATGCGGTCCAATTCCTGAATACTGAAATAATTATCTCGTCTGCTCAAGTACAACGGACCCTCCTCTTGTCAGCCATCTTGCAAGGCGGAGCATCGTTCCATTGAACATTAATATTGTAGCGTGAGATTCAAGGCGATTGTGTGATCTTCGTAGCCAAGGCTTTGGTCCGTCGACATCCGCGCGTCATAGTCATAGGTCAGCCGGAAGGCCATGTACTCATTGGTGAGATATACCAAGCCGAGCGCCCCTTGCAAATATTGGTCGTCACGCTGGACGCCGTTGTAGAGATCGGATGAGAAGCCAATCAGCGACGTGATCATTATGTTGTCTTGAACTTCGTAGTCAACGCCACCCGACAGCGAGTAGCGCGTGGTGCTGGAGGCGCCGGCCACGGTGGTTTCCTCGACGTTGGTTCCGCCAGTGAGGTTGACCGTCATCTGATCGGTGGGGTTCCAAATGGCCTGGAGGTTGAAGTTGAAGCCCGAGGCATCCTCCAGGCTTTCGTTCGCGTAGTTCTGGGTAAAGTAACCGGCGGAGAACTGGGCAAAGGAAACCGCGCTGATGTCATAAAGGACGCCGACGTTCATGCCGTAGCCGTCGGAATCCCGGCCGACGTCCTTTTGCAGATAGCGCCGCCAATCCATGTAGGGATCGACGAAGACCCGCAGTCCCTCTTCGATGTTGTAGCCGATCTGGGTGTTGACCCGGTAGAGAACGTAGTCCCGGTCGGCGTTGCTCACGCCGTTCTCGCGCATATATTGGGTGTAGGAGGCCTGGCCGCCGGGAATAAGGACAAAATTGCCAAGTCGCTGGTTGACGCTCAAACTTGCCTTGTATTCGTTGTAGCGCACCAAATCCAATTCGCGATCCTGCGGGGTGTTGGGGTTGGAGCGGCCGTCGTGCCGGCGGCTGTAGGCCAAGTCCAGGTTGGTTTGGGTATCCTCGCCCAGCGCGCGACTGTAGAGAAGACGACCGCCGAAGTCGTTGAAATCGTTCTGGCTGTAGCTGAGGTTTCGGCGGAAGGCGCCGTCGAAAATCAACTGAAATTGGGCAAAATCGCCTTCGTTGCTCAACCGCAGGCGCGGCCGAATTTCAACAAAGCTGTCGGAAACCACGTTCTCCTTGACGCGGAAAATATTGGTATCGTAGCCCGACGTAATCGCGATTTCCGGAAACAGCAAAAAATCTCCGCCGGGATCGCCCGGGTCGCCAAAAACTTCCAAGCCGATCGGGTCGAATTCCGGCCGCGGCCGATGCATGACGGCGTCGGCCTGCGCCAACTGCGCCAAGGCCTGTCCCGCATCCGCCACCATAACCAACGGCGCCAGCAGCAGGCCAAGCGGCAAGCGCCGTGGCTTGAACAAGCTCAAAAGGGATGTCCTCCCTTTTCTCTCAACCACGCCAAAGCTCCCCCTGCCTTCGGACTTGTAACAAAAATCATACTAACACGAAATCCGACGCTGCTTCAGTTAGGTGTTGCTTGCGGCGGTGGGACCGACCACCGGCGTGAGCGACAGTGTGCGATTGGGGACATCCGGGCTGTTGGGCGGCGCGGCATTGGTGGTGGTGGTGCCGCCGCCGCCGGCGCTGCCAGCGGCAGTCGCCAGGCCGCTGTTGTCAGCCACGACCGCGAGCGCTGCTTCCGTCACGAACTCCAATTCCAGACATTCGTCCAGCCCGCCTTGGTCGCCGCCCGGCGAGCCGCCCTGGGCCTGGCCCTGCAGGTTCAAGCTGCTTTGGCTTTCCAAGGGTTCGACAATTACCGCGCTGACCGCGCCGCCGAGGCTGTTGCCCTTGAAATCCAGGCGCAGCTGACCGTTGGTGACGGTTGACCCCAATTGAATGCCGCCGCCAAAGCCGGCGACCGGCACGCTGGCCGGCGCGGGGCTGTTGCTGGTGCGCGACAGACGGCCGGTATCGAGCCATTCCGCCGAATTGGAGCTGCCCAACGTATAGGACTGCCCGTTGACCGCAAAGGATGCGCCGAAGGGCGTTTTCATGTCGGCGGCCACGCCTTCGGCGGTCACCAGAATGACGTTGTAATCGCCGTTGGGAACATCCAGGTCGAGGCCGCTAAGCCCGGTGATCACGTCCTGAAGCACCGCGCCTTCGCCTTGATTGTCCATGGCTTGCAAACTGGCGCCGCGCACTGCCGGGCTGGTCGGCGTCACCCGCTGGAAGCCATCGGCCACCGGGGTGTTCCACCCGCCCATGTCAAAGGCGAGGGCCCCGGCCGGTGGGGTATAGTCGTTGTCAAACGCCATGCGAACCACCCGCGGCGAGCACATCGCGTTGGCCGCCACGTTACCGATTGAGCTGTTGGCATTGAGCAGCTTGCTGCTGCCGCGCAGGCGCGGATCGGCCCCCAGTCGTTGCGACAGCGCCACGGCCCGCGCCGCCACGGTCTGCGAGTCGGGATTGCCGCGCGTCAGGAAGTCGGCCATTTGCTGCTGACCGCCGCCGCCGGCCACCGCGTTGACGATGTTCGCCGGCACCTCGCCCATGCCCCGGGCGCGGTTCATGACATTCTGCACCGCCGGATCGACATTGCCCGGCGGCGCGTCAACAATGTTGCCTTGCGTATCCAAGCCTTCAAACTGCAGGGCATCGGTTAGATCATTGCCGGCGCCGTCCGGGGTCTCCGATGCGCCGCTGTCGGCGACGTCCTGAACTTCTTCCTCACCCTGGTTGTTTTCTTGCGGCTGTGGCGGATTGTCCAGCGTGGACTGCATGGTTTCCTGGGACAGCAGCAGTTCACTGTCCCGGCCCGGTTGGGGGGTGCTCACGGTCGCGGGCTGAGAGCCGCCGGTCGGCTCCACGACCGAGGAAAAGCCTCGGGGAATGAGAACACTGCGGCCAAACCCGTTGCCCATCACCGCCATGCCCTGGCGAACAAAAAGACGGGTCAAGCCGGTGCGTGAGACCAAAATCTCGATGTCGGTTCCGCGGATACCCAGGGTGGCAACCGGCGTTTTGATTTTGTAGGCGCTTGACGGCAGGTCGCCGGAAACGAACCGCAAGGCCCCCTTGGTCACATTGAGGACGAAGGAGCTTTTCGCGCCGCTGTCGTAGACGAATTCATCCAAGGTCACGTCGGCGTTTTCGCCCAAGGTCAATTCGGTGCCGTCGCGGAAAACCAGCTTGGTTGCCGAGCCCACGCCGGTGCTCACCACTTCCTGCGGATAAACCGGGTCGGCGGCGGCCACCAGACGATCTTCGGCGTTCAGCCGGGCGGTAACCAGGTTGACCGCCTGTTTCGCGGTGCCAATGTTCTCGGCCGCCTGCGCCGCGCCGTCAAACCAAAGCAACAAGCCAGCGCTGAGCGTCACCACCAGCAGCGGGGTCAACAGGGGCGCCAACAGATCCGGCTTCGTCGCCGCCACGCTGACCAAAGCCGTCGTGTTGGAAAAGTTTTTTCTTGTCGCCGTGAAACCCCACATAAGTGTTGTCCTTCAATGGTCGGCGCCTGGCCGGTTCTTCAAAGCAGTTCGCCGCCGCAAGGTCCAGGGCGCAGGACCTGGCAAACAATCCAATTGAAGCAGCCTACCTGGCCAGTATCGCGTCATTATACTCTATTTTTATTCTATTTTTCGTTACCGGTTTCCAGAGGCTGGCGATCCCTTACCCCAGCATCTACTCCGGCATTCGCCGCCTCGGGCTCCACAACCGCACAACCGCTGCCGCCAACGGTCCGCACCTTGTCATCCGCCGCACCCTGTCATCAGATGGCGTTCTTGAAACATATCACGGTTCCGGTCGCCGGTTTAGTGTAACGTGCGGACTGCGACGTATGGCGCGTCGGCTCAGGTTGCAAGTCGATGCCAAAAATCACACTCTGAAATAAGGAAAAAAAGCTAGCCATTCAAGCTAATTAACCTATACATGATGATCTTAATTGAAAATGAATGTAACAAACTACTTGTTTTCGATAACGAAACGGGATTTGCACAGAGTTCATGCAAATGGATAAGTCTGGACGTAAAGAACAGTCCCCGGACCAAGCTTCTCCGGACCAGTCTTCCCCGGACGACTCTTCCCCGGACCAAGCCTCCCCGGATCAGTCTCCCCCCGACGCCCGCTCGCGGGACAATCCCGCGCCAGCCGGATCACCCGCCGCCCCGCCGCCGCCGATGATTCCTCCGGTCGACGGGCTGTTGCTCTGTTTCGTGCGTCTTTCCCAACAGCTGGGCCAGCCGGTTTCCGAAGCCGACCTGCGCGCGGCGGTTCCAGCGGCGGCGACCGGCTTGACCGCGGCGCAGTTTTGCCGCGCCGCCGGGCGGTTGGGCTTTCAAGCCAGGCGCGAGCGGGTAACGCCGGCGGCGCTGCGGGCCTTGCCGCCGCCCTATGTCCTGGTCGGGCGGCCCGGCGCGGCCAATCGGGTTGCGCTGGCGCGGCCCGACAGCCACGGCCTGCGGGTTTGGGAAGCGGAAAGCCGCCGCGAAAAGGTTGAAAGTCTGGACGTTTTGGCCGAGGAGGCGACGGAGGCGCTGCTGGTTCGCCAGGCTGGCGTGACGCAGGAAAAGACGTCCTGGCGGCAACAGATCGCCAAGCGGGTGCGCGGGGTGCTGGTCGAACTGGTCCTGTCCTCTCTGGCGATCAATATTCTGGCCTTGGCCACGCCGCTGTTCGTTATGACGCTTTACAATAAGGTGATCGGGCAACAGGACCTCAATACTCTGAACGTGCTGGCGTTCGGGATGTTGGCGGTCTACGCCTTTGACGCCTTGCTGCGGAGTTTGCGGGGGTACGTTTCCGCCCATACCGGCGGTCGGATCGACGCGCTGATCGGCAGCGAGGTGCTGCACCATCTGATCCACTTGCCGCTGCCGCATTTTGAACGCACCCCCAGCGGGCTGATCGGCGAGCGGATGCGCCAACTGGACACCATCCGCAGCTTCTTCACCGGCCAGCTTCCGATCACCCTGGTTGACCTGGCCTTTGTCTTCGTCTTTGTCTCGGTGCTGTTTTTCATTCACCAGGTGATGGCCTGGATTACGCTGGCCTCGATCCCGCTGTTTATCGCCGTTTCGGCGCTGTTCCACCGACAGCAGCGGCAGTTAGAGGAGCAGGCCTTTAAAGCCCGAGCGGCGAAGACCTCCCACTTGGCGGAGACGGTGCAAAACGCCTTGACCGTCAAGTCCATGGGCATGGAGCCCGAGGTGGAGCGGCGCTGGGACGCGCGCTTGGCCCTGGCCGCCTGGACCGGCTTTCGCGCCAGCAACATCTCCAACATCGCCACCACCATGGGCCTGACCCTGCAGTTTATCGTGTCGCTGACGATCCTTTACGTCGGGGCCAACCTGGTCATCCAGGGTCAGATGACCGTGGGCGCGCTGATCGCCGCCAACATTCTGGCCAGTCGCGCGCTGGCGCCGGTGCGTCTGATGTTGACCGCCTGGCGGCAGCTTCAGGAGGTGCGGGCGGCCTTTGGCCGGGTCGAGGCCATCATGGCGGAGCCTTCCGAGGTCTCCCCCGAGGAGGCCGGACCGGCGCCCCGCTTCACCGGACACATCGCGCTCGAAAATGTCGCCTTCAGCTTCAATCCCGGCACGCGGCCGGTGTTGAGCCAGATCGACCTTACCGTTCCCGCCGGGACGATTTTGGGAATCATCGGTCCGTCCGGCTCCGGCAAGTCGACCCTGGTGCGTCTCATCCAGGGGCTCTATCCGGTGAGCCAGGGCCGGGTGCTTTATGACGGCAACGATATCTCCCATCTTTCGGCGTCGGCGCTGCGTCAGCAGATCGGCGTGGTGCCGCAGGAAAGCCAACTGTTCTCCGGCACAATCCGCGACAACATCCTGATGGGCGCGCAAGTCAAGGACCCCGACCGGGTGGTGGCGGTGGCGCGCTTTGTCGGGGCGCATGGCTTTATCCAGCGCTTGCCCAACGGCTACGAGACCCCGCTGGGCGAGCGCGGCAGCGGGCTTTCCGCCGGTCAACGACAGCTGCTCTGCATTGCCCGCGCGCTGATTCGCAATCCACGGATCCTGATCCTGGATGAAGCCACCAGCGACCTGGACCCGGTGAGCGAGGAGTATTTCCTAAAGGCGCTGCAGAAGGCCTCGCGCGGGCGCACGGTGATTATTGTGTCGCATCGCCTCTCCCCCTTCACGATCGCCGATCGGGTGGCGCTGCTGATCAACGGCCGGATCGAACGGGTGGGCCCGCCGGCCGAGGTCATCGCCTTCGCCAAGTCCCGCATGGCCGAGGCGGTGCGCGCCGCCCAGGGCCAGGGCGAGTCCGGCGGCGGCGTTCCGGCCAATCGGCTTCGGCTGTCGCCCTATGGCGGCGATCCCACCGGCAAGGCCGCCGATGACCAAGCCGGAGGATCGCGGTGATGTCCGACTCGCGCGCCCTCACGCCGATCAGACCGAAAAAGCAGGCGGTCGCGCCCTGGCGGGGCAATCTAAAAAACCGCTATGTCGATTTCCTGCCCGACGCGCAGGCCATTGTGGAGCGTGAACATTCGCCGGTGGCGCGGTGGCTGCTGCTGCTGCTGGTGACGCTGGTGCTGCTGTTCATCGCCTACATCGCCCTGGTCTCGGTGGATCAGGTCGCCACCGCCGTCGGGGTGGTTCGACCCGCCGGCCAGGTCAAGGTGATCAACCATCCCGCCGGCGGGCGGGTGGCGGAACTGTTGGTCCGGGAAGGCGAAACGGTGCGGGTCGGCCAGGCCCTGGTGGTGCTGGACCCGGAAGTCAACACCGAGGAGGTCGGCAAGCTGCAGGCCGACCTCTACGGCTTGGAGGCCCGCCGCCGGCGCCTGGAAGCCGAGGCCACCGGCGACAGCCTGGACTTCGGACCGGAACTGCGCCAGGGCGACCCCAGTCTGGTGGCCGCGCAGATCAACCTCTACCGCGCCCGCAAGGAGGCCTTTCTTGCCCGCCGCCGCGCCGCCGCCGAGGTGGTCGAACAGCGCAAGAAAGCGGTGATCGGCCTGACAGCCCGGGTTAAGCAGATGAAGGAGAGCCTGCGGATCATCAAGGAGCAGGAGCGCTCGATTGCCGGATTGGTGGACAAAGGCTACTTTCCCAAGCTGCGCTATCTTTCGGTGCAGCGGCAGTTGAGCGACGCGATTGCCGACCTGACCGATGTCGAGTCCAACCAGGCGTCGGCGACCTCCGCGCTGTCGGAATCGCGCAACAACCTGGAAAGCCTGGAACGCGAATGGCAGGTCGGGGTGCTGGATGAGCTGACCCAGGTAACGGCCGAGTACGAGCGGATTTCCCGGACGCTGGAACAGCAGCGCAGCACGCTGCGCAATCTGACCCTGCGCTCGCCGAGCGAAGGGGTGGTGCAGGACCTTGTGGTCGCCGCCGCCGGTCAGGCGATTGCGCCGAACGAGCCGATGATGAAGGTCGTGCCGGTGGGCGACAGCCTGATTATCGAAGCCCTGGTGAGCAACGACGACATCGGATTTATCTCTCTCGGGCAGTCGGCGCAGGTGAAGATAACCACCTACAACTTCATTAAATTTGGCGCGCTGCGGGGGATCGTCGAGAAGATCGCGCCGGACGCGACCCGCAACGACAAGGGCCAGCTGCTGTTTGAAGTGTTGGTGCGCACCGACAAGACCTATCTGAGCGACGAACCGGGTCTGCTGCCGGTGGTGCCCGGCATGACCAGCCAGGTCGATTTCAAGATCGGGCGTCGGACCATTCTGGCCTTCCTGACCGATCGCCTGCGCACCACGACAGCCGAGTCGTTCCGCGCCAAATAGGGGCTATAGCGCCCCGCCTTCTTGCCTGGTCGATTGCCGGGCTAGCGGTCTTGGCGAATCAGCCCGGCGGCCTGCATGGCGGCCAGCAGGTCGGTGACGTCGGCGGCGATCTGGTCACCGGGCTGGTCGGGAAAGGCGGCCTGCAGGGTGCTGATCAGCCCCGGGTGTTCCTGGGGGGTTTCCAGCAGGCGCCACAGGCCGGTGGAGATCGGGTTCAGGTAAAAAATCTCGTTTGAAAGCGGTTCGACCAGAAACAACTCCCCGTCGATCTCCGACGCCGTGACATTGGGATTGCGCTGCAAGGCCATGATAAATCAGCTTTCGAAATGGGCGATCAGCAGCTCGGCGGCCCGGCTGCTGTCGGCGTAGGTGAGCCGCCAAGCCGGCAGCGTCTCGGCCAGCCGGCGGCCGGCGGCCAGAAGAGCCGGCGCCGACAAATGGGGCGCCAGGCATTTCGGCAGCAGATGCCGCAGCAAGGGCGCGCGCCCCAGCGGCGTCAGTTGGCCGGGCCGGGCCGGCGGGGGCGCGGCTTCCTGCCGCCGATCCAGCAGCACCAGCGCAACCACCGGGCAGCAGGCGCCCAGCGGCGCCAGCAGCGCCGGGGGCAGGATGAGATGGGCCACCGCCTCGCGCTCGGCCACTTGATAGCGGGCGATGAAGTGGCGTTGGGCGCTGTCGATCTTGTCGGGCAAGGGCAGCCGCACCTTCGGACCGACCCCCAATCCGATGGCCTGGGTCGGCGGGCCGTCCAGCCGGACCGCCAGGCGGTCATCGCCAAACAGCCGCTTTCCGCGACGCGCTAGTTGCAGCGCCAAGGAGGACTTTCCCGCTTGGCTGTCGCCCAGCAGCAGCACCTGCCCGGCCTTGCCTTGATGGCCGAGTGTGACCGAGGCGGCGTGGAGTTGAAGCAGCCTGGGATCCTGCGCCACGTATCGTCCGGTCAGCGCGCCGGCCAGGGCGTTGGCGGCCTCCAGCGCGTCGCCGCAATCAAAGCTTCCGCCGGGAAAGAGGTCGCAATGAACCCGGAATCCAGGGTTGCCGGAGGGCGACCGCTCGGGCGCCAGCGGGCTCACCAGCAGCCGATCCCAGTCGGCCGGCGGGTTTTGTTCCGCATTCGAAACGAGCTTGCCCGACCAGCCGGGAAGGCACAGGTCGAGCGGCGCGCGCAGCTGCGCCGCGCCTTCGACCGCCAGCGGCCGCAACCGACCGGGAAACCACAGCCAACCGTTTGCGCTGTCGCTTGCGCTTTCGGTGGCGTTTCCGGTGGCGCTGTTGGCGGCGCGCGCGGTGGAACGGTCCGGGAAAGCTGGCGGCTTGCGGGCCAAAGTGGTCACCTCACAGATCCCTTGCCGGCGCCGCGGGTTCAGCCGCGCGGGGCATACTTGGCAAGGATCCGCTGCAGGGTTCGGCGGTGCATGCGCAAACGCCGGGCGGTTTCCGAGACATTGCGGTCGCACTGCTCATAGACCCGCTGGATATGCTCCCAACGCACCCGGTCCGCCGACATCGGCATGTCGGGCGGCGGCGGCAGCAAGGCGCCATCGGGGGTAAGCAGCGCGGCTTCGATCTGATCGGCGTCGGCCGGCTTGGACAGATAGTCGGTTGCCCCAACCTTCACCGCCGCCACGGCCGTGGCGATGTTGCCGTAGCCGGTCAGCACGATGATCCGGGTGTCCTCGCGCGTCGCCCGAAGGGTTTTTACCACCTCCAGGCCGCTGCCGTCGGTGAGCCGCAAGTCGATTACCGCGAAGGTCGGGGGTTGCTGGCGCGCCAGTTCAACGCCCTCGCCGACGGTCAAGGCCGTGCGAACGACGAAGCCACGCCGCTCCATGGCTCGGGCCAGACGGACACAGAGACGTTCGTCATCGTCGACGATGAGCAGACTTTTGTCGCTGAAATCCTCCAGGGAGTCGCGGAGCAGATCTTCGTCATCTGAGGTCATGGAGCAATCCTCGTGCTTTCAATTCGTTCGCGGGGCCAGGTGATCGTCACCTGCGCCCCCCTCTGTTGTGCGTTGCCGCCCGCCTGTTGAGCGTTGGTGAAGGTAATGGTGGCGCCGGAATGGGCCAAGAGGGTCTTTGCAATAAAAACCCCTAAACCCATGTGCAGGCTGTCTCGACCCCGGCTATCCCTACCCCCGGTTGAAAGATATGGCGAACCCAGGTCGTTTAAGATGTTTTCGTTAAACCCGGGTCCATCGTCGGTGATGGTAACTCGAATACTGTTGGGGTCCCAATAGAGCTGCGCTTCCACCTTGGTGCGGGCGAATTGCAGGCCGTTTTGGATCAAGGTTCCCATGCCATGCAGGATCTCGGGTGAGCGCTGCACGACGGGCTGGATCTGGGGATCCTCGGATTCCGCCGGGTTGATCAGGATTTCCAGTTCCTTGTCGTTGCGCGGAAGGTTGGCCACGGCGGCTTCCAGCAGGCCCAGAAGCGGCAAGCGGTTGTAGGGCGAATCGCCGCTGTCTTCCTTGGGTCGGGTGGCCAGCTCCGACAGGATCTTCTTGCAGCGATCGACCTCCTCCTGCAGCAGCGTCAGATCTTCGCGCAGCGGGCTGTCGTCGGGCAGGTCCGCCGGCAGTTCGCGCTGCATTTCCTTGACCACCACGGCGATGGTGCCCAGCGGGCTGCCCAGTTCGTGGGCGGCGGCGGCGGCCAGCCCGCCAAGCGAGGAAAGACGTTGTTCCCGCGACAGCGCCAGTTGGGTGGCGGTCAGGGCGTCGCCCATGCGCCGGGATTCGCCGGCCAGCGACGACACATAACCGCTGATGAAAACCACCGCCAGGGTGATGGAGACCCAAAGGCCGACTTTATAAATCTGCGGCAGATCAAACGAGCCATCCGACCAGGGCAGCGGCAGGTGCCAGAAATAGTTGGCGGTGGTGGCCAAAATCGCCAGAAACGAAAGCAGCAGGGTCGAGGGCCGCGACAGGGACGAGGCGGAGACCACCACCGGGGCAAGCAGCAGCAGCGAAAAGGGGTTGTTGAGACCGCCGGTCAGCGCCAGCAGCACCGAAAGCTGGATGATGTCGAACCCCAGGTACCAGGTGGCTTGTGCGCTGTCGAGCCAGGGGGTGTTCTGCTGCCCAAAACCGGTGACCAGATTGAGCACCGCCGAAGCGCCGATCACCGCCGCCGCTTCCGCCAGCGGGACGGTAAAATTGAACAGGGTTTGAACAACCAGCAGGGAGAACATCTGGCCGGCGATGGCCACCCACCGGATATTGACCAGGGTGCGCAGCCGCACCCGACCGCCTTGGTGGAAAGCGCCTTCCGGAGAGAGCGCCTGGCTTTCTGGTGTGTTCAAAATCATCGCCGACGCCGTTTCCTCAGCATGGTTGTTTCTTGTTCCGCACAGACCGCCCCGGGGCAACCCGCGCTGTTCTCCGACAGGCCGGTATCCCGCCCAAGCGGATCCTGGTTCTCGACTGCCTGGTTCCGGCCGTTGCCGGCTGGTTTTATCGCTTGCAGCGAAAAAATCAAACCCGGACGGCGCCGTCCGGCCAAGCGTTCGACGAAACAGCCAACATCCGGGTGGCAAAACCACGCGTCAAACCTGACGGTCGCCCGCGCCGCGCCGCCGGTTCTGCTTGGCTTTCGCAAACCGGGCGGAGTATACCAACCTTATGTCATCCGATCCAAAAGATCCCCACATCTTGTACCTTAACGGGGAAGCCGTGCCTTTGCTACTGCGCCAGTCCTCGCGCGCCAAACGGCTTCATCTCAAGGTCGATCCGAGCCGCGACGGGCCGGTGGTGACCACGCCCACCGGTTATTCTTTGCACAAGACCCTGGCGTTTGTTGAAAAAAATCGCGGCTGGCTGGAACGAAACTGGTCCCGGCTGCCCCGTCGCCTGCCGTTTGAGGAGGGGACGCATTTGCCGGTGCTGGGGCGCTGTTTGGAGATCCGCAGGGCGGCGCAGGCGCGCCGTGGGGTGTGGGTCGAAGACGACAAACTCTGGGTTTCGGGACTGGAGGAGCACCTGGCGCGCCGGATCACCGATTTCCTCAAGACCGAGGTCAGGTTGGCCCTAACCCAGCGGACCCGGGACAAGGTCGCCCGGCTGGCGCCGGGAACCTTCCGACCGGTCGGCCGGGTTACGGTGCGCGATACCAGCAGCCGCTGGGGAAGCTGTTCGACCAACGGCGATCTATCCTTTTCCTGGCGGGTGGTCTTTGCCCCGCTGCCGGTGTTGGACTATCTGGTGGCGCATGAAGTGGCGCATTTGGTGCACATGAACCACTCTCCGCGTTTCTGGCGCCAGGTGACGGAGCTGTGCGCCGAGGTGACGGACGCGCGCCGCTGGCTGACCCGTGAAGGCGCGCGGCTGCAACGCTACGGTTAACGGAGCATCGGTTTAACGCGAACCACGTCGTGATCGCCGTTAAACCGTGACTCCGCCTCCGATCGGCCGAAGCGAGGGTGATCCCCGACCGGCGCGCCGCACCGCCGTCCAAGTCGATCACGCGCTAGATGCAGCGCCCGCCATCGACCTCCAGCAGCACGCCGGTGATGAAGTTTGCTTCGTCGCTGGCCAGATAGAGGGCGGCGTTGGCCAGATCCTCGGGCGTGGAAAAGCGGCCCAACGGAATGGTCGCCATGAATTTGGCCCGGTTTTCCGGGGTGTCGGGCAGGCCCATGAAGGTTTCCAGCAGGCCGGTGGCGCCAATCACCGGGCAGAGCGCGTTGACCCGGATGTTGTCGGCGGCCAATTCGACCGCCAACGACTTGGTCAAGACGTTCGCCGCCCCCTTGGAGGCATTGTAGACCGACAGGTTGGGACGGGGGCGCAGGCCGGCGGTGGACGCGGTGTTGATGATGCAGCCGCCGGCCTGGGCGCGGAACTGCGGCAAGGCTTCCTGAACCGCCAGATAAATCGCCTTGACGTTGACATCGAAAATCCGGTCGTACTCGTCGTCGGTGACCTCGGCCAGGGGTTTGTTGCGATGGCTCCAGCCGGCGTTGTTGACCAAAATATCCAACTTGCCGAAACTCTCGACCGCGTCGGCGATCATCGCCCGGACCTGGGCCCGCTTGGTGACGTCGCAGTTGTGGTAGCGCGCCCGGCCGCCGGCGGCGGTAATTTCAGCCGCCACTCTGGTGCCGCCGGCGACGGCGAAATCGGCGACGATCACCGCCGCGCCCTCGGCGGCGAACCGCTTGGCGATCCCCTCGCCGAACCCCGAACCCGCCCCGGTGACGATGGCGACTTTTCCGTCCAATCTCATAGTGTTGTCCTCTCCAATCGGCTGTGAAGTCCCGAACGTTGATCGTTATTACGCCAATAGAATAGATCATGAAGCCGCGACGGGGGTCAAAGCAGCTGTCGGCACCGCTGCTGTGCCCAAAAAGCCCTACCGTGTGATCGACGAAAGCCGTCGCGCTCGGCGCCTCGACTCCCGCCAAGGCCGGCCGTCGGCAGCCGGACCCCGCCTTTGGCGGTCGGCGGCCAATGGGCGGCGTGGCGGTCGTTTCGACTGGACAGCGGCGTGGTCGCTCCCCTAGATCAGGCGGCCCGCCCGGCGGTGTTGCCGGCGCGGCGCCCGCCCGGTCTTTCTTTCCCCGCAACCTTTCCCCGCAACGGAGTGCTGCCCCCATGTCTGCTTACATCGTCGCCATGATCGAGATCACCGACCCCCAGGGGTACGCCGACTATCGCGCGCAAACGCCCGATTTGATCGCCAAGTACGGCGGGCGCTTCCTGGTTCGCGGCGGTGAGTTGGACATCAAGGAAGGTGATTGGCCTCATCCGCGCGTCGTGGTGATCGAATTCCGCGACATGGAAAGCGCCCAGGCCTTTTACCATTCCCCGGAGTATCAAGCGATCCTGCCGCTTCGCACCAATCACGCCGTCGGCAACCTGGCGGTGATCCCTGGTGCGGAAATTTAATTATCAGAACGGTGGAAATTGACGGCACAAACAAACGCTATAGTGGCGTCGAGGGGTCAACCACTTTAAATCGGTGTGAATTTATTATGGCTTATTGTCGCGCTCTTTCGCGGCGCGGCTTCGACGGCGCTTGGTTCGGCGTCGAAAATTCTCAGACGAGCTTTCCCGGGGCGCCGGCGGCTTGGCCGGCACGCGCGCCGCGCTGCCTGTCTTAACCGATTGTATTGACTGAATATCTTTGAGTTTTGGCGCAAACCCCGAGGGCAAAGCCGGCGGAAGGGAACAGATTGGCTTTGCCGCGCCAACAGCTTATTGTAGGTGTCCATAGAAAATGGTTCTCAATGGCAAGAACTAGGTTTACTGTCTCTGTTCGGCCGACGATCTGGTTGCGTCTCAATAATCTTGAGTAATAATTCCAGCTCGCGTGGTTCCAGAGGTAATTAGCGAATATAGTTTTGGTTTTATTTTTGGAACTTAAAACTTGGTTAACCTTTTCTTGATGTCCTACAAAGTTTCAGCGGCAGTAGGCGGTGGCGGGCGGCAGTTACGCGGCCTTCCCGGCGGCGGCGTTTCTTCAATAGCCAGCCGGGAAAGCAACAAATTCTCGCTGATAGTTGGTGATTGGGAGCAGTGGTTTAGCGATGGCGAGGACAGTTGGGTGAGGGAGCTTGATATTGGTTACAGGACGCGCCAGACCGCGCGGCGCGCGCCCCGGGTGGCGCGCCGCAGCCAAGCGGCGGCCCCGCTGAGGCGTGATTTGGGGCGCTGTCTGGAGTCTCCGCGTGAGGAAGGCTGCTTGAATGCGAAAAGGTGAGCCGATGGCAACGATCCTCATACTCGACGACCGCGTGACCAACCGCCGGATTCTGGAGCGCTTGGCCAAGGTATTGGAGCCCGAGGGCGAGGTGGTTTCCTTTGCCGACCCCCTGGACGCGCTGGACTGGCTCGACCGGCATACGCCCGACCTGGTGATCTCGGACTACAAGATGCCCAATCTGAACGCCTCGCAGTTCATCGAGCGGTTTCGCGATCTTCCCGGCTGTATCGACGTGCCGGTGATGGTCATCACGGTCTACGAGGATGTGGACTTCCGCTACAAGGCCTTGGAGGCCGGGGCGACCGACTTCCTGCTTTCGCCTTTCGACCATCGGGAGTTCAAGGTTCGAGTCAGCAACTTGCTGAAACTGCGCAAGCAGCAGCTGATCATCCAGGCCCGGGCCTACGATTTGGAACAGCGACTGGCCGAGGATCATCAGCATATGGAGGAGCTGCGTCTGGCGAGCCAGGAGCGGCTTCGCACGGTGATCGACGCGGTTCCGGCGATGATCTATGCGGTGGACCGTGACAACCGTCTGCTGTTTCTCAATTCCCAGGCGGCGCAACTGGCCGGAGTGTCGGTGCCGAGCGCCATTGGCCAGCGCGCGCAGGAGGTGTTTCCCAGCGCCTTTGGCCGTGAAAGTGAGAAGCTGGATGCGCAGATCTTCAACGGTGGCGAAGAGGCGCGAATATACGAGCAGCTTCTGTTTCGGAACGGACACGAGCAGGTGATGCTGGCGACAAAGCGCCCGATCAAGGGGGCCGACGGCAGCAATCAGAACGTGGTGACCGTGGCCTTTGACATTACCGAGCGCAAGCAGGCAGAGCAGGAGTTGCTGGTTGCGAAAAATCAGGCGGAAGAGGCCAGCCGGTCGAAGTCGGAATTCCTAGCCAATGTCAGCCACGAACTGCGCACGCCGCTGAACGCCATCCTTGGTTTTTCCGATATAATGAAACGGGAGATGCTGGGTCCGATCGGGTCGCCGCGCTACCGGGAGTATTTGCGGGACATCAACGGGTCGGCCGGGCACCTGCTGAACATCATCGATGACATTCTTGATCTCTCGAAAATTGACGCCGGCCAGATGGAGTTGTGCGAAGATCCGTTGGATCTGGCGCAGTTGATTGACGATACCCTGATCTTGGCCGAGGGCCCGGCGGCGGAAGCCGGGGTGTCGCTCTCGCGCCGGTTCTGCGCCGAGACCCTGCCGTTCCTCGGCGATGAAACCAAGTTGAAGCGGGTGCTGCTCAACCTGCTGTCCAACGGCATCAAGTTTTCCCAGCCGAACGGCAAGGTGGCGGTGCTGGTGGAGCAGGACAAGGAGGACTGCCTGGTGCTGTCTGTCGAGGATCAGGGCATCGGCATGACGGAAGCGGAAATCAAACTGGCGGTGTCGCGCTTCGGTCTGGTGCAGTCCGCCATGACGCGCCAGCATCAGGGCACCGGACTTGGCCTGCCGCTGTTGATCAATTTAACGGAAATGCACGGCGGAACCTGGCGGATCCAGTCGGAACGGGGCGTGGGAACAAAGGTCTCGCTGAGGTTCCCGGCCGAACGATACCTGCAGCGCCGTCCGCGGATCGAGTTGGTCAAGTAGCCCGGCGTGAGGATTAACAGGATCTTCAGTCCCCTCATGTCATGATCCGTGTCATGATCTTGCGTCGCATTGCCGGTTTTGATGCTGGTTTGGATGCCGGTTTGGACGGTGCGCCGGCCCCAGCCCGGTGATTGGCGAACCGGGGTTGGACAAAGGCGCCGGATAAGGGGATAGCCCGAAGAATGGTCGCGGAAGAACAGCCAGCACAATTGCCAGTCAGGTCGCTGCGCGCGCGATTTTTTCAGCCCGACGGCAACAGTGAGCATGAGCAGGCCCTGGTGCGGATCGCGGCCGGTTTCGCGGTGATTGCCTATATCCTGGTGTTGCAATTGCTGGGCTATGACGGCTGGTCGAGCGCCGGCCTTCGGGGGGGAAACCTCCTGGCCTGCATCTATGTGGCGCTGGTGGGGATGGCCTATGCAACCGGGCTGTTGATTTCTATTGTGCTGCACCCGCAGCCCTCGGTGCCGCGTCAGTTCCTCGGCATGCTGCATGACAATATTTCCCTTACCTTGTTTCTGTTTTACGGCGGCGAGCTGACGGCCTTCTGGTTTCCGGTTTATCTGTGGAACTCCTTTGGCCACGGGTTTCGCTACGGCCCCAGGCTGTTGATCGCCTCGGCGGTGGTCTCGGTGTTGGGCTTTGCTTGGGTGGTGTCGACAACCCCCTACTGGACCAGCCAGATTTTTCTGTCGGCCGGCCTGTTGACCGGCCTGGTGGTGCTGCCGGCCTATGCCTTTTCCCTGCTGCGCAAACTCACCAGAGCCAAGGCGCAGGCGGAGATCGCCAATCAGGCCAAGTCCACCTTTTTGGCGAACATGAGCCATGAACTGCGCACGCCGCTGAACGCCATCATCGTGCTGTCGCGGCTGCTGCGCGCGGGACAACTGACCGCCGATCAGCGTGACATGGTCCATTCAATCCACCTTTCCGGGCGCTCCCTTCTGTCGTTGATCGGCAATGTGCTGGATCTGTCGAAGGCGGAATCGGGGCGCTTGGAGTCGTCACACCAGAGCTTCGACCTCTATGAGGTGCTGGCCGAGGTGCAGGCCATCGCGCAGCCCCAATGTCAGGAAAAAAACCTGGGCTTTTCGCTCTATCTGGACAGCGACGTGCCCTGGCAGCTGGCGGGGGATCCGCAGTTTCTCAAACAAATTCTGATCAACCTGACCGGGAATGCCGCCAAGTTCACCGCCGCGGGCCAGGTGGCGTTGCGGGTTGTGCGCGCGCCGCCGGCCGACCAGACCGGGCGGCGCGACGGCCCGTCGCGTCTGTGTTTCGAGGTGATCGATAGCGGGATTGGCATCCCCGAGGCGGCGCAGGCTCAGATTTTCGATCGCTTCGTTCAAGCCGACGAGGGCATTACCCGCGCCTTCGGGGGCACCGGGCTCGGGCTGGCGATTTCCCGGCAGTTGGCTCAGCTGATGGGCGGCGTCATCAGCGTGGTCAGCCAGCCGGGGTCGGGATCGACCTTCTGGCTCGAGGCCCCGTTCGAAGCCCCACTCGACACGCCGGTCGCGGCGCCGCTCGAAACGCCGCCATCCCATCCGCGGTCCCCTGGAAGGCGGGCGCTGGTTGTTGGCCGCGGCGAACTGGCCCAGGCGACCCAGCAGGGGCTTTGGGCGCTGCAATTCGTCTGTGATCGCTGCGAGAAACTGGCCGAGGCGGCGGCGCAGTTGGAGGCGGAGGGCGACGGCGGGCCGCCGCTGCTGTTTCTGGTTTCCGACAACACCCCGGAAGAGGTCTTTTCCTGGCAGGCGGCGCTGCGCGACAGGGGCAAGGCGCCGCCGGCGGTCTACGTCGGCCCGCAACAGCCGGACGCGCGTCGCCTCGAGCGCAGCTTCCTGTCCTGGCTGGCCGATCCGCGCGACAGCCAGGGCTTGGCCCGGGTGGCGCACCTGTTGGATTGCATCCTGCCGCCGCTGGAGAACGCAGACGACAGCCCGGTCGCGCAGATCCCGGCCGGCCCGCGCCTTTCCATCCTGGTCGCCGATGACAACCTGGTCAATCGACGGGTCGCCCAACGCACGCTGGAGGGCGTGGGACATCAGGTGAGCCTGGTGACCAATGGCGAGGAAGCGCTGGATGCGCTGGATGAAGCCGACGCGGCCGGCCGGCCCTTCGATCTGGTGTTGCTGGACATGCATATGCCGGTGATGAGCGGCCTGGAAACCGCCAAGTTCTACCGGATGACCCACCTGGAAGAGCCCGGCTTGCCGCTGATTGCCCTAACCGCCGACGTGACCCAGGCGACCCGCGAGGCGGTTGCCGACGCCGGCATGGACGCCTGCTTGAACAAGCCGTTGGATCTTGACCTCTTGATGGAAACCCTGCGCGCGGTCATGGCCCGTCGGGGGATTGACCTGGATCTGCCGGTTGGCAAGCCCGCTGCGGGCGGCAATGTGGTCACCCACCCGCGGTTTTCCAGCGAGGTGCATCCGGTGATCGACCGGCGGGTTATCCAGCGGCTGGAGGAACTGGCGGACGGGGACGATTTCGTCACCAGCCTGATCGACGACTTTGTCGCCGACACCCTGACGCTGGTGGCCGAGCTTTCGCAGGCGCTGGCGGCACAGGAAGCCATGCGGTTTCGCGATCTGCTGCATGCCCTGCGCGGCAGCGCGGTCAACATCGGCGCCAGCAATCTCTATGAGTTGCTGCTGGCCAACCGGGCGGTGGGCGGCGATGACCTGGAAAATCACGGCGCGGAACTGCTGCGACGGATCAACGGCGAGTTGGCGCGCGTGCATCAAGAACTGCGACGCTATCAGGCCGGCCATCGACCGCAGGTTCGTCCAGGTTTGGGCTGAGAGGCGGTGCAAAAGCGCGCGATTTGAGCGGGACTGCGCTGCGGGCCCTGCAGGACGGAAAGGTCTTGTAAGCTCGGAGCGGCGGGTATAGGTTACGCCGCATGCCATAGGGCTTGCTTTAGTTTTTACATTGGCAAGTCACAAGAAGATGGTGGGCCCGGCGCCCGCCTTTTTTATTAGGTTGGACCCGGTGGCAGGATCTGATCAGGCACAGTTAGGAACGGGATGGTCATTGGCTAGCGATCGCCAGGACAATAATAAGCTTGCGCGCACCAGCGAAGGCAAAGCCGCGAGCATTGAAGCGCTTATCTTGCCGACGGTCGAGGACCTCGGTTTGGAGATTGTGCGCGTCGCCTTGATGGGGGATCGCGACACGATCCTGCAGATCATGGCTGAACGCCCCGATGGCAGCATGTCGGTGGAGGACTGCGCCTCTCTGTCGCGCGCCCTGTCCGCCCTGTTGGAGGTGGAAGATCCGATTGCCGGCCACTACACGCTGGAAGTTTCGTCGCCAGGGTTGGATCGACCGCTTACCCGGCTCAAGGACTATGCGCGGTTTGTTGGCTTTGAAGCACGGGTCGAACTGGAGATTCCACGCGATGGACAGCGGCGGTTTCGCGGTCGTCTGCGGGGGGTTGAGGCGGAGGAAGTCTTGCTGCAGGACGACGGTGCGGAGGCGCCCCACCGGCTGCCGTTTCGAGATATCCTTCGAGGCAAGTTGATTTTGACAGATGAGCTTCTGGCCACGGCCAGGGCTTAGAGCAGACCGGCCTCGGGCCGGGGCCGTGATCTAGAACGATAACTAAGGAAGAGACGCGAAAGATGGACACGAACGCTATCCATCGTACCGAACTGCTTCAGGTGGCCGACGCGGTTGCCCGGGAAAAGGGCATTGACGCCGACGAGGTGATCGTCGCCATGGAGCAGGCGATCCAGAAGGCGGGTCGCGCGAAATATGGCCAGGAACATGATATTCGGGCTGAGATTGATCGCCAGAACGGTGAAATTCGCCTGCGTCGCTATCAAACGGTCGCCGATCCGGTCGAGAACGAAATTACCGAAATTTCGGTGCGGGATGCGCAGCTTCGTGATGTCGACGCCAAGGTCGGAGACGAGTTTTCCGACCCCTTGCCGCCGATTGACCTGGGCCGCATCGCCGCGCAGACCGCCAAGCAGGTGATCGTGCAGAAGGTGCGCGAGGCCGAGCGGGCGGTGCAGTTCGAGGAGTTCAAGGATCGGGCCGGCGAGGTTATCAACGGCGTGGTCAAGCGCAACGAATTTGGCAATGTCACGGTCGAGATGGGCCGGGCGGAAGGTTTGCTGCGCCGGGATGAAACCCTGCCGCGCGAATCGCTGCGCAACGGGGATCGCGTGCGCGCCTATATCTACGACGTACGCCAGGAAATGCGCGGCCCGCAGATCTTCCTGTCGCGCACCCACCCGCAATTCATGGCGAAGCTTTTCATCCAGGAAGTGCCGGAAATCTACGACGGCATTATTGAGATCAAGTCGGTCGCCCGGGACCCTGGCAGCCGCGCCAAGATCGCCGTTCTGAGCCACGACAGCGCCATTGATCCGGTCGGCGCCTGCGTCGGCATGCGCGGAAGCCGCGTCCAGGCGGTGGTCGGCGAATTGCAGGGCGAAAAGATCGATATCATTCCCTGGTCGGAAGACCCGGCCACCTTCGTGGTGAACGCCTTGGCGCCGGCCGAGGTCACGAAAGTGGTTTTGGATGAAGACCAGGGACGCATCGAGGTGGTGGTGCCCGATGAACAGCTTTCCCTGGCGATCGGTCGGCGCGGACAGAATGTGCGCCTGGCCTCTCAGCTGACCGGCTGGGACATCGACATCATGACCGAGGAAGAAGAAAGCGCCCGCCGCCAGGAAGAATTCAAGACGCGCTCGCAACTGTTTATCGACGCGCTGGATGTGGATGACGTGATTGCGCATCTGCTGGTGGCCGAAGGCTTCTCCTCGCTGGAGCACGTGGCCTATCTGCCGCTGGAGGATCTGGTCGACATTGAAGGCTTTGACGAAAGCGTCGCCGGTGAGCTGCAGCAGCGCGCCATCAGCTATCTGGAAGAACAGAATCGCCAACATGAGGAAGCCCGGGTCGAAGCCGGGGTCTCCGATGAAGTGGCGAACATGGAAGGCCTGGCGCCGAGCCATCTGCATCTGCTCGGCGACGCCGGGGTGAAATCGCTGGACGATCTTGCCGATCTTGCCGGTGACGAACTGATCGAGATCCTGGGGCCCAACTCGCTAAACGAAGAGCAGGCCAACAGCATCATCATGGCGGCGCGGGCCCATTGGTTCGCCGATGAAGAGACGGCGCCGACCGAAGAAAGCGACCCGTCGGCGACTGACGACCCGGCCGCTGTCACCGAGGGTTTGGAGCCGGCGTCGCAAGACCCGGCTGTCGCAGCAAGCGAGGATGAAAAGACCTGAGTTTGGCAACCAAAGAGATCGCGCCGGAAGAAGCTCACGCCGCCGATGAGGTCTTTCACAGCGAGCAACCGGAAAAGGGCCCGACCCGACGGTGCTTGGTTAGCGGTGAAAGACGTGGCAAGGAAGAGCTGATTAGGTTTGTTGTGGATCCGGAAGGACGTCTGGTGCCGGATTTGGCCTGTCGCCTGCCCGGGCGCGGGCTGTGGCTGCTGGCTGACCGGGGGCTGTTTGAAAAAGCTTGCCAACGCAGGTTGTTTGCGCGGGCGGCGAAAGCGAAGGTCGAGGTTCCGGAGGGGTTGGGCGCGGAGGTCGAACGGCAACTACGTCGTCGCGTGCTCGATCACCTGGGGTTGGCCCGTCGGGCCGGCGCTGTTGTGGCGGGCCATGATAAGGTTCGGGTTTGGTTGACGCAGGGCAAGGCTGCCTTGTTGATGCAGGCCTGTGACGGCGCGCTGGCGGCGCGTCGTCGGGTGGAAGCCTTGGGTCGAGGGCATCGTCCCGATCTCAAGGTGATAGAAGAATTTGATGCTGAGGCGCTGGGATACGCGCTGGGCCGCTCGCCGACTGTACATGTCGCGCTGCTGCCCGGAGGCGCAGCGGAGCGGCTGACTGTGGAATTTGCGCGCTTGGTGGGCTTTTCGGCCCCCGGTTCGGACGTGGCGAGGAAGTGAGTGCTAAAAAGATGAGTGAGACCAAGGAAGACGATGCCAAGAAGCCGCTGTCCCTGAATCGGCCCAAGCTTGAGCTTGAGAAGACTGTCGGCAGTGGGCAGGTCCGGCAAAGCTTCAGCCACGGACGCAGCAAAACCGTTCAGGTGGAAGTCAAGCGCAAGCGGACCTTTCGTCCCGGCGAAAGCGCGGCGGGTCGCCGTGGCGGCGGGCCGTCCGGCGGCTTGACCCAGGTCGAACGCGACCGGCGTTTGAAGGTGCTGGAGCAAGCCAAGGAAGAAGCGATCCGCAAGGCTGAAGAAGCCGCCGTCGCAGCGAAACAGCGCGCCGAGGTCGAGCAGCGCCAGGCCGCCGAGGCGGAAGCCCTTCGTCGCCAGGAAGAGGCTGAGGCCGCCATTCGCGCCGAGGCCGAGGCCCGCGAGGCTTCCGAGGAGGCCAGCCGTAAGGAGCGGGACGCCGACGCGGGTCAAGCCCAAGCCGGTTCGTCCGCGCCGACCGATCAGGCCGAAAAGACCAAAGCGGTCAAGACCGAAGCCAAGTCGACCAAGGTTGCTGATCGCACGCCGGCGCCCCCCCGGGGCGTCCGCGACCGTGATTCGGCCGTCACCCCCAGTCGCCCGTCGATTGACGCCGGCGAGCCGTCCGCCGCACCCGCGCGGGGCAAGAAAAAGGGCGCCAAGGGCGGCGGCCAGCAACCGGCTCAGCCGTCGCAGCCGCCGCGCGCCGGGCGGGGCGGTGATCGTCGTCGCCAGGGCAAGCTGACCATCTCCCAGGCGATGAGCAACGACAGTCCCGACCGTCAACGCTCCATGGCTGCGGTCAAGCGGCAGCGCGAACGCGAAAAGCAAGCCGCGTTGGAAGCGCTGGCCCAGGGAACGAAAATCGTTCGCGCCGTGGTCGTGCCGGAAGCCATCACCGTGGCGGAGTTGGCCAACCGGATGGCCGAACGTGGCGGCGCGGTGGTGAAGACGCTGATGAAAATGGGCGTTATGGCGACCATCAACCAGACCATCGACGCCGATACGGCCGAGTTGGTGGTGGAGGAATTTGGCCATAGGGTTCAACGCGTCAGCGATCAAGACGTTGAGATTGGCCTGAAGGGCGTTGACGACGACGACGGCGATCTGGCGTCCCGTCCGCCGGTGGTGACCATCATGGGCCATGTCGATCACGGCAAGACCTCGCTGTTGGACGCTCTGCGCAAGTCCGATGTCGCCGATCATGAAGCCGGCGGCATTACCCAGCATATCGGCGCCTACCAGATCACCACGGAAAGTGGCCAGAAGGTGACCTTCGTGGACACGCCGGGCCACGCCGCCTTTACCGAAATGCGCGCCCGTGGCGCCAATGTGACCGACATCGTCATTCTGGTGGTGGCGGCCGACGACGGCATCATGGAGCAGACCATCGAGGCCATCGCCCACGCCAAGGCCGCCGAGGTGCCGATCATTGTCGCCATCAACAAGATGGACAAACCGGACGCCGACGCCACGCGGGTCATGAGCGACCTGCTTCGGCATGACCTGGTTCCGGAGGAAATGGGCGGCGAGGTGATCTGCGTGCCGGTGTCGGCCAAAACCCGCGAGGGCTTGGGCGATCTGCTGGATACCATCCTGCTGCAAGCCGAAATTCTCGAGCTTACCGCCAACGCCGACCGCCCCGCCGAGGGCGTCATCGTCGAATCGAAGCAGGAACAGGGCCGCGGTTCCGTGGCCACCGTTCTGGTTCAGCGCGGCACGCTGCGGGTGGGTGACATCTTTGTCGCCGGCAGTGAATCCGGCCGGGTGCGGGCCTTGCTTGACGAAAATGGCAAGCGCGTCGAGGCCGCCGGGCCTTCCGTACCGGTCGAGGTGCTGGGACTGACCGGCACCCCCGAGGCGGGCGAGGACCTGGTGGTGGTGGAAGACGACGCCCGGGCACGCGACGTGGCGGAATTCCGCGCCGAAAAGAAAAAGCGCGCCCAGGCCGCCGCCTCCAGTCGCGGGACGCTGGAGCAGATGCTTTCCAAGATCCAGGAAGGCGAGGCCCAGAACGTTCCCGTGGTCATCAAATCGGATGTGCATGGATCGACCGAGGCGATCATCGGCGCCTTGGACAAGCTCAGCACGCAAGAGGTTCGCGCGCAGATCTTGCATTCCGGCGTTGGCGGGATCAATGAATCCGACGTGGTGTTGGCCCGCGCCGCCGGGGCGATCATCATCGCCTTCAATGTTCGCGCCAATGCCCAGGCCCGGGCGCTGGCCCGTCGCGACGGCGTGGATATCCGCTACTATTCGATCATCTACAACGTCATCGATGACGTGAAAGCGGTGATGAGCGGCAAGCTGGCGCCGGAAACCCAGGAAAACTTCCTGGGGTACGCCGAAATCCGCGAAACCTTCAACGTTTCCAAGGTGGGCCGCGTGGCCGGCTGCATGATCACCGAAGGCCAGGTCAAGCGTGGGTCCAATGTTCGCTTGCTGCGCGACAACGTGGTCATTCACGCCGGCACCCTGAAGACGCTGCGGCGCTTCAAGGACGAGGTGAAGGAAGTCCAGCAGGGATACGAATGCGGTATGGCGTTCGAGAACTATCAGGACATCCAGGTCGGCGACCAGATCGAGTGTTATGAGGTAAAGGAAATCGCGCGCACCCTCTAGTCGGTTGATTAGCGGCGGAGTTACGTTTTGCAGGGGATCGCCGCGTGATTCCCGGCAAAGCGATCCAATGCCGGGCGTGATTTCACCGGGCCGGCGTTTCTCCGGGTTCTGCGCGTCGGGTGACGGTAGGGCCCCCGGGAAGGCCCGGGAAGGCTCGAGCCCCCGCAAGGGGTCCGTCTGTTTTCGCACCGGAAGCAGATTGCCAGCCGGCAGAGATCGTCGTGGCGTTATTGTCGCCACACTCCATTGAATCGATGGATCAAATTATCCTGGCACGTGGGGTTCATTTGTCAGGTTCGATCCCCTAGGAAGACCATGACCAAAAACAAAGGCAAACCAGCGAGCCAGCGTCAGCTGCGCGTTGGTGAGGAGTTGCGCCACACCCTGGCGCAGCTGTTTGCCGCCAACCAAGCGCATGATCCCGCCTTGTTGGACGCCAATATTACCGTGACTGAGGTGCGCGTCAGCTCCGATCTGAAGCACGCCACGGTCTTTGTCATGCCCTTTGGCCAGGACGATCCGGCGCCGGTGGTGGCCGCGCTCAAGCATGCCGCGCCCTTCTTCCGCCGCCGTTTGGCCGATGTCGCCAACATGCGCTTCACCCCGACCCTGGGGTTTCAGCTGGACAAGTCCTTCGCCGAGGCCGCCAAGATTGATAAACTGCTGCGCAGCGAACGGGTTCAGCAGGATCTGCGCGCCGCGCGCGACGCCGACGACGCGCCGGCTGGGCAAGGCGCGGAGAGCGACGATGGCGCGGCGTCGTAAGGGCGCGGCCATTCACGGCTGGTTGGTGATCGACAAGCCGGCCGGCGTCACCTCGACGGATGTGGTCAACCGGGTGCGGCGGCGGCTGAACGCGCAAAAGGTCGGTCATGGCGGCACCTTGGACCCAATGGCCACGGGGATTCTGCCCTTGGCCTTTGGCGAAGCCACCAAGACGGTGTCCTACGTGATGGACGGCAAGAAGACCTACCGTTTTGGCCTGACCTGGGGCGCGGCCACCAGCACCGACGACAGCGAGGGCGAGGTGATCGCCACCGCCGCCGGGCGCCCGGACGCGGCTGAAATCGAGGCGGCGCTGGCGGACTTCGTCGGCCAGATCGATCAGGTTCCGCCGACTTTTTCCGCGATCAAGATCGACGGCCAGCGCGCCTATGACCTGGCGCGCGAGGGCGAAGCGGTGGAAATGAAGCCGCGCAAGGTGCGGATTGACCGGGTGGCGCTGGTTTCCCAGCCCGATCGGGACACCGCCTTTTTTGACGTCGACTGCGGCAAGGGCACCTATATTCGTTCCCTGGCGCGGGACCTGGGCGAAGCCCTGGGCACCCGCGCGCACGTCTGTGCGTTGCGCCGTTTGCAGGTCGGACCTTTCACGGAAAAAGGGGCGATTTCGCTGGACTATTTGGAGGAGCTGGCGCATGGTGCGCCCGCTCAGGAGCTATTGCTCCCGATTGAGACCGCGCTGGACGACATCCCGGCGCTGGCCTTGTCCGAGGCCGAGGCAACCCGTCTGAGAAGCGGTCAGGCGTTATCGATGATAGCGCGTTCGAACGCCGAACGGATAAGCAACCTGAAAAGCGGTGATTTTCTGTGTGCCATGTGTGGCGGTAAGCCAGTGGCCATTGCACGCTTCGAAGGCGGCGAGGTGCGCCCGGTCCGTGTTTTGAACCTATAGAAGAGAGTACAACACGATGTCGATCACTGCTGATCGTAAAGTTGAAGTTATCCAAGAATTCGCCACCAAGGAAGGCGACACCGGCTCTCCGGAAGTCCAGGTGGCTATCCTGACCGAGCGGATCAAGAATCTGACCGAACACCTGCAGACTCACAAGAAGGATTTCCACTCGCGCCGTGGCTTGTTGATCATGGTTGGTCAGCGCCGTCGCCTGCTGGACTATCTGAAGAGCAAAGACCAGGGTCGTTACCAGATTCTGATCGAACGCTTGGGCCTGCGCCGCTAGGTTTGGGACCGAAAAGCATGACCGACAACCGCCCCTTGTTGCCGCGCGCAAGCTTGGGGGCGGTTGTTGCGTTTCTACCCTCCGACACCGATTAACCCGATGCGGGGGTGCTCGACGACAGACAGGCCGCGCCAAGCGGTCCGTTGCGCGTCGCTCACCAGCGCACGGCAAGATCAACGGTCGGGATCCGCCGCTTTGCCCTCTCCGGGCGGCGCGGCCTTCTCGAACGGGTGTTGAGGCCCAGCCGGCGGAAGCCCGTCCCTTGACGGCGCAACTGACGGCATAACGGACACTTTGGCGCTGCGCCAGAGGGTTCATCGCGAGGCCCCGAGTAAGGGTCCTCCATGACGTGCAAGGGATGTGTGACCGGTTGGCGCGCGCATCCCGGTTATCTACCGGGCCGACGCAAGGCACGAGATCAGTACGACGACGCGGGGCGAAAACCCGCGCCTTCTCCTCTCGTATCTTTCGTGGGTCCGGTACCGATTAGACCGCCGGCCAGATTGAAAAAGGGACCGAACAAGAAATGTTCGACGTTTATCGCAAGGAAATCGAATGGGGCGGGCGCAAGCTCGTCATGGAAACAGGTAAAGTAGCGCGGCAAGCCGACGGCGCCGTGATGATTACCTATGGTGAGACCGTGGTGCTCTGCACGGCTGTCGGATCGCGCCGCGCGCCGAAGGTGGATTTCTTCCCCCTGACGGTGAACTATCAGGAAAAAACCTTTGCCGCCGGAAAGATCCCAGGCGGCTTCTTCAAGCGCGAAGGTCGGCCCTCTGAAAAAGAGACCCTGACCTCGCGCCTGATCGATCGTCCGATCCGCCCGCTGTTCCACAAGAGCTATCGCAACGAGACTCAGCTGGTCTGCACGGTGTTGAGCCACGACCTGGAAAATGACCCGGACGTCATCGCCATGATCGGGGCCTCGGCCGCGTTGACCATCTCCGGCATTCCCTTCATGGGGCCGGTCGCCTGCGCGCGGGTCGGCTACATCGACGGTGAGTTCGTGCTTAATCCAGTAATGGACGAGATGGGCAGCACGGATTTGGACCTGATGGTCGCCGGCACCAGCGAAGGCGTGCTGATGGTCGAGTCCGAAGCGCAGGAACTCTCGGAAGAGATTATGCTGGGCGCCGTGACCTATGGTCACGAACAGATGCAGCCGGTGCTCGACATGATCATCGCGCTCGCCGAAGATTGCGCCAAAGAGCCCTGGGCGTTGGCCGAACCTTCTCCGGTCGTCGGCGTGGTGACCGAGGAATTGCGGGCCGCCTATGCCGACAAACTGCAGGCGGCTTATGGCATTGCCGACAAGGTGGCCCGACAGGCCGCGGTTGGTGAAGTCCGCGACGCGGCGGCTGAATCGGTTGCCGAGGACGCCGACAAGGCGGCGGTTTTCGGCGGCATTTTCAAAAGCCTGGAAGCCGACGTGGTGCGTGGCAACATCCTCAAGACCGGCGCGCGCATTGACGGCCGTGACACCCGCACGGTGCGCGCCATCAGCTCGATCGTTGGCGTGCTGCCCCGCAGCCATGGCTCGTCGATCTTCACCCGGGGTGAAACCCAGGCGCTGGTGACGGTGACCCTGGGCACGGGTCAGGACGAGCAGATTATCGACGCGCTGGCGGGCGAGTACCGCGAGCACTTCATGCTGCACTACAATTTCCCGCCCTACTCGGTGGGTGAAACCGGTCGCATGGGGTCGCCGGGGCGGCGTGAAATCGGCCACGGCAAGCTGGCTTACCGGGCGGTGCGTCCGATGATGCCGAGCAAGGAAGAGTTCCCCTACACGATCCGGGTGGTTTCCGAAATCACCGAGTCCAACGGCTCTTCCTCCATGGCGACGGTTTGCGGCACTTCGCTGTCCTTGATGGATGCCGGTGTGCCGTTGAAGCGCCCGGTTGCCGGCATTGCCATGGGTCTGATCAAGGAAGGCGCGGACTTCGCCGTTCTGTCGGACATCCTGGGCGACGAAGATCATCTCGGCGACATGGATTTCAAGGTTGCCGGTACCGCCCAGGGCGTGACCTCGCTGCAGATGGATATCAAGATCACCTCGATCACCCAGGAGATCATGAAGATCGCACTGGATCAGGCGCGCGATGGACGTGTGCATATCCTGAAAGAGATGGACCATGCGCTCGGTACGGCGCGTGATACGGTGTCCTCCAACGCGCCGCGCATCACCTCGATTTCCATTCCCAAGGACAAGATCCGTGACGTGATCGGCACCGGCGGTAAGGTGATCCGTGAAATTTGCGAAACCACCGGCGCCAAGGTCGACATCGAAGATGACGGCACCATCAAGGTGGCGGCGGTCGACGAGTCAGCCATGCAGGCGGCGATCGACTGGATCACCGGCATCACCGCCGAGCCTGAAGTGGGCAAGATCTACAGCGGCAAGGTTGTCAAGATCATGGACTTCGGGGCTTTTGTGAACTTCCTCGGCCCGCGTGACGGGTTGGTTCACATCAGTCAGTTGGCGCCGACGCGGGTTTCCCAGGTCAGCGACGTGGTCAAGGAAGGCGCGCAGGTCAAGGTCAAGGTTGTCGGCTTCGACGACCGCGGCAAGGTCAAGCTTTCCATGAAGATGGTTGATCAAGAAACCGGCGAAGAAATCGCGCCGGCGAGCCAGGATTAAGAACGCCGGGGTCCAGCGGTTCCGGGGTTAGGACTCCGGGACTCAGGCGACCTCAGCGAAGACTTGGCGCGCGACAGCGCCCGAGCTTTTGGTTAGAAAACGGCGGCTACTCCCCAGGGGCGGCCGCCGTTGCTTTAAGCGCGCCCTTCCTGTCGGATCGGTTTAAATGGCATCACTTGGTGATTCGGTTTAAACCGTGACGTCGCCGCTTATTCGTCGAGTAGACTGTGGTGGCTTTTGCCCCCCCTGATCGTTTGCCCCCAATTCTGGAGTCAGAGCTGTTGGCTAGAACAACGCCCCGCCCCGGCGCGCCGGACCTGAAGTTACCGCAAGTCATTGGCCACCGCGGCGCCAAGGCCTATGCGCCGGAAAACACCCTGGCCTCGATCCGCAAGGCCGCCGCCCTCGGGGCAACCTGGGTCGAAGTGGACGTTGCCCTGACCAGCGACGGCGTGCCGGTGATTCTGCACGATGCGACGCTGACCCGGACCACCGGCTATGCCGCCGATCTGGCGCGAACCCCCTACGCCGAGGTGGAGAAGCTGGATGCGGGCAAGCTGTTCGACAGTCGCTTCACCGGCGAGAAGGTGCCGACCTTGGCGGCCTTGATCGCGCTGTTGTCGGAGCTCGAAGTCGGGCTGAATCTGGAAATCAAGCCGACGCCGGGCTGTGACATCGCCACCACCCGCGCGACCTGTGCGACGCTCGACCGGCTTTGGCCGGATCACTTGCCCCTGCCGCTGCTGTCGTCCTTTCAGCGGCCTTGCCTGCGTGAGGCCCGGGCCCAGGCGCCGCACTATCCGCGCGGTCTGCTGGATGAGGCGCTGCCGGACAAGTGGCGTGACGACTTGGCCGCGCTGGCCTGCCGGTCTCTCCACCTGTCGACCGGAAAAATCGACCGGAATCATGTGGCGGCCGTCAAGCAGACCGACTATCTGCTGGCGGTCTATACGGTCAACGACGGCGCGCGGGCCAAGCAGCTGCTCGACTGGGGGGTGGACGCCATCATCACCGACGTCCCCGACGTAATTCTTGCCGCGCGCTGACTTTCCCCGGCGGTAAAAAAAAGACCGGACACCCCAGGCCAAAGCGGCGGGCTGTCCGGCTTTTTTCTTTGGCGCCGCACCGGGCCATCGCCCGGAAATTAGACACCGGACACCGCCCGGAATTTAATCGGGCTTGGGGATTCCGACGGTGTTGTAGCCGCAATCGACGAAGTGGATCTCACCGGTAACCCCGGCGGAAAGATCACTGCAGAGATAGAGCCCGGAATTGCCCACCTCCTCCAGCGCCACCGCCCGGGCCAGGGGCGCCTTGTCGCGGGCAAAACCATAGGTGGTGCGGGCATTGGCGATGGCTGAGCCAGCCAGGGTGCGCATCGGGCCGGCGGAAATGGCGTTGACCCGAACCTCTTGGTCGCCCAGGTCGTTGGCCAGGTAGCGCACCGATGCCTCCAGCGCCGCCTTGGCCACGCCCATGACGTTGTAGTTCGGCGTCACCCGTTGGGCGCCCAGATAGCTCAGAGTGACCAGCGAGCCGCCGCCGGTCATCAGCGGCTGTGCCGCCTTGGCCACCTCGGTGAAGGAAAAGCAGGAGATGGAAACCGATTGGATGAAGTTTTCGCGGCTGGTGTCCAGGTAGCGGCCCTTGAGTTCTTCCTTGTCGGAGTAGGCAATGCAGTGGACCACGAAATCCAGGCTGTCCCAGCGTTTGGAAATCGCCTCGAATGTCCGTGCGACGTCGTTTTCCGCCGCCACATCGCAGGGCACCACGAGGTCGCTGCCCAGGCTTTCGGCCAAAGGCGCCACCCGCTTCCCGAATGCTTCGCCCTGGTAGGTGAAGGCCAGCTCGGCTCCGGCGTTGTGCAGAGCCTTTGCTATTCCCCAGGCGATGGAATGGTTGTTGGCGACACCCATGACCAAGCCACGCTTGCCTTTCATCAAAGCCATATTTATTGCTTTCCTCAGTCCTGGAGTCGCTGGAAGACCAGGGTGCAGTTGGTGCCCCCGAAGCCGAAGGAGTTAGACATCACGCGGTTGAGAACGCGCTGTTCAGCCTGACCGCTGATAATCGGCATGCCTTCGGCCGAGGGGTCCAGCGCGTCAATGTTGATCGAAGGGGCGATGAACCCCTGTTCCATCATGATCAGCGAATAGATCGCCTCGGTCACGCCGGCGGCGCCTTGCGAATGCCCGGTCATCGACTTGGTGGAATTGATCGCCGGAAGGTCGGCGCCGAACACCTCCTTGATGGCCGCCAGTTCGGCGCTGTCGCCGACCGGCGTGGAGGTGCCGTGGGTGTTGATGTAGTCGACCTCGCGATTGCCCAGGGTCGCCAGCGCCTGTTGCATGCAGCGGACCGCGCCTTCGCCGGAGGGCGCAACCATGTCGGCGCCGTCCGAGGTGGCGCCGTAGCCGACCAGTTCGCCGTAGATCTTGGCGCCGCGCGCCTTGGCGTGCTCCAGTTCCTCCAGCACCAAGGTGCCGCCACCGCCGGCGATGACAAAGCCGTCGCGATCGCGGTCGAATGCGCGCGAAGCTTCCTGGGGCCGGTCGTTGTACTTGCTGGACAGCGCGCCCATGGCGTCGAACAGCATGGACAGAGTCCAGTGCAGCTCTTCACCGCCACCGGCGAACATCACGTCCTGCTTGCCGTACTGGATCGCCTCGGCCGCATTGCCGATGCAGTGGGCCGAGGTCGAGCAGGCGGAGGAAATCGTGTAGCTCAACCCCTTGATTTTGAAGGCGGTGGCCAGATTGGCCGAGTTGGTGGAGGACATGCAGCGCGGCACCATGTAGGGGCCGATGCGCTTGACGCTCTTGTGCAGCGCCGTCTCGTAGGCCTCGGTCTGGTTGGAGGTCGAGGGCCCCCCCGATCCGACAACCAGGCCGGTGCGCGGGTGGGAAATCTCGGCCAGTTCCAGCCCTGAATCTTCAATCGCCTGTTGCATCGCCACATAGTTGAAGGCCGCGCCATCGCCCATGAAACGCCGCACCCGGCGATCAATGTGCTGGTCCAGGTCAATGTCGATCGACCCTTTCACGTGGCTGCGAAAACCGCGCTCGGCATAGTCTTCGGCAAAGACGATGCCGGAACGCCCCGTGCGCAGGGACTGGGTGACTTCCTGTTTGTTGTTGCCGATGCTGGCGACAATGCCCAGCCCGGTCACGACGACGCGTCTCATAGCGGCTCCTCTAGGTGCCAGTGGTGTCATTACTCTCGTACTCGCCCGGCGGCGCGGCGACGGGAACCCAAGGCGGGCGCTCGATTGCCGCGCGCCACCCCAGCGCTCGGCCCCTTCAGGCTCCCGCTGAGACTCGCTTGCCGGCTTGCCTTCAAAGTCGTTTTCCGGTCTGCCGACCGACAGCCGCCTTCGAACCTGGGTTCCGCCGCCCCGGCTCCCGATTGATGCCGCCTGTCATGCCGCTTGTTGGCGCCGGCGGATCACCCGGGCTAGCGGTCGACAAAGGGTCGGTAGACGGTGGGCAGCGGGCGCCGCAGATTACGCCGCCGTCGGTTCTGATTTGAACAGGCCGACCCGCAGGTCTTTCGCGGAAAAGATCGCTTCGCCATCCGCCAGCACCTCGCCGTCGGCAATGCCCAGAACCAGCTTACGGATGATCACCCGCTTAAGGTTGAGTTTATACGTCACTTTCTTTACCGTCGGCACAACCATGCCGGTAAATTTGACCTCGCCCACACCCAAGGCGCGGCCCCGACCCTCGGCGCCGGTGCGCCCCAGAAAGAACCCAACCAGTTGCCAAAGGGCATCCAGTCCCAAACACCCTGGCATGACCGGGTCGCCTTTGAAATGGCAATCAAAAAACCAAAGGTCCTTGCTCACGTCCAGTTCCGCGACGATCTCGCCTTTTCCGTAGTCGCCGCCCTGGTCGCTGATGCGGGTGATGCGATCAAACATCAACATCGGAGGTAAGGGTAATTGGGCGTTGCCGGGGCCAAATAGTTCTGCTCGCCCGCAAGATAAAAGGTCCTCGAAGGAGTAGCTGTTCTTCTTTTCGCTCACACGTTCACCTGTGCGTCCTGCTTACCACTTTGGCTTAATTGCCAAGGCGCTAAACTTGTGAAATTTCAAAACCGATCAGGAACTCTGCCGGGGATCGGCCAGCGGTAAGAGCCTGTTCGCTTGGAGGCCGGACTATAACACGAAGCCCCGCAGGCACGGCAAGACGCACCAAGCCTATAAACAGCAGGTTTTTGCCTTTGCGTTGCGCTTTTGCAGCTTATCAAAAAAGGCTTGCTTCAGAGCTTTCAGATATGTGCAATCAACGGCTTGTTCAACTTATTCCAAGAACGGAATTAAGCGTCTGGCGAAAAGCTCTTTTATTTTCACCGTTCTTGACTATATTTTGGACCATGACCTATGAACGACCTTATCGTGGCTTGATCGAGCGGTTAAAGGGTGTTGGCCTGCGTCCGACGCGCCAGCGCCTGGCCCTGGGAAAACTGCTTTTCGAGGCCAACGGCCAGCACTGCGACCGCCATGTGACCGCCGAGCAGTTGCATGGCGAGGCCATCGGCCGTGGTGTACGGGTCTCCCTGGCGACGGTCTACAACACCTTGCATCAATTTACCGAGTCCGGTCTGCTGCGGGAAGTCGTGGTCGATTCCGGGCGGTCCTACTTTGATACCAACACCAGCGAGCACCACCATTTCTTCTTCGAGAACAGCGGGCGCCTGCAGGACATTGAAAGCAGCGACCTGCTGATCGGCAATTTGCCGGCCTCGCCGGAAGGCCATGCGATCTCGCGGGTGGATGTCATCGTTCGTCTGAAGGCGTAAGTAGATTTTTCTTAAATAAATCAGTGTAATTTTTCTATATTTAGAAATATTCTAATCATATTGACGCTGGCATTCTCCTCGGCTAACATAACCCTCGATAGCTCTGACCAAGGCCGCTCCGGCCGCGAGAGTCGGATCGGTTGACGGCAACTCACCTGGTGATCGCCTTTCAACCGTCACGCCGGCTCCGGTCGCCCTCTAACGGGGGGCCCTCCAACGGGGCAGCCTTGTCAAACATCGACGCCCAGGGGAGCGCGTCATCATGGTCTTGATGACCTCTGGCGTCCATCTCAACAAGCGGCGCAAACGGCGCGGCCAACCCCGGGCGGGGTTGGCTGGCCGGACGTTAAGCCGACGAACGGGAGAGAGACTATGCCTGCCCTTAAAAACACCAGCACGGAAGAAAATTTGAAGGCCGCCTTTGCCGGCGAGAGCCAGGCCAACCGGCGTTACCTCTATTTCGCCCAAAAGGCCGACATCGAAGGTTACAATGACGTGGCGGCGGTTTTCCGCTCCACTGCGGAAGGGGAAACCGGGCACGCCCACGGCCACCTGCAGTTCCTCGAAGAAACCGGCGATCCGGCCACCGGCAAGCCGATCGGCGACACCGGTGACAACCTCAAGGCCGCCATTGCCGGCGAAACCCACGAGTACACCGACATGTACCCGGGGATGGCGCGCAAGGCCCGCGAAGAGGGTTTTGAGGAAATCGCCGACTGGTTTGAGACCCTGGCCAAGGCGGAAAAGAGCCATGCCGGGCGGTTCCAGAAAGCGCTGGACGCGCTGGATTAAACCAAATTCGGGGAAGGCGCTTGGTTGCAGGGGCCTTCCCCGCTGCTTTGTAAAGACGTGCCGGCGAACGCGCGCGTTACAAAGACGGCGGATCAAAATCGGAAAAGGGCGGTGGAAGCCGCTGGACGGCCGCTGTCTGACCGGGCGTGAGCCCTCTATCGGCCGGTCGGTCAACCGGTCGAGGACGCGCGGCATTGCGGAGTTGACCCGATCATCTTCTCGCGGCGTCGGGCCCGCCCGCGCCGCCGTGCTTTTCCTGCCCCCAGGATAAGGAAGCGCCCCCATGAGTGAAGGCAGTCTTGCCGCCCCGATCCGCCATCCCGTCGCGTGGCAGGATCCCGATTTCACCAACATGGAAAAGATTGAGGCTGAGCTTGAGCGGGTGTTTGACATCTGTCATGGCTGTCGCCGCTGCTTCAACCTTTGTGATTCCTTTCCCACACTTTTCGACCTGATCGATCATTCCGAAAGCGGCGAGCTGGATAGCGTGGCGAAAGCCGATTACAAGCCGGTGGTCGATGCCTGCACGCTCTGCGACATGTGCTTCATGGTGAGCTGCCCCTATGTGCCGCCGCACGAATTCGACGTGGACTTCCCCCATTTGATGCTGCGCTACCGCGCCGCCGAACTGGCGCAGGGCAAGGAGGACAAGTGGATCAAGCAGCTTACCAAAACCGACCGCAACGGCCGTCTGGCCAGCAAGGTCGCCGGGCTGGCCAATTGGGGCAGTGATCTGAGCAACGGCCTGACCCGGGGGGCGCTGGAAAAGCTCGCCGGCGTCAGCCGCCAGGCCGCGCTGCCAAAATATCACCGCCGAACGTTCGCCCAGCAGGCGGACGCCGCGCCGCTATCGGTCAACGATCAGGCGCCGGCCTTTGGTCGCAAGGCGGTGCTCTACGCCACCTGTTTTGTGAATTACAACAACCCGGACATCGGCGCCGCGACCCGGGCGATCTTGGCCAAGAACGGCGTGGCCACCGAGGTGGTCTATCCGGCCTGCTGCGGAATGCCGCAGTTGGAGCAGGGCGACTACGCCCAGGTCGCCAGCCAGGCGCGCCGGGTGACCCAGGAGCTGCTGCACTGGGTCGATCAAGGCTATGCCGTGGTGGCGCTGGTGCCGTCGTGCGCGCTGATGCTGAAGTTCGAATGGCCGTTGATCCTGCCCGATGACGATGACGTCGCCCGGCTCAGCAAGGCGACCTTTGACGTTACGGAATATGTGGTGGATCTAGCCGGCAAGGAAGGCTTGGTGGCCGGACTGACGCCGTTCGACGGGCCGCTGGCGGTGCATATCGCCTGTCACGCGCGGGCGCAGAACATGGGCAATAAGGCCCGCGAGATGCTCAAGCTGATCCCAGGACAGAAAATCAAGCAACTGCCGCGCTGCTCCGGCCACGGCGGCTCCTGGGGTATTATGAAGGATAACTTCGACACCGCCCTTAAGGTGGGCAAGCCGGTAGCGCGGGATGTGTTGAAAAGCCAGCCTGTTCACGTGGCGTCGGAGTGCCCGCTGGCCGGCGTGCATATCCTGCAGGGCATGGCGCGGATCGCCGAGGAGCAGGGCGACAAGACGACGCAAATTCCGACCCGCGCCTATCATCCGATAGAGCTCTTCGCCCTGGCCTATGGTCTTGAGATCTAGCGTGGGGTCGGGCCGTTATCATGCTGTGCGAGGGTGTTAGACGGGAGATCGAATAGAAAGATGACGACAGTGACCAACAAGCATGAAATTACCCGCGCTGATATCTGGCCGATGGCTCGCTATCAGAGCGAACGCAAGGCCCTGCGCCAGGCGCTGGTGGTGAAGAAAAAGGCCCGCCGGTTCGAGGTCGGTCCGGTCTGTACCTTTTATTTCGAGAACTACGAGACGATGTGGGCGCAGATCCACGAGATGCTGTTCATCGAAAAGGGCGGTGAGGCGCAAATCGCCGATGAGCTCTGCGCCTATAACCCGCTGGTGCCGCAAGGCGACGAACTGGTGGCCACGGTGATGTTCGAGATTGACGAACCCGATCGCCGCGCCGCGCTGCTGGGCAAGCTCGGTGGGGTCGAGGAGACTGCTTTCTTCGATCTTGACGGCGAGAAAATTCCTGGCCGACCGGAAGAAGATACCGACCGCACCAACGCCGCCGGCAAGGCCTCGGCGGTGCAGTTCATCCACTTTCGTTTCAGCGCGGCGCAGATCGCGAGCTTCAAGGATCCGTCTTGCCGGGTGGTGCTGGGCTTCGATCACCCGCACTATTTCCACCTGGCCGTGCTGCCGGCCGCGGTGCGCGCGCTGTTGGCCGAAGACTTCGACTAGCGGCGGCGCGGCCTGTTGGCGGAACCGCCGCTGCTATTCCTCAAAGGCTTCGTTGGGATAGCTGCCATAGAATTGCCGACGGCGGAGATAGCCGTCGATCTGGTCGAACTCCAGCAAGCACCAGTCTCCTTGGCATTTCTTAATCACTCCCAAGGCCCCTTCGGCCAAGCGGGCCACCGGCGGGGCGTCGGCTTGGGCGCGGGACAGCAAGAGCTGCTCGGTGTCCAGCACCCGGGCGGTGCGCCGTCCCATGAGCATGGAAGCATGGACCCAGCCGCTGGTTCCCTGCCAATCCCGTATCCGGCGCCAGTTGCCGAACTCGTCGATGATCTCAACCGGAAAGCTCTTGCGCTTGATTACCCAGTCGATCGGGTAGCGAATACCCGGGCCGGTGCGCAGGTTGACCTCTCCGGCGCGCAGGGCGGCAAAGCGGGGGAGAGGCCTGCCGGTGCGGCCGGGACTGTCCACCTGTCGCTGCGGCGTTGTGGCGGGATTGGTGGCCACCGCCGATCCCGCGCTCTGTGACCGGGCGGTTCCCTGGGGGCCGGCAAGCAGCAGCGCGAAGGCAAGGACGGCGGAAAGCAGGCGAAGGAAATTGCGCATGGATGACCTGCTACCGCCCAAGCGCCCGCGGGTCAAGCGGCTTTGCAGGATCCCCGGCGGTGCCGGGTCGAAGCGGCGGCGCGGCCGGGGCGTCCGGCGCTTGCCAGACGCCTGCCGAATGGGTGCCACATGGGTGCCACATGGGCGCCGGCGACAGGTCACGGTCCGCCGGGCCGCTGCTGTTAAATTGGAAGGGAATTGAACTTTTGTCATGCAAGCAAGCTGGACAAAGACTGTTAAGTCCCGCTAGGTAGAAAGGTGATTCCGCAATTGCGAAATCAGCCACTCAAAATCGACCAGGCCGAGGGTTCCTTCGCTGCGGACACGCACGGCCGGACCCAAGGATCGCCACCCAGGGACGGACCTGAACAATGAGTAAGCCGATCGTCATCGTTACCCGCCGCCTGCCCGATGTCATCGAGACCCGGATGATGGAGCTCTTCGACTGTCGGCTTAATCTCGAAGACCGACCGATGAGCCAGATGGAACTGATCGAGGCGGTCAAGGTCGCTGACGTTCTGGTGCCGACGGTCACCGACCGGATCGACGCGGCGGTGCTCAGCCAGGCCGGGCCGAAACTGAAGCTGATCGCCTCCTTTGGCACCGGCGTGGATCACATCGATTTGAAGACCGCCCGGATGCGCGGCATCAATGTCACCAACACCCCCGGCGTGCTGACCGAAGACACCGCCGACATGACCATGGCCTTGATCCTTTCCGTGCCCCGCCGGCTGGCCGAAGGGGTCCGCCTGGTGCGCGAGGGCGGCTGGAGCGGCTGGTCGCCGACCGGCATGTTGGGGCACCGGATTTGGGGCAAGCGCCTGGGCATCATCGGCATGGGCCGGATCGGTCAGGCGGTCGCCCGCCGGGCCAAGGGCTTTGGCTTGTCGATCCACTACCACAACCGCCGTCGGGTCCACGAGGATGTGGAACAGGAGCTGGAGGCGACCTATTGGGAAAGTTTGGATCAGATGCTGGCCCGGATGGACATTATTTCGGTCAACTGTCCGCACACCCCGGCGACCTTCCACTTGCTGTCGGCCCGCCGGTTGAAGCTGTTGCGGCCCGAGGCCTATATCGTCAACACCTCGCGCGGCGAAGTGATCGATGAAAACGCCCTGACCCGAATGCTGGGCAACGGCGAAATCGCCGGCGCCGGCCTGGACGTGTTCGAGCATGAACCGGCGGTTAATCCCAAGCTGCTGAAGCTCGACAATGTGGTGCTGCTGCCGCACATGGGCTCAGCGACCATCGAAGGCCGCATCGCCATGGGCGAGAAGGTGATCATCAACACCAAAACCTTCGCCGACGGCCACACCCCACCCGACCGGGTGCTGGAGGCGATGTTCTAACCCCACCGCGACACCGCCTGTTATCAGTCGACCAGCAGCGGGCGCTTGGCGACAGCGCCGCCGCGCCAGGCGCTGCTTTCTTCGTCGAGCGCAGGCTAGAAACCGGCGTTGAATTCGGTCAGCCGATCGGAGAGATGCTCGGGGTCGCCGTGGCGCATCAAGTCATCGACGAAGGTCTTGGCGTCGCTGCTGTCGAGCCGGCGGATGCGGTCCTTGATCAATGGAATGGCCTTGGCGCGCATCGACAGTTCACGCACCCCCAGACCGACGAAAAGCGCCGTGTAGCGCGGGTCGCCGGCCATTTCACCGCACACCGAGATTGGCAGGTTGTGGCGATGGGCCGACTCCACCGTGAAGTGCAGCAGCCGCAGCACCGCCGGGTGCATGGGGTTGTAGAGATGGGCGACCGCTTCCTCGCCCCGATCAATCGCCAGGGTGTACATAATCAGATCGTTGGTGCCGATGGCAAAAAAATCCGACTCCCTGGCCAATGAATCGGCGGAAAGCGCGGCGCCGGGAATCTCAATCATAATGCCCAAGGGGGGCAGTTTCTCAGGCACGGCATGGCCGTCGCGGGCCAGGTTCGCCGCGGTTTCCGTCAACATCCGCCGCACGGTCCGAATCTCTTCCTGCGAAACCACCATGGGCAAGAGAATCCGCACCGGCCCTTTCAAGGCGGCCCCCAGTATGGCGGTCAGCTGGGTGATCAGCAGGTGTGGCTCCTTGAGGGACAGCCGGATGGCGCGCAGGCCGAGCGCCGGGTTTACCGCTTGGCCGATGGTGTCGCCCAAGGCGCTGGCGAGTTTTTCCCCGCCGACATCAAGGGTGCGGACGGTCACCGGGCGGCCCTTCATACCGATGACGATGGCTTCCAGACTGCTTTGCTGCTCGGCCAGGCTGGGCAGGTCCGACCGGTTCATGAACAGAAACTCGGTGCGCAGCAGCCCGACGCCCTCGGCCCCGGACTCCTCGGCCAGCGGCAGTTCGCTGGGCAGTTCCAGGTTGACGTGCAGCGTCATGCGCAGGCCGTCGCGCGTCACCGCCGGCAGGTCGCGCAGTTGATAGAGTTTCCGGCTTTCAGCGGCCAGGGCCACCTGCCGCTGGCGGTAGTTTTCCAGCCGCGCCTGGCTGGGGTTGAAGATCACCAGGCCATTGGCGCCGTCGATGATGACGGTCATGCCGGGCTCGGCGGCCTCCAACAGGCCCGGAAGCCCCAGCACGGCCGGGATGCCCAGTGAGCGCGCCATGATCGCGGTGTGACCCTCGGCCCCGCCGACAACCGACGCGAAGCCGCCCACCAGCTTTGGATCCATCAGCGCCGTATCCGCCGGGGTGATGTCTTCGGCGATCACCACGGAGTTGGCCGGCAGGTCGCTGAAGCTGCTGAAGCCGCTGTCGGTCAGGTTGCGCAGGATGCGGTAGCCGACCTGCAGGATTTCCTCCCCCCGGGACCGCAGGTAGGGATCGTCCATGGTCAGGAAGGAATTGGCGATCGACGACACCTCGGTCATCACCGCCGCCTCGGCGTTGACCTGGCGCGACCGGATGTGATCCGTCACCCCTTGCTGCAGCCGGGTCGAGGATAGCATCTGAAGGTGGGCTTCCAGTAGAAAGCTCAGTTCCTCGGCCGAGGAGCCGTGATGGTGGGTGGCCTTGTCCTGGAGGTCCTTTAACTGGATCAGCGCCTTTTCGACCGCTTGCGTGAAACGGGTGATCTCCTGGTCCAGGCAGGCGGCGGCCACCTGGTATTCCATAATCTTCAGTTCGCCGGATTCACGAAGATGCAGCGGGCCGATGGCCACGCCGGGAGAAGCGCCCAAGCCGACAAAGACCTGCTCGCTGCTGCTTCCCATCTGCTGTTTCTCCTCCCCGGTCATGTTTTCCTCACCGGCTGTTTTTTTTGCCCGCCGCTGATTCTGCGAGTCGGTCCGGCGACTCGGTCCTACCACGCACCGGCGGGGGCGGGGGTGTTATTCTTCGTCGAACTTGCGGTTGACCAAATCGGTCAGGGCGTTGAGCGCGGCTTCCGCATCCTCGCCCGAGGCGCGCAGCTCCAACTGACAGCCGATGCCGGCGGCCAGCATCATCAACCCCATGATGGAGGAACCGGGGACCTTCTGGTCCTTCTTGGTCACCAAAATATTCGCCTGGAAGTCTGTCGCGGTCTTGACGAACTTGGCGGCGGCGCGGGCGTGCAGGCCCTTGAGATTGCAGATCGTCACCATCCGCATTAACTCGCCCTGGGGCTGATTTCGGTTGTTTATCATCCGGTCGTTTTCAACATCGTGGCTCATAGGGGTCCGATTTCTTGTTACTGCCTTGCCTCTTTTTAGAGTAAAGCCGGGGACTTGTAAGGTCCATTGTCAAAATGGGGGATGCGCGCGGCGGCGCAACAACGGCTGGCAGGCGGCGACGCGGGGCGGCGATTTTTGTGCGGACTCCCGGGGGGTCGCCCGGCGCGGGCGGCTAGCGGGCGGTTTCGTTGCGCAGCAGTTGCGAGGCCACGTTGATGTACTTGCGTCCGGCTTCCTGGGCGTCCATCACCGCATCGGCCAGGGACTTGTCGGCCCGCACCGAGGCCAGTTTGATCAGCATGGGCAGGTTAATGCCGGCGATCACCTCCACATTGCCTTGGTCGAGAACCGAGATGGCCAGGTTTGAGGGGGTGCCGCCGAACATGTCGGTCAAGATCACCACCCCTTGGCCCTGATCCGCGACGGCGACGCTGTCCAGGATATCCTGACGGCGCAGTTCCATGTCGTCATCCGGGCCAATGCAAACCGCCTGTGTATGCGCTTGCGGTCCCACGACGTGTTCCATGGCCGAAATAAATTCGTTGGCCAAGTTTCCGTGGGTTACCAATACCATACCAATCATATGCTTCCCCCTAAAGAACACTGGCCGTTCTAACGCAATTCAATCGGCCGTGCAGCTTTTTCCTGCTTTTCTGGGCGGTTGGCCGGTCGGGCCGACGCCGGGGCCTTGTGGCCGTCGCGCGCGCCGGCCTTACCGGGTCGGACGGGATGTCATCACTCAACTGTCCTCGGCGCGGTCACGCGCCTGGATATGGCGGGCGGTGGGGTCGATTTCCCGATGGGTCAGCAGCACCGATTGGCCCTGGTCCGCCAGCCATTCGGCCATTTTCTCGGCCAGCGCGACCGAGCGATGTTGCCCGCCGGTGCAGCCGAAAGCCAAGGTCAGGTAGCTCTTGCCTTCGGCGGCATAGCGCGGCAATAGGGGGTCGAGCAGGTTGGTCAACTGCTGGAAAAACACCGCGAAGGCTGGATCCTGGGCGATGTGGTCGGCGACCTTGCGGTCCTGGCCGGTCAAAGGCCGCAGCGCCGCGACATAGTGCGGGTTTTTCAGAAAGCGCACGTCGAACACCAGATCGGCCTCGCGCGGCAGGCCCTTGCGATAGGAAAAGGAAGAGACAAAAATCTGCATCCCCGGGCTGTTGGCCAGCGAGAGGCGGCCGACCAGCAGGCGGCGCAGTTCGGCAAGGGATAGGCGTGAACTGTCCACCAGGAAATCGGCCTGTTGCTGCAGCGGCTCAAGCAGGCCGCGCTCGGCGGAAATGCCGTCCAGCAGCGGCCGGTCGGTGGCGAGGGGATGGCGGCGGCGGGTTTCGGTAAAGCGGTGCTGCAAAACCTCGTCGTCGCAATCCAGGAACAGCAGGGTGACCTGGGAATTGCCGTGCGCGCGCAGCCATGCGCGCTGCCGCAGCAGCGCCTGGGTGGAAAAGCGACGGCTGCGCGGGTCGGCGCCCAGCGCCAGCGGTCGGTCCAGCGCCCCCTTGTTCAGCACGTGGGCCATCAAGTCGAGCGGCAGATTGTCCATCGCCTCGTATCCCAGGTCCTCCAGGATCTTCAGCGCCGAACTGCGTCCGGCCCCCGCCAGTCCGGTGACCAGCACCACCGGTTGCCCGGTGGCTTGTCCGGTAGCTTCACCGGCGGTTTGACCGGCTGGCGGCGCGGCGGCTGGCGGGCCGGACAGTCCGCTGGCGGCGGGTCCGTCGTCGGGTGGCGAAGGGGGCCTGGTCAGGGTGAGATCCTTTGCGAGGTGAGCGGGCGACAGCGACCGTCCCGGGGTCGGGCCTGGGGTCGGGCCTGGGGTCGGGCCTGGCGGTGCCGGGATCGCCGGGGTCAGGTGGTTGTCAGATAGAAGCCTGGCTCGGGCCTGCAAAGCAAGTTGGACTTTCGCAATAAAGGCCGGGTCCGCGCTGGAGAGCTTGAGACAGGGCAGTTTGACGCCCAGGTGTTGCCGGTTTGCCGCGTCAGGCAGTCGCGCCACCTCGGCCGGGTCGACCAGTTCGATCTGCAGCACCAGCCGCGCGCCGGCCCAATGCGGCTGGGCGACCAGCCCCAGGCCGGACAGCTCCATCAGGCCTGCCAGGGTCGGCGGCGCCGCGGCCAGCAGATCTCCGCCCCGTCGGGTCAGCACAACCTGGTCGTCGGCCACCAGCCGCGCGCCCTCGGCCATCAAGCGCAGCGCGGCGCCGCTTTTGCCCGATCCCGACGGTCCGGTGAGCAGCAGGCCCAGCGGCGCGACGCCCGGCGCAAGGCAGGCCTCTTGCGGTCCGGCGCGGCGGCGGCCCCCCGCCAGGTCGGCGACGGACCCCCAGGCGATGCAACTGGCGTGAAGGGTTGCGGTCATGGCGAGCCTAAGGTTACAGGGCAGGCAGTCTCACGATAAAGCGGGTGCCGCCCTTGGGTAAATTTTCGGCGCGGATGTCGCCGCGCAGGGCCTCGACGATTTGGCGCGAGATCGATAGCCCCAGTCCGGAATGGGTGCCGAATTTTTCGCTCTCTGGGCGCTGGGTGTAAAAGCGGCTGAAGATGGCCTCCAGCTTGCCCGCCGGAATACCCGGGCCTTCGTCGCTGACGGTGATGATGACCCAGTCGGGGGCGCTGCCGCCGCCGCTTTCCCGCCAGGCCGCCAGTTTAATGACGCTGTTGGGCGGCGCAAAGGAGATCGCGTTGCTCAACAGGTTGCGAAAGACTTGACCCAATCGCCCCTCCAGGCCCAGCACCTTGAGGCGCTCGGGCTTGTCGAGCTGGATCGTGAAGCGCGGGCCGTCGGCCTTGGCCGTGGTGCGCATGATCTCCACCAGGGTTTCCAGCAGCGACGCCACCGCCACCTCCTCGGCCTGGCTGCGCGCCAGTTCCGCGTCCAGCCGCGAGGCGTCGGAAATATCACTTATCAGGCGGTCCATGCGGCCGACATCGTCCAGGATGATCGCCATCAGCTTTTTCTGCTGTGCCGGATCCTTGAGGATAGCCGCGGTCTCGACCGCGCTGCGCAGCGAGGTCAGCGGGTTCTTGATTTCGTGGGCCACGTCGGCGGCAAAACCCTCGATGGCGATCAGACGGTTGTGAAGCGCGTCGGTCATCTCGATGAGCGCTTCCGACAGGTCGCCGATTTCGTCGCGCCGGCGGCTGAGATTGGGAATGGCGGCCCGTTCATCGCCGGCGCTGAAACTGCCGAGCGTCGCGCCGCTGCGCCCCACCCCGCCGCGCACGCGGTCGGCGGCGAGCGCCAGACGGCGGATCGGCCGGGCGATGGTGTGAGACAGGTAAAAGGACAGCAGCACGGTCACGCCAAAGGCGATGCCGAACACCAGCAGCACGTCGCCGCGACGCGCCAGAACCGCGCGATTTATCGCTTGGCCGTCCTTGGTGACCATCAAGGCCGCCAGCACCTGGCGATAGCGTTGCACCGGCACCGCGACCGAGAGCACCAGTGAGTTGCGGAAGCCTTGGCGCAGCTGGGTGGCGCCCTCGCCTTGCAGCGCGCTTTGCACCTCGCTGTAGTCCTGGGCGGCTTGGGGGTCGTTTTCAATATAGACCGGCAGGTCTTCCGCGCCGGGTAGAACAGCGGTGATCTGGTCGTAGAATTGGCCGATCAAGGCGAGGATCCTGTTGCCGTCTTCGTTGGGCGGCGCCAAGACCTCCACCTGGACCTGACCCGCCGGGCCGCCGAGAACGAAGGAGTCGCCCACCAAGGCGCCTTTGGTGTCGAACAGCCGGGCCCGCAGGTCGCCGGTGGTCTGCAGCACGCGAAAGAGATTGCGCATGGTCTCTTCATTCAGGTTCTGGTGTTTCTCGTCCACATCCTGCACCGCCGTCGATCCCAGCGCCTGGGCCATGGTCACCGCCTGCCCCCGCAGGGCCTGCAGCTCGGCGCGAATAAGACTGGCGCGGTATTGATCCAGATGCAGCAGGCCCAGCACCGGGATCATCAAGACGGCCAGGTTGAGCAGCAGGATCCGCCGGGTCAGGGGACTGCGCCAGGCCGGCCGCGACAGGCGGCGCGCCCACGGCCGTTTTTGCTGCTCGTCGGCCTCGGTGCTCAGGTTCTTGGCGGTCAGGTTTTCGGCGGTCAGGTTTTCGGCCGCCGGTCCCTGGTCTTCGGGGTGCGACGGGGTGGCGGGGGTGGCGGGGTCGTCGGACGGGCGGCGGGCGCCGAGCCGTTGATCCGGATGGGCGTGCAGATCGCGACGAAAGGCATTGTCAACCGGCATGAGGCCTCGAGATGATGTCGGTACGGGGGCCGGACCTTCCGGCGCCGGCACCAGGTTTCCCGTTACTCCTGAAGACGTTCCTTATAGCGATACCCCACCCCGTAGAGGGTTTCAATGTGGGCGAAATCATCATCGACATGCTTGAACTTCTTGCGCAGCCGTTTGATGTGGCTGTCGATGGTGCGGTCATCGACGTAAACATGCTCGCCATAGGCCGCATCCATCAGTTGGTCGCGATTCTTGACATGGCCGGGCCGCTGCGCCAAGGCCCGCAGGATGAGAAACTCGGTGACCGTCAAATTGACCGCCTTGCCTTTCCAGTTGCAAAGGTGGCGTGACGGGTCGAGCATCATGTCCCCGCGAATCAGCGGCGGCTCGCCATCGCTTTTGTTGCCGTCCTTCGACGCCCGTTCCCGGCGCAGCAGCGCACGGATGCGTTCAATCAGCAGACGCTGGGAAAAGGGCTTGGTGATGTAGTCGTCCGCGCCCATGCGCAGGCCCAGGACCTCGTCGACCTCATCGTCCTTCGAAGTCAGGAAGATCACCGGAACGCTGGAGCTTTCGCGCAGCCGACCAAGGGTCTCCATGCCATCCATGCGGGGCATCTTAACATCCAAAACCACCAGGTCGACCGGCTGAATACCCAGGCCGCGCAGCGCTTCGCTGCCGTCGGCGTAGGTGCGAACCTTGTAGCCTTCGGCCTCCAGCGCCATGGTTACCGAGGTTAGAATATTGCGGTCGTCGTCCACCAGGGCGATGGTATGGTGTTCCGGTTGAATGGTGTCTTGCATGGGACCCCCTTGTTTTACGGTGTTGTGTTTTGCGGTGTTGGCGCGGTAACGAAAATTCAGTCCCGGTATCTTGCCCCGTCCGGGGAAATAATCGTTGGTCGGGCAAGACTGTCGGTTCAGCGCCTTGGTACAGCCTTTGCCCATTCTGGGCCCTCAATAGCTCAGGGACAAAGGCGAATTTGCGGCAAAAGGGCGGTCTTTTGTCGAATTGTCGCCGAAGCAGCCGGTGTTCCGCCGCTTTCAGGTCCAGCGCGGCGAAGACAGGCGGCGACAGGTGAGGATCGAATTGCAGGAAGGAAATCGATGAGCCCCAAGATGGTTGCCAGGGATGCCGCCAGCCCAGCCGCCGGGCCCGGTCTGGAAATTCGCCGCCTGCTCCGTTCGGCCGCGCAGGCCACGCTGGCGACGATTTCCGCCGGCCAGACCCGCGCCTCGGCCGGTGAGCCCCATGCTTCCTTGGTGCTGCTGGCGGTGGATCACCAGGGCGCGCCGCTGTTGCTGCTGTCGGATTTGGCGGTGCACAGCCGTCATCTGGCGGCCGATCCCCGACTGTCGCTGTTGGTGCAGGGACCGGGCGCGTTCGACGATCCGCTGGAAGGCCCCCGGGTCTCGCTGCAGGGGCGCGCGGTTGCCTGTGCGCCGGACGAGGAGGCCGGCTTGCTGGCCCGCTTCGTCGCCCGCTTTCCCGCGGCGGCGCTTTACGCCGGTTTCGAAGATTTCAGGCTCTATCGCGTGATCCCCAGCCGCGGCCACCTGGTGGCCGGCTTTGGCCGGATCCACTGGGTCGAGGCGAAAAACTTCTTGCTGGATGCGCCGGCTGACCGGGAGCTGGAAAAGGCCGAGCCGGCGATCTTGGCGGAAGTCAATGACCGTCACGGCGCGGCGTTGAACCTGATGGCGGCGGCGTTTCTGGGCGACGGGGCGGCCGACCGGAGCGCGCCCTGGCGACAGATCGGGTTCGATCCCGAGGGGCTGGACTTGCGATCGGGGCGGCGGGTGCGTCGGTTGAATTTTGACGCGCCGGACTTTGCGTCGCTGCAGCTTCCCCTGCCGGTGGCCGATGCCGACGGCGCGCGTCAGCTGCTGGCCGCGCTTACCCGGGCTGCCCGGAAAAGGGTATCCGGCGGCCGGGGGGCGGGTTCCAACTGCGACATTCCGCCGCAACCGTGCTAAACTGAAGGCAGGCAGCCCGGCGCCTGGCCGGCTGTTGTGACGCCGCGCCGCCGGCAGGAGCGCCTTTCCTTCCATCACTTAAGGTTTGTCGCGGCGGCGTGGCCTTGATGCGCAAGGGAGGTTTGGGATCGGCTGGTTTGCGGTTCTTGCGGTTGGGAAACGTGAAAAAATCTCCAGCAAACAGACGTTTGACGTCCAAAGCTTGCTTGAACCCATTGCAGGGCACGGCTAAACAAAACCGTCATGCAAGCCCGGTCGATCGTCAGCAGGCGCGGAAACCTGTCTTAGGGATTGGGCGACAAAGCATCGCAGCGGGAGAATTTTAGTGAAAAACATTGGAACTGTCGTCAGCCGTCATGGGCTCGACGGACAGGGTTTGGGCACTGTTGTCAAAGCCAACTGGAACCTGGGCGCCGCCGCGCTCTACGAAGCCGCCATCGGGCGCGGGGAAGCGCAAATCTCCGCCGGCGGCGCGCTGATTGCCTACACCGGTCAGCACACCGGGCGGTCCCCGAAGGACAAGTTTATCGTCAAGGAAGGGGCCGCGGTCGAGAATGTCGCCTGGGGCGAGGTCAATGCGCCGATGACCCCGGCGCACTTCGAGGGGATTTTCCAGAAGGTTCAGGCTTATCTGGCCGACAAGGAAGTATTCATCCAGGACTGTCACGCCGGCGCGGATCCGGCGCACCGCCTGAAGGTGCGCGTGGTGACGGAGAACGCCTGGCACAACCTCTTTGCCCGCAATATGTTTCTCCAGCCCAGCGCCGAGGAACTGGCCGACTTCGCGCCCGAGTTTACCATCATCCAGGCGCCGGGCTGCCAGGCTGATCCGGCGGTCGATGGCACCAACACCGAATGTTTCGTTCTGGTTTCCTTTGACCGCAAGCTGGTGCTGATCGGCGGCACGTCCTACGCCGGCGAAATCAAGAAGTCGGTGTTCTCGATCCTCAACTACCTGCTGCCGGAAAAGGGCGTGATGCCCATGCATTGCTCGGCCAACATTGGCCCGAAGGGCGACACGGCGATTTTCTTCGGCCTGTCGGGGACCGGCAAAACCACCCTGTCGGCCGACGGCAGTCGCACCTTGATCGGTGATGACGAGCACGGCTGGTCCGACCGCTCGGTGTTCAACTTTGAAGGCGGCTGTTATGCCAAGGTGATCCGGCTGTCGGCCGAGGCCGAGCCCGAGATCTACGCCACCACCCGGCGTTTCGGCACGGTGCTGGAAAACGTGAAGATGGATCCAGACAGTCGGGAACTGGATCTGGAGTCGGCCGAGTTCACCGAGAACACCCGCTCCAGCTATCCCATCGAGTTCATTCCCAACGTCGCCGCCAGCGGCACGGGCGCGCTGCCCCGCCACATCATCATGCTGACCGCCGACGCCTTTGGCGTGCTGCCGCCGATTTCCAAGCTCACCCCCGAACAGGCCATGTACCACTTCCTGTCGGGTTACACGGCCCGCGTCGCCGGGACGGAAAAGGGTTTGGGCGCCGAGCCTTCCGCCACCTTCTCGACCTGCTTTGGCGCGCCTTTCATGCCGCGCCACCCCAGCGTCTATGCGGCGTTGCTGGGCGCGCGCATGACCCAGGCCGGCGCCCAGTGCTGGCTGGTCAACACCGGTTGGACCGGCGGCAAGCCCGGGGTGGGGTCGCGGATGAAGATCGCCCATACCCGGGCGATGATCAACGCCGCCTTGAATGGCGGTCTGGAGCGGGTCGAGACCCTGGTCCATCCCGACTTCCGGCTGGCCATTCCAACCAGCTGTCCCGGCGTGCCCGACGAGGTGCTCGACCCACGCAACACCTGGTCCGACAAGGCGGCTTACGACGCCACCGCGCAAGACCTGGCCGGGCGGTTCGAAAAGAACTTCCGCCAGTTCAACGACTACGTCAGCGACGCGGTGAAAGCGGCGGGGATCTTCGCCAAGGAAACGGTCTGACGCCGACGCGCCGCGACAGCCGGATCGGTTAACGGCACCGACGACCCGGTCCCGCGTAACCCGAGAAGCGGCCTGTTGCCGGCCTGCTCGCGGGTGATCGCAGACCGGTCAGCGCCCCGGCACAAGCAGAGCCGCCTTCCCTTCCGGGATGGGCGGCTCTTTTTTTTGGGCGGGCGGGATGGGTTGGCCGGCGCGGCGGCGATGGCTGTGGCGCGGCCGTCGATCCCCGTCAGCCGCCGCCAAACAGGAACAGCAGCGCCAGCCCGGCGGCGATGGCCAGGCCGTTCAGCCAAAGCTTGTCGCTGCGCCTGGCCAGACCGGCCGAGGTCACCCAAAGGCCGGCGCCCATTTTCAGCAGCGCCCAGCTGGCCCAAAACGGCGCGTTCAAGGGATCCAGCAGCGCCGGATGGGCGACAAAGGCCAGCGGTACCAAATAGAGTCCCAGCCCCAGTTGCATGGCGCGGCCCGCGGTGGGCAGCCAGGCGGTCTCGGCCATGCCGGAGGCAATAAACACCGTGCCGCAGACCGGTGGGGTGATGGTGGACAGCAGGGCGTACCAGAAAACGAAAAGATGGGCGGTCAAGGGCGGCAGACCCAGTTCCTGCAGCGCCGGACCGGCGACGGAGATGCTGATCACATAGGCCGCGGTGGTCGGGACTTCCATGCCCAGGATCAGACAGGCCGCCCCGGTAAGCAGCAGGGCCAGCCATAGCTGGCCGCCGGACAGCCCGATGATCGCTGAGGTCAGCTTGACCCCCAAACCGGTCTGATTGAGCACGCCGATGATGATCCCGGCGCAGAGCACGATCGAGGCCAGCACGGCGATCTGGCGGGCGCCGCTGAGCGCGGCCGTCCCGCTGCGCGCCAGCCAGCGGCGCAGCGAAACCTTTCCGCGCTCGTCCAGCGCCAGCAGCAGCCAGGCGGCTCCCACCGCCAGGGCGGCGGCATATTGCGGCGTGCGGTCCGAGGTGAAAAGAACCAGCAGCAGCAGGCCGAAAGGCACGGCAAAGAACGGCAGGGTGCGCAGCACGCTGCGCCAGGGCGGCAGCTCGCTGGCGCGCAGGGCCTTCAGGTCATACTGCCGGGCGGCGTGGTCGATCCCCGCCCAGGCGCACCAGAAAAACAGCAGCGCCGGCAGGATGGCGGCAGCCATGATGCGCTCATAGGGCACGCCCAGCAGTTCGACCATGACAAAGGCCCCAGCGCCCATCAGTGGCGGCATGATTTGCCCGCCGGTAGAGGCCACCGCCTCGACCGCGGCGGCCAGGGGCGCGGGATAGCCCAGCCGCTTCATGGTCGGCAGGGTGACCGCGCCGGTGGCGGCGACATTGGCCGAGGCCGAGCCGGAGATCGAGCCGAACAGCGCGGAGGACAAGACCGAGACCTTGGCCGCCCCGCCCCGCAGACGTCCGGCCAGCCGGGTCGCCAGCGCCATGAAGCCGGTCCCCGCCTCGCCGGCGCCGACCAGCGCCCCCAGCAGGATGAAAACCGCAATCACATTGACCGAAATTCCGGTCAGCGGTCCCCAGACCCCGCCTTCCGCGATGGTCAGGGTGCCGAGGAAGGAATCCAGCGGGATCGCGGCAAACCCGAACTCGCCGGGTAGATAGGGGCCGCTCAGCCCGTAGGCCAGGGTCAGCAACGCCACCAGCGGCAGTACCCACTTGATCGCCCGCCGCGCCATCTCCAGCACCACCAGCAGCAGGATCAGCGACAGCCAGAGCTGGCCGTCGCCTTCGAGCGCGCCGTACTGTTCGTTCAGGGCGTCGCGGTTGAGCGCCACCCAGCCGGCGGAGAGCAGGCCCAGCAGGCCCAGCCCCCACCCGCTCCAGCGGCTCCAGCGGCTCTCCGGCTTGCCGGTGAAGAAAAAGACGAAGGGAATCGCCACGATCATGTGCAGCGGGCGGGTTACCAGATTGGGCAGCAGTCCGGAGAAAATTAGCCAGAGATGCCATAGCGCAACGCCGGCGGCATAGAGTTTTAGCAGCAGGGAGGCGCTGGGCGACATGGGATTTCCGACTCTGTGTGGGGGCGAAGGGTGGCGCGGAGTGCGTGGCGGATCTCGATCAGCGGTGCGCGCCGACAAGCGGTTGTCACCGCCCGATCAGGCCCGGCATGAGAAAGGAGGTCAGCGCGGACTGACCTCCCCGCCGCGAAAGTGCCGTCATCTATTTTACCGCTATTTTACCGCGTCTATTTTACCGGGCCTATTTTACCGCGTCGGGAACGGCGATCCCGGCTTCGGCGTAGTAGCGCAGCGCGCCGGGGTGCAGCTTGGCGCCCATTTTCGCCAGTCCCTCGGCGGAGACGCCGCCCCACCAGGAGTTCCCCGCCGCCAGCTTGGCCTGCTGTTGCCAGAAGGCCTTGGTGATGGCGTAGGCGGTGGCTTCGTCCATGGCGGTGGTGGTGTAGGTGTTGACCGGCAGGGTCATGGTGGTGGTGACGCGGTCCACGCCCTTATAGGTGCCGGCGGGGATTTCCAAGGTTGTTACCTTGCCGATCTTGGCGATGTCCTCGGCGCTCAGCGACAGCAGGCGGATCTTGGTGGTGGCGGCCAACTCCATGACGTTGGGCGCCGGGTAGGCGCCGGCGGTGGCAAAGCCCACCACCTGGCGGTTCTTGACGGCGGGAACGGCGGCGTTCAGTTCGACGTCGATCATGTTGACCTGGTCGGCGATCCCCAGTTTCTCGAACACCGACTTGGTCTTGCGCTGCCCGAACGAGCCCTTGCCGCCCGGAATGAAGTCCTGGCCCGCCAGTCCGGCGAAGTCGGTGATGCCGCTGTCTTCGCGCACCACCCAGTGCATGGTGAGGTAGGGAATGGGAAACAGGCCGCGAATGCCGTCGAACTTGTCGTTTTCCTTGAACGGCTTCTCGCCGGCGGCGATCCGCTGCACCAGCACCGGCGGGGTGGTGAAGACGTAGGCCCCGGTCCGCTTGGCGGCTTCCTTGACGTTCTGCACCGAGCCCTGGCTTTCCTCCACCGTGGCAATCAGCGCGCCGTCGGAGCCGGCCTTCAGGGCCTCCGACAGCTGCACCATCATCTGATAGTAGGACGAGGTGCTTTTGGCGGATTTCAGCGTAACGCGCGTTTCGGCCTTCGCGGCCGTGGCGCCCAAACTCAAAGCCAACGCGGCGCTGGCCGCAAGGCCCAGAAAGCCCCGCTTGCTAAGGGTCATGATCATGTTCTGCCTCCCGAAATGGAATTTTGTCCCCGGAAAATTACGGGGCTTGTTGGTCGCTGTCGAGGGTGCTGCCGAGATGGATATCAACCGTGGATCACCAGCCGGATTCCCCCGTCGCGGCAGCCTGGAAAGAGCGGCTTTGGCGACTTTTTATGTTAGGGGGCAAACGATAGCACAGGCCCGCCTGGGAGGGGATAGGCCGTTGTCGCATCGGGCCATCAGAGGTCAGCTTGTCATTCCATGACCCCGGCGCGCGGAAAAATCGGCTGGGGCGCCCGGAACCGTCGGGATTTGCCCGATTTTGTGCCATCCCGGCCGAAAAAGCTGGCGAGATCTTGCCGGCGGAAAAGCCCCGCGGCCGCGCGTCAAACGCTTTTGGGTGGCGTTTTTCCGGCGCGCCGGCAGCTTTGTCGGGCGGCGTCCGAATCGCCCGCGAGCGGGTGAGGGATCCGGAAAGCAGCGCTTGGCGCTTCCGGCCAAACCGATCCGTCGCTAGTGGGCGTCGTTCCAGTTGTCGCCAACCCCGGCGTCGGCGACCAAATCGACAGTCAGCTTGACCACCGGATCGCATGCGTTCTCCATGACCCGGCGCACCAGGGCCGAGGTTTCTTCCAGCTCGGCCTCGACCACCTCGAAGATCAATTCATCATGCACCTGCAGTAGCATCCGGGCGTTTAGCCCGGCCCGTTGCAGCTCGCCGGGCAGACGGATCATCGCGCGCTTGATGATGTCGGCGGCGGTTCCCTGGATCGGCGCGTTGATGGCGGCGCGCTCACCGAAAGCCCGGCGCATGGGATTTTTGTCCAGCAAGGCGGGCAGGTGGATCCGACGGCCGAACAGGGTGGTGACGTAGCCCTGGTTCTTGCCCTGGACCTTCATCGCCTCCATGTAGGTTCGGATGCCGGGGAAGCGATCGAAGTAGGCCGTGATGTAGTCTTTCGCCTCTTTTTGTGGAATGCCTAGATTCTGCGCCAACCCAAAGGCCGAAATGCCGTAGATGATGCCGAAGTTGATGGCTTTGGCCTGACGGCGGATCATCGGATCCATGCCTTCCATCGGCACCCCGAAGACCTGGGCGGCGGTCATGGCGTGAATGTCGGCGCCGTCGGCGAAGGCTTGCCGCAGCTCCTTCACGTCGGCGATGTGCGCGGTCAGGCGCAGTTCGATCTGCGAGTAGTCGACGCTGAGCAGCTTGCAGCCCTGCTCGGCGATGAAGGCCGAGCGGATCTTGCGCCCCTCTTCCGTGCGCACCGGAATGTTTTGCAGGTTGGGATCGTTGGATGACAGCCGTCCGGTGGCGGCCACGGCCTGGGAATAGGAGGTGTGAATGCGGCCGGTTTGCGGATCAATCGCCTCCTGCAAGGCGTCGGTGTAGGTGGATTTGAGCTTGGCCAGTTGACGCCAACTCAACACCTTCTGAGGCAATTCATGGCCCTGATTCGCCAATCCCTCCAGCACATCCGCGCCGGTGGAATGGACACCGCTTTTGCCCTTCTTGCCGCTCTGCAAGCCCATTTCGTCGAACAGAATTTCGCCAAGTTGCTTGGGCGAACCGATGGTGAATTCCCGTCCCGCCAGCTGATGAATCTGGCCCGCCAGCTCGTCAATCCGGGTCGCAAAGTCGTTGGACAGACGGCGCAGTTCGGTTCTGTCCACCTTGACGCCCTCGGCTTCCATGGCGGCGATCACCGCCACCAGGGGCCGTTCCAGCGTTTCATAGACGCGCGTCATCTGCCGCGTCACCAACTGGGGCTTTAGCTGTTGCCAGAGGGCGTAGGTGATTTCCGCGTCTTCGGCCGCATAGTCACGGGCCTTGTCCAGCGGCACCTTGTCGAAGGTGATTTGATTCTTGCCGCTGCCGCAGACCTCCTTGAAGGCGATGGGCTTGCGGCCCAGGTGCCGTTCGGCCAGTTCGTCCATGCCGTGGCCGTGCAGGCCGCCGTCCAGCACATAGGACAGCAGCATGGTGTCGTCGAAAGGCCCGATCTGAATGCCCTCGACCGAGCTGCCCTGATGATCGGTGAAGCGCGCGCGGCCGAAAATCCGGGCGTCATATTTCATATTTTGCCCGATTTTCAGGACCGCGTCGTCCTCCAGCAGCGGCTTCAGCAGCGTTAGGGCGCGGTTTCGGTCGATTTGCCTTGGCGCGTCGGCGGGATCGGCCAGCGCCAAGCCGCCGTCGTTGGTATCGGGCGCGACATGGCTCAGGGGGATATAGCAGGCGCGCGCGTTGCGCAGGCCCAGGCTGATCCCCACCAGATCGACCCGCTGCACATTGAGGCCGGTGGTTTCCGTATCGACCGCCACCACGCCCTCGCGGTAGGCCTGGGCGATCCAGTCCGCCAGCTCGGCCTCTTCCTGCACCAGTGTGTAGACCGGCGCGGCGGCCTGGGCGTCGCCGGCGCTATCTGGCGTCTGGCCGTCCGCCGCGACCGCGCCGAACCAGTCGCTGGCGCGGCGCTTCAGGGTCTTGAACTCGTAGTTGTCCATGAACGCGTAGACGGTCTGGGGATCGGGCACCTGCTTGACCAGCGTCGCCAGTTCCAGCGCCAGCGGTACGTCCTTTTTCAAGGTCACCAGCTGGCGGGAGAGTCGCGCCAACTCGGCGTTTTCGAGCAGCTTTTCGCGGCGCTTGGGCTGTTTGATTTCACCTGCTCGCGCCAGCAGCGCCTCCAATCCGCCATATTCGGTAATCAACTGGGCGGCGGTCTTCAGGCCGATCCCCGGCACGCCGGGCACGTTGTCCACTGAATCCCCCGCCAGCGCCTGGACCTCGACCACCTGTTCCGGGGCGACGCCGAACTTTTCAAAAACCTCGGCCGGGCCGATCGTTTTTTCCTTCATCGGATCGAACATGTCGACCCCATCGGTCACCAACTGCATCAGGTCCTTGTCGGAGGACACCACCGTGACGCGGGAGCCGGCGGCGCGGGCCTGCGCCGCCAGGGTGGCGATGATGTCGTCGGCCTCATAGCCTTCCATTTCGATGCAGGGAAGATTGAAGGCGCGGGTGGCTTCGCGCACGGCGGCGAACTGCGGCACCAGGTCTTCCGGCGCCGGTGGGCGGTTGGCTTTGTAGTCGGCGAAGATCTCGCTGCGGAAAGTTTTGCCTTTGGCGTCGAAGATCACCGCCAGCCCGTCGGCCTCGTTGCTTTTCAGCAGCTTGATCAACATCGAGGTGAAGCCGAAGGTGGCGTTCACCGGGACGCCCTTGGAGTTGGGCGGCACGCGCAGCGCGAAATAGGCGCGGAAGATGTAGCCGGAGCCGTCGATCAAATAGAGATGCTTGGGAGCGGGCATGAAATCGGCGGCCTTTTAACTGGCCAGCGAAGCGGCGGCCGACAGGCGGTCGCCGGGCAACGCGGGCGGGAGGGAGGATTTTTTCGGAACCGCAAAGATGCCTTGCCGGAGGCAAGCTGTCGAGAGGCGCTGGTCGCGGCTCCGGTCAGCGTGCTGACAGCACCGGCCGGGGAGGGGCGGGAAAAGCCATTTCCGGCGACGATCCGGCGCACCGCAACAGCGCCAGGCGGGCGCCGGGTTCGCTGTGGCGTGTGATCGACCCTGGAAGACGCGCCTGGGAGCAGGCGCTCAGGAAAAGACACCGAGAAAAGACACCGGGAAAAAGGCGTCGGGGGAAAGGCGCCGGGGAAAGGGTGTTCGCGACGACGCGCTTGGCGCTTTGTCCCTGCCGCCAATCCGCGGCTAGTGGCCGCCGCTGGGCGCGCCGTCCCGCAGCACAAAGTGGCGGCCGCAGTAGGGGCAGTCGATCTGGCCCTTGCCCTTCATGTTCAAGAAAACACGCGGGTGACCCAGCGGGCCATTATCGCCATCGCAGGCAACAATCTCTTTCTCAACGACTATGCTATCTTTTACGTGCATTGGGGCTCTCCTATCGGCGTCTTGTAACCGGTTGCTTGCCGGGATGAAAGCCGGAAAATTCGTGAGTCTCGGCGCTTCTTCGGCCTTGAGCCGGGGGTTGGGGATCGGGGGCTCAGGTCGCGATCATACTCACCGGCCCGGCGCGATCAATACCCGGCGCGGGTGAAGTTCGGCGCCGGGCCGGCCAAATTTGCCCGCCGCCGCGCCCCTGTGGCGGCGGGCGGGCTGGCAAAGTCGCCGAAAAAACCTTAAACAGGGGGATGCAACAGCTGTCGCGCGCCGCCGCCGACCGTGACCTTGCCTGCGGCTGTCCGGCCCTTGCCGCGCCGGCAGGGTTTGCTGTCCCGGGCTGTCCCGGGTTGTCTGGGGCGCGGGGCGAACGACCAGAAGATGAACGGGAAATGAAGTCAATGTCCCAGGCTGCCATTCAAGATGATGCGCTGTTGGCGCAGGCCACGGGCGAGAGCGACCCGCTGCCGGACTATGCCGTGGAAATCCAGGGCCTGACCAAGACCTATAAGGCCGCGGGGCGGTCCCCGGCGAAGCTGGCGCTCAAAGCGGTGGATCTGAAAATTCCCCGCGGGTCGGTGTTCGGCTTGCTGGGGCCCAACGGCGCGGGAAAGTCGACCCTGATCAATATCCTGGCCGGGTTGGTGAACAAGACCAGCGGTCAGGCCAGTATTTGGGGTAGCGACATCATCACGCAGATGCGCCAAGCGCGGGCGGCCATTGGCGTGGTGCCGCAGGAGTTGAACATTGACCCTTTCTTCACCCCGCTTGAGTTGTTGGAGCTGCAAGCCGGGCTCTATGGCGTTCCGCCGCGCGAACGGCGCTGCATGGAAATTCTCGAAAGCCTCGGTCTGTCGGACAAGGCCCACGCCTATACCCGCACCCTGTCGGGCGGCATGCGCCGGCGTCTGATGGTGGCCAAGGCGATGGTGCACAACCCGCCGGTACTGGTGTTGGACGAACCGACCGCCGGGGTGGATATCGAGCTGCGCCAACAGCTCTGGGCGCAGGTGCGCGCGCTCAATCAACAGGGCACCACCGTGCTGTTGACCACCCACTACCTGGAAGAAGCGCAGGAGCTTTGCGACACCATCGCCATCATCAACCATGGCCAGGTCATCGCCTGCGAGGCGACCGAGGTGCTGTTGCAACGGCTGGACAGCAAGGAACTCTACGTGCAGTTGGACCGCAGCCTGGCGGCTGTGCCGCCCGGGCTGGAGGGTTTTCACGCCAGACTGTTTCAACCCAATTGTCTGGTCTTCCATTACCGTCCCAGCGAAAGCCCCGTCGCGACCATTCTGGAAGCCTTGCGCTTGGAAGGCCTGGGGGTGGTGGATCTGCGGACCGAGGAAACCGATCTGGAGGACATTTTCCTGCAGCTCACCAGAGGCAGTCATGACCATGACAAGTGAGCGACGCCTGGGATGACCGGCTTGGCGGGGGCCGGGTGCGTGGCCGGCGCGCGGCTTCGGGTTTACCGGCGGCGTGGGGTGATGCTGCTGTTGCTGTCTTTTCTTTCCGCTTGCAGCCCGCGCCTGGCCCCGGCGGGTCCCGAGGCGACCGATCCATTTGTGGTCTGGAATGATCCGGAGCGGCGCGCCGCCGGCAGGATTGATCGGGCCAAGCCGGCGGTGACGCCGGTAGATCCCACTGACGAATGGCTGAGCGCGCGCGCCCTGGCGGCCATCCAAGCCCATCCGCCCGCGCGCGGCGCTTTCACCGCCGACGACGGCCTGGTTTTGCCGCTTTGGGCCTGGCTGCCGGACCGCCCCCGGGGGGTGATCCTGGCGGTTCACGGCTTTACCGACTACGCCAACGCCTTTGCCGCCGTGGCCCCGCTGTGGGCCGACGCCGGTTATGCGGTTTACGCCTTCGACCAGCGGGGCTTCGGCGCCGCGCCGAACCGCGGGCTCTGGGCCGGTACGCAGCGGATGATCCAGGACCTGCGCAATTTGGCCCGGGTGGTTCGCGGCGGCCATCCCGATCTTCCGCTTTTCCTGTTGGGCGAATCCATGGGCGGCGCGGTTGTCTTGGTTGAACAAGCCCGGCCCGGCGCGTTGCGGGCCGACGGAGTCATTCTGTCCGCGCCGGCGGTCTGGTCGCGCGACACCCAGCCTTGGTATCAGCGCGCGGGCCTGTGGTTGGCGGTCCGCCTGGCCCCGGGTCTGGCGCCGGATTCCAGCGGCGTAAAGATCCGCATTTCCGATAACGACGCCATGCTCAGGGCGCTGTCGCGCGATCCGTTGGTGCAAAAAAGCAGCCGAATCGACCGGCTGGCCGGGCTGGTGGATTTGATGGACGCGGCGCGGCTTTCCGCCGCCCGGCAGCGCGCCCCGCTGCTGCTGCTGTACGGCCAAAAGGATCAGGTGATCCCGGCCCGGCCTTCGCAGCTTTTTTGGGCGGCCCTGCCGGCCGGCGGAAAGGCCCGTCTGGCGCTCTATCCGCAGGGGTGGCATCTGTTGCTGCGCGACCTGCAAGCCGAGCGGGTGGCCGACGATATCTTGGCCTGGCTGGGCGATCCCGGCGCGTCCCTGCCTTCGGGCGCGGAAGCGCAAGCGGTTATTCCAGAGTTGGAGGACTGAGGCGTTTTGACCGATCAGTGGCGACGGGCTGGCGCGATTCGCGCGCCCAACTGGGTCGACACCGCCCGGCTTTTCGCCTTGGGGGCGATTTGGGGGTCGGCTTTTCTGAGTATCGAGATCGGCCTGGAAAGCATGGGACCCTTCACCCTTACCGCCAGTCGCCTGGTGCTGTCGGCCGGGCTGCTGCTGGGCTTGATGGCGCTGGCGCGCCTGCCTTTTCCCCGGCAGGGGTGGGTCTGGCGGCGCTTGGCGCTGGTCAGTCTGTTCAACGCCGCCTTGCCCTTCGCGCTGATTTCCTGGGGCCAGCAGAGCGTGGATTCAGCCATGGCGGCGGTGCTGATGGGCGCGGGGCCGTTGATCGGGCTGATCCTCAATCATCTGTTTACCGGCGACGATCGGATGAGTGCGGCCAAGGTGCTGGGGGTGTCGCTGGGGTTCGTCGGCGTGCTGCTGCTGTTCGGTGAGGAAGCCTGGGCCGCCTTGCAGGCCGGTTGGCGCGGCGGCCTGAACATCGCAAGCGTCCAGGCGCTCGGGGGGGCTGGCGGCGTCTGGGCCGGGGTGTTGGGCCAGTTGGCGATTGTCGGCGGGGCGGCAAGCTATGCCCTGTCGGGGCTCTTGACCCGGCGTCTGTCCCACCTGGACACCCGGGTGGCGGCGGCCAGCATGCTGCTGCTCTCCACGCTTTACTTCCTACCGCTGGCGTTCTGGGCGGAAGGGTTGAAAGTCGGAAATCTGACCGGCCGGGCGATCGTGGCGGTCCTGTTTCTCGGACTGGTGGCGTCGGGCTTCGCCGCGCTGATGCGCTTTCAATTGATCAAGGACACCGGCGCGGTTTTCATGAGCCAGGTTTCCTATCTGGTGCCGGTTTTCGGGGTGGCGTTTTCCGCGCTGTTCTTTCTGCGTGCGCCGCAACCGCAGACCCTTGCCGCGCTGCTGCTTATCCTCTGCGGGGTGGCGGTTTCGCGGATCCGAAAGAAAAGCCAAATTTTTCCGCCGGGGGGGTAAGATAAAAAAAGCCAGATGGCGTGCGGTGGGTCGGTTTCGCGGAACACAGGAGGATGCCGTGGCGCGGGCGCTATTCCAGATTCTCTGTAAAATCGGCGATCGCTTGTTGCCAGAGGGCGCGGCCTTTTGGCTGCGTTACCGCTATCATCTGCGCTATGGCGAAGCCGAGTTGGCCTGGGTCAAGCGGCTGTGCAGCGCGGATGAAACTTTTCTGGATGTTGGCGCGGCGCAGGGCGTCTATGCCTTTGCGGCGCTTGGCCGGGTGCGCCGCCTCTGCCTGTTCGAGCCGAATCCGGCGATGCAAGAGGCCTTGCGGCGGGTTTTTCCCCAGACGCGGCTTTTTGATTGTGCGCTGTCTGCTGAAGAGGGACGAATTGAGCTGCGAACCCCGGTGGTTCGGGGGATCGCCTATCACGGCGTGGCCACCATCGAACAAAGGAATGATCTGGCGCTGTTGGTCTGAGACAGGCCGCCGCGCCGACAAGCGGCCTGACCGGGGCCAGGGGCGGATCCGGCGCCAAAAGGCCGGGAAATTTCCGTGCTAACCGAGGCGTCGCCTCGCGTTGCAAGACTTTTCAAAAGCGCGCAAAAGGCGTCTTGTCCCGGCTGGGCGCTTGCAGTAAGGTCCGGCCCGTGATGGACTCGTAGCTCAGCTGGATAGAGTGCTGCCCTCCGAAGGCAGATGTCAAGTCTGACGATGGTTCTTGGTGCTACAGAAGGGACTGACTAAACAATGGCTTGAGCGGATATCGGGTTCGCTCTTCAACCGGCCGAAAATCTCGCGTAAGCGTGGCGTAAGCAACGCGCAAAAGGTACGCACCCGTAGCTCAGCTGGATAGAGCGCCGCCCTCCGAAGGCGGAGGCCAGAGGTTCGAATCCTCTCGGGTGCGCCATTTTTCTCATAAATACAGATAGTTATCGCTACAGTCTTTTTTGAGACTAGTGCTTACGCGCTGCTTACGTGGCAGATTTAATGTCAATTCACGCGCAAAAACATGCACGGTTTGCGATCGTGACAGCTGCGCCATCGTCCCGAAACATTCGTCGTTCTCAATTGTCTGGGTTCGTGAGGCTTTTCGCTTAGTCTTCGAAACCAATCATACCGGTTTCATGTGCGAGTTCGATACAGGTTGCAGCGACAAGTTCACGAAACCAGGCATGGAACGGGTCCTGATCAGACCGGGCATGCCATATTATTGAGACTGGGAAGGTATCTATTGGGATAGGCAGTGCGCTCGCCTCAAGTTCGAAAGCTCGCGCGAAATAGTGCGCAGCTACAGCGGGTATGTTGATGAGGCATGATCGCGATTTGAGCAGAAACGGGCTGGCCGAGAAGTTCGCCAAAGCCATCAACACCCGCCGTGATTTTCCAATCTCCGCCAGGGCGTCATCGATCTGGCCATGAAAATCACCGCTCAGCGATCGGAAAAGGTGTGGTGTCCCCACGAAGGTCGCCATGTCGAGATCACCGGAAACGCCGAGCTGTTTTGGGCAGTAGAGTGCAACGAAGGGCTCATTGTACAAAAGCTGATGACGGTGTCGCTTATCAAGCGCATTGGGCGTGGCTGACAGCGCCAGATCGGCGTCGCCCTCATCAAGACGGTCAACTAGTGTCCGGTAGTCGGCGGGGCGGACTATCATACGAACACCAGGCGCCTGATGTGCAAGCTGCTCTGCTAGACGAGGCAACAACACAATATCGAGATCGTCCGGGGCGGCGAACCTGACAGATCGCCTAGCGGTTTCCGGATCAAATGCTCTGACGGCACGGATCGATGCCTCGATCGACGACAGCGCAGGCGCCAACCCCTCCCATAGGACAAGGGCTCGGCTTGTTGGCTCCATTCCGTCGGTTGTCTTGACAAACAGCTGGTCTCCAACGGCTGCCCGCAGGCGAGACAGGGCCATCGAGGCAGCCGAGGGGCCGAGGAACAGGCGATCTGCAGCCTTGCCAACAGAACGCTCTCTCATAATGGCTGAGAACACCAGCAGCAGGTTTAGATCGAGTTTTCTTAACTCAATTTCGCTGAATTCATTTTTCATCTATATCAATTTGAATGATGCGCCTTGGTGCGTCAAGTTGTATTCAGAAAGGATCAATCTCATGACCCACCGAAAGAGACTTATTACACTGACCTCGGCTCTCGCCCTATCGCTTGGCGTCACCTCCACAATATTCAGCGCTTCGCCCTCCTTTTCGCAGACGTCTCAGGCTTTCGCCGAAGAGACACAAACGGTGCCGCTCGGTCGTTACACGTACGAAGGGCATGGCTCGGTCAATACCCATTGGATCGAGACCCAAAACGGCGTCATCGTCATCGATACCCAGCGTGACACGCAGCATGCAGCCGAAGCGCTGGCGGCCGTGAAAGCGCTCGGTAAGCCGGTTGTCGCCATCTTCGTGACCCACGGACATCCCGATCATTACACGGGATTGGAGCAGTTTCGCGCCGAATGGCCGGACGCCGATATCTACTCCTCTTCAGAAACCGCCCGGGTTATCGAGGTGGACCACTATGGCTATCATCAGGTCGTGCGGGATTTAGCGCCGGAAGCCGCGCCGGAGGAATTCATCGTTCCAAACCGGATCATCGAACCCAATGAAACGCTCGTCATCGACGGCGTCACCCTCGTCACGCGAGAGATGGGGCCAAGCGAAGCGACAAGCGCGACAGCCTTCTATCTGCCGGCCACTGGCGATCTCTACACCGGAGATACCGTACTCAATCAGATGCACGGCTTCTTTCTCGAGGAGCGCTCAGATGCCATCCTCGCGACCGTCGATGCCTATCGCGTCCTGTTTCCCAATGCGGTGACGATCCATCCGGGCCATGGCAATCCCGGGCCAGCTAAACGTCTGCTTGCGGAACATGAAGCCTACACAATTGATGCCCGCGCACGGGTCGCTGCGGCAATCGCAGCCGCAATGGACGACGAGACGATTGTCAGCCAGGTCCGCGCCGCGCTTTTCGCGGACTACCCCGACCATACCGTGCCCGGCGGCCAGCCAAATATGGTCGAGCTGAGTGTGCGCGGATTGCTGGCCGAACTGCGCGGAAAGGCCATCGTCGAAGCACTCACCGTGTCAGGAGATGAGCAATGAGCGCGACACAGACGATCAATCCGTTCACCCTTGAAGGAAAGACAGTGCTCGTCGTTGGTGCGTCCTCCGGAATCGGCGCGGCAACGAGCCGACTTGCCAGCGAACTCGGTGCCAAGGTGCTCCTCGCCAGCCGCACGCGCGAAAGTCTCGAAGCGATCCGTGATCAGCTGGCGGATCCGTCACGCACTGCGGTATTGCCTATGGACTACCTTGATCCCCAATCCGTTCAGGATGCCCTGACAAACGTCCGCAATGTCGATCACGTCCTAGTCTCGGCCGTCGCGGACGAGAACAAGAAGCGTGGAGCGTTCCTTGAACTCGAAGAGGACACCATGCGCGCGTCCTTCGATAAGTTCTGGGGTCATGTCCATGTCGCGCGAGCGATTACGCCGCGCATGACGAAGAATGGCTCACTGACTATGCTATCGTCGATCGCCGGTATCTCGCCCACTGGACCGGAGGCTGGTCTCTCGGTGATGAATGGCGTCCAGGCGGCGATCATGCAGACCGGCCGCACGCTCGCGAGAGAACTGGCCCCCAAGAGAGTGAACATCATCGCTCCTGGCGTCGTCCTCACCAATGTTTGGAAGGACGAAGAGCGCAAAAACCTAGCGTCCTGGATGGAGAAGGATCTCCCGGTAGCGCGAACCGGCGAGCCTGAACACATCGCGGCTGCCGCAGTGGGGCTGATGACAAACCCGTACATCACCGGCGTCGTTTTGCCAGTTGATGGCGGCTTGCTCCTCAATTGAGCACCGCCGCGCTCCAGAGTAACCATTTTGAAGGAGAATACAGATGAAAATCGGAGTTATCGGAGCTGGAAACATGGGGCGCGCCATCGGTGCTCGCCTCTCTCACGCCGGACATGATGTCGCTTTCGGATCAAGGAAGGCACCGCAGGCAGGTGAAGCTGCCAGCCGCGGGAGTGAAAGCGCGTTTGCCACGACCCTCGATGAAGCGGCGCAGTTTGGCGACGTCCTCATTTGGACAGCGCGAATACATGATCCCAGCGAGATGCTGCGAAACGCTGAGATGGTGACCAATAAAGTGATCATCGACCTGAACAACAGGGACTATAACGATGTTCGCACTGGCGCTTGGTTCGCCGAGAGTATTGCTGAGAAGCTGCAGGGTAATTTCCCGAAGAACATAGTCGTCAAGGCGTTCAATACGATACCTATGGAAGCTTTTGATATCCCGCGAGACGAGTTGGAGAACGCCCAAGCATCAACGTTTGTCGCCGGTGGCGATGCGGAAGCACGCCGAACCGTCAGTACACTCGCCGGAGACATTGGATTTTCCGCGGTCGATCTTGGCGGCGAGCTTGCCGCGATGCGGGCAGCGGAAGCCTTGGGCGACGCTATCCGAATACTCTTGATCGATGGCGGCCGCACGGGTTCGACGCACCTCACCGTCTCGCAGCTTCCTCGTCCGTCACTCGGTTTGGTTGGCGAGAGACAAGCGTCGCAATACGGATGAACTTCCGGTTTTCAGATATTCAAACCCTGCTATCAGTCGCTGAGAAGGGCAGCTTTCGTGCGGCGGCATTGGCTCTCGAAGTCGGTCAGCCTGCTGTCAGTAGGCGAATCCGTAGATTGGAAGACAATATCGGCGTGTCGCTTTTTGAGCGGCGATCAACCGGCGCTTCTCTGACCAATGCGGGGAGGCAATTCACTAGCCAAGTGCGGTTCCTGCAGGCGGAGTTCGAAGCAGCGGTAAGTTCGGCCCAGGATGCGGGCGTCGCCCGTGAAGGCTCATTGTGCATCGGGCTGATCGTGTCGCTGTCCAAGGGGCCATATCGCAATATTGTCGGCGCGCTGTTCGAGAAACACGGGAGCCTGGACGTTTGTTTTGCTGAGGCGGAACGCGGTCATCTCTACACACTGCTAAATCAGCGGCGACTCGATGTTGTAATCGCAGCTGGTGAGCCTGATTCAGAAATCGGCGATAGTTTTCTCATCGCGAGAGAGAAACTGTATCTTGCTGTCTCCGACCACCACCCTTGGTCAGGCCGGGACAATCTCGCATGGCAAGAGGTTCGCGATGCAACGTTCATCGTTAGCGCCAGCGAACCAGGCCCGGAGATTGGCGACTACATTCTCCAAAACACGAGCGATGTCGGCCATGCAGTTGACATTCGACGACACCGTCTGGGTCGTGAGGGGATCATGACGCTTGTAGGGCTAGGCCGCGGCGTGAGCCTAGTAGCGGACCATTGGCGCGGCGTTCAGTATCCGAACGTCGTTTTCGTTCCAATCGGAGGCGATGATGAGAGTGTCCCGTTTTCACTGACCTGGCGTCCCGACAACGATAATCCAGCACTTCGCCGGTTCATCTCTCTGGCACGGATCGAGGCGAAGCGGAACGGAGCTCATTCCTAGCCTTGGCGAAGCCGCGATCAGTTTTCATGAATTGTTCTAGCATCGGTGCGATGAGCTTCGATGGCTCAAGTTCATGGCCATTCTCCCGCGCAAGGATCTCCGCATACGCAGCGAGATCGCGATGCACTTTGGCTGGCAATTCAACGGATAACTTCACCGGTTTGTCGTCTTGGATGTCGCCAAGCTTCAGTTTGCTCATCGGGTCTCTCCTTGAGGTTCGAGAATGAGGTCGCGTGTGACCATAACGCGCACCGGGAATCCTGGTCGGACCGTCAGCGTCGGCGGGATGCCCAGCTGGCGCTGTACGATTGCTTCGCCCGCGCGACCGATCGTGTCCTGTGTCCCGTCGCGAATGGCCTGCGCGATCCCGTCGCCATCGTCTTCACCGCTTTCGAGGCCGATGTTGAGGATCGTGGCGAGACCCGCCGCGAGGAGCAGCCGATCCCAATGGTTGTCGACACCATCTTCCAGCCCTGCGAAGCCCGCCTGATCCGTACCAGGTTCGCGTTCGAGCACGATTGAGCGCCCGCCGGGGAAGATAAGGCGGGTCCACGCGAGCAATAGGCGGCGCTGACCCGAGGCCACGCGGCTGTCATATTCGCCGAGCAGACGTGAGCCTTGGGGGATGAGCAGGAACCGCCCGGTCGGGCTGTCATAGACGTGCGAGGTGACCTGCGCGCTGATCTGACCAGGAAGGTCGGAGCGCAGCCCGGTAATGAGGGCTGCGGGTATCGTCGAACCGGCCTGCAGGACATAGGGGCTTGGCGGCGATTGCAGGAGATCCGACGCGGTCGTGCGCCGATCCACGTCCCGATCCAAGAAGGCCTCGCGGCGCTCCACATCGTCCGGTGTCAGCTGAGATGTCGCAGAGGTCGGAAACAGCCCTTGTAGGCCGGTGGCAGGAGGCGATGCCGGGCGAGCTGGAGTAGGCGTTTGGACGGGTGATGCGGTGCGCGCATCCGCGAACAGGACCGCGAGGCGGGCTGCTTCCTCCTCTTGCAGGCGCAATTGTTCGGCCGGATCGACTGCGCCGGGTGTTGGCACGACAGGCACGGGCTCGCCGCGTCGCTGCGCCGAGAGCACCGGGCGACCGAATTCGCCAGGCAGCGGCGGGCCGAGTTGCGGGATAGAGCTGTAATCGCTGGGAAGCCGTGAGAGGCCCTCGGCCTCTTGGACCCGGTCGGTGGAGAAGAGTTCGGAAGGTCCGTCGCGTCCGTCCGGGCTTTGCAGTGCGACAATCAGAATCCCGCCGATGCCGAGTCCACCGACTACGGCGAAAACTGAAATTGCCTTCCGGGAAAGGCGCATGACGCGGGCCGGATCGGACCGGAGGAGCAACTCCTTCGAGATGTCTTGTTCCGTGCGGGAAGGCTCGCTTGCCGGTTTATTGGCGTCGATGTCCGTCATCTGTCCGATCCTTGCCGATGGAGGCTGGCCTGACGATCGTCCCCGCGTGAGGAGCGCTGGCGTCCATCGGTGCGGATGATGCGCACGCGTTGCTGGCGATCTCCGAGGCGAAGCTCGGCGGCAGCAAAGAGCCGGTCGACGATCATAAAATTGCGGCGGATACGGTAATTGACCAGCTGACCCTCGCCTTCCGGGCCGATGACGAAGAGTGGCGGCATCTCGCCTTGGCCGATGCCGCGCGGGAACTCGATGAAGACCTGACGCCCATCATCGAAGGCGCGGCGGGGCCGCCAAGGGGCGCGATCGCCCGTGATACGATAACGGAAGTTGACGTTGGTGAGATCGACGTTCCGTCCGATCGGCATTGCGGCTTCTGCATGCGCATTCTGGCGACGCAGTGCGATCAGATCGTCTTCCGGATACTGCCACGAGACAGAGGCCATATAGGCCTGCGGTGTCGCGCGGAGCTCTAAATGATAAGTCCGTCGATCTGTATTGATGACGAGATTGGTGGTGAGGTCAGGCCGCGTCGGCTTGACTAGGATATGGATACGACGGCTGTCGCCTGACCCGCTCTCGGTATCGCCGATGATCCAGCGGGCCGTATCACCAGCAGCAATCGGTCCGGAACCGACGAGGCTTTCACCTGCCTGCAAGGCAATGTCGGTTACTTGGCCGGGAGAGGTATAGACCTGATAGAGTGCGCCGGAGGTGTAGGGGTAGAGCTGGACCGCGTTGATGAAGCCGTCGCGGACTGGTTCCATCCGTGCAGCCGCGTTGGCGTTGGTGACCCGCTCGGTCGGCTCGGCCGCTTGCGGCGATTTCGGGTCGGCGTCCACGCGCATGAGCTGGCCGGGAAGCGGGAGCGGCTCGGGCCGCTCCACGATCTCCACCGGGCGCGGCGGCTCGGCGATGAGTGTGGCTTCGACCGGATCGTCATAGCCGATCTCAGGCGGTTTGAAGGTGGCGCATCCTGCGAGAATCGTTGTGGCGAGCAAGGTTGCGAAGGATAGTTTAGCTGACATGCAATGTCTCATTGGGCGTTCTCCCTTGACCAGTTGATGGCGTGGACGAAGACGCCGAGGGGGTTCTTGCGAAGCTTTTCGGCATCGCGGGGCTGTTGGATGACGACGGTGAGAATGCCGGTCCATCGTTCGGTCCGGGCGAGCTGGCCGTTCACGTAACGGCGCTCGCTCCAGGCAACACGAAAGCTGCTGTCGGAGGCGCGAATGACGCTGGAAATTTCCGCCGTCACCTGCACTTCACCGACGCGTTCAAACGGATCGTCCACTCGTGCGAAGTCGTTGAGCGCGACTGCGCCGCGGTCGGTGGTGAAATCATAGGCGCGTAACCAATTCTCGCGCAGGACGATCGGATCGGCGGGGCGCTGGCGCACGTTCTCGATGAAGCGCGCGAGATGGAATGCGATTTGTGGATCCGTCGGGCGGTAGTTCGCAGTCGCGGGGGTCACAGCCTGCGCGGCCCCGAGCCGGTCGACCTCGACAACGTACGGCACGATGGTGCCCTGGGTTGATTGCCAGACCAGCGCCAAGCCAAAGACCGCTGTCGTCGCAAGGCATCCGACGGCCATGAGTCGCCAGTTTTTCGCCTGGACGCTGGCCGATCCCATCCGCTCGTCCCAGGCTTGGGCGGCCTTCTGGTAGGGCGTGGTTGGTTCGGGGGTTTTCGCGTATCGCACGCTGGGTCTTTTGAACATCATGATCTCTCCGAAAGGCTGATGGCAGTTCCGCCGCCGCCGCCGTCGCCGGAGCGCACGGCGTGGGCGGCGACGCTGGCACCGTGTTGCAGGGATTGCTGGCGCTTCATGCGTCGCGCCCAGGCAGGCGGTCCGTCATTCGCAGGCGGTGGCGTGTTGGGTGAATTGCTGAACTTGCCGCCGGTGGCTTCGAAGGCGGCCCGTGATCCGGATTTGTAGCTGTCTCCGACGGCGCGCTTGAGCGGGCTCATCGCCGCCGACGCGCCTGCCTGACCGACGGCTGCCATGCCGCTCGCGGCCTTCCCGGCCGTGCTCGATCCCGACGCTGCGCCAATCTGGAAGGCGGTCGAGGCACCACCTGCAACAGCGGACCCACCGCGCAACGCTGCACCACCTGCCGCGCCAGCCATCTTTGCGCCAGCGAGGCCGCCTGCGACGACGCCGCCCGCCGCGAGACCGGCACCGACGGCAGCGCCAGCCCCGAGTTGTGGTCCGCCGGAGACGATGCCGTTGGCGATACCCGGTCCGAAGATACCGAGCGCCAGAAGCGAGAGCGCCGCGAGGACGACGGCCATAGCATCGTTGATCGTCGGCTCGCCCGTAAATCCTGCGGTGAACTCGCCGAAGATGGTCGAGCCGATCCCGACGATGACCGCGAGGACGAGCACTTTGACGCCGGACGAGATGACGAGACCGAGCACACGCTCGGCCATGAAAGCGGTCTTGTTGAAGAGGCCGAACGGCACGAGAATGAAACCCGCGAGCGTGGCCAGTTTGAACTCAATGAGGGTGACGAACAGTTGGATCGCGAGGATGAAGAAGGACAGGATCACGACGATCCAAGCGAACATCAGTATCGTGATCTGGATGAAGTTCTCGAAGAAGGACACGAACCCCATGAGGTCGGCGATGGATTCGAGGATCGGCTGACCGGCTTCTAGGCCAACGGCGGCGATGCGTCCGGGTTGCATTAGCTCGCCCGCGCCGAGAGCACCGCCCGTGGCGACCAGGCCGAGGCCCGCGAAACTCTCGAAGACGACCCGGGCGAGCCAGTTCCAGTTGCTAATGATGTAAGCAAAGACACCGACGAAGAGGGTTTTCTTGACCAGCCGTCCGATGATGTCCTCGTCCGCGCCCCAAGCCCAGAAAAGTGCTGCAAGCGTGACGTCGATAACGATGAGCGTGGTAGCGAGAAAGGCGACATCACCGCCGAGCAGTCCGAATCCGCTGTCGATATAGCTGGTGAAGACCTGCAGGAACCGATCGATGACGCCGACATCGCCCATGGCTTACTCCGCGCTCTGATTGTCTGAGGGCGCGCCAAAGAAGCGCCGGCGGTTCTCGGCCCAGGCTTTTTGGCAGGCGACGTCGGTCTCCAGTTCCTCGGGCGTCAGCGTCCGGCAGTGCTGGAGTTTTTGTCTAAGGGGATCACCCAAGACTGAGAGGGCGGGTGCTGCCTCCTCCTCGAGCGTGCGTTGCAGCTCAGTCGCGGCCATGAGCGCCGCAACGGCGCCCATGGCGATGGCGATCCCTTTGAGGGTGGTCTCTGCGGTGAGCTTCATGGCGGCCTATCGGAACATCCGGACGGTGGTCGGCTCATAGCCGCTGTCATAGTCGAGGAATCGTGTGAGGTTCTCGCGCGCCTGCGCCTCGGCGGAGGCGGCACGCGCGGCTTCGAGCGACTGCGCCCGGTTCTGCGCGGCAATGGCGCCGGTCAGATCGGAGATTTGCTGGCTTTGTAGCGCGAGCAACTGGTTCCCGGCCTGCGTGGCCTGCAGGGCACCGGTCGCGGCCTGACTCCGGCCCACGAGCGCCTGCATCTCGGTGCGGGCGGTTTCGATATTGCCTACGACACCCGCCTGTACCTTCAGTGCGTCTTCGAACCCTGCCACGGAAGTCTGCCAGCGTTCGCGGGCACCGCCGATCATCTCGTCGAAGTCGCCGCGCGCTGCTGACTCGCCGTAATCCTGTGTGAAGGCTTCGTCGATCGTTGCCACGTCGTGTGCGATGCGCTGTGCTTCCCCGAGCAATTGCTGCGTTTGCTGCACGGAGGACTGCAGCTGTGTGAGCGACGAATATGGCAGGCTCGCAAGATTGCGCGCCTGATTGACGAGCATCGCTGCTTCGTTTTGTAGCTGGGCGATCTGGTTGTTGATTTGCTCCAGTGTCCGCGCGGCGGTCAGCAAGTTCTCGGCATGGTTTGTCGGGTCGTAGACGATTCCGCCGAACCCGCCGCCGAACAGCCCGGCATGGGCGGGCGGCGCGGTCGTCGGTGAGAGCGCGATCGCACTCGACAGCAGTAAGGCAGCGGCTGCGCGCGCGGCAAATTTACGTGTCTTGGTGTTGGTCATGGTCAGTCTCCTTGGCTTCGGTGGGGGATGGGGTGGCGTCGATGACGGCGTCGGATGGCCCAAGCAGCTCGACCGCCCAATTCAGATCGCGCCGCGCGAGCCAAGCGGCGGCGAATCCGTCGCGGCCATGTTCGGCGAGCACGGTGTCGATGGCAGCATGGTCGGATTTGGACGAGGCGGCGGTGAAGGCCAGTGCGACCTCGCCGAGGCCGAGTGCGAAGAGCCGGTTCCCGCGTCTGGACTGGCAGTAGTAGTCCTGCTTCGGAGTACTGCGCGCGATGATCTCGATCTGGCGGTCGTTCAGCCCGAACCTGCGGTAGGTCGCGGCGATCTGCGGCTCAAAGGCGCGCTCGTTCGGCAGGAAGATTCGGGTCGGGCAGCTCTCGACGATGGCGGGTGCGATGTCCGAACCATCGATATCTGCAAGCGATTGGGTGGCGAAAACGACGCTCGCATTCTTCTTGCGCAACGTCTTGAGCCATTCGCGAAGTTGGCTGCCGAAGGTGGCGTCATCGAGCGCGAGCCAGCCTTCATCGACGATGATGAGGCTTGGTCGTCCATCGAGCCGGGCCTCGATGCGGTGGAAGAGATAGGCGAGCACGGCAGGTGCTGCCGCCGAACCGATCAGCCCTTCCGTTTCGAAGGCTTGCATGTCTGCCGTGCCAAGCGCTTCGCTCTCGGCATCGAGCAGCCGTCCGAACGGGCCGCCGAGGCAGAACGGGGCCATCGCACGTTTGAGATCGTTGGATTGGAGCAAGACCGACAGACCCGTCAATGTGCGTTCTTCGGCAGGCGCGGATGCTAGTGACGTCAGCGCGGACCAAAGGTGATCGCGGACGATCGGATCGATCTCCATACCCTCGCGCGCCAACAGCCCGGCGAGCCAGTCCTGCGCCCAGGCGCGTTCGGCCGGATCGTCGATCCGTGCGAGCGGCTGCAGCTGGACAGCGTTCTCATCCTCCGACAGTGCCAGACCGAGATCTTCCCAATCGCCACCACAGGCGATCGTCGCGCAGCGGATCGAGCCGCCGAAATCGAAAGCGAAGACCTGTGCGTGCGCGTAGCGACGGAACTGCAGCGCCATGAGTGCAAGGAGCACGGATTTCCCGGCCCCGGTCGGCCCGACCATGAGCGTGTGGCCGACATCTCCGACATGGGTCGAGAAACGAAACGGCGTCGCACCCTGTGTCTCGGCATAGAAGAGTGGCGGTCCGTCCAGATGATCGTTGCGCGTCGGTCCGGCCCAGACTGCCGAGATCGGGATCATGTGTGCGAGGTTCAGCGTCGAGATCGGCGGCTGGCGGACATTGGCATAGAGATGGCCCGGCAGTGATCCAAGCCACGCTTCAACGGCGTTGAGCGTCTCCGGCATGCAGGTGAAGTCGCGGCCCTGCACGACTTTCTCGGCGAGCTTGATCTTCGCCTCGGCGGCGCGCTCGTCTTCGTCCCAGACCGTGATGGTCGCGGTGACATAAGCCGCACCCACGATGTCCGAGCCGAGTTCCTGCAGGGCGTCGTCCGCATCCAGCGCCTTGTTCTCGGCATCGCTGTCCATAAGCGCGGACGCCTCGTTGGTCATCACCTCCTTCAGGATCGCTGCCACCGATTTGCGCTTGGCGAACCACTGGCGACGGATGCGGGTCAGGAGCTTGGTCGCATCGCTCTTGTCGAGACAGATGGCGCGGGTAGCCCAGCGATATTCGAAGGCCTGCGCGTTAAGTTCGTCGAGAAGCCCGGGCCAGGTTGAGGTCGGGAAACCGGTGATGGAGACTGTTCGCAGATGGGCATTGCCCAAGCGCGGGGAGAGACCGCCGATCAGCGGTTGATCCGCGAGATAGGCATCGAGATGCATTGGGGTTTCGGGCACGCGGACAGTCTGCCGCCGCGTCGAGATCGTCGAATGCAGATAGGTCAGCGTGTCTTCGTCGGAGAGCCAGTCCGCTTCGGGCATGAAGCCGTCGAAGAGATCGAGCAGGCGTTCGCTGCGCGATATGAAGGCAGCGATGTGCTCCTGCGGGTTTGCGCCTTTGGTCGGTGCGTCCTCGAACAGCCACGCGCTCGCCCGGCTCGTATCATCTGCGGGCGGCATCCAAGTCAGGGTCAGGAAATAGCGGCTCTCGAAATGGGAGGACGCTTCCTCGAACTGTGCGCGCCGTTCCGCATCCACGAGCGCAGAGACCGGATCGGGAAACTCCGACAGCGGATAGTAACGCGCGGGCAATCGCTGCGCCTCGACGAAGACAGCCCAACGCGAGCCAAGGCGACGCAAGGCGCTGTTGAGCCGGGCGGCAGTCGCGACCAACTCAGCCGGTGTTGCGGAATCGAGGTCTGGCCCCCGGAACCGCCCCGTGCGTTGGAGGCTACCATCCTTATTGAGCACGATCCCGTCGCTGATCAGCGCGGCCCAAGGCAGGAAGTCCGAGAGCAGAGAGGCTTTGGAGCGATATTCGGCGAGGCGCATCATCGGGTCACACACCCATCCAGGTCGGATAACGAAGGTGACGTAGCGTCACGTCAGCGATTTGAGGATCACGCTTCGCGGCATAGACCGCCAGCATGTGCCCGACCGCCCAGAGCACCAGCCCGACGAGCCAGAGCCGTAGACCGAGACCGACCGCCGCTGCGATCGTGCCATTGGCGATCGCGATGGTCCGCGGTGCGCCGCCGAGCAGGATCGGCATGGTGAGTGCCCGGTGCACTGGGGCAGTAAAGCCGGGAATGTCGGTTGCGTCGGTCATACGAGGACGCCGCCGCCGAAGGAGAAAAAGCTCAGGAAGAAGCTGGACGCGGCGAAGGCGATCGATAGCCCGAAGACGATCTGGACGAGACGCCGTGCGCCGCCGGATGTGTCGCCAAAGGCCAATGTGAGACCAGTGATGATGATGATCATGACCGCGACGATCTTGGCGACGGGGCCTTCGATCGATTCCAGGATCGCCTGTAGCGGGGCTTCCCAAGGCATGCCTGAGCCCGCTGCCTCGGCCTGACCGGCCATTATCAGGAAACCGAGCGCGACAGCTGAGACATAGATCGGCAAGCGCGGATAGAAGATGGAAGTTCGCGTCATCATGGGTTTGGTCCTTTCGGGTTGCTGAGGAGGGATTGAAGGGAATAGTCGCCGTCGGCGGTCAGGCCGATCACACGTGCGAGCTCGGTCAGTCGGCGGTCGGAACCACGACCCGTGAGGATCGCGATCACGTCGATTGTGTCGGCGATAAGCGGACGCGGCACCGTGACGACGGCTTCCTGGATGAGCTGTTCGAGGCGGCGCAGCGCACCGATGGCGGACCCTGCGTGGATCGTACCGATCCCGCCGGGATGGCCGGTGCCCCAGGCTTTAAGGAGATCGAGCGCTTCGGCACCACGCACCTCACCGATAGGGATGCGATCAGGCCTGAGTCGGAGCGAGGAGCGCACGAGATCGGAGAGCGTCGCAACGCCATCCTTGGTGCGGAGCGCGACAAGATTGGGCGTCGTACATTGAAGCTCGCGCGTGTCCTCGATCAGGACGACGCGGTCTGAGGTTTTGGCGACTTCCGCCAAGAGCGCATTGGTCAGGGTGGTTTTGCCGGTGGAGGTGCCGCCTGCGACCAGGATGTTCGCTCGTCCGGTGACCGCTTCGCGGAGCGCTTCAGCGGCGTCCTCCGACATGATCTTGGTTCGGACGTAGTCGTCTAGCGTGAAGACGGCGACGGCGGGCTTGCGGATCGCGAAAGTCGGCGCAGCGACCACGGGCGGCAGCAATCCTTCGAAGCGCTCCCCAGTCCCGGGCAAATCTGCGGAAACGCGTGGCGCATCGGCGTGGACCTCGGCACCGACATGATGCGCAACCAACCGGACAATTCGTTCTCCGTCGTGAGGGGATAGATCGGCCCCCGTGTCACAAAGGCCTTGTCCGAGACGATCGACCCAGAGGCGACCATCTGGATTGAGCATGACCTCGACAACTGTGTTTTCGTCTAGCCAAGCCGCGATATCGGCCCCGAGCGCCGTCCGGAGCATGCGGGAACCGCGCTCGATCGCTTCTGATTTGAATGTCTGGACGTTCATTGGCGGTCCCGCATCTGGTTACGGGATCGAGTAAGAAGACCGGCATTAAGTTATGGGCAACAGGTTTGACGTCGTAGTAGTGGTCTGGCGTGTAACGGCAGGAAGACGGGCAGATGTGAGATTCAGGCACTCAGGGAAGGTCGGCTGTGCGGACTTTCCTGCCGTTCGCGCAATGTCTGCATTGCCATCCAGGACGGATAATTTCGCCGAGTTGACCTTCGCCAAGAATTAGCAATACTGAAGTATATGCTTCAGTTTGATTCCAGCCTTGATGCGGCCTTTGCAGCCCTTGCCGATCCTACGCGACGCGGCATTGTCGCGCGTCTCTGCGAGCGTGAAATGAGCGTCGGACAGCTTGCCGAGCCGCTGGATATGTCGCTTTCAGCGGTTGGTCAGCATCTTCGGATACTCGAAAATTCCGGCCTCGTGGCATCGGAGAAACGCGGCCGTGCGCGTTACTGCCGCGTCGATCTCGACAAGCTGTCGGCTGTGGAACGCTGGTTGCAGAACCGCAGGCGAATGACCGAGAGCCGCCTCGACCGCCTGCAACGACACCTCTCGCCCGGAAAGGAAACAAGATGACCCTTGAGACGACGCCAGACACCATCATTGCGAAACGCAAGCTGGATGCACCGCCGGAGCGTGTTTTCCATGCCTGGGCCGACGAAGAGGAGCGTCGGCAGTGGGACGTGCCAGGAGACGACTGGGTGATCGAAAGCTACAGCTCGGATTTTCGAGAAGACGGGATCGAGACATCCCGGTTCGGGCCAGCAGGCGATCCGGTTGCGGAGAGCTTTGGGCGTTATCTCCTGATCGAGCCGCCGCGAAGGATCGTCAATGCCGGTGTCATGCGGTCGGCAAGAACGGGCGAGGTCAGCTCTGCCACGATGATGACCCTTCAGTTCGAGTCGGACGGAGACGGAACGCAGCTCACCCTGATCGACCAGTCGGTCTATCTCGGCGAAGGTGAGACGGCCGAAATGCGGGAACAGGGTTGGGGGAAGATTCTCGACAAGCTGACCGCGTACATCGCAGAAAACCGGAAGACACCGGCATGAGCGATGCGAAATCAAACGACGAGACGCTGATCACCATCCTGGGACAGGTCAACTGCTCGGACTTGGGCGAAAGTACCCGCTGGTTTGAAGCACTGTTCCGTCGCCCGCCGGATGCGCGTCCGATGGATGGGCTGGTCGAATGGCATCATGGAGCTGGCGGGATGCAACTTTTCCAGAATGAAGCCAACGCAGGTCACTCCTCCCTGACCCTGATCGTTTCAGATGTCGCCACAGCAAGCAGCGGCTTGAAAGTGGCGGGCCTGCCTGTCAGCGAGATCAAGGCCGGAGACCACGCCAGCTTCATGCGCCTCAGTGACCCCGACGACAACCTGATCGTCCTGGCACAATACTACTCCTGACGGACACCGGATGTTCGCCGCACCCCTACCAATGAGCAAGTTGGGCTCTGAGCAGTCATTCAGTCTTCAACTACGGCACGTCTTCTGAAACCTCCTTCGTCAGTGTACTGCCTTTTGCTAATCGCCTTCCCAATGTTTCCACGAACCTATCATATCTTTCTTTCCCGGACACATGAGCCGCATCGCGCATGTCCTCTGGCAAAGGCGGTGTCGTAGTCAGCCAGAACTTCACGAACAGTGCGACGGCCTCGTTGCCGATGGACTGATCGCGTTCCAGCCGCTCGACGGCCCGTGTGAGCCGGTCCAACCGCCGGACGATCGCGGCTTCGCGCTGATCGGCACCATCGGGCGAGAGAAACGCTGCCAGCGCCGCCTCGACGATCTGAGACTTCGATACCTTCCGCCGCGCCGCCAGCGCTTCGAGCTCTCCCGAAAGCGAAGGGTCGAAATATACGTTCAGACGATCCTTCTTCATCCCGGCCTCCTAGAGCTCGATCCCGTCATCGGGGTCGAGCGAGGCTTGCCGAGCGACGGAGCCGAACCGATCGCGCATCGTCTTCGCCCGCTGCGCGTCGTCATCGGGCTCGTCTTCCAACTGCGCGAACTCGTTGCGCAAATGTGCCGGATCGGGGACGACATCCTCATGCTCAGGCAGGTCCGGTTCACGGCGCACTCCGCCGTCCGTGTCGTCTGAAGCCTTCTTTCGCTTTGGCGGCGGTGGTGTGGCGATCGGCTCCAGCTGGCTCCAATCATCGGAACCCAGACTTTCTGTAGTGCAAGTTTTCTCGAGTTCAGGCGGCGGGCCGATCCGCGCCTGGAACTGCGGGTCAGCATAGTATCGCGCTTTCTCGGCGCGCACTGGCGGCGAACCGGAGACGAGCACCACTTCATCCGTTGGGGGTAGCTGCATCATCTCGCCGGGCGTGAGCAGTGGCCGTGCCGTCTCCTGCCGCGACACCATCAGATGCCCGAGCCAAGGCGACAATCTGTGCCCGGCATAGTTCTTCATCGCGCGCATCTCGGTCGCGGTGCCGAGTGCGTCGGACACCCGCTTGGCCGTGCGTTCATCGTTGGTCGCGAAAGCCACCCGTACATGGCAATTGTCGAGGATCGCGTTGTTCTGACCATACGCCTTTTCGATCTGATTGAGTGACTGGGCAATCAGGAACGCCTTGATCCCATATCCGGCCATGAAGGCGAGCTGGCTCTCGAAAAAGTCGAGACGTCCGAGCGCCGGGAACTCGTCGAGCATGAGCAGGACGCGGTGCTTGCGATCCGCATGGAGGTCTTCGGTCAGACGACGTCCTATCTGATTGAGTACGAGCCGGATGAGCGGTTTGGTCCGCGAGATGTCCGATGGCGGCACAACCAGGTAGAGCGTCACCGGCCGGTCGCCTGTCACCAGATCGTCGATCTGCCAATCGCACCGGCGCGTCACCTTGGCCACGACCGGGTCGCGGTAGAGCCCGAGAAAGCTCATCGCGGTCGACAGTACGCCTGAGCGTTCGTTCTCCGATTTGTTGAGAAGCTCGCGCGCCGCCTGTGCGATGACCGGATGCGGACTGTCTCCCAAATGCGGCGTTCGCATCATGGCGGCCAAAGTTGACTCGATCGGACGCTTCGGATCGGACAGGAATGCGGCCACGCCCGCGAGCGTCTTGTCGGCCTCGGCATAGAGGACATGCAGGATCGCGCCGACCAAAAGCGAATGGCTCGTCTTCTCCCAGTGGTTTCGACGTTCAAGCAGACCTTCGGGATCGACGAGGATGTCGGCGACGTTCTGGACGTCTCGCACTTCGGTGTCGCCGCGCCGGACTTCGAGCAACGGATTGTAAGCGGCTGAGTTCGCGTCGGTCGGATCGAACAGAAGCACTCGGCTGAACCGAGATCGCCAGTTCGCGGTGAGCTGCCAGTTTTCGCCCTTGATGTCGTGCACGATCGTCGAGCCGGGCCAGGTCAGAAGCGAGGGCACAACCAGCCCGACGCCTTTCCCGGACCGCGTCGGCGCGAAGCACAGCACATGCTCGGGCCCGTCGTGCCGGAGGTAGCGTGACCCATAGCGTCCGAGAACGACACCATCTTCGTTCAGGAGCCCAGCGGCCCGGACATCTTTCTCGGTTCCCCAACGCGCCGAGCCGTAAGTCGTCACATCGCTCGCTTCGCGTGCGCGCAGCACGGAGAGGAAGATCGCGACGCCGACGGCGGCGATCCCGCCCGCGCCCGCGATGATCGCACCCTCCATGAACACGCGCGGTGCATAGGCATCATACCAGTACCACCAGACGAAGACGTTCCACGGCGGATAGATTGGCAGACCTAAGAGGTCTGTCATCGGTGCGCCGAGCTGTTCCTGGAAGCCGAGTCGGAAAGCGACCCACTGGGTCGCGCCCCAAACGAAGGCGATCGCGACCAACGAGACGATGAGGATTTGTCCCCAGAGGATGGCGGTGGCGGGTGAGTGATGTTTCTTGCGCGTCATGAATATCTCCGAAGTCAGATCGAAAGTCCGCGCTTGCGGCCCAGCGTCCAATCGATCCCGCCACCGGCGGTCACGGTGCCGGACACGGTCTGGCCGAGGTGCTTTTCGAGTTGCGGTTTCCAAGGGACGAGTTCGAAGCCCATCCCGTCATCGATCATGGCAAACCGACCCGAAGCGAGATCGAGCCGTTGGCGATAAGTCCCCGCCACGCTCTCGCCGCCCTCCGATTTACGGAACGGCAGTCCGGTCTTGTCCGAGATGCGTTTGGCGGTGGTGTCCAATTCGCGTGCGCGAAGTGTCTTCAGGAGATCGCGGTTGAAGGTTGTGCGTTGGCTTTGGTGGGACGCCAGACCTTGCTCGACGAGATGGTCGGCGCGTTTCTTCAATGCGTCACGCACCTCCGCCCCGAACCCGTTATGGCTGAGCGGCGCGCGGGTCTTCGCGACCGCGAGACGATCGACCCAGGTCGCGCCGTCGGCCTGGACCTGCCCATCGAGGGCGAGATCTGAGCGACCGACCAGAACCATGCGTCGTGTCGTGCCATCTTTGCCGGTCCAACTTCGGGTTTCGACGATCCCGCTCGCAGGAGTATCGCCGGTCAGGTCGAGATCGCGGAAGCGCAGATGATGGAGGCGGCCATCAATTCCGTCGATGATGGCATAGGCCTCGCCGGTCAGCTCGTTGTGCAAACCGCGCTCGACCAGCTTGCCGAGAATGGGCGAAGTGGGCGCATTCTCGATGGCGAAGTCGGACTGCGCGCGAGCATGGCCACTTGTGGCGCGGTGCATGGTCTTGATGATGTCGCCCCGTACCGCGAGATCGCGCAGCGTCTCTTCCATACCGGGCTTCAATTGCCATACGGATGGCGCGAGCCGCTCGGCCAATCCGAACCGCTCCAATGTCTGGGCGCGTCCAATCATCCGGCGCTTTAATTCGCGGTCTTCGAGATCGGGCGCGCCGGGCCGCATGTCGGCGATGCCCGCCCCGTTATCGGCGTAAGCGCGAAGTTCGCGGTCCAATCCGGTCCAGCGTTCGGCTTTCACCTCCAGATCGAGACCAGCCGCGATCTCCTTCTCAGTGCGCGGGCCGAGCTCAAGCTGGACCAGTTGTTCTGCGCGCCCGCGCAGTCCGCTGGCGATGTAGTCGCGTGAGATGACGAGGTCTTTGCCGTCATCAGCCTTCCCGCGCACCAGGATGTGAACGTGCGGATTGTCGGTGTTCCAATGATCGACGGCGACCCAATCAAGTTCGGTGCCAAGATCGCGCTCGGCCTGGCCCATCAAGTCCCGCGTGAAGGCGCGCAGGTCTTCCATCTGCACTGCATCTTCGGGCGAGACGATGAAGCGGAAATGATGACGGTCATCCTCACAGCGCGCGGCGAAGGCCTTGTCGTCGATCCCGTCCTGCTCGCTGTCGAACATGCCAGCATCGCGCCCATCCCGAGTGACGCCCTCGCGCTTCAGGTAGGTGATGTGCTTTGCGAGCGGTGCCGTCCGAAACTTTTGACCTCGATGGCGCACGACGCGGGCGCTGACGACAGCGCGCCGGGCGGTTCGAGACAAGGAAGTCGAGGTGCGAACGAAGCACCCGCGCCCGAAGGCCGATCGCCCGGCACGCCCGCCTGCTGCCCTGAAATGGTGACCCGTATGACCTGCCTCGCGGGCGGCTTTCATGACCTGTCCGACGAAGCTCTTTGCTTTCTTAGCGCTGGTGCCCTTGTCGCGGATGCGGCCCGGCCGGACACGGAGATCGTTGTCGCGTTTGCTCATGGCTGCACGAGCTCAGAAAACGGTACGGCACGGCGAAAACCTAATGATGTCAGACGACTAGGCTGACAAGCGGCACTATAGATGTTTCTGAAATGTGCGAAAAACCCAACAATACCAAAGCCGTACCGCCCGAGCGTGCCCGGCCTTTTATCTTGCCCTCCCGTCGTTGATCTCTCTCGCATTGCTCCGAACACCGCATTCCATACGAAACGGCACGACAGGACGGGGCGGAGCCAGAAAGCCGCGTTCATCGGTCTTCCTCCTCAGTTCGAGAGACGAAAAGAGGGTGAGCGGGTTCAATTGTCTGAGGGTCTGCGGCTCTTTGCGGCACCTGAGTTGGGGCTTCGGGAAGTTGCTCCGCTGAAGCATCGGCCTGCACATTTGGTGCAGATGAGGCGGGCGCGAAAAGGGGTGCAGTCTGCCATCTCGGTGCGGTCTGGCTGCGTGGGGTTTGCACCGGTGCCGCATTGGAGAAACCGAGCACGCGAGACAGCGCGGTGACGTATGCGCGGGTTTCACGGGGCAACGGGCGACCGGTTCTGAGATGCTCGGCATAGCGTCCGGGTCCGGCGTTATAGGCTGCGAGGAACCCTGGCGGGCCGAAACGGTCGTACATCTGGCGCAGATAGGCTGTACCGCCGATGATGTTGTCGCGGCGATCGAACGGGTCCGTTCCGAGACGGTGAGCGGCGCGCAAATCGCCCCAGGTTCCCGGCATGATCTGCATCAGACCCATGGCTCCGGCGCGGCTGACAGCGCGCGGATTACCCGCACTCTCTGCGCGCATGACGGCCCTGATCCAAGCCTCGGGGATACGGAAGCGCTGCGAAGCTTCTGCGATGTGCGCGTCGATCTCTGAGGTCTGCGACTGTATGAGTGGTTGCTCAGGAACGGTATCCCGCGCGTCGGCGGGCGGTGGATTGGCGCAGCCGGAAAGTCCGCCAAGGGTCACTAAAGCAGCGATAAAACGCCGACCGGAAAGAGGAAGGATGACCATATCTCAACCCTCCCGAACTTGGATCGGGACCGCGCGGCCGATGATCGTTTCGCGCGACAACGGACCGAAATACCGCCCATCAAGGCTCGCTTCGGTGTCGGGATTTAGGAAGAATATCTCGTCGTCGGTGAGCTGCATGCAGCCCTGCCAAACGGGCAGCGGACGCTTGAAGCGGTCGCGCGGCTTTGCCCGCGCGACGGTTACCCCGTCGATACTGACGGTCACCCCGATGCGGCACACGCGCTGTCCCGGAAGGGCGGCGACATGCTTAATGAGCGGAACGTCCGCGCCGAGATAGCCGCGTGCCAGAAGCCAGTCGCCGAGCGGCGTTGGCGGTTCGAGGACGACCAGATCACCGACCGCCGGAGTGTTAAGCGGCTGCACCGCGTAGAAGCCGATCGGCACGCTTGCCGACGCGTTCCAGATGAGCATGGGGGTGAAGCGGACGAATGCCGAGACCACGATGAGGCTGAGCCCGACAGCGCCGACGGCGAGCGTTTTGCGGTGCTGGGTCATGCGGCCAACGCGCGGCGCTTCAGCCACGCCTCATGCCGAAACCGCGTGTACGGACGTGCATCGAGATTGCAGCTGAGGCGATTGTGGACGTGCCGCCAATGATCCGGGCAGACGTCTTCGGGTACGATGCCCCGGGCTTCGATCTGATCGACCACGAACAGCACCGCCTCGACCTTCGGCCAGCCAGAGAGGCGCAACAGACTGATCCCACCGGGCGTAACGAATGGAACGGTGGATATACGCTCGCCGTGCGAAGCGGCTCGCAAGACATCGATCCGGCTCTCGATGGTGCCGTAGTCATTCGCGGCCCAGCGGACGAACGCAAAGATTGCGCCCGGATCTACGCCGACGGTGCGTGTGGAACGGCTCTGAATCGCCTCTTGAACGATCTGGCCGAAGCGGAGCCAGCGTTCGATGCGGCCCTCAATCCAGGTCAGTTCGATAGTGGTCCGCGCGTTCATTGGCGCTTCTCGCCGCTATAGGCGGGTGAAATCGCGGCATGGCGTTTGGCGGGAAGAACGGTGTCGCCCGTGTTGTCGGACGTCGAGCGTTTCTCGCCGCGCGTGACCCAGGCTTGCAGATCGTCGACCGCATAGACGACACGCCCGCCGATCTTGGAATAGCGCGGACCGGTGCCATAAGTGCGGTGCTTTTCCAGTGTGCGGCCGGATAGGCCGAGAAAGCGGGCGGCTTCGGGTGTTCTGAGATAGCGCGGCGGCAGGCCGGCATTGGGATCGGGCATGGGGTGCTCCTCTGGTCATCACGGCCCGTCGCGGGATGCGCCGGGCGGTCGATGGACAAGGAAGCGGAGAAGTGGCCGTGAGGGGGATGACGAAGATTTCGTAAGAAAATCGTCACCCCTGCCGCGGATGACGGTGCAGCGCGAAATTTGCATAGTTGCAATGCCGATGGAATGCGCTGGAAAGCTAACTCCGGCGTGAATAGCTCGCCGTCTTACCGTGGAGGAGCTGTCGATACCCGTCCATGACGAGGGCATGACCATAAACGGCAAGGCGTGCCACTTGTGCTTTCAGAGCGCTGGTTTTCCATGGTTCGGCTGCAACTCTGCGAGCTCCGAAATAGGTGATCGCGATGTCCCGCAGGTGCGCGCCGGATTGCCGAGCATCATCTGTTCTTAGTGCCGCGCCGATGCGTTTTCGGCGCTGAATCGTAAACCATCCGCGCGGTGTTCGTCCGCTCCACACAGCGTACAAGCGTTCTGCCGCTATCTGCCGGATAGACCAGTCATCTGTCAGTGGAACGATGATTCCGAACGGTATCTTGCTCGTAATCGAGACGTTCGAAACGATGACAATGTCAGAGTCAAGACGTGTCCAATATCGTCCTTTCCTGCCACGTCGTACGTCGAGAACCGCATGACTGAGGCGAGTTGGCGGAGTGCTTTCGTCCTCCAGAGCGACCAATGTGGTTGTAACCGCGGGTGCACTTGATGCTCTCCAATATACCCGAGCTTTCGTTGCCTTCAGATCAGGATCGACAGGGAAATCGCAATCCCCACGCGGCTGCGTCTCGTTCGGTCATTGCCGGAAAGGCAGCGCGATAGCGTGGGTTGCGGCGCAAACATTCCCATGCGAGCCCTGCTGCATCGAGTTTTTCGATGTAATCATAGTCGCTTGCGTCTCGCCAATTCGACGTCATGTCCGTCCTCCCTTTGCTATGCGCCGTGCGTCGGGCGCTGGGGACCAAACAATATGCTCGCGCTAAACGGGAATTCGTAGGGGGGCGAATGGCATACCGTGATGCGCCCACAGCATCACCGTGATTTTACGGCTGAAGCAAGTTCAGGATTGAACCAGAAGGTGTTGATAGCCCTGTTGGGTTATCCAATGGGCGCGAAGGAGATGGCTGTCACGAATACGGCGGGCGCGCTCTGGTTCTTCATTGGTGTCGATTCCAAAGAGGAGCAAAGAGATTTCAGAAAGCGCTGCGCCGTCGGCTTCGGCATCGAGCAAGCGAGCGTAAAGCTTTAGTTGGGTGCGATCGTATTCGGTAAGCGTGTCACTATTTGGCGGGTCGTCAGTAAAATTCCCGCTAGTCTGATCGCTCATTCTGTCCCCCTGCGGACGGCGTTACGCCCAAATGGTTAGTGCCTCATTTGCAGTGCCGCATGCAACTATCGATCTGTAGAGAGATCGCAAGTCTGTGACAGACCGGCATCATACGCTTCAACGTCGCGTATTATAGTGCGTCGCATTAAAATACGCGATAGTCCTTTGTCAGCTGGATGGATATCCGGCAAACATTTGGGAACAATCTTAAGCACTACAGAAACTTAGCCAACATGAGCCAAGCGGCTTTGGCCGTGAAAATGGGCGTGGACCGCGCCCATGTGAGTTCAATGGAGCGAGGACAGCAAAACGTCACGATCATCACGCTCTGGCACGCAGCTCTGGCGCTGGATGTGAAGCCAGCGTTGCTGCTACAAGAACGGGATTGAGAAAGCGGCGACTAGGCGTTGCTTGATCATCGCTAGACACTAATCGGAGGGGCAATTGGGGCGCGGTAAGATCAGTTCGGAGAAACGTGCGTCGTATAAGGAGATCGCGAGAAACATCGTCAATGCGGATCGTGCCGCACGGCGCCATGGCACTAGTCAGAATACGATCGGCTCAATTGAACGAGCTCTCGTGGCAGCATTTCTTGATGGGCGAAAACATGATGCCGAACGAGAGGCTGAGACGGAAGAACTGACTTGGATACAGGTTCCACCGCGATCACGGGAAACCCTTTGCAACATGACATTCTGGTTCAGCACAAAGGTAGGAAACGGCGAGAATCGAGCGGATCGCATTGAATGTTTCTCGGAGAACGGCACGCAGCGTTGGAGCATTGTCGATGCTGACGGGAAGCGGCGCGAGCGTTCCGTAGCGGATGGATCTGTGCGTCCCCTCATCCGCCTGGGGTTAATCGACCAGATGCCCGACAATTCTGACCTTTACGGCCTAACAACAAAGGGACGGCAACTTTGCCAAGACTATTGGAAGCGATCCGACCAGGATGATCCGTCGCTTCCCAAAATCAGCTTGCGATAGACCGCTTTGCCCCGCCCGGTTTCCCGGACGGGGCGATGGTCGGATCACTCGCCGTTTTTGCGGCGGGCCCGCGACCAGATGAGGCTGAAGCTTTCTTCGCCGCCTTCGATGACGGTGTCGTCGAAGAGGTTGGCGTAGATCGGCTGGGTGAAGCTCGGATCGTCCAGCTTGAGGCTCAGATAGTCGCGATCCTCGTTCGAGCGCTTGGACCAGGCGGCACCGATTTCGGCGCGGCCCACGAAAACCCGGTGGGAAGGGGCGTTTTCGCCGTTGGTGCTGTCCTCGGGGACGATGCGAACGTTCTGCGCCTGCACGTTGAGGGTGACGATTTCTCCGACATACTCATTGCCGGTCTTTTTGAAGGTTCCGATGGTTGCCATGTCATTTCTCCTATTGGCTTTCGATCCCGCGCCCTTCGCGGTCTCGATGGCGATCGTCAGGACCGGGACGATCCGCCGACGCAGCCCCTGTGGCCCGCAGCGCAGCGAAGGATGCTGGGGCCGGACTTTCTTGCTTCGCGAGGAATGGGCGTAGCCCAAGGGAAGAAAGTCCGGACCCAGCGTTGCGGCTAAGGCGGTCGAGGCTTTAGCCGATCCCGGTCAGATCAGCCCATGGAGAGGCCGTGACGGACGCGGGTGACGAGAGCTTGGGATGGGAAATGACCGCCACCATCTGATCCGGCAATGCGCCGGCAACGGGTGTCGTGTGAAGACGTGTGTTGTCGTGCAGAAAGGCGGAAATCAGCATCGTCGGAAGAACTCGACACCAGCTGAAAACGCCCGCGTCCAACCGCTGCGTAATCACGCTCGTCGTTGCAGTCCCCATCAAAGCGCCCGCGCGAGGACACGAAACACATGCCTCCATTTGGCGATTTATTTCGACCAGCATTCTGCGACTTCAAGACCTTCACACCGCTGTGGCGGCAGGAACTCAGCGATCATTCGCGAAAGGTTGCTCGCGCATAACCTGCGTTTGATCGACATCGTGCTCTTCCGGCGGTCCGGCGAGGCTTGCGATCCGCACCCAGGCCGTTCCCGCGACGACAATGCCGCCGATGATCGCGAAGGCCAGCGTCCAGCCCTCCGATGCGCCGCCAATCTGCGACAGCCCTTTGATCGCGGAAAACCCGGCGATGCCTGCTGGCGCGGCGTAAATGCTCGCGATCACGAAACGCAACGGGACGGATTGGACCTTGGCGAAGATGACCTGACCGATGAGGAGCGTGAAGGTGCCAGCGAACAGTCCGGCCACGATAGCCGCCACTACGCCTGCTTCGGCATCATAGGTATACATGCCGACGGTAGCGCCCACGAAGAAAGGCAGCGCGTAGACCGCGAGGCTGAAGAGAACATAGACGAGGAAACCGAGGCCGATGACACTTAGGAAGGCGGACATGAACATGGGCGGTCTCCTCTTCGGGACTGCGCCTCCACCACCGCCACGGCGCTGGCAGAGTATAGCATGTTCGCGCCACTCACGGAATATTCTCGTGCAGCATGGCGCGATGCGCAGTAGGCATCACGGGTCATGACGACCCGCCTTTCTCGTTCCGGAAATCGTAGAGCGGGATACCGAGAGTTTCCGCTTTGTCGGCGAGATTGTCGGTAATGCCCGAGCCCGGGAAGACGATGAGACCGATCGGAAGTGTCTCAAGAAGCTGATCGTTGCGCTTGAACGGAGCGGCCTTGCTGTGCCGGTTCCAATTCGGCTTGAAGACGATTTGCTGGACCTTGCGATTGTCGGCCCAACAGGCTGCGATACGCTCTGCCCCCTTGGGCGAACCACCATGCAAAAGTACCATGTCGTCATGCTTGGCCATCACCCGGTCGAGGGCTGCCCAGATGGCTGCGGTGTCGTTGATGTCCTGTCCGCCGGTGAACGCGATCTTTGTGCCGGTCGGCATGAGTGGTTCAAGATCTGCCTTGCGCTTGGCGTCGAGATAATCGCGGCTGTCGATCAGGGCTGCGGTCATATGCTTGCGATTGACCTGTGAGCCTGAATACGGGTGCCAGGTCTGCCCGAGATGTGTCTCGAAGAGGTCGGCGGCGAGATCGCGCATGCTCTCATAGGCGTTGCGTTGCTCGGTCAGGGTGATGCCTTCGGCTGTGATCCGTTCCAACTCGACCGATCGGACCTCGGACCCGTCTTGCTGCCGGTGACCGCGTTTCTGCGCCTGTTCATTGTCGTCGAGCTTACGCTCGATCCGGGTGGCCATGCGGTGGAAGACGTTGGTGGTGGACCAGAGCAGATCTTCGAGGTCAGGCTCGAGGCGCGTGTCCCCGAGCGCGACCACCAAGGCATCGAAGATATCTGCAAGTGCGCCTTCGACGACGTCTGGTTCCGGCAAGGGTCGCGGGTCCGGTTCGTCTGAGAAGGGTCGGTGGCCGAAGAGTTGGAGCTCGTCGAGCACCAATGCCGTCGCCGAGCGAGTTTGAGGATCGTGATGGGTCATGGGATGTGGCCTCCTGTGCCGTATGACCGCGCCCCGCGCGGCCTTCATGGGCGTAAGGAAAGCGGGGAGCGACCGGGCTTGCACCGCCGCCAATATTTCCCCACGAAGTGGTACTTCACGGGGTCCCCGTGTTTGGCGGCGGCCGGAGCGTATGCGGAGGATGGCGGAGGCGACGCCGTTTTGGATCGCGATGCAAAGCCGGGCTCGCCCGGCGGCGGAAAACGGTGGCGGCGCAGCCATTGCGGGACCGGGCGGTCTCCGCTCCGTCTCGACCCTCTCAAGAAGGCCGTGGGCGCGTCTCTTCGGTGGGAGATCACGGCAACCGTTCGCGATCCGAACCTGCCCGGCTGTCAGCTTGTTGTCGATTCCAGCAATCTCGGCAAATCAACCGGTGCGAGTTGGGATCGCAGATTTGCGCGCACTGCGTCGAGGCCGAGATTGCGCAAGTCGTCATTGAAGTCGGCGCATCGCGGATGGAGCGGGATCGTTTCGATACCTTTCGCGGCGATACGATCTGTCAGAGCGGTCGCGGCTGCCCGTCCCGCAGGATCGTTGTCTCCAGCAAGATAGAGGCGTCGCAGACTGGCCGGTGGCTCAAAGGCAGCCAGATGATTGCCGGACAGAGCCGCTGCGGGCGGTAACGCAGGAAGCGCCATGCGGAGTGACAGCATGGTCTCTAGGCCTTCGCCGACGGTCATGATGTTGGTTGACTGTCCGAAGCGAACGGCATGGCTGAGCAACTTGCCCATCGCTTTGCGGTTCGGATCAAGCGGCGCCTTGGTCGCCGTGTGGGGATTGAGCCAGGTCCGGTGCACGCCTGTCAGCGTCCCATGGTTGTCGGTGACCTTTGCCAATAAGGCTGGCCAGGTTTCTGGCTTGGTATCCGGCGGTTGACCGTCCCGCCAGTAAAAGCAGTTCGGATGGAAACGCAGAGATGCCATATTCTCTACGCCGACCAAGCCTCGACTCGCGAGGTATCGCTCAGCGAGTGTTCCGGCGATCGGCTTGCCCATCTCCCAGAGCCGTCGTGCCGCTTCTGGTGAACCGGTCGCGGCTTTCTGCTGCGTGTTGCGAGATGGTGGGTCCGGACGCGGCAGGCTGAGGAAACGGCGGGCTTCTTCGAGCGTGTCGCGCAAGCAATTGAAGTTCAGATTGAGCGCGATGAGATCGAGCAGATCCCCATGCTCGCCCGTGGCGGCATCAGTCCATTTGCCAGCGGCCCCCTGACCACGATCAGGCCCGGTGAGGCGCACGTAAAGGCTGCGCCCCGGCGTGTTCTGAACATCGCCGACGAGCCAGTACCGCCCGTGTTTGCGTCCGTTCGACAGATACGCACGGCAGACAGCTTCGGCGTCGCGGCTGAGCTTCTGTGAAAGCTGTGCTGCGGGGCTTTCCATTGTAGTCTCCGTGGTTTGCGTATGAAAAAAGGGCCTGCCGCGTCCGACAGGCCCACCAGGTCGCATCAAGTCGAGGGAGTTAGGGGGAAGAGTCTCCCTCGGTTGGTGGTCACATGCGTCGAGAGGATTTGCCGAAGGCGACACAGGCGACGGATCAAAGATCGCGTATTCCGATCACTTCGACCATCGACCGTGGGCCGCCAAACACCTGTCACTCTGCGACTACTCGGCTGCTTCGAGGATTTCTGGTTCTTCATCCTCAGGGACATCCACCTCCGACGTGATATCGCCGCTGTCGATGATCTCGAACTCCGGCTCGTCCGGTTGTTCGACCAGCGGCGGCGTGCGCAACGGTGCGGGCAACCAGTCGGTTCCGGCGAGCAGCTCTTCGGCGGCCTCGACCATCTCCGGCTTTTTGAACCCCGCGATCCGGTCGGCGCCCTTGTCGCCTTTCGCATCGCGCACCGCCGCGAGGATTTGCGCCTTGGTGATCCGGCCAAGATAGCTCGCCGCCGTCGGTGCCCAGCCCGCCTTGGCCATGTCGAGGCCGAGCGATGCCGCCAGCACATCCGCATGGGCGATCTGGCGCGGTTTGCGATAGTGCGGCTCCTGCACCGCGTTGACCGTCATCGCCACGCAATGGGCGAAGAGCGCGTCCCGGCTATCGCTGTCCCATTCGGTCAGCGCATCCCACAGGTCTTCCGGGGCCTTCGGCAGGTTGGCCGACCAGGTTTGGATGGCCAGATCGATCGACTGCGCATAGCGCGTGTCGCCGAGCCCCTCGGCCTGCGCCCCGAAATGGGCGGACTTAGGCATGATCTCGATGCAGCTGTCCTGCCCGTAGTGGTAGAAGAGCTGCAAAACCATGGTGTGCAGACAGGCAAGCATGGCCAGTTGCGGATCGTTGGAGAGCGCATCGCGCAGCGCCATTGTCCGGTGCACGGTCAGATCGCAGACGAGACGGTCAGACAGCGGCTTGGTGCCATCATCGTCTTCCTCATCATCCTGATCCGTCGCCGCATTCGGTTGGTCAGCGACCGCAGCGTCCGCGTCAAGATCGACGTCCTCGCCATCGGGACCGGCTTCAGTCTCGACCGCTGGTTCGTCTTCGGCGCGGACATAGCCGCGTTCGACCCGCAATCCGCCGGACCCGTCGATGCTGACGAATGCACCCGCGATTGCGTAGTCCTCGGGCTCGAAGTGGATCGGCCGATCCTGCAGCGCTTCCATGGCGGTCTCGATTTCGCCGAGGCGCGCATCGACCTCCTCGGGAAGTTCGTCCGCTTCGGCGTGGTCGTCTTCGAGCTTCTCATATTCAGCCTTGAGCGCGGCGTAGGTCTTGTCCTCTTCGTCGCTCATCGGTTCGGCTTCACCGCGGAGGCGGCGCAAATCGTAGGTGTGGCCATAGGGGAAATCGGTTGCGACCTCGATCCAGCGCCAGCCTTCGGCCCGAATTGCCTCGGCGTCCTCATTCAGCTTCTCGCTGACCATGGTCTCCAGGAGCGCCGCGTCCTGCAGCCAGCCGCCATCGTCGGTCTGGAAGAGATCGCGGAGGATTTCGCCGCCCGCTTCGACATAGTTGTCCAAGCCGACGAACTGCGCCCGGCGATCGGACGCCCGGACCGCGCCTTCGGTCAGCATGCGGCGGATTTCATAGGGCTGCTTGGAATAGTGCTGCTTGAGCGCTTCCCAGACCTGTTCCTGCCGCTGGTGATCGGGATTGACCGTGAACGCCATGAGCTGGTCGAGGGTCATCTCCTCGTCGGCATAGGCGGTGAGCAGCGTCTCAGAGACAGCCGCGAGCCGCAGGCGCTGCTTGACGACGCTGGCTGAGACGAAGAACGCCGCAGCGATCTCTTCCTCCGACTTGCCCTTCTCGCGCATCGCCTGGAAGGCCCGGAACTGGTCGAGCGGATGCAGCGGCGCGCGCTGGACGTTCTCGGCGAGGCTGTCTTCTTCGGCGAGACCCTCGGTCCGCACGATGCAGGGCACGGGCGCGGTGCGATTGAGGCGCTTCTGCTTCACCAAAAGCTCGAGCGCGCGGAAACGGCGGCCACCTGCCGGGATCTCGAACATGCCGGTCTCGCTGCCGTCTTCGGCCAGGACGGGCCGGACGGTCAGGCTGGCGAGCAATGTGCGTCGGGCGATGTCCTCGGCAAGCTCTTCAATCGATACGCCGGACTTGATCTGGCGAACATTCGACTGGCTAAGCAGCAGCTTGTTGAAGGGAATATCGCGCGAGGCGCTGAGGGTGATTTTCTTGGACTTGGTCATGGGATTTCTCCGCGACGGGCGACCGAAAGACACTCTCTCGACCTCCAAACCCGTCACGAAAATCCCGGCCCACCTCTTCCTTTAAAGAAGCGATGCACCGGGAACGGAAGTTTATGAGAGTGAGACGCCAAGGCTAAGCGGCAAGCTCCAGCAGCTTTTTCGCGCGAGTTTCCATGGTGAGGCGCGCATCCTGCTGCGGCTTCGACCGCGCTACCGCCGTGATGCCCTGGACGAAGTCGAACACGCTCTCGGGCGGTCGGCCTTCTTCGGCCAGCACCGTTTCAATGATCTTGCCGCTCTCCGCCTTGGAAAACCCGCGCTTGCGCAGGAAGTCGGTGCGGTCCTCGTCGCTGCGCGCGACGATACGTTCGCGGGCGGCACGGATGCCCTGAATGAAGGGGCGCGGCGAGGAATCTGCGAAGTTGGCCAGTGCGGGTGCCGCCTCGTGCGCGAAGCGGTTGGCGGCGTATTTCGAATGCCGGATCGATATCTCCTGGAAGTCTTCGACGCCCCAGAGGTTGCGGTTTTGGCAGACGGCGCGGAGATAGAAGCTCGCGATGCCGAGCGTCTTCGCACCAACCTCGGAGTTCCAGCAGTAAAATCCCCGGAAGAAGAGGTCGGGCGAGCCATCAGGCAGCGTGCCTGCCTCGATCGGGTTTAGGTCATCGACCAGGAAGAGGAAGACGTCACGGTCCGAGGCGTAGAGCGTGGTCGTGTCCTTGGTCACGTCCACATTCGGGTTGTAGATGCCCGTCGACCAGTCGAGCACGCCTGGGACCTTCCATCGCGTGTCGCCGACGCCGTCACCCGCGATGCGCTGGACGGCGGAGACGAGTTCATGGTCGTAGATGCGGCCATAGTCCGGGCCGGTGACGGCGCGCAATTCGGTGCGACCGTTAGCGACTTCCATCGTCTTGACCTGCTCGGCGCGGTGGTTGGTCAGGCCGTATTGGAGATTGATACCGGCGAGCGGTGCCGGGAGCTGGCGCATGTAGGACGCAGGTGCGCCAACGAGGCTCGCCAGTTGGCCGAAACTCCAATGGGTGGGCGCAACCGGGGCCTCGGCATCCGGGAGGATCAACGCCAGTTTTTCGGGATCGTCGCGATGCGCTTCGACCCGGATCGCCGCGCTCTCGACCGTGCGCGTCCGACTCTGGTCGGCACGGCGCTTCACCGATGAATAAAGCTCCGACAGGGACAGATATTTCTCATCGTCCGGCCGGGAAAACCATTCGGACGACACACGCCCATTGTGTCCACCGCGGGACACATCCACCTTGTAGCCGCCGCTCTCGGGGCGGCAATCCATGATTTCAATCGCTGTCATGACTATTCTCCATGGCGGGCGGCCTGAGAGCCTCTCTCGACCTCCAAACCCGTCATGGCGACAGCCGCAGGCCTCTTACTCTAACATATCGTCCATCGTGATGCCCTCGATCCAGTCCTGGCCCTTATTCCCGCGTCAGGGATGAAAGCCCGACAGGGGGAAGACCGCAGGGCTTCCGCTCTGCCGACAGCCCGGCCCGCAGGGAGACGCCTAACCTAAACGGATGCATTCACTTCGATCTCTTCGAGTTGATTTTCCCACCATTCGATCGCGAATGCATAAATATCGCGGCAATCCTCCCCGGCACCATAACCTCCGACCAATGGTCGAAAAATGTTTTCTCCTAGATCGAACGTGTCGATGCAGGTGCCTTCCATGACTGAAAGGGGGATCGTTTCTCGAAGGTCAACTCGGAAACCATATTCTTTCAGGATTAGATTGCGCGAATTTTCAATAAACTCTGTGAAGACTTCATGGCCGTTGGCGATGTCCTTCCATGTCTTGAAGGCCGCATTTGCCGAAGCTCTCAAATTGGGTTCAACCGCATCCACCTTCGCAAGCACATGACCTACTGCGCGCAGCAAAGACAGCGCGCTTACCCACAGAACTCGGAAGTGATCAGGGTCCGTTTCGTCCTCCAGCATGCGGTGTACCAAGCGACAGTCATCTAGCACAGCTCGTGCGTTGTACGCGCGCGTCACAACCTCAACGCCATTTTATCTTCCTTTTTCAAGCGCTTACGATTCCCTGAAATTTGGTTTTTTTTGGTGCACTTTGGTGAAAATATGCTACTTTGTCGCTATTGGATGAGGGATCGGAAATGCAAGCCACGCAAAAGAAGCGGTTTTCAGTATCGCTGGACGTTGAAGACTACGCAGCTTTGAAGAGCATTGCAGACGCACAGAAGCCACCATTATCCCTACAGTATCTCGTTTCTTATGCGCTAAACGAATTCATCGACAGTCATAAAGACAAGCAGGTTGAATTTAACTTCGAAGGTCGGAAACGATGAGCGGCACTTTGAAGTTTATTGACCTGTTTGCGGGGCTCGGTGGGTTCCATCAAGCACTGGCGCAGTTAGGACACGAATGTGTATTTGCTTCGGAACTCGATGCCGACCTTGCAGAACTCTACGAAAAAAACTTTGGCATCAGGCCTCATGGTGACATTCGCGCAATTGGCCTGGAAGCCGTTCCCGAACACGACATTCTATGTGCTGGTTTCCCATGTCAGCCGTTCTCGAAGGCAGGTAGTCAGCAAGGGTTTGCTTGCCCTCAGTGGGGGGATTTGTTTGACTACATCATCAATATTCTGCGTTCCCGTCAGCCGCAGTTCGTAATAATCGAGAATGTACCAAATCTCATCAAGCACAATGGTGGGAAGACGTGGGGACAAATCTTACATCGTTTGCGGCTTGCCGGCTACAAGGTTTCAGACGGCAAATTGTCTCCGCATCACGTCGGCGTACCGCAGGTCCGCGAGAGGGCATTCATTGTCGGCTCGCGTGACGAACTCGTAGGCTTCAGTTGGCCTGAGCGACCGAAGTTAGTTGAGACATCGATTCGCACTATTCTTGACAACCAGCCACATGACGCTCGTCATCTGTCGGGTCGATTTATTCAATATCTCGACGCATGGCAGGCCTTTCTTGATAACTTCCCAAAGGATGAGCAACTGCCTTCCTTTCCGATATGGGCAATGGAGTTTGGTGCGACTTATCCGTACGAGACTTCATTCCCGCTCAAGCGCACGGCTGATACACTCCAAGCTTACCGGGGGTGTTTTGGGGTGAATTTAGGAGGCATGAGCAAGTCTGAAATTCGTGCCAATCTGCCTTCCTACGCTGCCAAGCCGAAAAGCGCCTTTCCGAAATGGAAAATCGACTTCATTCGGAAAAATCGAGAATTTTATTCGCGACACAAAGACTGGATAGACGACTGGCTACCATCCATACAAAGCTTTGCGCCGAGTTTTCAAAAGTTCGAGTGGAATCACAAGGGTGGAGAACGGCAAGTCTGGAATTATCTGATTCAGTTTCGTGCTTCGGGGATCCGGATCAAGCAACCTACAACTTCACCGTCACTTGTAGCCATGACGACCAGTCAGGTTCCGGTCATTGGGTGGGAAAAGCGCTATATGACTATCCGAGAGTGCAGCAAGTTGCAGAGCATGGGTGCCCTTGACCACTTGCCCGTTGCGCAAACTTCAGCGTTCAAGGCGCTTGGTAACGCAGTCAATGTAAAAGTAGTCAAAACGATTGCTGAGAAACTGCTCGCAACCTATCCGCCCAAAGGCAGCAAGACAATTGTTCGAAAAACTCAGTCAGGACTGCTGGAAGTTGCGTAAGAGGCGTCTCGGGGGGATGCAATTTGAGTAACAATACCGTTGATATTCAGCCAGGTGTGAGCATGCTGGCAGTGCTAAAGCATCTCAATTATCAGGCTTGGTATGCATTAGCTGAGTTCGTGGATAACTCGATTCAAAGCTATCAACAAAACCATGACGCACTTTCAGGAGACACGGAAAAACTCATCGTAGATATTGATATCGATGCCGCCGCCCCCCCGCGGATCTCGATAAGGGACAACGCTGCTGGCATACTCTTGGGTGACTTTCCGCGTGCGTTTCGCCCAGCGACATTGCCGCCCGACCGCACTGGCTTAGCCGAGTTTGGCATGGGTATGAAAAGCGCGGCATGTTGGTTTGCGCCACGGTGGACGGTGCGGACCTCTGCACTTGGCGATCCGATCGTGCGCACAATCAAATTTGATATTGAGAACATTGTTACTGACGACATCCGTGAACTCGACATCGGTGAAGAACCTGCCGACGCTGAAAGCCATTTCACTGAAGTTATCCTGGAAGACGTTTTCCACGTGCCCGTTGGGAGAACAGTGGCAAAGATCAAAGACCACTTGACCGATATTTACCGGGTATTTGTGCGTGATGGTTTGTTCGAGTTGAGGCTGCGAGGCGAGCCTTTAGTGTATCAGCCGCCAACAGTTCTGCGTCAACCATACTTCAAGACGCCTGATATGCCTTCGCAAGAATGGCGCAAGGATATCGCCTTTGACCTTGGTCCTGATCTCAAGGTTAGAGGTTTTGCCGCAATCCGTGAGACGGCGAGCACGAAGAAAGCAGGCTTCGGGCTCTTCCGACGTGGGCGGATTATTCAAGGTTCCGGAGACGATGGTTACCGGCCACCACTGATTTTCGGTCAGTCCAACAGTTATCGCTATCAAAGGCTTTTCGGGGAGTTGCATCTCGATGGCTTTGAGGTGTCTCACACTAAAGATGGTTTTCGATGGGATGAGAATGAACAACCCTTTTTGGAGTTGCTTCGCGAACACCTCGACCATGACGATCTGCCGCTTCTGAAACAAGCTGAAGGGTATCGGGTTCGCAAGGCTACGGCTGAATTGCACGATGATGCGGTTAAGGCTGTCACCGGCGCTGCCGATGCGCTCGGGGAGGGTTTGCCTGGCGCTCTGCCTGGCTTGGCTGACGCGGAACCCGCGGACACGCCAGAAGAGGAGCCTCCAGTACAGGAGAAGCTGGCCAGCAAAACAATAACCCTGCCGTTCCGGGGCCAAACTTGGGAAATTGAGATCGAACTAACCAATGACCCCTCCGAAAGTCAGTGGCTTGTTTTGAGTGATACAGACCAGTCTACCGGCGACACACGACGGATCGATATCCGAGTATCAATGGCACATCCGTTCATGGTCCGCTTCGCCCAGAATGACAGTGAAGATACCGATGGAATTTTGCGCTTGGCGGCCGGAATAGCAGTTTCGGAGGTGCTGGCGCGCAGTGCTGGTGTCCGAAAAGCAGGCACCGTACGGCGCAACCTAAACGATTTGCTGATGACTGCCCTCTCGGGGCCATGAGGACTGAAAAACATCTATGACTGATACCTCGAATGTGACGATCACCACTCAAGAAGCCCACGTCGCCGGCAGTTGGACTCCGCATGTCGGTCAGGAAACCATGGATTTCCTCTCACGCTCTGCGCCGGCAGAGAGCCGGGAATCACTAGAGGCCGACGCTATCTCCATTCTCTCGAAGGGAGTGTCGCCAGAAGAAATACAGGGTAGCCAGACGGGACTGGTCATCGGCTATGTTCAAAGCGGCAAGACCATGTCGTTTGAAACGGTAACTGCTCTTGCCCGCGACAATAGCTTCCAGATCGTTATCGTTATCGCGGGCGTGACGACCAATCTTCTCAATCAGTCTACAGAACGCTTGGCGAATGACCTCGGTCTTCGGGATCCATCGCGGCCGCGGCGATGGGTCCAGTTGGAAAACCCGAGTAACAATGATGATTCAGTCCAATTCATCAATAGCGCTCTCGAGGATTGGCGCGATCCGGATACACCGGATGATTTACGTAGAACTGTGCTGGTCACTGTGCTCAAGCAGCATCAGAGATTGGGACACCTGACATCGCTGCTCGACCGTCTAGATTTGGCTGGTGTCTCGGTCCTAATTGTTGACGATGAGGCTGATCAGGCCAGTCTCAATAATGAAACGTCCCAAGACTCAGAGAGCACGACCTATACCAGACTTATGGAGTTGCGGGCAGTAATCCCCCAGCACACGTACTTGCAGTACACGGCGACGCCGCAAGCCCCATTGCTTATCAATATTATCGATAGTCTTTCGCCTAATTTTGTTGAGGTGTTGGAGCCAGGCGCCGCTTACGTGGGAGGGCGAGATTTTTTCAAAGAGAGTCCGCATCTCATTAAGAGCATTCCACCTGGCGAGGTTCCCACGCGGAACAACCCTTTGGTGGAACCTCCCGAAACGCTGTTGGACGCCTTGCGGGTGTTTATCGTCGGGATCGCGGCCGCCATTGAACTTGGCGAAAGCCGAGGCAATCGATCGATGCTGGTACATCCCTCGCACCTGACTGCACAGCACAACGATTTTTACAATTGGATCAGAGACAGCCTTGAGGATTGGAAGAGCTGTCTGAGTCAAGCAGATCACGACCCTGACAGGCAAGAGTTGCTGGAAGCGCTGCGAGTTGCCCATTCAGAGTTACAGCTGACAGTCGGTGATGACCTTCCACCATTCGATCAGCTTGCCCGGCGCTTTCGAATAGCGATGAATCGGGTTCAGATCATGGAGGTGAATGCCACGTCGGGTAAGACGCCAAAGGTTGATTGGCCGAATTCATTTGGGTGGATTTTGGTGGGCGGCGCCGCGATGGATCGCGGCTTTACGATTGAGGGCCTAACGGTGACGTATATGCCTCGTGGCATCGGTGTCGGCAACGCCGACACCATCCAACAGCGTGCGCGCTTCTTTGGATACAAACGAGGATACCTTGGATACTGTCGCGTCTATCTGGAAGATGGTACGAAGCAGGCGTTCGAGGATTATGTTGACCACGAAGAAGACATTCGGAGTCAATTGGTTGCCGTTCAGGACGCTGGCCAGCCTCTAAATAGTTGGAAGCGGGCATTCGTGATGTCGAATGCACTGCAACCCTGCCGTGATAGCGTTCTTGATTTCGACTACATGCATGTCCCTTTGGCATCACGTTGGATTGCACCTCGATTTGTCTTGGCCACACCTGAATTGACAGCTGCAAATCGAGCCCACGTTCAGAGCTTCATTCGGTCCCAGACCTTCGTGCCAGATGATGGGAATCCCGATCGTACAGAAATACAGCGCCACGCCTTCGCGGATGCTGTGTCGCTTCAGAGTGTGATGGAGAATTTGCTTGTCCCATTCAGACTAACGGGCGCAACCGACTCGCAGCGTAACACTGCACTGTTGTTGCAACTCAGCAAGGTGCTTGAGAACAACCCAGAAGAAACTTGCAGGGTCTACCAGATGAGCGCCGGGCAAAAGCGACTTCGTGGCATTGGCAATGACGGCGAAATCAAGAACCTGTATCAAGGTGAAGCACCTGTTCGACCGCTAGCTCAGCGGGGTACGGTCTATCCGGGTGACCAAGCTATCAAAGACGGCGATCGGATCACCGTGCAGATACACTATCTCGATTTGCGAGACGATGCGGATCGGATTGTATCGCCCGATACATATGTGATTTCCGTCTATTTGCCTGGAAGGCTTGCGGAGAATTACGTCGTGCAGCAGGGGCAATAGCGTAGTGTCAGGACGCTTTGCAGTTGCATATGAGGACTTAGTCGCAGGCGGCCGAACACCATCTGAAGGCAGTTTTCTCGTAGTTCAAATTGGCGACGAGTTTGAGAACTGGTTCGTCGGGATTGACGACCAGAAGCGTCCATCCGTTTTGGTGGAGTCTGAAACTGCCGAAGGCCGACAACCACCGCCAATCAAACTCGAAAACCTAGACGTTCAGTTTCACGTACCGTGCAAAATTGAACGCGCAAATGCTCGCATTGTGGATGCCACTTGTAGTGTTATGCGCCTGGTTTCGGCTGATCGTGCAACGCGAGAAGTATTCTTCTCGGTTTGCGACTCGATCGCCGTCATGCTTGGGGGTAGTCCCAAAGACAGTGAATTATCCAAGGCAATGCGACGACTTGCCGAGATATTCAGGAGAATGCTGTCTTCGCCGACCCGAAAATTGTCGGGTTTGTTCGGTGAGCTATGCTTGATCCACCAGGCTCGACTGCCGCACGAGCTCATAAGGGACTGGCGCGAAGACGACAGTGACCGTTACGACTTTTCATCGAATGAACTGAAAGTCGAGGTTAAAAGCACTTCAACACGCAGGCGCACCCATGAGTTTTCTTTCGATCAGTGCAATCCACCGGCTGGCGCAATCGGACTTATTGCATCTCTTTTTATAGAACGTACTGGTCGCGGAACTTCGGTGAGAGAACTCCAGACTTTGATCGAAGCACGTGTTGCAGGCCGACCGGACTCGATTTTGAAACTGCGCGAAGTCATCGCTAAAACGCTAGGTTCTGATCAGCAGAGCGCCGAAGATGCTCAGTTCGATCTCACACTAGCGACGGAGTCCATTGTGTTTTTCGATCTGAATGAGATTCCGGCTCTGCGCGATGATCTGCCACCAAACGTATCCAGGGTACGTTTCGTCTCAGATTTATCCGCTAGTCAAAGAGTTGATATCGATGCTTTATCAAACTCAGAGCCTAGCCTGACAGCATATACGAAGAAGACATAGTCTCAGGTTGGGCCGTGGATCCGGTTCACGCCCACATCGGCGATCAGATCATCGACATAGGCGAGGCGATTTCCGCGGCCGCGACAGGACGTGAAGTATACACGCTGCATGGCACGCGTGAACGCGACGAAGAATGCACGCATCTCTTCGCTGTCTTGCGGTTTGAAGGTCCACCAGGTTCCACTGTCGAGACCGAAAAAGATGACTGTGTGGAATTCCAGCCCCTTGCTCTTATGAATGCTCATAAGCGGAACTTGACCAACACCATCAAAGTTTCTTGCAACCTTCGCCCAATCAGTTTCGCCCTCGGCGGATTCCTTCAATAGGCATGTCAGTCCGGTGCGAGCACGAAGGTAGTCTTTGTCGCGGCGATAAGCCGGGACAGCTGCGCGCAATTCAGCTTCACCAACGAACTCCAAGATCGATTGGACAAGCGCCGCACATGAGTCATTTGACGGGGCGTTGGTTTCCATGAAGCTGCGCAAGCCCACAATTTTAGTGCCAACTTGGTCTTGCAAGGTCTCCTGATCAGCCTGATTGTCTGGGTCCGAACCCCAAATTAGGGACAACCGCTCAATGACCGAGTGCCAGTCATCGGGCGCCTTTTGAAACGCGCCCAGACGGATCAGCGCGATGGTGCATTGGGTGACGTCCTCGGTGAGCACGTCTTGAATCGCGATGTTGGCGCCCTCGGGACTGCGGGCGATATTTCGAAGACGCACACCATGTGACGCAAGCGCAGGTCCGAGTTCTCCTTCAAGTACATCTGGTTTGAAACGGACCAGCACGGCACAATCTTCAGGGGCCATTTCACCGGAATAGATTGCGGAAGCTATCCAGTTGGCAACCCCCTCGCATTCAGACACCCGATCATCATATGCCCAGATCGCGCAAACGTCGCCGTCAACACCCTTGATGCGTTTGGCGTCGGGTTTTGCGGAGGAGGCTTCGAGGGATACAGCAATCGCATGCTGGATCTCAACCAGTTCCGGATGGGAGCGCCAGTTGGAGATCAGCGTCTCTTGCTTTGCACCAAAATCGGCTGCGAAAGTTTTGAACGCGTCGGGCATGGCGCCCGCCCAGACCATAATCCGCTGTTTGTTGTCACCGACGGCGGTGAGACGCGCATCGCTGTTCAAAAAAAGACGCTTAAGCAGGTCATACTGGCCAAAAGTGGTGTCTTGAAATTCATCCAGAAAGACAACAGGGTATGTGGCTTGCAGACCGGCGACTAGGCGTGGATCGTGCGATAGAACATAGTTCACTAGACGGTTGATCATCGGGAAGGTCAGCCGCGTCAGGCTTTCATCCCGATAGTACTCAGACCAAAAGCGGGTCAGAACGTCTTTCCACTGAGGGTTCTTAGGGTTCAGGGTTTCAATCGGAAGCCTGCAGCGCGCAACCGCTTGCTCGAGTGTTTTGCCAGACAGGTGCTGATACCCGTGACGCGTAAGGAAATCGTCCCAATCCCGAAAACCGGGAAAGGCAATCTCGTAGTCAGGAGACGGTGTATAAGGTGCTGGGATAAGTTCGCCGAAGCGATCAACAAGGCCTTTCGAGAAGGCATCAAAGGTCAAGGAATCGAACCTGCCCGATAACTCTGGTCCACAGCGCTGTCTTACGCGTTCCTTCAGGTTTTTTGCCGCGTCGCTTTTGAAGCTGATAGCCAGAATTCTGTGGGGCGCACGGCAAATACCTGTTGAGAGGAGGTAGTCGGCCTTCTGCGCGAGAAATTCAGTTTTCCCGGCACCTGCGCTGGCAACGACACACAGGTTGTGATCGTTTTCGTGGATGGCGTTGAGCGCTGCCAGTTCAAGCGAGGCGACACTTTTTGGTGTCCAGTGTTCTGGTTTGATGATCGGCATGCGTCACCCAAGATAATGCTTGATCCGGTCAAGCAAAGCATCGAGCTCTTCTGGAGGCGACTTCAGATCTTTCTTTTTGAGGCGGTTGATCGCTGTCAGATGCGCCGCCGGTTTGCTCTTAGACAAGAAGAGATAGGGGTACCACCTAAAGAAATTATCCCAGTCTGCATCATAGTAATCAGGGTGACCGGTTTTCTTCAGTGTAGTTTTCTTCCGTTTTGCGACGGCTTCAGCGGTCGCGCTTGGGCCATGCCCGCCGGGTGCTGCCTGCATGTAGGCTTTGCTGAATATGCAGAGCATCGAGAAGTCTATATCTATTGGTTCCGAAAAGAACACATTCAGTTCTCGAAGAGTTTCGAGCCAATAGGTGCCAAGGCTCTTATCCGAGTCTTCATCGTAGTCGATATCGATATCCTCGTTTGATAGCTCATCGATGTTGTCCGGATTGACCTCTCCGCTCGCAACGTGCTCGCAGCCTTCAAATTCGACACCGAAAGCCAAAAGCTTGTCGACAATGCCGCGGATCGCGGCGGCGCCACCATGCTGCCGACCGTAATCGAGATCGAGCAAAGTGACGTGTGGGATCGATAGGTCTCTGAGCAAAGTCCAGAAATGCTCGACATGGCGCCCTCCGAGTGGAACGATCGGGCAGAAGGCTTTGTCGAGATGAAGGTCCCTCGCGCGAGCAAGCTTTGGCAAAACAATCTGTTCGGAGTCCCCTTCGCCAAGCACAACGAGCTTCGCGAAATAGAGCTCTGGGTATGCGCGCACGGCTTGTCTTACGTACTTGCCAGCTTCGTCGATCGCAGGCGGCAGTGTGAGGGCTCGAATCGCGCTGCGTCCGGTCTCTGCATCCAGACGGCAATAGCGAAGCGTTTCGGGCTCAACACGGGAGAGAATCGACGCACTGTGACTGGACAGCATGACTTGTGCTGTTTCCATCTCAGCGATGTCCTCGCAAAGGTCCATGATGCGGGACAAGAAAAACGGTGATAGCGAGTTTTCCGGTTCTTCGATCAGGAGTAGAGTAAGCGGAACGTGCTTGAGTAGTGACGGCTCGAATGGTGACCTATCATCAGACAGGTCGAGTGCATCCTGTTCGATCTCCAGCAAAGCCGCGGTCAATGCGATCTGGAACAAGGATTTTTGTCCATCGCTTAAGCGTTCAAGCGGACGATCTGCGCTGGACGCATCAGGCGAGAACTTCACGTCGGCATGCCGAATGATCGCCTCAAAGCGATCCTCGGTAAGCTTCAGGATGGGTTGGGAGTGGGTCCCAGCTTCATTGACCTGCTGCCATCGTTTGGACAACCGTTTGCTGATGAATGTGATGGGACGTTCCTTTTGAAACGCATCCTGCAGGTGTTCTGCGTGGTCTTCGGTCGTATCCTTGAGCGCCTCGGACCAACGGGCAGCGCGCCAGAGTCGTCCGCGTAGCAGCGCTTTGACTTGAGAAATCGAGCCACGGTTGGCTGGCACATAGACTACTTGGATGGCGGACCTTTGGGCGGCAGTCAGCGGCTTGCAGGCGTCCCACTCATATTGTTCGTCTGTGCGCGTGATCCATCTAAGGCTCGATTCGATGACCCCATCGGGCGTCCCGTCGTCGATCCACACGCCCTTCAGGATAACGCGCGCCTGAAGCGGGTCATCGGGGTCGCTGGCTGACATTTGCGTCCAGAACTCGGCGACAGCAGCCCCAGCCTCATCGTCATCAAGTTCAGGAAACGAAAACACAGCCTCAATATGAAGCTCACATTCGTTCGCCACATCGTCAGCATCCACCGGGAGGTGGAAGTCGGACTTTTCGACCTTCCGGGCCGAGCCGCCCAGGCCGAACATTCGGCTGAGCGCTTGGAACACAGCGGTCTTTCCGGCCCCGTTTGCACCGATGATCGTTGTCACAGGATCGGTCATATCCAGCGTGATCCCGTCCGGCCCAAAGCACTGGAAGTTTTTGATTGTCAGAGTGTCGAGCCGCATATTTTGAATGTTCCTTCAGAGCGCCAGGGCCTTGTCGAGATCGTCATGTTCAAAGGCGCTGGCCATGCGACTGATCTCGGCAGCGCGCGCGCCAACCCCTTTCGCGGTTTCACGCCACGCTGATGTTGTGCGCGCGACTTCTTTGATGATGCCGCGCGCGTCTGCGAGCGCCAGACTGAAGTACTCTGCAGCGCTTTCAAGAAGATCGAGAGAACACGTCCCTTCGTCGAGATCGATGTTGGTCGTCAGTACGCGAGCTTTCAGATCGACCGGCGTAGGGTTAAGATCGTAAGCAGGCGAAAGCGTCCAACCGTCTTTCCCGACCCAAAGAAACCCGTGATTGCGCAGATGATCATCCACGTTGGAGATCAGCACGCTAAACGCCACACGCCTGTAGAGTTTGCTGGCATCGACTTTCGCCTGCGCACCATGCTCTGTGAGGGAATCGACAATCTCGGGGTAGCTGCCGCGCTCACCATCTTTCGAGCCGGTCATCGCCATCGCGGAAAGAAATGGTAGGCGCGTTTCGCCGATACGATCGAAGCGTCGCGACAAGAGCACAGCTTTGCCAGCGACCTCCACCAATTCGTGGTGAGGAGTGGTAATGCCAGCGCGTTCCGCTAATTGGAGCGCGATTTCCTCCCATGTCTCGACACTGTATTCGTCTGTTTCCTTTGGAAACTTTGCAATGGAGAGGTGGCCGTGCTGATCTATGATCGATGCCTTTGGGCGCGCGCCGCCGAGAGAGGAGCCGGGGGCGAAGATCATTTGCAGGTCTTCGTCTGTTTCTTCGTTTCGTAAGATGCGCTCTGTGACCTGGAGTAGTCGGCCCAGTTCGATAACGGCCGGAACGCCAGCGCGAACGGGTGCTTGAAACGCATGTTCGCCAATGCGCCGAAAGCGCAGGGCGCCTAGCCGCGTCGCGTCTGCGACGCCTAGCAAATAGTCGGTTTCTGTTAATGTACGCACCTGCCGGTTTTCTTGATCAGCCAATCGACGCTCAGCACGTTGCATCAGACGGCGCCCCCAGGTGTCCGGTGCGGAATCTCCAAGAGAACCGAAAATGGTTTGGCCTCGCGGCGGGGCGAAACCGCCGCGCGTTAGGGCAAGTGCCGGCTCGATCGAGAAGCGTTCCGCATCGTCGAGCCAAGTGTCGAGATACTCGAACACGACTGTTTCGCCACCGCGCGCTTGGTTGGCGTGCGCGATCCCAATGGGTCGGGTTGTCCCATTGAGGTCTATATGGACTTCAATATCACTCACGGGACGAGGGTCCGGCTCTGCCTTTGAGGTGAACGCGCTTGGGTAGATTGGCGCTGGCGAGCGACTGTCCGACTTCGTCGCGGGAGATGTCGGCTATTTCTCCGAGTCCATTGAGAAGGCCTAGCGCTTGCAGAACAGAGGCGTAGATCCCGACACCAACGTTTGTATCGCCTTCTTCGATCTTTTGAAGTGTTGAGCGAGACGTGAAGGCGCGCTCCGCCACCACCGCCATGGGCAGTTTTCGACGTCGTCGTGCGTCACGAATGTCTGCGCCCAGTTTCCGGAGCGTGCGTCGCACTGCAACTGGCGGACGGTGAGGGGTTGGCATGGCGTGGGGCCTTCGTACTACAAAACTCCCTCTTATGTAGCGCGAAGATTACAAAATGTCTATTGCGAAGGTGGTCACTGCTCCCGTTTGCCTCAAGCGGCGGATCACAGTTGAACCTTTGCGTTACCGATCAGGCCGACCCTGTCGAGTTCCGCCGACTTGCCTGTATGGCAGCGAGACGCGCTGCAATGTCGAGATATTAGGCCTGTGCCTGACTCCGTTCGGACGGTTGTGCGGCTTGCTTAATGAACTGGTCAAGGGCTGCCTTGCGCGATGCCCTGTCACAGGCAAGGGCGGTCTGCCTGAACTCCGCACCATCTAGAAGGCCTTGGACATATCCCGCTACGGTATCGGCAGCGGTAATCAGAACGCTGTCGAGTGCGTGGATGTATTTGCTCGTAATCGAATTCGTGGAGTGGCCGACCAATGCTGCAACTGTGCTTTCGGTGAAACCGAGATCGTTGGCCAGGCTCGCGAAGCTGTGCCTCAGAACGTGGGCAGTGAAGTTGGGGATAACTGTGCCGCCGAAGATCTTATTCCAATGGTTGGGAAAGCTGCCAAACATCTCTGCGCCGCGTGTGCCCGGAAAGACGAAGTCGCCGGGTGTCGTCTTTCGGCGCTCCTCAAGGATCTCGATTACAGGGAGGCCGATAGGTCGTACAGATGCGCCTTCCTTGGAGTCAGACAAGCGGAGGCAACTGTTTTCGAAATCGATATCACGCCATTTTAGTTTGATGATCTCGCTCCGACGGCAACCGGTCAGGGCCAGGAGGCGTGTGATTGCAACTGTTGGCGCGAACTCGATTGTCTGTTCGGCTTTGTCGAGAAGCTCCCCGAGTGTCTTGTATTCCGAACTGCTCAATCGCCGGTCGCGGACCCGGTCTTTCGGCTTTCGAATGCCGTGCGCGACATTCTGTTCGATGATGCCCATGCTGATCGCATAGGTGAGCATCGAACCGACGAGACCAACACAGCGGCTCGCTGTGCCGCGTCCACCTCGTAGGATCGATTTGCCTCGCTTGTTGGCAGTCTTGCGCACCGCCTTGGTTTTTCCCGAGATGATATCATTCATCATCTTCGTGACGTTGGCCTTTGTCAGATCTTGAACGCGGCGCTTACCAATCAATGGGACGATGTGGCCGTTGATGCGACCAATATCTGTATAGATAGTATCCGGCTTCTTGGGTCGCCCGCCCTTGCCGAGAATGAGACCAGCATTCATCGCGTCAATGTATTGAGCCGCAAGTTCTTCAACCGTGATGGCGTTGCGCTGAATCAGGCGTTCTTCAGCAGGGTTCTCGCCCTGAGCGATCTTGCCGAGTTGAACCCTGGCTTCCTTCCGGGCCGTGTCCGGCGTCCAGATGCCATGAAACCCGATACTGTAGCGGCGCGATCGACCGGCGGCCCGATACTGAAGGACGTAGCTGCGCTTTCCTGATTTGAAGACGCGCAACCCGAAGCCGGGCAGTTCGTCATCCCAGATGACGTAGTCTTTTTCTCGGACCTCGGCCGCGTCCACGACGCGCTTGGTGAGTTTTGGCATGAGAAGTCGCACCTTTCCGGCCGGTCCCGCGTAAGCACTGCGTAAGCAGTAGGGCGGAAATCGCGACCTGCGTTTGGATAGAGACTTCAGTGGAGCGCTTCAGAAAAACAATCTCTTTCAACGCTATATCGTATAAAGACGTGCTCTATCGTATGTTTCGGATAGGTGCTATTAAATCCTCCGAAGGCAGAGGTCGAAGGTTCGAATCCTTCCGGGTCCGCCATTTGAAAAAACCCGCCTGCGACGTTGGTCGCGGCGGGTTTTTTCCTGTTCGAGGGTGAGGGGCGGCAGATAGAGATAAGCTGTCGCCTTTCAGACCCGATCTGGCACAGGCGCGGGGTTGACCAACATCGCGCTTCCAAGCGCATCGATCCGTCGTCAAGCTGGGCGACGCCTTAGTCGACCAGACTCCCCCGAATTTGCCGAACCGCTTCACATCACGCAAGCGCCACGACGACGCACGCGATCAAAGCAACACAACGGTGATCGCAAGCTTCGGTCGCTGCGTTAAACCGCACGCATGTCATCAACGGCCTGGGTCGGCACCGGATGCCGAGGTGTATATCTCCCCGGTTCTACTTTCTTTCGCCCTTGGAAAATTCCCACTAGACAAGTGTGTCCAGAACAGCTCAAGCTATTAGACAGAAATGTCCATTAGGCTGGTGACGACTCAGCTTTTTCCACGCGCGCAGCAAGTTCAGGGGGGTAGGTCCATGAAATCGCACTACCGTGCAGTCGTGATCGGAGGCGGCGTCGTCGGCGCTTCAGTGTTGTATCATTTGGCGAAATTCGGCTGGAAAGACGTTTGCCTGATCGAAAGATCGGTGCTGACCGCCGGGTCCAGTTGGCATGCGGCGGGCGGGTTCCATGCGCTCAACGCAGACCCCAACATCGCGTCTTTGCAGGCCTACACCATCGACCTCCTGTCCCAGATCGAGAAAGAATCGGGTCAGTCGGTCGGCATGCACATGACCGGCGGGATGACGCTTGCCGGGACGCCGGACCGCTGGGAATGGCTGCAATCCGCCTATCGCACCTTCCAGTCGATCGGCATCGATGACGTACATCTGATCACGCCGCAAGAGGCGAAAGAGCACTGTCCGATTATGTCGATTGATGGCATCGTCGGCGGCATGTATGCCGAACGCGAAGGCTATGTGGACACGACCGGCACCGTTCGCGCCTACGCCGGCGCGGCCAAGAAATACGGTGCGGAAGTGGTTGAGCACAACCGCGTGCTGGCGCTGAACCAGACCAAAGACGGCTGGGAAGTCGTGACCGAAAAAGGCACGATCCACGCCGAGCACGTCGTCAACGCCGCAGGTCTCTGGGCCAAGCAGGTGGGCCGCATGGTCGGCATCGAATTACCTGTATCGCCGTTGAACCACCACTATCTTATCTCGGATAGCATCCCGGAGGTCGCGGCGCTGGGCAGAGAAATGCCGCTGGTCGTGGACCTCGAAGGGTTCACCTATATGCGTCAGGACCAGAACGGCATGCTTCTGGGCATCTACGAGATCGACCACGAACACTGGATGATGGACGGCGCGCCCTGGGAATATGGCTTCGAGCTGCAACAGGAAAACCTGGATCGGATTGAAAAAGAGCTGATCCTTGGCTTTGAACGCTATCCCGCCCTTCAGAAGGTTGGCGTCAAAACCTGGGTCAACGGCGCCTTTACCTTTGCGCCCGACGGCAACCCGCTGGTTGGCCCCGTGCGGGGCAAGCCGGGGTACTGGTGCGCCTGCGGCGTGATGGCCGGGTTCCTGCAAGGCGGCGGCGTCGGCAAATCGCTGGCCGAATGGATGATCCATGGCGAGCCTGAGGCGGACGTTTTTGGCATGGATGTGGCCCGTTTCGGCGCCTATGCCGAGAACAAGCAATACATCAAGGAAACCACCGGCCAGTTTTACACTCGCCGCTTCGTGATGACCTATCCGAACGAGCAGCTGCCGGCGGGCCGGCCGCTGAAAAAGGCGCCGGCGCATTCCGACATGACGGCCGCAGGCTGCCGCTGGGGGGTCAGCTGGGGGCTGGAGCTGCCGCTCTATTTCGCGCCGTCGAAGGATTTTGCGGAAATCCCCACCCTCAGGCGCTCCAATGCCTTTGATATCGTGGCCGGCGAATGCCAGGCGGTGCGCGCGCAGGTGGGCCTGCTCGACATTTCGGGCTTCTCCCGTTTTGAAGTTTCGGGCGCCGGCGCGAAAGCCTGGCTCAACAAGATCATGGCGTCCAAACTCCCCGCGCCGGGTCGCGCCCGGCTTGCACCCATGCTGTCGCCCGAAGGCAGGCTGAAGGGCGATCTCACCCTGTTCAATTGGGGCGATGGCACCTGGTGGATCACGGGCAGCTATTACCTGCGTGAGTGGCACATGCGCTGGTACCAGGATCACATGAGCGAGGATGTCGTCCTGCGTGACATTTCGGACGTCACGGTTGGCTTCAGCCTGTCCGGTCCCAACAGCCGGAAAGTGCTGGAAAAGTTGACCGACGGCCCGATCGCGGCGCTGCCTTTCATGGGGTGCGGCGCCTTCGACGTCGGGTTGATCCGCGCCAAGATCGGGCGACTCTCGGTTTCTGGCGAGCTGGGCTACGAGATCCATTGTTCGGCTGCCGAGCACATTACGCTGCGTGAAATTCTGCTCGAGGCCGGAAACGATCTCGGTATCAAGGAGGTTGGATTCAACGCGCTGCTCAGTCTCCGGTTGGAAAAAAGCTTTGGTGTCTGGAATGCCGAATTCACCCAAGGCTACACGGCGGCGCAAACCGGCATGGACCGTTGGATCGACTGGAACAAAGGCGATTTCATCGGCTGTGCGGCGGCCATGAAAGAGCGTGACGCCGGCGGTCCGCAGCAAGCTGTCGTGACCATTGAAGTGGACGCCGCCGATGCGGATGCCAGCGGCTATGAGCCGATCTGGCGCGACGGCAAACGGGTCGGTTTTGTCACCTCGGGCGGCTATGGCCACACGGTTGGAAAATCGCTGGCCATGGCTATGGTGAATCGCGACGTAATGGCGGAAGGTACGGAACTGACCGTCCATATCGTTGGCGCGGAATGCACCGCCCGGGTTATTGCGGCATCGCCGTATGATCCGGGTGGCAAAGCGATGAGGGGCTAATGGAAGAAACATCCAAAGGGCGCCGGCCGGGCCGCCGGCGCGGCAATGCCAATGACCGCCGTGCCGCGCCCACAGCCGAACGCGACACCAACTATCGTCAACTGAGAAACCCCTTCCCACAAATGGATGTGTTCTCAGCGGACGAGATCGCGGAGATCCATGCCACGTCCCTTCGAATACTCGAAGAGCTGGGGATGAAGGTTCTGCTGCCTGAAGCGCGCACGATCTACGCGCAGGCCGGCGCGCGTGTCGATGACTCGAGCGAGATGGTCTATATCGGACGTGAATTGGTCGAAGCCGCGTTGGCCTCGGCTCCGAAATCGATCTCCTGTCACGCCGGCGCACGCCACCGCGACATTACTTTGGAGCTCGGCTGTCTGTCATTTCAGCCTGGTGCCGGGGCGCCAAACGCGACGGATCTGGAACGCGGACGGCGCCCGGGAACAGCAAGGGATTTCCGCGAGCTCACACAGCTCACCCACTATTTCGATGTCTTCCAAATGGTGTCGCCGCTTGTCGAGCCACAGGATATTCCATTACATCTGCGCCACTATTTCACGGTAGAGGCGCAGCTGACGCTGACCGACAAGTTTCCGTTCTTCTTCTCGCGCGGGACGCCGCAGGTCATGGACAGCTTTGAAATGCTGAAAAGCTTCCGGGGCCTGTCGGATGCCGAGTTCACCGCCAATCCGCATTGCTACACCATCATCAACACCAACTCGCCGCGCACGCTGGATATCCCCATGGCGCAAGGGTTGATCGATTTCGCCCGCTACGGGCAGATGCCGATCGTAACGCCCTTCACCCTGATGGGTGCCATGGCGCCCATAACGGTTGCAGGGGCGATCACGCTCAGCCATGCCGAAGTGCTGGCGGCGATCACCCTGAACCAGCTTGTGCGCCCAGGCGCACCCGTCTGCTATGGGACGTTCACGTCCAACGTGGATATGAAATCCGGCGCGCCGGCATTTGGCACGCCGGGACATTTTCAGGCCAGTCTCGCGGCCGGGCAACTGGCCCGATTCACCGGACTTCCCTGGCGCTCGGCGGCGGGATCCGCATCGAATATCAACGATGTCCAGGCCGCCAACGAGAACCAGATGGGGCTCTGGGGTTGTCTGATGGCGGGCGCGTCCGTCATCATCCATTCGGCGGGTTGGCTCGAAGGTGGACTGAGCGTTTCCTATGAAAAGCTGATCACCGATGTCGAAGTGCTCAACATGATCGCCGAGCTTTGTCGCGGAAACAAAGCTGGATCGGACGAGATCGGTTTTGACGCCGCGATTGGCGAAGTCGACCCGAGCGGACATTTCTTTGCCACCAGTCAAACAATGGCGCGCTACAGCTCGGAATTCTACCAGCCCATCGTGCATGACTATGCCAACTTCGGCACTTGGACCGAACGCGGAGCAAAAGACGCGTCCACCCGCGCAACAGACGTCTGGAAACGCATTCTCGCCGAAGACAAACGCCCCGAAGCCGATGGCGCCCAGGTGGAGCGGTTGACGGCCTTTATCGCGAAGCGTACCGCCGAAGGCGGCGCCCCGCCGGAGAGCTGAAGATGTCCAAGCGTGCTGCCCCGCTTCTGCACCGCGACGACCCTGACAAGAATCCGCTTGTCGGGCATGTCAAAGTGACGCGCGAAGATTGGTTGAACGTTGCGCGGGACGTCTTGGTCAGTGACGGCGTGGCCGAGGTCAAAGTGCTGGCGCTCGGAGAACGGCTCGAGGTTTCACGCTCCAGTTTCTACTGGTATTTCAAAAGCCGTAAACATTTGCTTGAAGCGCTTCTCGACGACTGGGAAGCGCGCAATACCAAGCCGCTCATACGTCATTGCGATTTGCCTGCCGACTCAATCACCGAAGCGGTCTGCAACTTCTTCCGGTGTTTCATTGATTCCGCCCTGTTTGACCGCGGGTTGGATTTCGCGGTTCGCGAATGGTCGCGCCGCGATGGGGCGGTGCGCCAACGGATCGACGATGCGGACAAACAGCGACTGGATGCGATCACCCGCATGTTCGCGCGTCATGGATTCTCGGCATATCATGCGGACGCCCGGTCCCGGATCCTGTATTTCATGCAGCTCGGTTACCACGCCGTCGAAGTGCACGAGCCGATGCGGGTTCGCATGGATCGTCTGGAAGGTTATCTGCAGGGCTTTACCGGCGAGCAACCCGATCCGGAAGCAATCAAGAAATTCAAAGACTTTGCCTTTTCGTTGGGAGCGGGCTGATGCGCCGATATTCGGCATGGAACCTATTGCGTGAAGGGTTGCGGAATCACAAGGGATGGGGCAAGGCCTGGCGATCTCCCGAACCACGTTCAAACTATGATGTCGTTATCGTCGGCGCCGGCGGCCAGGGGTTGGCAACCGCCTACTATCTGGCCAAGAACCACGGCGTGACCAACGTCGCGGTGCTGGAAAAAGGCTGGCTCGGCGGCGGCAACACCGGGCGCAACACCACGATCATCCGCTCGAACTATTTCTACCCCGAAAGCGCGGCACTTTATGACATGTCAGTCAGACTGTACGAGCGGTTGTCGCGCGATCTGAACTATAATGTGATGTTTTCGCAACGCGGTATGTTGGTCACGGCCCATTCCGAACCGGAAATGGAAATGGCGGCGCGTCAGGTGAATGCCATGCGCCTGAATGGCGTGGACGCCGAACTGCTGGATCGCGACCAGGTGCGCAAACTCGTACCCGTCATGAACTTTGGACCGGACATGCGTTATCCGATCCACGGCGGCGTGTTCCAGAAACGTGGCGGCACCGGGCGCCACGATGCGGTCGCCTGGGGCTATGCGCGGGCGGCGGATAACGCAGGCGTGGATATCATCCAGAATTGCGACGTGCAGGAATTCATCATTGAAGCCGGGCGTTGCGTTGGGGTGCAAACCTCAAAAGGTGAAATTCGCGCCGGCATTGTCGGAACCGCCGTTGCCGGGCACAGTTCTGAGGTGGCCGCCAAAGTCGGGTTTGAACTGCCCATCCAGTCCTACGCGCTGCAAGCCTATGTGTCTGAACCTTTGAAACCGGTGGTGGATTCGGTCGTGCTTGCGCCGCCTTTCGGCACCTATGTCAGCCAATCTGACAAAGGCGGTCTGGTGATCGGCGGCGGGCTGGACCGCGTTCCGGCCTACAGCCAAAGGGGGAACCTGCCGGCCCAGGAAGCGGTCTTGGCGGGCCTTGCCGAAATGATGCCGGCGCTGGCGAAAGTGAAGTTGTTGCGGCAGTGGGCGGGCACCGTCGACGTGACGCCCGACAGCTCTCCCATTCTCGGGCCATCAGGCGTGGAAGGTCTTTTTGTTAATTGCGGCTGGGGTACAGGCGGGTTCAAGGCGATCCCGGCCGGCGGGTATCTTTTCGCCCACATTCTGGCAACCGGACGGCACCATGATATCAGCCGGCCTTTCGACAAAGACCGCTTTGTGTCCGGCAAGCTGATCGACGAAGGTGCCGCTTCGGGCATCGCGCACTAAAGGAGGTCACATGCAGATTTTTCCATGCCCCTTTTGTGGCCCCCGCGACGAGCGCGAATTTTATTTCGCCGCCGAAGCCGGAAAAGCGCGCCCCAACACAACAAACGAGATCAGTTCCGCGGACTGGGCGCGCTATCTTTACCGCCAACGCAATGCCAAGGGCCGGGTGCGTGAGATTTGGATGCACATGACCTGTCAGGAACTGTTCGTGATGGAACGGGACAGCCTTTCGATGGAAGTGCTGGGGTCCCAGTCGTTGCGTGGAGACAGGGAATGATATCGCATCGCACGTCGCGGACAGCGCTTATCGACCGCTTGCAGCCGCTGAACTTTACATTCGACGGCCGCCGTTATCAGGGCTTCAAAGGCGATACGGTGGCCTCGGCCCTGCTGGCCAATGGCGTGCGCGTCATGGGGCGCAGCTTTAAGTATCACCGCCCCCGGGGCCCATGGGGCGCCTGGGTGGACGACCCCAACACAGTCATGAATATTTCGCTCGATGGGCGTGACTTCCCCAACTGCCCGGCCACGACCACGGCCTTGGCGGAGGGGTTGGTCGCCCGGTCGGTCAACGCCTTTCCGTCCGCGAATTTCGACATCAAAGGTGGCCTTGACCTGTTCCATCGCTGGCTGAGCGCCGGGTTCTACTACAAGACTTTCATGTGGCCCGACTGGCATCTGTTCGAGCCATTGATCCGCAAGATGGCCGGTCTTGGCGAGGTCAGCCGCGATGTGTTCGAGGGTTACAGCTCGGACCAGACCCATAATCGGTGCGAAACGCTGGTTATCGGCGGCGGCGCGGCGGGCCTTGCGTCCGCGCGCACCGCGGCTGAAGCCGGGCAAGACGTCTGGCTGGTCGAAGACCACCCCGAGACCGGTGGCGGCCTGTATCAAAGCGGCGACGTCGAAGGCATGGCGTCCGCCGAGTGGGTCGGGGCGCAGGTCGCCGCGATCACGGCGGCTGGTGGGCGCGTTCTGACCTCGACGACAGCCTTTGGCGTGTTCGATCACCAGATGGTCGGGCTGGTTGAAAACGGCGCCTTTGGCGCCGCGCCGCGCCTGCGGCGTCTGCGCGCCGGGCGGATTATTCTGGCCGCCGGCGCGCTGGACCGGCCGATTACATTTGCCAATAACGACCGCCCCGGCGTGATGTCGGTTGACGGGGCCTGTGAATATCTTGTGCGCTATGGCGTGCTGGTCGGGCGCAGCATTGCGATGCTGTCCAACAACAGCTTTGCCGAAAGGGCGGCAAAGCTTCTGAGCGCGGCGGGCGCCGAAGTGCTGCAACTCGACCCGCGGCAAGGCGCCGTCGCCGCGATCGGCGGCAAACGCCTCAAAGGCCTTGCACAGGCCGGGCAACGCCATCGGGTGGATACGATCCTCGCCTCTGGCGGCATGACCCCGCTTGTGCACCTGTGGCGCCATGCCGGCGGCAAATTGCGGTGGTGCGCGGCGCGTCAGGCCTTTTTGCCGGGGGGCGCCGCCGCGAACATGACCGCCATCGGCGCGGTCAATGGGGCTTTTGATCAGGATGTGGCGCTTGATGAAGCCCGCGCGGCCGGCGCCAATCAGCCCGTCGGCGCGTCCCAGACCACCTATCACCTGTCACCGCTCTGGCCCGAGCCGGGCAGCAAGGGGCGGCAATGGATCGACTTTCAACATGACGTCACGCTCAAGGATGTCGAACTGGCCGCGCGCGAGAACTACGTCTCTGTCGAGCACCTAAAGCGCTATACGACGCTGGGTATGGCCTCGGATCAGGGCAAAACCTCGAACATGGCCGGGCTGGCCGCCATGGCGGCGATCCAGGGACGGCCGCTGCCAGAGGTCGGCACAACCAGGTTCCGGCCGCCTTTTGTGCCGGTTCCGATTGAGATCTATCACGGCCGCCACGGCAAACAGCTTTGGCATCCGCTGAAACGCTCGGCCTTGGAAAGCCGCCAGCGGGCGGCGGATGCGGCGTTGGGCGACTATGGCGGCTGGCTACGCCCCGGTTGGTACGGCAAAGGGGACGCAAAAACCCGCATTGGTGAAGAAGTGCTCACGGCGCGCCATGCCGCAGGCTTCCTTGACGCTTCGCCGCTGGGTAAGATCGAGGTGATGGGCCCGGACGCCGAAGCCTTTGTGAATTTTATCTACTACAACACGATCAAGACCCTGAAACCGGGCCATCTCCGCTATGGCTTTATGCTGAACGAAAGCGGCATCGTGTTCGATGACGGCGTGATTGCGCGCATCGACCAGAACCGGTTTGTGATTTCCTGTTCCTCAAGCCATGTGGAAAGCGTGCGCAACCATCTGGAATCCTGGCGTCAGGACGGTAACGATCCGGACCGCATTTTTGTGCACGACACAACCCAGCAGTGGGCGACCATAACCGTCACCGGTCCCAAAGCGCGCGACATCGTCGCCACGCTTGACCCGCGCATCGATCTGTCGGCCAAGGCCTTTGCCCATATGACCTTTCGCGAGGCGGAGTTTGCCGGCGCTCGGGTGCGTATCGCGCGGGTCAGTTTTACCGGCGATACCAGCTTTGAAATTTCCATCCGTCGCGCCAAAGCGGGGGCGCTGTGGGATGCGCTGATCGCGGCGGGCGCGCCACTGGGCGCAGGTCCGCTCGGCATCGAAGCGCTTTCGATCCTGCGCGCCGAAAAGGGCTATATCATGATCGGCAAGGACACGGACGGTGAAACCATGCCGCATGACCTTGGCCTGGGAATACCGCGGCAAAAGAAAACCGCCGCCTTCATCGGTGACCGCAGCCTGCACAGCGACACAGCCAACAGCGCCCGTCGCAAATCGCTGGTGGGGCTTTCAGTTTCCGCCGGTCAGCCCGCGCTTCCGACCGGCGCGCATCTGGTGGATAATTCGGCGACGCCGCGTTCACTGGGCTACGTCACGTCAAGCTATGACAGTCCGACGCTGGGCCGACCGATTGCCATGGGGCTTGTCGAAAACGGCGCCGAACGCATCGGCGAAGACATCCGGGTCCGGCATCTGGGGCAACAACGGCAGGCCACCATCTGTTCAGCATGCGTCTATGATCCGACAGGAGAGCGCCTCAATGCGTGATGACAGTCATCGATGGGATGCGTCGATTTCCGCAGATATGTCGGCAGATATGTCGATTGTCAAAGACGGCCTTTCGATTGCCGCGGTCGCGCTTAATCGGCAAACGCTGATCTCTGGCCCGGCCGTTTTAACACAGGTCGAGGACCAGGTTGTTGAGTGGCCCGGCGTTGCCGCGTCGGCGGCATACACGCTGTGCCTGCGGCGTGACCGCGTTCTTGTGGTGAATGGGCCCGACGTTGCTGATGGTTGGGACGTCGAGGAACAGTTGGCGATATCGGATGTATCAGACGCCTATCGGGCCTTTGATCTGGAAGGCCCGCATGCCATGGAGGTGCTGAACCGTGGCGCCGAACTGAGCCTAACTGTACCGTCCAGGTCGGTCGCCCGCATGCTGTTTGGCCTGGGGGTGTTGCTGTACCGGGTGGGCGCTAAAAACCGCTTTCGGATTCATGTCGCGTCGGCGCAAGCCGATGCTTTGTGGAAGAGCCTGCAAACAGCAGCGCGCGCGGTAGGTTAGTTGGGCTTGCGGCCCGAAAAAATCGGCTGCTGGACCATCTGGAGATCGCCGCCGGGTGAGGAGCGACCGGTAAGGCGCGCGGCGCGTCTTACCGGTCGCTCAGCGCCTAAAGATAGTCGGCGACCAGCTTTTCAGCGATCTGCACCGCGTTGAGCGCGGCGCCCTTGCGCAGGTTGTCGGCCACCACCCAAAGCGAGATGCCGTTTTCCACCGTCGGGTCGGTGCGAATCCGGCTGACATAGACCGCGTCCTCGCCGGCGCATTCCGCCGGGGTGACATAGCCCTCGTCGGCCCGATGGTCGACCACCACCACGCCTTGCGCCCGCTTCAGCGCGGCGGTGACCTGTTCTTCGGTGATGCTGCCTTCGAACTCGATATTCAGTGTTTCGGCGTGACCGATGAAGACCGGCACCCGCACGCAGGTGGCATGCAGCTTGATGCGGGAGTCGAGAATTTTCTTGGTCTCCACCACCATCTTCCACTCTTCCTTGGTGGTGCCGTCTTCCATGAACTCGTCGATGTGGGGGATGACGTTGAAGGCGATCTGCTTGGTGAACTGCTCGGTCTGCATGGCGTCGTTCACGTAGACCCCTCGGGTCTGGTTGAACAGCTCGTCCATGCCGTCCTTGCCGGCGCCGGAGACCGACTGATAGGTGGACACCACCACGCGCTTGATCGGCACCAGATCATGCAGCGGCTTCAAGGCCATCACCATCTGAATGGTCGAGCAGTTGGGGTTGGCGATGATGTTGCGCTGGCCATGGCCCGCCAGGGCCTCCGGATTGACCTCGGGCACCACCAGGGGCACATCCGGATCCATGCGGAAGTGCGAGGTGTTGTCGATGACGATACAACCGAGCGCGGCGGCCTTGGGGGCATAGATCGCCGAGATTTTGCCGCCGGGCGAAAAGAGCGCGAGATCGGTGCCGGTAAAATCGAAGGTGGCGAGGTTCTTGATCTTGAGGACCTGATCCTCGCCATAGGAGACTTCACTGCCGACCGAACGCTCGGATGCGAGGGCGACGACTTCGTCCACCGGAAATTTCCGCTCGGCCAGAATGGAGAGAATTTCGCGCCCGACATTGCCGGACGCCCCGACGACTGCAACTTTATAGCCCATAATTATTGTTCCGCTATTCTCAGAGCGTGATCGACTTGGAGCGACGCGTTTGGCGCGCCGGAACCGCTGTGAAGCACCCTCTAACAGGTTGATGAGAGGCGGGTCCGGCGGGGAAGCCAAATCACCTCGTGATTCCGTTTAAACCGATCCGACTCTAAAGTAGTTGGAGGTTCCTACTGGTTCAGGCGCCTTTGGCGCAAGTCTTGGCTGCGGTTGGCAGCCTTGCAGGTTGGTCGCTGTTGATCGAAGCTGTTGATCGAAAGGAAGCGTGGGTGATGACAAAGCAACAGGCCGGTAAGTTGGTGGCCCATTCCTATGCCGAGTTTTGGCCGCTTTATTTGCGCGAGCACAGATTGGCGGCCACCCGGCGGCTCCATTTCCTCGGCACGGCGCTCGGCCTGGCGATCTTCGCCTTGGCCGCAGCGCTGGACCGACCCTGGCTGCTGGCGGTCGCCCTGGTCAGCGGGTACGCCTTTGCCTGGGCCGCCCATGCCTTCATTGAGAAAAATAGGCCGGCCACCTTCAGCTATCCGACCTGGTCGTTGATCAGTGACTTTCGCATGTTCTTCCTTTGGTTAACCGGACGGCTGCGCCCGGAGTTGATGAAGGCCGGCGTTCGCGAATTGGAGTGACCCCTTCGAACGTCGGGCGCGGCTTCGGATCGGTTTTTCCGGTCGCCGCTTTTACGATGCTGAAAAAACGGCCGGAAAAACCAAAAGGGCCGCCCGATCCCGGCGGCCCTTTTGGTTTAATCTTCATCCAAGGCTTGGGAGCGGTCAGTCGGGATCACCATCCGTGGTTTTCACGGTGGT
>CAXBMB010000002.1:0-119123 GCA_963976695.1 uncultured Rhodovibrionaceae bacterium
GGCGCCAGATTGTTTGCCGTTCCGTTGTTTGGCGTGACGGCCTGCGGTTGGGGCGGCTGGCGTTTCTGCGGCGCGGAAAATCGACGGGACTGGTCGGCCTGGCTCTCACCGTAGAGCCCCACCCGTGGCGTCGCGCCGGCGTCCCTCCCGGCGTCCATCCCGATGTCCCTCCTGGCGTCCAGCGCAGCATCCCTGCGGGCATTCACCGCCGCCGCAGCCGCGGCTTGGTCCGCGGCCGCCGCTTCCGGTGCGGCGGTCTGGCGGGGCGCCGGCGCGTCGTCGGGCTGTGCCGGCTGTTCGGGCCGGCGCCGGACCGGCTCTTGCCCGGCCCGCACGTTGTCTGGGGTTTTCGTTCCTTCAGGACGGTCCACGAGAACCGCATCGGCAAAGGGATGGTTGGAATCGATTTCCCACTTGTTTGCTTCGCGGCGGTCCTGCTCTTGCTTTTCCTGGATCAAATCATCCAGCTTGAGTCCCCCGCGCAACACGGAAGGCGGCGCGCCGGCCAGCGCCAGCCCTGCTGCATTTTTCTCCTCGGCGGCGCGGGCGCGCGCTTCCGGCGGCGCAGAGGCTCCGGCCGACGGCGGCAAATCGGCCCGTGGCGGCGCCTGTCGCTCCCGCTCCGCCGGGTTGCTGGCGCGATCAACCGATGAACCGTCTTCTTCGGCCCCATCGCGCAGCTCCGCCCGGCCGGCCAAACCCAACGCTTCCGGGGACCCGGCCTGTTCCTGGCGGCCAGGGCCTTGGGGGTAGAATTCTTCCGCTTCTTCCTGCTCGCGAAGCACCATCCGGCCGGTCGACTTCCCGGCGCTGCGCCGGGCCATTAGCCAGGCCACAAAAAGCCAGACGGCCAGCACCGGAGAGCCCGCTGAAATCGCCAAGAACATCTGCTCCGGCAGCAAGAACTGAGACAGCGCCTCAAAGCCAAAAATCGTCGATAAATTCTGCCAGCTAAACAACAGCCAAAAGGCCGTCGTCAAAACCGCCATGAGAAGAAGAAACAGCCTAAACATGCTCACCTCCGGTTTACCCGTCCTTCAAACAGAGGCGGCCTGGATTGAGCAGCCCGAGAGGATCGAAACTGAGCCTCAATCGCGCGCTCAAGGTCGCGACCCCCGCGTCAAGCGGCTGAAAGACCGGCACCCGGGCGCGCAATTCCGGCGGCGCCCGCATCAGCGTGACATGGCCGCCCAAATCAGCGACAGCGCCGCGCAACAAACTGGCGCCCCCGTCTCCTTGCGCGGGCATCGCAATCCACAGCAGCCCACCTCCCCAGTCGGCATAGTACAAGGCATTGGCAACGTTGGCGAGAAGATCCCCGATCTTCGGCGCCAGGGTCGGCGCGACCGAGAGTCGCCAGACCGCCCGGTCTTGATTTTCACTCACCGGCTTTAGCGCCGCCAACTCCGCCCACAGCAGGCGGGAGTTATGAGAATGCAGTTCCGCCGTTTCGCCGAACTGCGCCAGCGCCGCGCGCAGGCTTTGGCAGCGATCGCGCACCGACAGCGCGGTACCCTCCAGCCGCAGAACCGTGACCGCCTGCCCGGCTTGGCTGACCTGGGAAACCTCGGAGAGCGCGGCGGCCCCGACGGGCAGATAGGCCGCGCCGGAAAGATCGAAGGGGGAATTCAACGCCAGGCTCATCGCCTTGACCGCCGCCGCCAGATCCTGCCCCAGCACCATAGCCGTGTAGGTCTTTTCCGCCGCCGGCAGAACCTTCAGCGTGACCTCGCCCATCACCGCCAGCGTGCCGTAGGAGCCGGCCATCACCTTGGAAAGATCGTAGCCGGTCACGTTCTTGACCACGCGGGCGCCGGATTTGATTTCCTCGCCCCGCCCGGTAATGCACCGGAAGCCGAGGAAATGATCGCGCGCCGCGCCAGCCTTGATCCGACGGGGCCCGGCCAAGTTGCACGCGATGGCTCCCGCCAGCGTACCCTGCCCCTGCGGCGCGCCATAGAGCGGCCCCAGATCCAGCGGCTCGAACGCCAGTTCCTGACGGCTTTGCGCCAAGGTTTCCTTGACCTGGCTGAGCGGCGTGCCCGCCGCCGCCGACAGCACCAGCTCTTCGGGCTCATAAAGGCTGATGCCGCTCATGCCCGCCAGCGACAGCCGATGCCGGGCCCGCACCAGGTGGCCCAAGCCCCGCTTGCTGCCCGCGCCCAGGATTTCCAGCGGCGCTTTTTCTTGCACCGCCCAGTTGATGGCTTGCTGGAGCTGCTGCCAGTTTTCTGGCTTGAAGTTCTCACCCATGGCCGGCCCCTTAGAAACGAGGAATATCTGGAAAGGGCATCTGGCCCGCGTGAATATGGATGCGTCCCAATTCCGCGCAGCGATGCAGCTCCGGGAAGACCTTCCCGGGATTGAGCAGTCCATCGGGATCAAAGACGCACTTTACCCGATTCTGCTGTTTCAGGTCGGCCTCGGTAAACATCGTTCCCATAAGATCGCGCTTTTCGACCCCCACCCCATGCTCGCCCGACAGCACGCCGCCGACCGCCACGCACAGCTTCAGGATTTCAGCGCCGAATTCCTCGGTCTTTTCCAACTCGCCGGGCACGTTGGCGTCGTAGAGAATGAGCGGGTGGAGATTACCGTCGCCGGCATGGAAAACATTGGCCACCCGCAGGCCGTACTGCGCACTCAGCTCACGCATCCGCGCCAGCACCTCGGGCAAGCGACGGCGGGGAATTGTGCCGTCCATGCAGTAGTAGTCCGGTGAAATTCGACCAACGGCGGGGAACGCGGCCTTGCGCCCTGCCCAAAATTTTATCCGCTGTTCTTCCGATTCCGATATCCGCTTGTAGGTGGCGCCTTTTTGATCAACCAGATCGCTGACCCGGTCGATCAGATCGTCCACCTCGACCGCCGGACCGTCCAGTTCAACGATCAACAGCGCCTCCACATCCAGCGGATAGCCGGCGTGCACGAAATCCTCGGCGGCCTTGATGGCCAGCGAATCCATCATTTCCATGCCGCCTGGAATAATTCCCGCGGCGATGATCGCCGCCACCGCATCGCCGGCCTGCTCGCTGGTGGGAAAGCCCAGCAGCAGGGCGCGCTGCACCGGCGGCTGGCGCAGCAGTCGGACCGTGACCTCGGTCACCACCCCCAACAGCCCCTCCGAGCCGGTGATCAGGCCCAGAAAATCATAGCCCTCGCTGTCCAGGTGCTTACCGCCCACCCGGATCACCGTGCCGTCGATCAGCACCATCTCCAGGCCCAGCAGGTTGTTGGTGGTCAAGCCATACTTCAAGCAGTGCACGCCGCCGGAGTTCTCGGCCACATTGCCGCCGATGGTGCAGGCGATCTGACTGGAGGGATCGGGCGCGTAGTAAAAGCCATCCGCTTCCACCGCGTTGGTGATCCCCAGATTGGTCACCCCCGGCTGCACCACCGCGCAGCGGTTCTCGTAGTCCACCTCCAGGATCCGATTGAACTTTCCCAAGCCCAGCAGGATGCCATCCTCCAGCGGCAGCGCCCCGCCAGACAGCGAAGTGCCGGCGCCGCGTGGCACCACCTTGACGCCTTCCTTCTGGCAAAAGCGTAGCACCGCCGCGACCTGGGCTGTGGTTTCCGGCAGGACCACCAGCAGCGGCAGGGCCGCATAGGCTGTCAAGCCATCGCTCTCGTAAGCGCGGCGCTCATCCTCGTCGAAGATAACGCCCTCGCCAGGCACCAGTTGCCGCAGCGACTCGGCGATCTGTCGGCGACGGGCGATGACCTGTTGGTCCGGATCTGGCATGCGCATGATTTTCTCCCTCACCAAGAGCTTGCCTGCAAAAAGCTCGGTTGGCGACGCACAACAACAAAAGTGGTAATACCAATTTTTGACGCGGGAGAAAAGCAGCGATTGATCGACCGGGCCGAGGGCGCTTGTCGCCTCTGCCGACGTCCCGCCCGATATCCGGCCAAACCCACGGCGATGCCCCGGCCCAGGCCCTGCCCAGGATCACCGCCCCAGGATCATCACAGCCCGCCCCAGGGCTGGGGCGAAAAAAAATACCCAGGCGGGTGCCTGGGTTGGTTGCTGTCTGATGGTCGAACTCATGGTCGGACAACGAAGAAAAGCCGCGCTTCCGATGCAAGCGCGGCTTTTCTGTCAGCTGCCCCGCTGCCGCCGTTACGAAGACCGGCGGCAGGCTGCTTGTTCAGCCCTGGCGGGCTTTGAAGCGCGGGTTCTTCTTGTTGATCACATAAACGCGGCCACGACGGCGCACAATGCGGCAGCCTTTGTCGCGCAGCTTTGCGGTCTTCAGCGAATTAACAACTTTCATTTTTCTTTTCCTCAGGTTGCCGGCCCAGCCCGGCCCGAATTGCAGCGCGGAACATACTGAGGCACCCGCACGCTGTCAATGCACCCCAGTTCAACTTTTTGCCTTCAGAAATCAGCCCCGGCGCGGCGCCCTTCAAACAAGGGAAAACCCGGGTTCTGTCTCCTTAGGACCCGGACGACGGAAGGACGGCGATCCAGATCGCGCTGATCCGCAAGCACCGACCGACTCGCAAGGCCCCAATAACGGCTTGCCGACATAGCCTTCTCCCGCCGGCATTACAAGTAAAAGCGCGCGCCGGCCGAAAAGCCACGCCCCGGGGCGCGGCCGCCAGGGTCGGCGCGCGCTACCAATCACTCATCAATTTCGTTTCTTTGCGGCCCAGGACATAAAAACGGTAAAGCTTCAGCGCGCCCTTATCCAGGGCGATGCTGCGCCGATTCCACATCTCGACTTCATCCACCAGAATTTCCGCCAGCTGCTTGTTGCTGACGCATTCCCGGGAGTTGCTGATGAAGTTCTTGAAACCGGAAACCACTTTGGGGAGATAGCTGGCGGTAATGTCCTCCATCACCCTGATATCAAAGCCGACATCCTGCAGCAGGTTTTCGTAGTTCTGCAGCCCCCAGGGAAAGACCGGTTCTTTCTCGCCATGAACCCAGGTATCGACGTCGCGCGACAGGCTCGGGTCTTCATTGATCACAAAGTCGGTAAACATGAATTGGCCATCATGCTTGAGGCCGGTGCCGATGCCCTTGAACAGCCGTTCCTTGTGTTCAACGCCAAAAAAAACCTCGTTGGCCAGCACACAGTCGTACCGTCTCTTCTCCAGTTCAATGACTTCCAGGTCACAGCGACTGACCTGCGCCTTTTTCGCCATTCCGGACTGCTCCGAAAGGGCCTGGCCGGCGGTGGCCATTTCCGGGTCGCGTTCCAAAGCCGCAACCCAGGTGTTGAATTCCTTGGAGATCGCCCGTGACCCGCCGCCCAGGCCGCAGCCGATGTGCAAGAGACTCTTTTTCTCGTTCAGCCCGAAGGGCTTGACCAGATCCAGCACATGCTGTTCGTGCCCCGGCGTGTTAAAGCCGCTGCCCCAAATTTTTTGCACAATATGGACCCTTGCCGTTTCCCATTTCGGTCGATTGGGATCCAACTGATAAACTGATTTATCAACCGGCGCGACGGGCTCTTCTTCGGCCGGTCGACGCTCCTTGACCGTTAGATCATAGCCTCGCCACCAAGCCTTTAGACGTATTTTTAAAGGGATCGGCGCGCGCTTCGTGGCGTCTCCCTGATTGGTATCAGACACTTCCCTATCCCGACCCTGTGGCACCCCCGATTGTCGCTTCAGGTACAATGGAACAATCTATTCGTCACCACCCTAATGGGGAGTGGTAAAGTGGCGGTTAATTTCACCGCATAAAGGGTCGAAAATAGATCCTTTTAATTAGCTAATTGTATGAATGGCTTTGCCCGGCCCGTCGGGCCGCTAAGTCACGGAAAACAAGGGCTGTTGACCTGTTTGCGCCGAACCGGGAGCGGCGCCAAGGGCGGTCGGATAAAGAGCGCGACAAATTCGCACTAAATCCCAAATAAAAATCCAGAAAAAATCGGAATAAAATCCGGAATTAAACCTGGTCGGCGCCGGGTCGAACCCGGTCCGGCGCCACGCCCGGGGCTACTTATAAAAAACCACCTCACTGCGGCTCCGCGGGGTCACCAGGTCAACGCAATCGTCGCGGCGGCCCGCCGGGTCGCCACACGCCGCCACGTCGTTCAGCAAAATCCGCGAAACCTCTTCACATTGCTGCTCGGCCAGATCGAACAGCTTGACCACCGACTTCCCGGCTCGCAACGGGGAGGCGTCCACAACCAGACGTTGCGTGATCACGCCGTCCGAGCCAAAGAAAATCAAATCCAGCCGGAAGGGGTCGAACTGCCGGTCGCTGGCGTTTTCAAACAGCAGGTAGGTGCGGCAGGCCCCGTCGCGCTGCTCCAGCTTATTGAGTTCAATGGTGACGGCCGCCTTTGGCCCCACCGCGTTGCTTTGCGCCGTGGCCGTGGCCACCTGACCCGCCAGCAGCAGCAGCGCCCCAAGCGCGCCAGAAATTCGCCGCAACCGCATCTTTACTCTCCCGTGCTTCCTGTTGTTCACCGAGTGACCCACCGGCCGCGCCATCAATGCCGGCCTGACCGTGGGTTTGTGCCGCAGCTAACCTAACCGGTAACGACGGCGAGGCAAACAGCGCGCCGAGGCTTTTGGAAAAAGATTTGGCCCGCGCGGCGGCTCGGTTGCTCGATCGCTTCGGCCCGGCGCGCGGTGGCGGCCGAACAGCCGTGTAACGACGCCGGAAAGCCCCGGTCCGCGACGCGGCGTTTTCGCGCTTTACATTGACTTATCGGGCGTCACAGGGCAGATCAGCGGGCAAGATTATCCCCTTCAGCCGCACCCCTGTTCGCCAACGCCCTTAGGAGGCCCGCCATGCCCCAACTGATCCTGCTGCGCCATGGTCAATCGCTGTGGAACAAAGAAAACCGTTTCACCGGCTGGATAGACGTGGACCTCAGCGAACAGGGATTGAACGAAGCCAAGGCCGCCGGCGAGTTGATCGCGGCGCAGGATCTGAAGCCCGACCTCTGCTTTACCTCCTACCTGACCCGCGCCATCAAGACGCTGCATCTGGCCCAGGAAAACATGGACCGGCTCTGGGCGCCGGTGGAAAAGTCCTGGCGCCTGAACGAGCGCCACTATGGCGACCTCCAGGGCCTGAACAAGGCCGAAATGGCGGCCAAGGTCGGTGAGGAGCAGGTGAAGATCTGGCGGCGCAGCTATGACACCCCGCCGCCGCCGCTGGCGTTGGATGACGAACGCCATCCCGCCCACGAGGAACGCTACCGCGCTCTGACCGCCGAGCAACTGCCGGCCACCGAAAGCCTGAAATCCACCGTTGAGCGGGTGTTGCCCTATTGGGATGAAGCCATTGCCCCGGCGCTGCGTGACGGCAAGCGCGTGTTGATCGCCGCCCATGGCAATTCACTGCGCGGCCTAATCAAGTTTTTGGACGGGGTTTCCGACGCCGACATTCTATCGGTGGAAATCGCCACCGGTCGGCCGCTATTCTATCAATTGGATGATGACCTCAAACCGGTTGAACGCTATTACCTGGACGAACGCGCCCCCTCCTGAACCCGGGCGGGCCGGAGGTCGCCAGGTCCCCCGCCCGCACCCGCTTGCGCCCCATTTTTGGCAGGGCACGTCATGAACCGCCAGTTCCAGCGCCGCACCGAAAGCTTTACCTGCGCGAACTGCGGCGAACCGGTCGCGGGCAGCGGCTACACCAACCATTGCCCGCACTGCCTATGGTCTTGCCACGTCGACCTGAACCCCGGTGACCGGGCCGCCGACTGTGGCGGGATGATGGCGCCGGTCGCCGTCGAGCCGGGCCGCAAAGGCTATATCATCACCCACAAATGCCGCCGCTGTGGTTTTGAAGGCCGCAATCGGACGGTGGAAGCCGACAACTTCGATGCCATTCTGGCGATCTCACGCAAGCGACAGCTCCCGCGCTGAGCCGGCGTCTGGCGGCGAAACAGACGCTTCCCGGAAAAACCCGCGCCGCAAAAAAACAGCCCGGTCAGGGCAGTGCCCCGCCCGCTTATCCTTGCCCTCGGCCGCTCCCATTTATCGCCCGCCCCCACCAATCCACACCCAACGACGCAGCCAGAGGATTCCATGACAGCCGACCCGCACGCACAACAGCCCGCGCCACTGTACCACGGCGGTAACCTGGACGACCTCCAGCGGCGCTTTCCCGAGGTGAGCGACTGGATGGATCTGTCCACCGGCATTAGCCCCTGGGCCTATCCGGTTGGCGACTTTTCAACCCGCGCCTGGCAGGCGCTGCCGAGCGCCGCCGGGCTCGCCGCCCTGCTTGCCGCCGCCCGCGGCAACTATGGCGCGGCGCCAACGGCCCCCTGTGTCGCCACGCCCGGCTCCCAGTCGGCCATTCAGTGGCTGCCCCGCCTGGCGCGGGAAGTCCGCGACCAGCCGTTGCAGGTGGCCGTGCTCGGCTTCACTTACAAGGAGCATGCCAATTGCTGGCGGCTGGCCGGCCACGACGTCAGCGAACTGGAAAGCGGGCCGCAGGACCTGCTTGCGGCGGCGGCAAAATTTCAAGTGGTGGTGCTGGCCAATCCCAACAACCCAGACGGCGCCACCCAGACCCCGGAGAAGCTGCGCGAGGCCGCCGATATCTTGGCGCGCAAGGGCGGTTGGTTGGTGGTGGATGAAGCCTTTGCCGACCTGACGCCGGCGCTCTCGCTGGTGGGCGACTGCCCCCGGCCCGGGTTGGTGGTGCTGCGCTCGCTGGGGAAATTCTTTGGCCTGGCGGGCCTGCGGGTGGGTTTTCTCTTCGGCCCCGGCAATCTGGTTGAGCGCCTTGCCCGGGCGCAAGGCCCCTGGGCGCTGTCCGGACCGGCGCTGGAACTGGCGACCGCCGCGCTGGAGGATCAGGCCTGGTGCGATGCCCAGCGCCAGGACATGGCCCGGATGGCCGCCTACCTGACAACCAGTTTGCGGCAGGCGGGGCTGGCGGTGATCGGCGGCACGGATCTTTTTGTACTGAGCGAACACCCCCAAGCAACCCAGCTGTTCGAGCAGCTCTGCCGGCAGGGCTTTTTGCTGCGTCCCTTCCCCGAGCGCCCCCGCTGGCTGCGCTTTGGCCTGCCCGGTTCCAACCGCGAGCTCGCCCTGCTGCAGGGCGCCTTGGCGCGCTGCGCGGCGCTGCACCACGAAAGGGTGGAGAGCTGACCATGCCCGATTGGCTCACCGCCGATCTCAGCCAGGAAAACCATCTTTGGCTGCTGTTGCTGGCGCTGCTGGCCGATGCGCTGGTCGGCGACCCGGACTGGCTCTGGCGGCGGCTGCCCCATCCAGTGGTTTGGATCGGCCGGATGATTGACGGCTTCGACCGCAAGCTCAATCGCCGACAGCTGACCCCCGACGCGCGCCGCTGGCGGGGCGTGGCGAGCCTCGCCCTGCTGGTGGCGGCAGCGGGTCTGGCCGGCCTGGCCCTCCAGGCCGCCCTCGCCCGAACGCCCCAGGGCTGGCTGGCCGAGGTCGCCATCGTGGCGATCTTCCTGGCGCAGCGCAGCCTTCATGACCATGTTCGCGCGGTTGAAACGGGCCTGCGCGCCGCCGGGCTGGCGGGGGGACGCCGCGCGGTCGCGCGCATTGTCGGCCGCGATCCCGAAAGCCTGGATCAGGCCGGAGTCTGCCGCGCGTCGATCGAATCGCTGGCCGAGAACTTTTCCGATGGGATCGTCGCGCCGCTGTTCTGGTACGCCGTGGCCGGGCTGCCCGGTCTGCTGATCTACAAGACCGTCAACACCGCCGATTCGATGATTGGCCACAAGACCGCCCGGCACCGGGAATTCGGCTGGGCCGCCGCCCGCTTCGACGATTGGATCAACCTGCCGGCCTCGCGGATCAGCGCGGTCTTGATCGTTCTGGCCTCGCTGGCGCTGGGCAAGCCCGGCGAGGCGCTGCGCGCGCTCCGCCAGGATGCCCGCCGCCACCGCTCCCCCAACGCCGGCTGGCCGGAAGCGGCCATGGCCGGGGCCTTGGGATTGGCCCTGGCCGGGCCGCGCCGCTATGGCCGGGAACTGGTTGACGACGTCTGGATGAATCGCGGCGGACGGCAGCAGGCCCGGCCACAGGATATCGCCCGGGCGTTGAAGATTTACCTGGCGGCCCTGGCGCTTCAGGCGTTGCTGGTGCTGCTGCTGGCGATCTGGCTCGGTTGAAGCTGGCGACCCGCAGCACACAAAAACTACCGCTGCCGCGAAGTGGCCTTCAGCGCCGGCGCGCCAGGGCCAAAATCTCTTCCACGTTGATCTCGCGCTCCAAGTGATCGGCCACCTGATCCAGCGCGCTTTCCACCGCCTGATCGAACGCCAAGCCGCTGTCCGCTCGCGCGCCCAGCGCCGCCAGCAGGGCCTTGCGGGCCCCATCGGCGGCGAACAGGCCGTGCAGGTAGCAGCCCGCCACCTTGCCATCGGCGGACACCGCGCCGTCACTGTGATCGGCGAACCGCACAAAGGCGCGCGCCCGGTCCGGCCCCTCGGTGCGGCCGATGTGCATCTCGTACCCCTGGACCTCCTGGCCACCCGGGTGCAGCCGCCCGGTAACCTGCGTCAGGGTTTTCTCCGCTGTCATCGTGGTTTCCACGGCCAACAGTCCCAAGCCCGCGACAGACCCGGCGGGGCCTTCGATGCCGTCTGGATCATGGATCATCGCGCCCAGCATCTGATAGCCGCCGCAAATCCCCAACACCTGTCCGCCGCGTCGAAGGTGGGCGCGCAGATCCACATCCCAGCCCTGGGCGCGCAGATCGGCCAGATCGCCGATGGTCGACTTCGATCCGGGCAGGATCACCAGGTCACAGTCGCCCGGAATGGCCTGACCGGCGGTCACCAAGATCAGTTCGACCTCCGCTTCCAGCCGGAGCGGATCGAAATCGTCGTGGTTGGCGATGCGCGCGAATTTCAAGAGCGCGATCCGCACCGCGCCGGCGCCGCCGTCTTGCGGTTGCTCCAGGCCCAGTGCGTCTTCCGCCGGCAGCCGCCGCGCCGCCTGGCAATGCGTGACCACCCCCAGCGACGGCCAGCCGGTGGCCTTTTCAATCACCGCCAAGCCCGGATCGAACAGCGTTACATCGCCGCGAAACTTGTTGATGATGAAGCCTTGAATTCGCTGCCGCTCAAGCGGCTCGATGACCGCGTGGGTCCCGATCACCGACGCGATCACCCCGCCGCGATCGATATCGCCGATGAGCACCACCGGCAGATCGGCGGCTTCGGCAAACCCCATGTTGGCAATGTCGCCGGCGCGCAGATTGACCTCGGCCGGACTGCCGGCGCCTTCCACCAGGATCAGCTCCGCCGTGTCTTCCAGCCGTTGAAACGACTCCAGAACGGCGGCCAGCAGCCGGGGTTTCATCGCGTAGTAGTCGCGCGCCTTGACCGTCGCCACCCGCTTTCCCTGCACCACCACCTGGGAGCCGAGATCACTTTCCGGCTTCAGCAGTACCGGGTTCATGTCGACGCTGAGCGGCGCCCCGCAGGCCCGCGCCTGGAGGGCCTGGGCGCGGCCGATTTCCCCGCCCTCGCCGGTCACCGCGGCGTTGTTGGACATGTTCTGCGGCTTGAAAGGCCGAACCTTTATCCCCCGCCGGGCGAAAACCCGGCAGAGGCCCGCCACCAGCAGGGATTTGCCGACGTCGGAGCCGGTGCCCTGGAACATGACGGCGGGCGTGCGCTTACTCGGATCAGCCAAGACCGGTCGCCTTCACTTGAAAATCATGCCACGTGCCCAAGCCGGGTTAAAACTCCACCCCGATTTGGGCTTTCACGCCGGCGCGGAAGGGATGCTTGACCATGGTCATATCGGTCACCAGGTCGGCCAGTTCCATCAGCTCTTCCTTGGCATTGCGCCCGGTGATGATGACATGGGTGTCGGCGGGCTTGTCGCGCAGCGTCGCCAACACCTCCGCCACCGGCAGATAATCATAGCGCAGGACAATGTTGAGCTCGTCCAGCAGGATCATTTTGTAGGACGGGTCATTGATCAGGGCCTTAGCCCTTTCCCAGGCCTCGCGGGCGGCGGTGATATCGCGCTGGCGATCCTGGGTTTCCCAGGTAAAGCCCTCGCCCATCGACTGGATGGTGACCAGGTCGGCGAACTTTTCCAGCACCGTGCGCTCACCGGTTTCCCACTTGCCCTTGACGAACTGAACCACCCCGACCTTGAAGCCATGGCCCAGCGCCCGGAAGATCATGCCAAACGCCGCCGTCGACTTGCCCTTGCCCTTGCCGGTATGGACAATAATCAGGCCTTTTTCGATGGTTTTTGTGGCGATGATTTTGTCCCGCGCGGCCTTCTTCTTGCGCATTTTCTCGGCGTGCCGGGCATTGATTTCGGCGTCGGTCATTCCCTCGGTCTTCATCGCGTTTCCCCTTCTTTTCATCTGCGCCGTTACGGCGAACAAACGCGCCGCAACGGCGGCTTCTACGTTATTTCTGTATTATTTCCGCATTATTTTTCCGGCCCGCTTTCGGCGCACCGGCCGTGGCGGGGCGGTGGCAGCCTAGCGCAATTCCTGCAGCCGCGCCGGGGCGCGGTTGGAACGGGATTGCCACAACCCGCGCGCCAGCGCCTCCGTCAGCCGCTGCGCGATTTCCTTCAAGGCCTCGGGGTTGTGTTCCTCCAAAAACGCCAACACCTGCGGATCGTCCAGATAGGCTTGATAGACCGCATCGAAGTGATGGTCGGCCACCGCGCCGGTGGTGGCGGCAAAGGCAAAGAGATAGTCCACCGTCGCCGCCATTTCAAAAGCCCCCTTATAGCCGTGACGCATCACCCCGGCGATCCACTTGGGATTGACCACGCGCGCGCGCACCACCCGGGCGATTTCCTCCTCCAGCGTTCGCACCACCGGACGCTCCGGTCGAGAATGATCGTTGTGGTAGACCGTGGGGCGTTGGCCCGAGAGCGTCTTCACCGCAGCGGTCATGCCGCCTTCAAACTGGTAGTAGTCATCGCTGTCCAGCAGGTCGTGTTCCCGATTGTCCTGATTGTGCAGTACCGCCTGAACCTGGCTCAAGCGCTGCTCGAACAGACCATGCTCGGCCTTGCCCTGCCCGCCGGCGCCATAGGCATAGCCGCCCCAGGCCACATAGGCGCGCGCCAGGTCCGCCTCGGTTTCCCAGCCCTTTTCGTCGATCAGCGCCTGCAGGCCCGCGCCATAGGCCCCGGGCATGGAGCCGAACACCCGAAAACCAGCCCGCAACCGCGCTTCGGTTTCCGGCACGCCGCCGGCCATCAATCTGGCGCTCTCCGCCGCCGCCCGCGCCGCCAGGGGATTCTGGCTTGCCGTTTCCGCCAGCGCCGCCACTGCCCGGACCGCCGAATCGAACAGATCGATCTGACTGGGAAAGGCATCGCGGAAAAACCCGGAAATACGCAGCGTAACGTCGACCCGAGGCCGCCCCAGCACCTCGGCCGGCAAAACCTCGAACCCGGTCACCCGGCGCGAGGCGGCGTCCCAGGTCGGCCGCACCCCCATCAAAGCCAGCGCCTGGGCAATGTCATCTCCGCCGGTGCGCATGTTCGAGGTGCCCCAGGCCGACAGCGCCACCGAGGTCAGCCATTCGCCCTGCTCCTGGCGGTGCCGCTCCAGCAACCGTGTGGCCGACTTCCAGCCCAGGGTCCAGGCCGCCGGCGTCGGCACCGTCCGGCTGTCGACCGAATAGAAATTCCGGCCGGTCGGCAAGACGTCCAAGCGCCCCCGGGTCGGCGCGCCTGACGGCCCCGGCGGAACGAAACGCCCCGCCAAGCCGGCCAGCAACCCGGCGAGTTCGGCCGGGCCTGACCCTTCCACCGCGGGCCGCACCCGCTGGACGATCTCCGCCAAAACCGCAAGGGTTCCGGACCAGGCCGCCTCCGGCTGCCGCGCCCCCGTGACCAGCGCCAGCGCCAGCAGTTCCAACCGCTCCACCGTATCGCCCCGGGTTCGCCAGGCCGCCGCCGCGATGTCGGCAAGCGCGGCGGGGCGGGGTCCGTCCCAGGGATCGCCCATCCGGCAGTCCAGCGGATCGAAGGGAGCCTGACCGGAAGCGGCGAGCCCCAAGTCCTTGGCCAGGGCGCGAATGATCGAGGCGTCCCCGGGCCGATCCTCGCCCATCAGACCGGTTCCACGCGGCACCCGCACCAGCGCCACCAGCAGGTCATGCAGCTGTGCGCCCTCGGGCGACTTCCCAAAAATATGCAAGCCATCGCGGATCTGCAGCTCTTTCAACTCGCAAAGATAGTTGTCGAGCTTTCCCAGCGCCTGATCCTCGCCGTCGCTGTCCAGGATCCCGATGTCCTTGTCCAGGCCGATGACTTGGGTCAGTTCGAGGATTTCCTCGCGCAGCACCAGCAGCCGGCGCGGATCAACCCCGGCGGCTTCATAGTATTCGTCGACCAACGCCTCCAGATCGGCCAGCGGGCCATAGGTTTCGGCCCGGGTGAGCGGCGGGGTCAGGTGATCCAGAATCACCGCCTGGGCGCGACGCTTGGCCTGGGTTCCCTCGCCGGGATCGTTGACGATAAAGGGATAAAGATGCGGAAGCGGCCCAAACACCGCTTCCGGATAGCAGGCTTGCGACAGGGCCAGCGACTTGCCCGGCAGCCATTCCATGTTGCCGTGCTTGCCCAGGTGGACCACGGCGTGAACCGCCGTCGGCGCTCCGCCGGCGCCGCGCAGCCAGGCATAAAAAGCCAAATAGCCGTGCGGCGGCACCAGATCGGGGTCGTGATAGCTGCTGGTGGGGTCGATGTTATAGCCGCGCGCCGGCTGCAGGCCGATCACCGTCTTGCCGCGCGTCAGCAAGGGCAAGGCAAAACCCGGCTGGCCGTCGGGCAATCGCGCCAGGAAAAAAGGATCCCGCTCGGCCGGTCCCCAGCGCGCCACCACCTCGGTTCTCACCTTTTCCGGCAGCCCGGCAAAGTAGGCCTGATAGGCGCTCAGCGTCAGGGTCTCGCGAATCTCTCGCCCGGCCACCGCGGCGTTGGTCGGACCACTGGCGATCCAGTCGATCACCTGGTCGCCGCGCTCGGGCAAGGCGCCGACCTGGTAGCCCGCGCCGGCCATGGCCCGCAGCACCTCGACCGCCGCCGCCGGGGTGTCCAACCCAACCCCATTGCCCAGACGCCCGTCCCGATTGGGATAGTTGGCCAGGATCAAGGCCACGCGCCGGTCCTCAGCCGGGATGTTTCGCAGCGCCAGCCAATTGGCCGCCAACCGGGCGACAAAGGTCAAGCGGTCGGCCAGCGGCTCGTAAGCCACCACGGCGCATTGGGTGGCCTGGTCATAGCGGGCCTCACCCTTGAAGGAAACCGCCCGGGTAATGATCCGCCCGTCGACTTCCGGCAGCGCCACGTTCATGGCGATGTCACGCGCCGCCAGCCCGTTGCTTCCCGCCTCCCAGGCCTGGCGGGTCGAGCCGGCGAAGACGATTTGGAAGACCGGGCAGTCGGCCTTGTCAAAGGGCGTGGACTTGCGCGCCGCGCCCGGGCTGGACACGGCAAAGCCAGAGCCGTTGAGCACCAGCCCGGCCCCACTTTCGACCAGCAAACGCTCCAGCAATTCCGCCGAGGTCGGGTCCTTGAGCGAGGAGACATAGATCGGCAGAGCGTTCACCCCCACCGCGCTTAGCGCCGCCACCAACTGATCAATGACCGCCAGATTCCCGGCCTGCAGCAGCGCCTTGTAGAAGGTGATGGCCGCCACCGGCGCGCCGTCGATCCACCGGGCTTGCAACGCGGCGAGATTGGGCTGGCGCAATCCCGGCCAGTGCAGGCCGGCGCGCAGCAGCGGGACCGGCTCCCGCCAGGTCGCGGTTTTCCCGATCAAGCTGGCGGCGTAGGCGAGGAAATTGCGCGCGTTGTCAGGGCCGCCCTGGACCAAATACTGCCAAAGCCGGTGATAAACCTCTCCGGCAAGCGTGGATGCCGCCGCCAAGGCCGCGTCGGGCTGCTCGTCGCCGGGCAGAAAGACCAGGGCGAAGCCTTCCTGGGCCGCCAGATTTTGCAACTGCTCCACGCCATAGGGCCAATAGCCCGCCCCGCCGAGCAGGCGAACCACCACCAGCTTGGCCGACCGCAGAACCTCATCCAGATAAATATCGACGGAAAGATTGTGCGACAGTTGCATGACGTTGGCCAGCCGCAGCGCAAGGAAATCCTCGGCAAAGTCGGCGCGCGCCGCCGCCAGGGCCGCCAGTTCGGTGTCCGCCGCCGACAACACGACGATCTCACCCGGCGTTTGCCCCAGGTCAACGGCTTCCGATCCATCGGCGATGGCGCCGGGTTGTGCGGCCAGAAGATGCATGGCGCAGGCGATCCTTTGCGTGGTTTGGCGGCGAACGACGCTGTCATCGGCGACAGCGATGCTGGCTATCGGTCAGCGGCCGGAATGGTTAAAACCTGGGTCAGGTCGCGCGCTGTCTACGCGGAAAGCGCCGCCCGGATGGTGCCTTCATCCAGCCCCTTTTCGCCGATCACCACCAGATGGGTGCCGCGCGCCTCACCGACCCGCCAGTCACGATCGAAATAGTGTTGAAGGCGCGGCCCAACCGCCTGCACCACCAGGCGCATGTCCTTTCCCGCCACCGCGGCGAAGCCTTTCAAGCGCAAGATCCCGTGGCTTTCGATCACCGGCTTGAGACGCTTCATCAGATCGGCCGGCGTGGCGATTTCCTCGGCCAGGGACAGGGCAAAGGACTGAAAATCGTCGTGATCGTGGTCATCCACGCCGTCATGGTGCGAGGGGCGGCTGTCCAGATCGTCCTCGGCGGCGGCCTCCAGACCCAGCAACACCGCCGGATCGACGGCGCCGTGGCGGGCGCGGATCGCCTTGGCGCCCGGCCGCAGATCGGCGGTTACCAAGCGCTCGACCCGGGCCATCGTGTCGGCGTCCAGCAGGTCGGCCTTGTTGATCACCACCAGGTCGGCGCAGAGCATCTGCTCTTCAAACAACTCCTCCAGCGGCGTTTCATGATCCAGGTTGGCGTCGCTGTCGCGCTGACTCTGGATCGCCTCGGGATTGTGGGCGAAAAGACCGTCGGCCACCGCCGGGCCATCGACCAGGGTCACCACGCCGTCCACCGTGACTCGGGTGCGCACCTCCGGCCAGTTGAAGGCGCGGACCAGCGGCTTGGGCATGGCCAAGCCCGATGTCTCAATGATGATGTGATCGGGCGGGGTCGGCCGGTCGAGCAGCGATTGAATGGCCGGCAGAAAATCATCCGCGACGGTGCAGCAGATGCATCCATTGGCCAGTTCCATCACATCCTCTTCCGCGCAGCCTTCGATGGCGCAGCCCTTGACGATCTCGGCATCAACGCCCAGGTCGCCGAATTCGTTGATGATCAGCGCCAGCCGCTTGCCGCCGGCGTTCTCCAGCAGGTGGCGAATGGTGCTGGTTTTGCCAGCCCCCAAAAATCCGGTGATGACGGTCGCTGGAATTTTTTTGAGATCGCTCATGGGGCTGTTCAATATCCTGTGGGCAAAGGAAAAAGGGGCACGTCAGCAAGGTCGCTTAAGCGGCATCACCAGTCCAGCGGCTAGAAAATCCACCCGGTCGGCGATCCGCGCGATGGCCTGGTTGAGCCGTCCGGCGTGGTCACGGAAATCTCGCGCCATTTTATTCATCGGAACGATGCCGAGACCGACTTCGTTGCTGACAAAAACGACAGGGCCGGCCAGTTGTGGAAGCCGCGACAGCAATGCGGCCTGTTCGGCGGCCACATCCCGTTCGGCCAGCATCAAGTTGCTCACCCAAAGGGTCAGGCAATCGACCAGCAGCGCGCCGTCGGCCAGCGCCGTCGCCTGCAACGCGGCGATCAGATCAAGCGGCTCTTCCACTGTGGTCCAGCGCGGGCCGCGACGGGCCTGATGTTCGGCGATTCGCGCCGCCATTTCCGCGTCCTGCGCCTGGGCCGTCGCCACGTAGCGGCAGGGACCGGACTGGCTTTCGACCAGCTTTTCCGCATGGCTGCTTTTGCCCGAACGGGCGCCGCCGAGAACCAGAGTGACAGCAGGCAAAGTCACAAGACAAATCCTCGCCCAAACCAGGGGCGTCCCGACAGATCAGTTTTGGAGCGGAGTTTGGCGCGGTGCGGGAACCAGACCGAAAGGAGGTTCTCGTCGCTTCCCCGGATCACCCCGCCCGGCGAATGCTATCGTGTGCTACGGGGCCAGGTATCCTGGCTTCCGGCTCAAACACCTCTACTTCCGCCTTCCCGGCTGGTCTTGCTTGACCAACCAGTGGCTCTGAAAGCTGGCTCACCGGTTACAGTTGCGGGGGCAGCCACGGCACCGGTCCCCGACTTGGGTCGACCTCTCCCGTGTTCCCTGATCGCCACGCGGAACCGATCTCTGTCCGGTTCCCTGCAGCAACCCCGTCACGACAAAGCGACGATAGGCAGATGTCCGCGCAGGGTCAATGCCCATCGCACCGCCACAGCGTCCAGCGACGCGATCAGTCTGGCGTCCAGCGACGCAGCGGGTGCGGCGGAGAAATCAGAACCGGTCGATTGAGCCGAATCTTCTCCCGCGCCGAAACCGGCTGTTGGCGCTGCTAAAAGAAAAATATTGCTGATCGCGATGAATTTTCTATAGACCGTCACAGCGGTTTGACCAATGCTGCTCGACTCCTGCCGTTCCCGTCATTCGTTTCTGCCATCGCCGCGCCTGCCGCCAACCGCTGGCGCCTTGGCATAACCCAAGAAAGATCCGTCGCCGTGTTTATGATTATGTTCTTCGGACTGTTGATCGGCATGCAGCATGCCCTTGAAATCGATCATGTGGCGGCGGTCGCCTCGATCGCCTCGGGGCAAAAATCGCTGCGGAAAATTGTCGCCAGCGGCGCGGTCTGGGGACTGGGACACACCCTCACTCTGATGGTCTTTGCCGGTGTGGTGGTGACCCTGGGCGCGAACCTGCCGCCGCTGCTGGCGGACTGGCTGGAAGGGGCGGTTGGGGTGATGCTGGTTGGTCTGGGCGCCCACGTGCTGTGGCGGCTGTGGCGCGAACGGGTGCATTTCCACCTCCACCGCCACGGCGATGGCGTGGTGCATTTCCACGCCCACTCCCACAAGGGCGAGCCGCGCGATCACAAACAAGTCAGCCATGAGCACGAACACCCGCCGCTGGTGCGCTCGCTGTTGGTGGGCATGATGCACGGCATGGCCGGCTCGGCGGCGCTTTTGGTGTTGACCGCCACCGCCCTGCCGGACCCCACCTTGAGCTTTGTTTATGTGGCGATCTTCGGCGTCGGCTCGATCTTCGGCATGGCCGCCCTGTCGGTGGTCATCGCCGTACCCTTGGTCCACACCGCGAGAAATCTCACTTGGGCGAACAGTTGGCTTCGCGGCGTCGTCGGCGCCGCCACCGTGGTGCTGGGGGTCGTGGTGTTCAGTCAGGCCTCTGCGGTGGTGCTCGCCGGCGGTTGACCCGCGCGCCGGCCATCCACGCCGCGTCCCGACCGGGGCGTGGTGGATAGCGCGCGCGATGCCGGCCAGAAATCCGCTCCCACTTGTACTCGCAACGGTTGGTTCGGGTGAAAAATCCATAAAAAACGTCGCAGCCAAGACAGCGGCGGCGCGGTCCAGCCCGTAGGAAGTTTCCGTCGGTGAAGCGAGCGTGTGATCGACGGGCAAAGCCGCACTTGGCGCGGCGACTCTCGGTTCGACGGGTGCTTGACCCAAGGTCGCCATCGCGCCTAGCTTACCGATAGACGGCTCCCCGATTCCAAGGGGATGAAAGCGATTGCGGTGCGGTTGACCCAACCAGGGGGCCAAATCCGTTGCGGTCTAGGGCTTCGCCCGCTTTCCGGCTGATCGCAGCCGGAAGCTGGGGAAAACCATAGTTATATCAGGCCAATCAACGGCCTCTGCCACCGCCGGGAACCTTCCCGGCGCGCCATGGACCAGCGGCGGATATTCGCGCCCGGCGGCCCGTGGGGAACCGTGGCAAGACAGCTTGGTCGCTTTGATCGCTTAACCGTCTCGACTCGGGTTCACCTCTGCTTCGCCCAAATCCAGGGCAGCGCGAAGCAGATTATCCAGCAGAAGGGTTAGCAAGATCACCAAGCGTCAGGTCACCGCCAGACTCACAGCCGGACCTCTTCTCCCCTTTCGAGTTCGCCCGCGCGCCGTCTTGGATCCTTTTGGATCGGGCGTCGCCTGGTCACGACCATATCCGCCGCCTTTTTAGCCACCGCCGCCGCCTTGCCCGCCGGGCAAGCCGCAGCAGTGAAACAACAAACCACCACGCCTCGGCTCCAGACAGTCGAATGGGGAGAACAAGATGGGCCACGATTCAACGCCGCCGCCGCGCCAAGAAAAATTGGGTGTGATGGTCTGCGGTCACGGTAGCCGCAGCCATGAAGCCATTCAGGAGTTCGCCCAGGTCGCCAAGGGCGTTCGCGCGCGCCACCCGCGCCTGCCGGTGGACTACGGCTATCTTGAATTCGCCACGCCGATTATTCGTGACGGCCTGGATCGGTTGCGCGACCAGGGGGTTACCCGCTGCCTCGCCATCCCCGGCATGTTGTTTGCCGCCGGTCACGCCAAGAACGACATCCCCTCGGTGCTCAACACCTATCAGGCCCAGCATCCGGAAATGTCGATCGTCTACGGCCGCGAACTGGGCATTGACCTGAAGGTGATGCGCGCCGCCGGCGATCGGGTGCAAGCCGCGCTCGATTCGGCAAGCCGCGACTTTCCGCTGGAGGAAACCTTGCTGATGGTGGTGGGGCGCGGGGCCTCCGATCCCGACGCCAACTCCAACGTCACCAAGGTTATGCGCATGCTGTGGGAGGGCATGGGCTTCGGCTGGGGCGAAACCTGCTACTCCGGCGTGACCTTTCCGCTGGTGGAGCCCGGCCTCGAACACGCCACCCGCCTGGGCTACAAGCGGATTGTCGTCTTCCCCTACTTCCTGTTCACCGGCGTGTTGGTGGAACGAATTTACGCCTACGTCGACAAGGTCGCCGCCCGGCACCCTGAAATCGAGTTCATCAAGGCTCCCTATCTCAACGACCATCCGCTGGTGATTGAGACCTTTGGCGACCGGCTGCAAGAGATCCAGCAGGGCGTCAACAATATGAACTGCCAGCTCTGCAAATACCGCGAACAGGTGCTGGGGTTCGAGGCCGAGGTTGGTCTGGCCCAGGAAAGCCACCACCATCACGTCGAGGGACTTAACGACCGCGCGCCCGATGCGGCGCAGGCGCGGATCGCTTCGGCCACACAGCCTGACGATCATGCCCACGATCACGGTCACCATCACGATCACAGCGACAACCACAGCCACGCCGGGGATCCGGTGAACGGCCATGAGCACGGCCATGATCATGTCCACCACGCCTACCCCCACGCCGATCACCCCCTGGGCCCGGTCTCCTTGGACCCGAAAATTCCGTGAGCAAAATTTCCTCAAACCAGGCGGCGCGGCAATGAGCGGGTACAGCTACTTGAAAGACCCGGCGGCGATCTACGCCCGCTCCTTCGCCATCGTGGCGCAGGAGGCCGGACTGGACCGCCTGCCCCCGGCCTTTCACCCGCTTGCCACCCGGTTGGTTCACGCGGTCGGCATGCCCGACCTGGTGGACGACCTGGCCTACTCCGCCGACGCGGTGACCCGGGGTCGCGCCGCCCTGCAAGCCGGAAACCCCGTGTTGTGCGACTGTGAAATGGTGCGCGCCGGGATCATCCAACGCCTCTTGCCGAATAACAACGCCCTGCACTGCACCCTCAACGCGCCAGAGGTTCCGGCCCGCGCCAAGGCGATCGGCAACACCCGCTCGGCGGCCGCGGTGGAGCTTTGGCAAGCGCAGATGGCCGGCGCCGTGGTGGCCATCGGAAACGCGCCGACCGCGCTGTTCCGGCTGCTGGAGCTGATCGAAGCCGGCGCGCCGAAGCCGGCTCTCATCCTTGGCTTTCCTGTCGGTTTCGTTGGCGCGGCAGAGTCCAAGGCGGCGCTGGCCGCCAACGCGCTGGGATTGGACTTCGTGACCTTGCGGGGAAGACGGGGCGGCTCGGCACTGGCCAGCGCCGCCGTCAACGCGCTGTCCGGGGGCCTTGTCGTCGGCTCCGGCCTGGAGGTCCTGTCGCCATGACCGGCGCGCCAACAGCGGAGCAAGCACCCTGGCTGTCGGTGGTGGGGATCGGCGAGGAGGGGCTGGACGGGCTCACCCCGGCGGCCCGCACCCTGGTGGCCCAGGCGGAGGTTCTGGTCGGCGGCGCCCGCCATCTGGCCGGGGTCCCGACCGCCGAGAACGACTCGCGGGAACGGCTGGTTTGGCCTTCCCCGCTGTCCGCCTTGATTGGCGAGATCCAGGCGCGCCAGGGCCGGCGCGTCTGCGTTTTGGCGACCGGCGACCCGCTTTGGTTCGGCGTGGCCGTGACCCTTGCCAAGGCAATTCCCCACCAGGAAATGCTGGTGCTGCCCGCGCCGTCGGCCTTTTCTCTGGCCTGCGCGCGCCTTGGCTGGCCCCTGGCCCAGGTCGAATGCCTGACCCTGCACGGGCGCCCGCTCGGTCTGCTGCACCCCGCCCTGCAACCCGGCAACCGGGTTCTGGCGTTAAGCAACGACGGCCAGACGCCGGCGCAGGTCGCGCGACTGCTCTGCGACCGGGGCTACGGCGCCAGTGAAATGACCGTGCTGGAACATATGGGCGGGCCGAAGGAACGGGTCTTCACGGCTCTGGCCAAAGACTGGCCGACCGCCGCGCGGGCCGACTTCAACACCCTGGCGCTCCACTGCCAAGGCGACCCGGACGGCGCGCTGCTGCCGCGCACCCCCGGACTGCCCAACGACGCCTTTCGCGCCGACGGGCAGATTACCAAGCAAGAGGTGCGGGCCGCGACCTTGGCCGCTCTTGGCCCGACGCCCAACGCCGTGCTGTGGGATGTGGGGGCGGGCTGCGGTTCGGTCGCGGTTGAATGGATGCGGGCCGCCCGCAACAGCCACGCCATCGCCGTTGAACACAAACCCCATCGCCTCGCCTTTCTTGCCGACAACGCGCAAAACCTGGGCGCGGCCTTGATGGAGATCGTCGCGGGCAAGGCCCCGGAGGCGCTCAGCGGACTGACCCGCCCCGATGCGATCTTTATCGGCGGCGGCCTGACCCATGCCGGCCTGTTCGACGCCTGCTGGGACGCGCTCAAGCCCGGCGGCCGCCTGGTCGCCAATGTGGTGACCCTGGATGGCGAGCAGCGGTTGCTGGCGCTGCGGCAGGCCTGGGGCGGCAGCCTGACCCGAATCTCCATCGCCCAGGCCGAACCGATCGGCGGTTTTCTCGGCTGGCGTCCGGCCATGCCCATAACCCAATGGCGGCTGGTGAAACCTCACCAATCCGGCAGCCTCACAACGAATCTGGACAACAAATGACCGGCATGCTTTATGGACTTGGGGTTGGCCCCGGCGACCCTGAGTTGATTACCCTCAAGGCCCTGCGCCTGCTGCAGGCCGCCCCGGTGGTGGCCTATCCCGCCCCCGATGACGGACCGTCGTTCGCCCGGGCGATTGTCGCCGGCCACCTCGAAGCCCGTCGCGGCGCCCCGCCGGTCGAGGTGCCGATCATCATTCCCATGCGGGCCGCGCGCTTCCCCGCCCAGCAGGTCTACGACCACACCGCCGAGGTGCTGGCGGACCACCTGACCCAAGGCCGGGATGTGGCGGTGCTGTGCGAGGGAGATCCGTTTTTCTACGGCTCTTTCATGTACCTGTTTGGACGGTTGGCGGACCGCTTTCCCACCGAGGTGGTGCCGGGGGTTTCCTCGATGATGACCTGCGCGGCGGCCATTGGCACCCCGCTGTCGGCCCGCAACGACTCGCTGACCGTTTTGCCGGCGCCGATGGCCGAAGACAAGCTGCGCGCCAAGCTGGAAAACTGCGACGCCGCCGTGGTGATGAAGCTCGGACGCAACTTCCCCAAGGTGCGCAAGCTGTTTGACGAACTGGGCCTGACCGACTACGCCACCTACGTCGAGCGCGCCAGCCTGGAAAACCAGCGGGTTTTGCCGCTGCGCGAGGTGCCGCTCGGCACCGCTCCCTATTTTTCCATGATCCTCATGCATCGGAGAGGCCAGGCATGGAGTCTGTAACCGCCCCCCCTTCCGCCCCGGCCAGCGCCACACCAGCCAGTGCCACACCAGAAGGCCCACGGCCCGCGCTCTTGGTGTTGAGCCAGGGCGGCCTGGAAACCGCCCGTCGGATCAAGGCCGCCTTGCCCAACCTGGAGGTGCAGACCCGCGCCGCGCGCGTGGCGCCGGGCGAGACCACCTTCGCCGAGACCGGCGCGCAGCTGCGCCAGCTGTTCCAAACCGGCCGGCCGATCATCGCCCTGGCCGCCAGTGGCCTTGTCATCCGCGCGCTGGCGCCGCTGCTCAACGACAAGCAGCTCGAACCGCCGGTGCTGGCGGTGGCCGAGGATGGCAGCGCCGTGGTTCCGCTGCTCGGCGGTCATCACGGCGCCAATGACCTGGCCCGGCTGCTGGCGCAAGCGCTGGGAACGCCCGCCGCCATCACCACCGCAGGGGATTTGCGGTTTGGCGTGGCGCTCGATTCACCACCGCCGGGCTGGCGGCTGGGCAATCCCAACGACGCCAAATCCGTCATGGCCGCCCTGCTGGCCGGCGCGGCGCTGACCCTGGAGGGCGACGCCCCCTGGCTGAGCAACAGCCGGCTGCCGCTTGCCGCGACCGCGCCGATCACCGCGCGGGTCACCGACCGGGCGCAGGCGGGCGACCCGCAAACCCTGATCTATCACCCGGCGACCTTGGCGCTTGGCGTCGGCTGCGAAAGAAACTGCCCCGCCGACGCGTTGATCGCGCTGGTGGAAAAGGCGCTGGCCGAGGCCGGGCTGGCCCCGCAGTCAATCGCCTGTGTCACCTCGCTGGATCTCAAGGCCGATGAAGCCGCGGTGCACGCGCTGGCGGCGCACCTGGGCGTTCCGGCGCGCTTTTTTCCCGCCGCCGCGCTGGAGGCCGAGAAGGATCGGCTGGCCCAGCCTTCCGAGGTGGTGTTCGCCGAAGTCGGCTGTCACGGCGTCAGCGAAGGGGCCGCGCTGGCGGCGGTGGGCGACGCGGGCGCGTTGATTCTGCCGAAGCAAAAAAACGCCAAGGCGACCTGCGCGGTGGCCCGCGCCGCCGCCCCGCTGAACCCGAGCGAAATCGGTCGACCACGCGGACGGCTGACCATCGTCGGCATTGGCCCGGGGCAAGCCGGCTGGCGCACGCCCGAAGCGACCCAGTTTCTGGCCGAAGCGGATGAGTTGGTGGCCTACGGGCTCTATCTCGATATCCTGGGACCTGTCATCGCCGGAAAAACCCGCCATGACTTTCCCCTCGGCGACGAGGAAAAACGGGCCGACTACGCCTTAAAGCTGGCCGCGCAGGGCAAAAACGTCGCGCTGGTCTCCTCCGGCGATGCCGGCATCTACGCCATGGCCACCCTGGTTTTCGAGCTGCTGGATCACTACCGCGACGACCCCTCCTGGGACGCCATGCGGCGGGTCGACATCGCGGTCACGCCTGGCATTTCAGCGCTGCAGGCCGCCGCCGCGCGGGTCGGCGCGCCGCTGGCCCATGACTTTTGCACCATTTCGCTTTCCGACCTGCTGACGCCGTGGGAAACCATTCAGCAGCGTCTGCGGGCCTGCGCCGAGGGCGACTTCATCGTCGCCTTCTACAATCCAGTGTCAAAGCGACGGCGCACGCAGTTGGCTTACGCCAAAGAGGTGCTGCTCACCCACCGCCCGGGCGACACGCCGGTGATCCTGGCGTCCAACCTGGGCCGCCCGACGGAACAGGTTCGACACCGCACCCTGGCCAGCCTGGACATTGACGAGGTCGACATGCTGACCCTGGTGCTGGTGGGCAACCGCCAAACCCGCTGCGTGCCGCGCAGCCATCACCAGCAGGATGATCGGCTTTGGGTCTATACCCCCCGGGGCTACGCCAAAAAGCACGCCGAGGTGCAGGCCGAGATCCAGAGCGAACAAATCGCGCCAGCCCCGCGCCCCGCCGTACAACCCACCCCACAAAAGGAACAGACTCCATGACCGTTCACTTCATCGGGGCCGGTCCCGGCGCCCCCGACCTCATTACCGTGCGCGGGCTAAGGCTGATCGAGAGCTGTCCGGTCTGTCTGTACGCCGGATCGCTGGTTCCCGCGGAAATTGTCACCGCCGCGCCGGCCGGGGCCAGGGTGCTGGATACCGCGCCGATGAACCTGGAAGAGATCGTGGCTGAGATCGTCGCCGCCGACCAGGCGGGCCTGGACGTGGCCCGGGTCCATTCGGGCGATCCTTCGATCTACGGCGCCATCGCCGAGCAGATCCGCCACCTCAAGGCCCTGGGCATTGCCTACGACGTTACCCCCGGGGTGCCGGCCTTCGCCGCCGCCGCCGCCCGCCTGGGCCAGGAACTGACCCTGCCCGACGTCGCCCAGACGATTATTCTGACCCGCACGGCGATGAAATCCTCATCCATGCCCGCTGGCGAGGATCTAACCACCCTGGGCCGTTCCGGCGCGACGCTGGCGATCCATCTTTCGGTTCGTAATCTGCGCAGCATCGCCGAGGAACTGTCGCCGCTCTATGGCGCGGACTGTCCCGCCGTTATTGCCTATCGCATCGGCTGGCCCGATGAAAAGATCATCCGCACCACCCTGGCCGACATGCGCGAGCAGGCCCGCCAGGCCAAGCTGACCCGCACGGCGCTGATTCTGGTGGGACCGGCGCTGGGATCCGAGGACTTTACCGATTCAGCGCTCTATGACGCCGACAAGGTGCATGTGCTGCGGCCGAAGAAAAAGGCCGGGTCGCTCAGCACCGGAGGCGGCGTGACCGCTGAGTGAGCGCGCGAAGCGTTTGTCTCCACATCGATCGGAGCTAGATCTGATCGAGCCATGGCAAAATCGCCTCCAGGCTGGTGACGCTGTTGCAGGCGGGAAGATGGGGTCGGGCAACCATCACCACCGGCAATCCGGCATGCCGCGCCGCCATCAGCTTGGCGCTGGCGGCAACCCCGCCGCTGTTTTTCGTCACCAGCACCTCCAGGCCGTGGTGCGCCAGCAGGGCGGTTTCCTCCTTCAGCCGGTAAGGTCCGCGCCCCAGCACCACCTCATAGCGACCAAAGGGCAGCGGTTCCTGAGGCGCATCGACCAGCCGCACCAGGAACCAGCAATCGCTGCGGTGGGAAAAGGCGGCCAGTTCCTGCCGTCCGACGGTCAAAAAGACCCGCGCGCCTTGCGGCAGCAGCTCCGACGCCTCCTCTAGGTTTTGAGCCTCGACCCAGATATCACCCGCCTCGGGGGTCCAAGGTTGTCGGTCAAGCCGCACCAGGGGAAGCGCGGCCTGGCTGGCCGCCGTCACCGCATGGCTGGAAATTTGGGCGGCGAAGGGATGGGTGGCGTCCACCATGGCCCCGATCCCTTCCGCCACCAGATAGGCGCAAAGCCCTTCCGGGCCGCCAAACCCGCCCCGGCGCACCTCGCCCGCCGGCAGACGGGGCTGATCGGTGCGGCCCGCCAGCGAGGTGATAACACGCAGTTTCGGCCGCTCCTTCGCCAACATCTGGGCCAAGTTGAAGGCATCGCCCGTACCGCCGAGAATAAGCAGCGACTTGATCATCTGGCCCGTCTTTCATTTTCCGCCGTCGATTTCACCGCCCGATAGGGCGGCAGCGCGCCGGCCAGGCCCACCTGCTGGCCCTTGCGGTCGATCACCAGGGTTTCAACCTCCACCGCCGCCCCCCGCAACAGCTCCAGCGCAAAGGCGCGCGCCTGGTCCGCAACCAACTGTCCCAACGGCAGACCCAGCTCGCGGGACTGGCCCAACACCTGGTTGGCGGTATTGGCCCGGCGCGCCAGGTCTTGCTGGTCCGGGCTTGCGCCCAACGCCGCAAGCCGCGCCGCCAACCAGTCGAAATCGACTTGCGAGCGCCCTGAATGCAGGTCCATGAATCCCTGCGCCAGCTTGGTCATCTTGGCAAATCCGCCAGCCAGGGTCAGGCGCGCGATCGGGTGGGCGCGCAGATATTTCAGCAGACCGCCGGCAAAATCGCCCATATCCAACACCGCCACCTCGGGCAAGGCGTGGCGCGCCAGCATGACAGCCTCCGAGGTTGACCCGGTGGCCCCGCCGACGTGGGTCAAACCGATCGCCCTCGCCACGTCGATCCCGCGATGGATGGAATGAATCCAAGCGGCGCAGGAAAACGGATGGACCACGCCGGTGGTGCCCAGGATCGACAGGCCGCCGACGATTCCCAGGCGCGGATTCCAAGTGCGCTGCGCCAGCTTCTCGCCGCCGGGGATGGAAATCGTTATTTTCACGTCGCGCGGACCGCCCAGCGCCGCCGCCAGGCTGTCGATCTGCTCGGTCATCAAACGGCGCGGCACCGGATTGATCGCCGCTTGGCCCGGTTCAATCGGCAGCCCCGGCAGGGTCACCGTTCCCACCCCTTCGCCCGCGACAAAAGACAGACCCGCGCCCGCCGCGCGCGCGGTCACCTTCGCGATCACCAGTGCGCCATGGGTGACATCCGGATCGTCCCCGGCGTCCTTGATAATGCCGGCCTGCGCCCAGGTCGCCGGATTGCCCCGGCTTTTGCCTTGATAGGCCAAAGCGAAGGCTGGCTGGTCGCCTTTGGGCAAGACAATAGAGACAGGATCGGGAAACTCCCCGGTGACCAGAGCGTGGTAGGCGGCGTGGGTGGCGGCGGTGGCGCAGGCGCCCGTCGTCCAACCGCGCCGCAGAGGACCTGCGGGTTTACGAGCCATGGTTTCTTATAGGGCTGTTACCGGTCGATGACGAGACAAGAAAGGTCAGAATATCCGCTAAAATTTCCATCCGCCCACCCGCCACCGCCGGCGCGGAACAAAGACCGCGCGCGGCCTGTCGCGGCCCTGGTCAAAAGCCCGTCGCTGCCGGTAAGTTAACGCCACACACCCGAGTGTGATCGCCCAGGACAGAGTCGCGGTTTAACCAGATCACGGCGTGATTGCCTGTAAACCGATCCGACTCCAGGTCTAGATGAAAAGCGCTGCGCCATGGACATGAACAACATCAATCTCGCAACCTTTGAGCCCGGTTCGGTTTGGCTGGTGGGGTCGGGTCCCGGCGACCCGGGCTTGCTCACGCTGCTGGCCGTGCAAGGGCTGCAGCAGGCCGACGTTATCGTCTATGACGCCCTGGTCAACGACTCGATCCTGAAGCTGGCCCGACCGGACTGCGCGCTGGAATATGCGGGAAAGCGCGGCGGCCGCCCCTCGGCGCGGCAAAAGGATATTTCGCTGCGGCTGGTGGAACTGGCGCAGCAGGGCAAGCGGGTTTTGCGGCTGAAGGGCGGCGATCCCTTCGTCTTTGGCCGTGGCGGCGAAGAGGGCCTTTCCTTGGTGGAACACAGCGTCGCCTTCCGCGTTGTGCCCGGCATCACCGCCGGCATCGGCGGCCTGGCCTACGCCGGCATACCGGTGACCCACCGCGAGGTGAACCAGTCGGTCACCTTTGTCACCGGCCATGACTCAAGCGGCGCCCTGCCGGGGGCGATCAATTGGTCGGCTTTGGCCCAAGGATCTCAGGTTCTGGTGCTCTACATGGCGATCAAGCATCTGGCCGGAATCACCGAAAAGCTGATGGCCCACGGCCGCGCCGCCGACGAACCGGTGGCCGTGATCACCAACGCCTCGCTGCCGGACCAGACGGTGCTGGAAACCACCTTGGGCCAGGCCGCCGAAGCGGTGAGGCGGCGCGGGATGCAGCCGCCGGCCTTAGTGGTGGTCGGCGGCGTGGTGCCGCTGCGCGCGGCCTTGGATTGGCACGGCGCACTGCGCGACAAGGTCTTGACCGCGGATCCCCTGGGCACCCGCCGTCTCACCGACAGCGCCTGACCTCAATGCCGATTCCCACGCCGAGCGCCCCCCCATCCGCCGGACCCGCAATGCCCCAGACCCCGACGCTTGTCATCGCCGCCCCGGCATCGGGCTCGGGCAAGACCACCGTCACGCTGGCCCTGCTGCGCCGCTTGGCCAACAGCGGTCTTTCGGTCGCCTCGGCCAAGGTCGGACCCGACTATATCGACCCCTGTTTTCATGCCGCGGCGTCCGGCAAGCCCTGCCTTAACCTGGACCCCTGGGCCATGCCGACCGCGCTGCTGCAGGACTTGCTGCGCCAGCAGTGCGCGCAGTCCGACCTGGTGGTGGTCGAGGGCGTGATGGGGCTGTTCGACGGCGCGGCCGATGGCACCGGCTCAACCGCCGATCTTGCCGCGCGGTTTCGGCTTCCGGTGATTTTGGTGATCGACGCCGCCGCCCAATCCCAATCCATCGCGGCCCTGGTGGAAGGCTTTGCCCGGCATCGCAGCGCCTGCCGGGTGGCCGGACTGATCCTCAACCGGGTCGGCTCGCCGCGGCACGAAAACCTGCTGCGCCGCGCGCTGGCCCCGGTGGGGCTGCCGATCATCGGCGCCCTGCCCCGGCAGGCCGACCTGGCCTTGCCGGGGCGCCATCTGGGTTTGGTGCAGGCCGGCGAACACCAAGATTTGGAACGCTATCTCGATCAAGCGGCGGAAAGACTGGCCGGCCGACTGGATCTCGCCCTGCTGCGCGCCTTGGCCCGCCCGCCCGCAGCCCCGGCCCAGACCCCGCCGGCCACGATCCCGGCAGACGGGGCCGGTCGGCCGAGGCCCGCGCCGCTCGGCCTTCCGCCGCTGGGTCAGCGCATCGCCGTCGCCCGTGATCAGGCCTTTGCCTTTGCCTATCCCCATCTGCTCGACGGCTGGCGGCGGGCCGGCGCCGCGCTGACATTCTTTTCGCCCCTGGCGGACCAGGCCCCCGATCCCCAGGCCGATGCGATCTATCTGCCGGGCGGCTATCCTGAACTGCACGGCGCCCGCCTGGCCGGCAATCGGCGCTTTCTTTCCGGCCTCCGGCAAGCCGCCCAGCAGGAAAAACTGATCTATGGCGAGTGCGGCGGCTTCATGACCTTGGGCCGCGGACTGATCGACGCCGAGGGCGTCCACCACGCCATGGCCGGGCTGCTGCCGCTGACCACCTCTTTTGCCCAGCGTCGACGCCACCTGGGGTATCGGAAAATTCAGGTGCTGCCGAAGACGCCCTGGCTGGCCGACGCCACCGAAACAAGGCACCTGCGCGGCCACGAGTTCCACTACGCCTCGATCCTGCAGGAAGGCGACGCGGCGCGGCTGTTCGCGATCCGGGATGCGGAGGATCAAAGCTTGGGCGAGGCTGGCCTGCGGGTCGGCCGGGTGATGGGCTCCTACCTGCATCTGATCTCCCCCGCCTGAGCCGGCCAGCCGCGACCCCGGGGGCGTTGGCGATCCTGCCGGATCAGGCGGCGGGTTCGCCGGCTTCGGCCCAGTTGTTCGGCGTTTCCCAAACCCGAAGGCGGGCCAGCTCGGCGATGCCGTCGCTGCGCTTGTTTACCGCCGGCGCCAGCCGCTCGTACCAATGGTGGGCCAACTCCTCCGCCGTCGGGGTAAAGGGAACCACATAGAGCTTGGTTCCCAGGCGGGTGTGATCGGTGCAGGCGAAGCCCTGCTGTTCGACCTCCCGGTTGAGACCAGCCAGCCAGGGCATGAAGTCGGTCGCAAGCGGGCAGAACATTTCCAGCAGGTCCCCGTCGGCCAGCTGCGCGATGAAGCCGTGGTCGCAGGGCGCGTCGATCACCGCCATCATCTCCTCCTTGAGAAAGGCGAAGTCGAGCACCATGCCGGTCTGCTCGCCACTTTCATGCAGCCGCTGCGCGCGACAGGTGGCCTCAACCTCATAGCGATGCCCGTGCAGGTGCCGACACTTGGAACTGTGCGCCATGATCCGATGGCCGGCATCGATACCGATCCTGCGGGTAATGAGATACTGGGTCATGGCGGTTCTCTTGGCTGAAACGATGAGCGGGCGCGGCTTTTCGGCGGCCCTAGAGGTGGTCCAACCGGAGCGAATCGGGTTGGTTTAGGGAATACCGATCATCTTGTGGGTCTGCAAGGACAGCTTCCAGCGCGGATGGGCCAAACAATAGGCGGTGGCGGTTTGGATATGGCGCGGCTGTTGCGGATCGTCCAAGGGCTGCAGGAAATGGTGCTCGAAGTCGAGGTTCTCAAACCGCGCCGGCTGGGCCGCCGCGTCGGTCTGGGGAAACACCAGCTTCAGTTCCTGACCCCGGGTAATCACCAGTTGGCTGTCGGCTTTCGGACTGACGCAGATCCAATCCACCCCCACGGGCAACGGCAGCGTTCCATTGGTCTCGACGGCGATGGTGAAGCCGCGCGCATGCAAGGCCGCGACCAGCGCGCCGTCCAACTGCAAGGCGGGTTCGCCGCCGGTGCAAACCACAAAGCGCGCCGCCCGCTCCGACGGGCTTTCGCCCGACCGGCCGTTAAGCCAGCCTTGCGCCACCGCCTCGGCCAGATCCTCGGCGGTCTTGAACTTGCCGCCGCCCGGCCCATCGACGCCAACAAAATCCGTATCGCAGAACCGGCACACCGCGCCGGCGCGATCAACCTCGCGGCCGGACCAAAGATTGCAACCGGAAAAGCGGCAAAACACCGCCGGACGACCGGCGTTGGCGCCCTCGCCCTGCAGGGTGAAGAAGATCTCCTTGACGCTGTAGGTCATGCTTTTGGCCCCTTCAGGCCGGTGCGTCGCGTAGGGTTTGATAGCGCCGCCATCCCTCGGCGCGCAACGCGCAGGCCGGGCAGTGGCCACAGCCGTAGCCCCAGGCCCGCTCCTGCTCCCGGTTGCCCAGGTAGCAGCTGTGGCTTTCCTTGCGGATCACCTCGACCAGCGCCGGGCCGCCAAGATCCTCGGCCAACTGCCAGGTGCCAGCCTTGTCCAGCCACATCAGCGGCGTCTGAACGACAAAAGACCGATCCATGCCCAGACCCAGGGTCACCTGCAGCGCCTTGAGCGTATCGTCGCGACAGTCAGGATAACCCGAATAGTCGGTTTCACACATCCCGCCGACCAAATGGCGGATATCCCGGCGATAGGCCAGCGCCCCCGCATAGGTAAAAAACAGCAGGTTGCGCCCCGGCACGAAGGTATTGGGCAGGCCGGTGCTTTCAAATTCGATCTGCGCCTCGCGGGTTAGCGCCGTCTGGCTGAGGTCGCCGAGCGAAGACAGGTCGATGCTGTGGTCCGCCCCCAGGCGCTGGCGCCAGGCCGGCACCGCCGCCAAAAGCCCGTCAACCACCGCCTTGCGGCAGGTCAACTCGACGGCGTGCCGTTGACCATAGCTAAAGCCAATGGTCTCCACCTCGGCGAAGCGATCCAACGCCCAGGCCAGACAGGTGGCCGAATCCTGACCGCCTGAAAACAACACCAGGGCCCGCGTGTTGCTCAATACCATGCTTGTCTTTCCTTGCTCTTGTCTTTCCGCGCCAACCCCGCGTCCCCCCGCCCTGCCTTGGCGGGCCGACCCTTGGCTGCGGAGGGCGGATGCGAAGGATCGGCAGGCGTGAAAATCGGCGCGCCCCCGATCGACGACGGCTGGCAATCAGTCGATCATCGCCTGATAAACCAGATTGCGCAGCTCGGCGCGCAGCCGGTAGCTGTCCGAGGGAACCAACTGGGTCAGGAAGAGCGCCGAAACCTCCTCCAGCGGATCGACCCAGAAGACCGTGCTGGCCGCCCCGCCCCAACCGAACTCGCCGGGCGAGGTCATCAAGCCGGCGCGGGCCGGGTTCACCATCACCCAAACCCCCAGGCCAAATCCCACGCCTTCAAAGTTGGTCTCGCTGAAGGTTTTCTGCCCCATCGCCGCCAGGTCGCCTTCCAGATGATTGCTGGTCATCAACTCCACGGTTTTCGGCGCCAGAATACGCCGGCCTTCGTACGCCCCGTCGCAGCGCAACATCTCGGCAAAGCGCCAGTAGTCGGCCAGGGTGGATTGCAGACCCCCGCCGCCGGAGCGGCAGTCGACTTTCTTCAGATATTTCGACGTGCTGCCCTTGTCGCTCAGCACCATACCGTCGGTTTTCGGGTCGCGGGCGTACAGCGTGGCGAAGCGGCTGGCCTTTTCCGCCGGCAATTCAAACGAACTGTCGACCATCCCCAACGGGTCAAACACCCGTTGCTGGAAAATCTCGCCCAGGGTCTGCCCGGTGATCCGCTCCAGCACCACGCCCAAGACGTCGATGGAGATTCCATAGCTCCAGCGCGCGCCGGGCTGGTGCATCAACGGCACCTTGGCCAGCCTGGCGATAATCTCGGCGTTGCTGGGACTGTCGGGGAAGAAATCCAAATGCTCGGCGCGATAAGCCTCGGCAATCGGGGTGTTTCCGCCAAAGACCCCGTAGGTGAAGCCGGCGGTGTGCATCATCAGGTTTCGAATGGTCAGCGGTTCGCGCACCGCCTCGGTTTCGAGGTCGGGAACATCGCCGGCAACCGCCGCCGTCAGATCCGACAGTTCGGGCAGATATTGCGCAACCGGATCGCCCAAACCAAGCCGACCTTCCTCCAGCAGCGTCAAGGCGGCAACCACAGTGATCGGCTTGGTCATCGAATAGATCCGGAAAATACTGTCCCGCTGCAGCGGTCGGCGTTCCTCGACATCCAGATAACCGCGATTTTCGAACCACACCGGCTCGCCCTGCCGAGAGATCAGGACCTGGCCGCAGGGAATATTCCCGGCATCGATGTAGCGTTGCAGCCACGCGCCGATGCGCGCCAAACGTTCGGGGTCAAAGCCCTGTTCCCGAGGTCTAATTCGCGAAAAATCCATCTTCCCTCTTTCTCTCCAATAGCGCGCTTGATCCCAAGGCGCTGGGGGGCAAGCGCGCCCCGTTGACACCATTCCTGCGCCGACACTACCCGTTCTTTACCCTGTTGTTTTGGCTTTTCCAAGCCGGCGGTCCTGCGCCATCGGCTCCCTCAAGAATTACCCCCTGAAGATCGGCGTTTGCGGGCGCGCAATCAACCGGGGCAAGATGGCACAGCGCCCGCCACGGCCCAGCTTGGCCACCACCGGACCGGCCAGCGGCGCTGGAGCCCGGAAAGCGGCGCGCCCCCTCTTTCACCCGCTATAGGAAATCATCCTTCAGCCGGTAGCCCAGGTAGGCCGCCCGCAGCGCCAGTCGCCGCAAGGACGGCAGCGGCACCTTGCCGGACAGGCCGCGCAGCAGCGCCGGCAGGGCCGCTTCCCCAGGGCCCGCGCCGACCGCCAACTTCGCCACCTCGCGCCCGGCCCAAGGCGCGGTATTCACCCCATTGGCGTGGTAGCCGAAGGCGAACAGCACGCTGTCATCTTCCGCAAGCCGCCCCAGACAGGGCGTGCGTCGATAGGTCATGCACACCAAGCCGCGCCAAAAGTAGTCGATCTCCAGGCCCTGCCACCCGGGGAAAACCTCATACAAGCGCCGGATCATCCAATCGCCCATTTTCCGGCTGTCTTGGGGTTTGCCGGTCATATCGCCGCGCGCGCCGAACAGCAGACGCCGGTCCGGCAGCAGGCGATAGTAAAACAGCAGGTTTCGGGTGTTGCAGATCGGATTTTGGGTGATGAAACCCTGCGCCGCCACCTCGGCGTCGCTCATCTGGCGCGTCACCACGATGTTGGACAGCGCCGGCACGGTCCGGCCGGCAAAGCCGGGATGCAGGTCTTCGCGGGTGAAACCGTTGGTGGCGACGATCACCCGGTCGGCCAGCAACTCGGCGCCATTGGCGCAGCTCAGGCGATGTTTGCCGCCATCCCCACGCCACCGCGCCACCCGGCTGTTGGGATGAAGCTTGGCGCCGCGCCGGATCGCCGCATCGGCCAGCCCGCGGGCGAATTTTAACGGATGCAGGCCATAGCCATAGTCGATGTGCAGTGCCCCGAACTGCTCGCGCGACTCGTGACCCACCTCACGGAAGGCCGCGGCGCTGTAGAGCTTGGTTTTGATCCCGAATTGCGACAGCGCCCGCGCGTAGACCTTCAGATCGTCAAAGGCCTTGGCGCGGTGGGCCACCTCCCAGTTGCCGTCGCCGGTCTTGTCGAAGTCAAAGCCTTCCGACAGCGCCAGCTGTTCATTCAGCCGCGCCCCCTCCTGCTGACTGTCGAAAAAGCGCGCCGTCTCCTCCCGGCCGTAGGTTTTGATCATCCGCGCGATGGAAAGCTTGGCGGCGGGAAGGCAACAAAAGCCGCCATTGCGGCCGGACGCCCCCCAGCCCAGATAGCCGGCTTCGAGCAAGCGCACGTCGGCGCCATGATCGCGGGCCAGATGCAAGGCCGCGGAAAGGCCGGTGTAGCCGCCGCCGATAATCGCCACCTCGCAGCTTTGCGTCCCCTGCAAGGGCGCGCAGGGCTCTGTCATCTCCGGGGCGGTGGCTTCCCAGTAGCTTTCCACCGGCTGGTCATCGGCATAGACGGAAGGATGATAGAGCCTGCGCATGGGTCCGGGGTCGCCTCTTGGTTCAGGGCGCCCGCTTTCCGGAACGCCGCGCCGGCCGCGGGCAAGATCTTTTCTCTTGCGTGCCGGGGCTGCCGACATAGGTTAGGGTACATCGCAATCAGGCAGGTAACGCCGTAACGACCGATAGAACAAGAAAGATCAAACCCGCGCCATGCTGAATTATATCCAGCCTCTCTTTCGGCCGCCCAGCGAGGCCCGGTCGCTCATTCTTCAGGTGACCAACGGCTGCTCGTGGAACAACTGCACCTTCTGCGAAATGTACACCGCGCCGCAGAAAGCCTTCCGTCCCAAGCCGCATGACGACATCGAAGCCGAACTGCACGCGCTGGCGGCCAGCGGCTATCCCTTCGAGCGGGTATTCCTGGCCGACGGCGACGCCATGACGCTTTCGCCGCGCCGACTGGTGGCGATCCTGGAAGCGGTGCGCCGCCACCTGCCCAGCGTGCGGCGCGTCTCGGCCTACTGCTTGCCCCGCAATGTCAAAAACAAGTCGATAGCCGACCTGGAGCAGCTGGTTGCCCTGGGGCTGAAGCAAATTTATGTCGGCTGCGAAACCGGCGACGATCAACTGCTGGACTGGATCGACAAGGGCGAAACCTTCCAGAGTTCGCTTTTGGCCCTGACCAAGGCCAAGGCCGCCGGCATGAAAACCTCGGTGATGATCCTGAACGGGCTGGGCGGCCAGCACCATTGGGAGCAACATGCCCTCAATTCAGCCCGCCTGATGAACGAGGGGCAGCCGAATTTTCTCTCCACCCTGGTGGTGACCTTTCCCGGCGGCAGCGCGCGCTTTGCCCAGGCCTTTCCGTCGGACAAGGGCTTTATCGAACAGGACCTGCCGGGACTGTTCCAGGAAATGGCCCTGATGATGGAAAAGCTGGAGTTGGAAAAAACTATTTTCCGCTCCAACCACGCCTCCAACTATCTGACCCTGGCCGGCGTGCTGAACAAGGACAAGCCGCGGTTGCTGGCGCAGGTTCGAACCGCCCTCGCCGCGCCGGAGCAGGCCGATTTGCGGCCGGAATGGGCGCGGGGGCTGTAACCGCCCGCGCTGGATCGCACAACCCGGCCTGGCGGGTCGATCACAGGCTAGAGGCCCACCAGGATGGACGGCAGATAGGTGGCGACGGCGGGCCAGAGCAGCACCACGACCAGCACCGCCAGTTGGGCCAGCACGAAGGGAATCACCCCGCGGTACATGTGTCCATAGGTCATCGACGGCGGCGCGATGGACTTCAGATAGAAGATCGACGGGGCCATCGGCGGGGTCAGGTAGGAGGTCTGAATGACCACCATCACCAAAACCGCGAACCAGATCGGATCGATCCCGAGCATCTTGATAACCGGGGTGAAGATCGGCACGCAGATCAGCACGATGGAAATCCAGTCGAGCACGAAACCGGCGACGAACACGATCAGCAGAAAAACCGCGACGACGCCATAGGGCCCGACCCCCAGGCCGGCGACCAGATCGCGCACCAGCCCGCCGCCGCCCGTCACGGTGAAAATGCTGGTGAACATGGTGCCGCCCACCACGATCAGCATGATCATGCAGCTAACCCGGATGGTCACCGCCAAGGCCGACAGAAAGGCCTTCTGGGTCAATTCCTTCATCACCAGCGCCAGCAGGAAGGTTCCCAGCGCCCCGACGGCCGCCGCCTCGGTGGGCGAGGCCACCCCGGCAAGCAGGCTGCCCAACACCGCCACGATCAACAGCAGCGGCGGCACCAGCGCCTTCAAGGTGACCACCAGCTTTTCCGACAGCGGCAGCGCCAACTCCGCCGCCGGCAGGGGCGGCCCGGCTTCGGGGCGCAGCCAGCAGCGTAAAATCACATAGCCGACAAAAAAGAACACCATCAAGGCGCCCGGCAGGATCGAGGCGGCGAAAAGCTGTCCGATGGAAAGCTGGGCGATCGACGCATAGATCACCACCACGATTGAGGGCGGAATGATCGTCCCCAGCGAACCGCCGGCGCAGATCGTCCCGGCCGTCAGCCCCAGGTCATAGCGCGACCGCTGCATGGCCGGAATCGCCATCATGCCGACCACGATCTCCACCGCCCCGACAACCCCGGAGGCCGCCGCGAAAACCGCGCACATGGCGATGGTGGCCACCGCCAAGCCCCCAGGCAACCGCCCGAACCAGAGCTGGAGCGCCTTGAAAAGCCGCAGCGCGATGCCGGTCTGCTCAAGCAGCGCCCCCATCAGGACAAAGAGCGGGATCGCCGCCAGGGTAAAATTGGAGGCGGTGGTGAGAATCGCCCCATAGAGCTGCAGAAAAATCAGATCGCCAAAGGCGAAAAAGCCAAAGCCCACCGCCACGATGATCAGCGAAAAGGCCACCGGAAGGCCGGCGAACACCAGCGCGAACAGCCCGAGAAACATGAATAGGGGCGCGAGCGTCATGCTACCGCGTCTCCTCGTTGTTCGCTTGCAGGTCGACCGGCGTCACATCGGCCAATTCACCGCCGCTGCTGCCCGGCGACTTGGCGCCGGACAGAAAGGCCAGCGCCTCGGCGAAAAGCTGCAAGGTCAGCAGCAGCAGCCCCAGGGCGATGGCGCCGTAAAACGGCCAGACCAGCGGTGCCCAGGGGGAGACCATCTCCACCTCGCCCCGCATGAAGGCGCGCCAGGCCTTGCCGATGGCAACCTGGGTAAAGAGGCCGAAGATCGGCAACAGCACCAGCAGGTAGACCAGCCCGTTGAACAGCTGCTGGGTGCGCGGGGGAAAGCGGGTCGAGAGAAAGTCAATGCGCACATGGGCGTCGGCGCGCAGGGCAAAGGCGGAGCCGATCAAAAACAGCGCGCCATTGAGCATGTAGGAAATATCAAAGGCCCAAAGCGTCGGCGCATCAAAGACGTAGCGCGCGAAAACTTCGTAGATCATCGACACCACCAGCAACAGCAGCATCACGATGGCCAGGGCGCCGGACAGCGTTGCCAGGCGATTGATCAAGGAAAGGAGAAATTTCATCGGGCCCGCCGGAACTGTCATGCACAGCGCAAGGGGGATGGTCGGCGACGCCGCCGACCATCCCCTCGGTAACAGCTCAGTTGCCGTCGCGAATCAGGTACTTGGACCCGGCGGTCCAGCGCGTCTGAAACGCCAGATAGTCGCGCAGGATGTTCTGCATGGTTTCGTCACCGGCCTGCGCCTTTTCCTCGGCCTTTTTCTTTGCCCAGTCTCGACCCAGTTCACGCAGCTCGGCCACCACGTCCGGCTTCAGTTCGATCATCTCAACCTTGGTCTTGGCGTAGTCTTCCATCGCCTGCATGTCGGCATTGAGGAAGTAGGTGTAGCTTTCATAGGTGGTCAGCTTGGCGGCCAGCTCGATTTTCTTTTGCAGCTCGGCCGACAGCGCCTCCCAGGTCTCCTGCTTCACCACCACTTCCCAAACGAAGGTCGGCTGATGCACGCCCGGAAAGATCATGTAAGGCGCAACTTCATGAAAGCCTTCCGAGATGTTCGACCCCGGAGTGGCCCATTCGATGGCGTCGACGCCCTTGCGCTGCAGCAGGGTATAGATTTCCCCCGGCGGCACCACGGTGGGCACGCCCTTGAGGTTCTCTTTCAACACCGCCGCCCAGGCCCCGGACGTCCGGTACTTCAGGTTTTCGAAGTCCTTCAACTCGGTGATTTTTTTGTTCGAGTGGGCCAAGACCTCACTGGTCCCCACGCCCACCACCAGCGAGTGCAGGCCCATTTCCTTTTCACGGAAGGCCGAGAGCTTCGCCGCGCCGCCGCCGTCATAAAGCCAGGTCAGAGTTGCCTCGCCGGACATGCCGCCCGGGAAGGAGGCGAAAACGGCGTTGGTGGGGTCCTGATTGACCAGATAGGAAGGGGTCGAATGCCCCGCCTCCACCACACCGTCTTGAACGGCCTCGTAGACTTTAAAGGCCGGAACCAGCACTCCGGCGCCGAACGGCTGGATCTCAACCTCGCCACCGGTGATGCTGCCGACATTGTCGGCAAAGCGCTGCATGAAGTTTTGATAGAAAAACGAGCCTTCGGGCACGGAAGCCGGCATCCGCCAGGTCACTTCCGCGGCCTGTGCGCTGACCGCCAACGCCATACCGAGGGCCAGGCCGCCCAGGGCGGTCCGAAGGGTGAGTGTCGAGAGCTTCTTGGTCTTGCCAGTCATGTGCATCCCCAATGTTCCACCACCTTGAAAAAAAGCCACGGAGATGAAGGCGGTGCGGCATCTCCCCAGATCGAAGCGAGTCCAAGCCGGCCCAACCGGGTCCAACCGGGTCCAAGCGCCGCCGTTGACCGAACCCGTCCCGGGCGCCCACAGAAAGTCATTTTAACACGACGATAGCTGCGACGAGGCGGCCCAAAACCTTGTTTTCCGCTGTTGCCGGAGGGTTTTCCCACCGGTCAATTTTTTTGATATATTCATGATATATCACCAAATATTTGCAAGCTGTCAAGCGCTGATATATCTAAACACCTCTTACTTTCCGGCTGGCCCGGGCGCAACAGCAGGACCCAAACTATGGCGAAACCCCCTCTGTCTCAGACCCATCAGGCCTATTTGTTCCTGGAGGAACAGCTGGTCACCCTGGAGCTCAAGCCGGGCAGCGTGGTGACGGAAAAGCAGCTGATCGAACGTGTCGGCTTGGGGCGAACCCCGGTGCGCGAAGCCATCCAGCGCTTCCAAACCGATGGCCTGATTGAGGTGCGCCCGCGTTCCGGCATCAAAATCGCCGACATCCGCGCCGAAGACTACCGCCTGATCATGGAGCCACGCACGGTGCTGGAGCCGCTGCTGGCCCGCTCGGTCGCCCTCTATGCCGATGAAAACAGCCAAACAGCCTTGGCCGACTGCGCCGAGCGGATGCTGAGCCGGGCCCGCGAGAAGGACACCAAGGGATTTTTGGTAGCCGACAAGGCGTTCGACGAGATTCTGCGTGACGCCTGCCCCAACCGTTTTATCAGCAGCGCCCTAGCGCCGCTTCAAACCCACGCCCGCCGCTTCTGGTTCCGGTTTGGCGCCAAGGACGGACCCGAGGAGTCGGCCGAGCACCACGTCAAGGTTATGCGCGCCATTGAGCGCCAGGACAGACAGGCAGCCGAAGAGTCGATGCGCAATCTGATGGACTATCTGTCCGGCATCGCACGCGGCGCCACCGCCTTCTAACCGCCTTCTGACCACCCCGCCCCAAGCCCGCGCCAAGCTTACGTCACGCCCATGCCAGTCCATGCCCGTCTCGCGCCGGCGCCGCGCGCTTGCGGCGGTCTTCAATTCACGATTGTCGGATAATTGATATATCAGATGTTGACAAAGCGCGCGGCGCGGACCAGAAATAGGCCAACTCACAACCAACCCGCTTGCCCCTGCGTGATCTCGAACGGGGGGCTGACAAAACAGGAGAAGGCCTATGTGGCACGGAATTATGCCGGCGGTGACCACCAAATTCACCAAGGACGGCGCGCTCGATCCCGCCGAGATGAAGCGCTGCTTCGACATTCAGATGGCCGCCGGTTGTCATGGTCTGATCGCCTGCGGTTCGCTTGGCGAAGGCCCGATGCTGACCTTGGAGGAACGCATCGAGGTGATGAAGCTGTGCAAGGAAAGCAGCGGTGAAAAGCCGACGCTGATGACCGTCGCCGGGGCGGCCACCTGGGAAATGTGCAAGCTGGCGGAAATGGCGGCCAAAGCCGGCGCCGACGGCCTGATGGTTGTGCCCTCGATGGTCTATCACACCGACCGCCGCGAGACCGTCGCCACCTTGCGCGCAGTGGCCAACGCCGCCGATCTGCCGATCATGATCTATTCCAACAAGATCGCCTACCGGGTCGATGTGACCACACCGATGCTGGAGGAACTGGCCGACGACCCCCGCTTCGTCGCGGTCAAGGAAAGCTCCGACGACATCCGCCGCACCACCGAAATCATCAATGCCCTGGGCGATCGCTACGACGTTTTTACCGGCGTCGACAACCTGGCCTATGAAGCCTTGACCATGGGCGCGGTCGGCTGGGTGATGGGCTCAGGCATTGCCCTGCCGGCGGAAACCGTCGCGCTCTACAACCTGATCAAGGCCGGACGCCATCAGGAAGCCCTGGCGATCTATCGTTGGTTCCGCCCGCTGCTCGACCTGGACGTCAGCAGCTATCTGGTGCAGCAAATCAAGCTGATCGAGGTGGCCGCCCTCGGCTCCAATGACCGGGTGCGGGCGCCGCGCCAGCCCCTGGCCGGGACCCATCGCGCCCGGATCGAAGAAATCATTGCCGAGGCCCTGGCCACGCGGCCCAGCTTGCCGTCCCTGGCGGCTTAACTTGGCAACCTAAAGCAGCGGCCGGATCGCTCGCCGGGCGGGGGGCCTCGCGGCCTCCCCGTCCGAATCTGGTCACACCGTCGCGCCAGGCCCAGCGGGCCGCGATTAGCTGTTTTCCGCCGCCGCCGGTCAGGCTATCGTCCTGTGCAGTACAGGGGGGCTCCCACTGAAACCACCAGGACAGAGGTCGCAAAAATGAGCAAGGCAGGCGAATTCGCCGGCAAGGTTGGGTTCGTGGCCGGCGCGGGCGGCGGCATGGGCTTGCGCATTGCCGAACAACTGCTGGCGCGCGGCGCGCGGGTCGGCGCCGCCGATCTCAAGGCGCAGCCGCGCAGCTTGCCCGGCGGCGACGCCGACGTCCGGTTTTATCAGGGCGACCTGTCCGATGAAGCTTTCGTCACGCAGGCCATTACCGCCACGGTCCAGGCCTTCGGCCGGCTCGACCTGCTGGTCAACGCAACGGGGGTGTTGTGGTTCGACCGGGACCGGTCGCTCCTGGACATGGACATGGAAACCTGGGACCGGGTGATGGCGATCAATGTGAAGTCCCACGTCCTGACCGCCCGGGCCGCCATTCCCCACCTGAAGAAGGCCGGCGGCGGGGCGATGGTTCACATTGCCTCGATCGACGGATTGCGCGGCGACCCCAAGCCGCAAGATGCCTATGGCGCGTCTAAGGCGGCGGTCATTCGACTGTCGAAATCCATCGCGGTTCAATTCGCCGGCGACGGCATTCGTTCCAACGCACTGCTGCCGGGCTTGGCCATGACGCCGCTGCAGGCCCGCTGGGAAGGCAAGGCCGACCTCCAGGCGCAGGTCGCCCGGTCAATCCCGCTCGGACGCATCGGCACCGTCGACGACATGGCCGAAGCCTGCCTTTTCCTGCTGTCGCCCCGCGCCGCGTTCATCACCGGAACGGAGCTGGTGGTGGACGGCGGCGTGACGGCCCTTGCCTGAGCGCGGACGCGCCGCCGTCGAAATTGCGCCGAACCGGACAGCGACGCGGCGCCAGGTTGTTCCAGGAATTGTGCCGGGAATTGTTTCGGGAATTGTTCCAGAAAAACCGGCCTATTTTACCCCGCCCCCCCTGCGCCGCGGCCGCCCGGACCTTGTAAGATCGCCCGCGGGCTTGTAACCCTGGTCAGTCCTTTTTTCGTCGGCGCGCCGATCCATCGGCAAAACAGATCCACTGGCAGAACAAATCCATGACTTTTTCCTATGAAATCGGCCAACCCTCTCCCATCGATTTGGATCTGGGGATGTTTTGCTCCCTGCTGCCAACCGACAGGGGGCTGGACCTCACGCTGCTGATCGGCCTTGAAGCCCCCTCGCGCAAAGAGCGGCGGGCGCTGACCCAGGGCGAAGCAAAGATCGCCATTCTTCCGGCGTCGCAGCTGCTGTTCGTCGTCGCCAAATTCCAGGGCTTTACCCTCGACGCGCCGATGGCGCTGAGCCTGGAGCCCGAGCCGGAGGCGATATTGCGGGCCGCCGACAAAATCAAGGATTGGCCCGATCACCAGAGCGCGCCGGTGAAAATCGTGGTGGGCAACATCGAAACGCTTGAAATCAAGGCCATGCGCGCGGTTCCCCTGCCCAAGGCCTGGTGGGTCAAACTCGCCCGCAGCTACCGCGCGCTGCCGCGCGATCTCAGCGAAGACGCCTATCAAACCGCCCTTGGCGATGCCTACGAACGCTGGCCGCACCCCGACGACATGCTCAAGGCCAAGGGCGTCTACAGCACGGCGATTCCCGCCCTTTAGCGACGGCGGGTCTGCAGCAGACTGCCGCGCCGGACGGAGCGGGCAAGCCGACTGGACCCTTTCGGCGGTCCGGCGGTCCGGCGGTCCGGCTAACCTGTTTGGCCCGGCCCGCGTTGAGCAAGCTGCTTCTCGCGCCACGCCAGATAAACCCCGCTGGCGGCGATCATCGCCATGCCCAAGACCATCACGCCGTCGGGCCGCTGGTTAAAGAGAACAAATCCCCAGACCGTGGCGAAAACCAGATAGCTGTAGTCGAAGGGCGCCAGCCAACTGGCCTCCGCGCTTTGGTAGGCCTTGGCCATGGCGATGTTGGAGACCGAGTTGATGCTGGAGCAAACGAAAACAATGCCCAGCACCCACAGGTCCAAGGCGCGCCAGCCGCTAAAGAGATAGGGCCACGCCGCGGCGAGCCGCCCGCTGTCGACGACGGTCATGCCCAGCAGGCCGATCGCGCCCACGATCAGATAGGCGACCGACACCGAATAGGCCAGCACCAGCGGCGCCTCCGCGCGGCAGAGACGCCGGATGGTCAAGATATTGGCGGCAAAGCAAAGCCCGGCGGCTACGGGAAACAGTGAGATATAGGAAAAGCCGTCGCTGCCCGGCTTGAGAATGAGCAGGGTTCCCGACAAGCCGGCGAGAATGGCGAAAATCCGGCGGGGACCAACTTTCTCGCCGAGGAAGATCGCCGAAAGCAGGCCGATGAACAGTGGGTAGACGAAGAGCCCGGCGGCCAGCGCCGCCAGCGGCAGGAACGGCAGCGCGCCAAAATAGAGCGTCAAAGCGCCCACCAGGAAGGCGCACCGCAGCGCCACGGCCCAGAGGCGTTTGGGGCGAAGCGGTTGCCCGCGCCAAAACAGCCGCGCCATGACAATAAAAAACCCGCCGTTGAGCAGGGCCCGCAGCACCATGAACTGCCAGAGCGAAACCTCGCTGCTGATGACCTTCACCAAGGCGTCTTGGAAAGCCAGGAAAAAATAGCTACCTACAATCAGCAGCGCGGCGAAAACCGGCTGGTCCTGGTGAGTTTTGACAGCGGTGCTCACGGGTACAAGCCTTCAGTGGTGCAAAGGAACGCCGCGCCTAAATAGGCCAAAGCCAATCCGTCTTGACAGCGGCGCCTGGGAACAACACTGCTGGCGCTGCGGCAAGCGCCGCGCATTCTCGCCCAATACCGCGTCCCATTGAAAGCCGCTCGCGCCATGATCCAACCGCTACGACAAATCCTGATCGCCCGCGCCAAAACCGGAAACACCATCAGCTATCAGGCCCTGGCGGCGGCCCTGGCGCTTCGGCCGCCCCATATCATTCAGCAGCTCAGCCAGGCGCTGGAACAGACCATGTGGGAAGATCTGGCCGCAGAGCGGCCTTTCTTGGCGGCGCTGGTGGTCAGCAAGCGCGGCACCGGCCTGCCGGCCGCCGGTTTTTTCGACTGCGCGCAACGCACCGGCCGGCTTCGTCAGACCGACCCGCAAGCCGACCCGCAAGCAGCCGCCAACTTTCACGCCGCCGAACTGGCCGCCGCCCTGGCTTACTGGGGCCAGACCGATTCCCTCGCCTAGCATGTGACCAGAGGCCGATTCAGGTCAGCGCCGCCGCGCCAAGCCGGGCGAACGGCGGGACGGACGGCAGGTAAAGCTGGGCCGACCCCGACCCAGCGGCCCATCCTTGCTGTCCCACCATCATTGCTGTGACGTGCTTTTCGCTTTCCCTGGGACTAAAAATAATCGCCTGTTGCGCCGCGTCACCGTTTCATTGACTCATTGGATTTGCCTTGGCCTACATCAGTTTCATCATCGCCAACGCCCGCCTGTTGGCTTTCGGCTTTGTGGTGACCTTTTTTTCCGCCTTTGGTCAGACCTATTTCATTTCACTGTTTTCCGGCGAACTGCGCGCGCTTTTCGATCTCAGTCATGGAGAATTCGGCTCGCTCTATGGCTTGGCCACCCTGACCTCGGCAGCCTTGATGCTGCTGGTCGGCCCCTTGATTGATCGACTCGACCTGCGGCTTTTCACCAGCGCCGTCTGCGCGCTGCTGATTGCCGCCAGTTTTTACATGGCTTGGCTGCCAGGATCCTCGCTGGTCTATCTCTATATCGCCATTTTGCTGCTGCGCTTTTCCGGTCAAGGGCTGATGACCCACACCGGCGCGACGACAATGGTGCGCTACTTCGATCAGACAAGGGGCCGGGCGCTGTCGCTCACATCGCTCGGCTTCGCCGCCGGAGAGGCCATTTTTCCGCTGCTGGCGGTCAGCCTAATGGCCACCATCGGCTGGCAGGCCACCTGGGAATATATCGCGCTGGCGCTGGCCGTCGGGCTGATCCCGCTGGCGCTCTGGCTATTGAAAGGCCAAAGCGCGCGACACCGGGCGTTCAACGCCGCGATCGAGGCGCCCCCGCCCGGAACCGCTGCAAGCACGCTGGCCGCGGCTACGGACCGCTATCAATGGCGACGGCGCGATGTGCTGCGCGACCTGCGCTTTTATCTTCTGTTGCCGGCCATTCTGGCGCCGGGCTTCATCAGCACCGGAATCTTTTTCAACCAGGTGTTCATTGCCGAAAGCCGGGGCTGGGCGCCGACGGACTTTGCCGTTGGCTTCGTGGTTTACGCCGCCGCCACCGTGGCCGGAACCTTGGTCGCCGGACCGATCGTCGACCGCTACAGCGCGCAGACGCTGTTCCGTTACAGCCTGATCCCGCTTGGCATCGCCCTGGTATTTCTGGCCGCGTTCGATCAACCCTTGGCGCTGAGCGCCTTCATGGTCGCGGCCGGCGTGGGCACGGGCGTCTATTCCGTTTCCGTCGGCGCGCTGTTGCCGGAGCTTTACGGCGTGCGTCACCTCGGCGCGATCCGATCCCTAGGAACCTCGCTGATGGTCCTGTCGACCGCGTTATCGCCGGCGGTGATGGGACTGGTGATCGATGCCGGCGGCGGCGTGGCCTTGCTGGCCCTGGGCTGCGTGCTGTGGGTGCTTATCGCCAGCCTGCTGACACCGGTTGCGCTAAAGCTCAAGCCCGCGCCAAGGTTCACGCCGCAAGCGCGCCGACCCGTTAACTAGGGGGGCTCTCCGCCTCTGGCAGGGCGGGCGCGCCGCCGCTACAGTTCGACCACCACACGGCCCCGAACCCGGCCCTCCAGGATCTCCCCGCCCAGTTGCGGCAGATCCTCCAGCTTGGCCGGGACGATCATCTCCTCCAACTTGGCCAACGGCAGGTCCTGCGCCACCCGCTGCCAAGCCCGCAGCCGGTTGTCATAGGGCTGCATCACCGAATCGATGCCCAGCAGATTGACGCCGCGCAGCAGAAAGGGAATGACCGTGGCGGGCAAGACCATGCCGCCGGCCAGGCCGACAGCCGCCACCGATCCACCGTATTTGATCTGACCGAGCACCCGCGCCAACATCGGGCCGCCCACCGCATCGATGCAACCCGCCCAGGTCTCGGCCTCCAGCGGTCGCTTGCTCGTTTCATTGAGCGTCTCGCGCGGGACAATCTGGCTGGCCCCCAGGTTTTTGAGATAGGTCCCGGCCTCCGGACGACCGGTGACGGCGGCCACCTGGTAGCCCCGGTTGGCCAGAATCGCGGTGGCGACCGAGCCCACGCCCCCTGCCGCGCCGGTCACCAGAACCGGCCCCTTGTCCGGGGTCAAGCCGTGGTCTTCCAAGGCCATCACCGCCAACATGGCGGTCAAGCCGGCGGTGCCAACCGCCATGGCCTGGCGCAAACTCAAGCCCTGCGGCAGCGGCACCAGCCAATCGGCCTTCACCCGCGCCTTTTCGGCATAGCCGCCCCACCAGACCTCGCCCACCCGCCAGCCGGTCAGCACCACCTTGTCACCCGGTTGAAAACGGGGATCCTCCGAACTCTCGACCCGACCGGAAAAATCAATTCCCGGCACATGGGGATAGCTTCTCACCAGGCCGCCGCCCGATCCCAAGCACAGGCCATCCTTATAGTTGACCGTGCTGTAATCCACCTTCACCAGCACCTCTCCGGCGGCGGGAAGCTGGCTTTCTTCCAGGCTTTGAACGGCGGCTCGGGTCTGACCCTCGGCATCTTTTTCCACGACCAACGCTTTGAACGACATCCGGCAATCCCTTTTCTGCTCTGTCAATTGACCGCGAGTTTAACAGACCCGCGCCGCCTGACTAGTCGTCGTGCGGGCGCCGCGGCTTGCCGAGCAAGCGGTCGGCGTCGAAGGGCAAATTCCGCACCACGGCGTTGCGCGTTCCCGCCGGGGTTTCAAGCTCGACCACCTGTCCGTCGTCGGCAAATTCCCGGGCCACCATGGCAAAGCCCAGGGCGCAGTCAAAGCGCGGCGACCAACAGGCGGCGGAGGCCCGGCCAATCGCCGCGCCCTGCTCAGACCACAGCGGCCAATGGGCGGTCATCGCCGGACAGTCGCCCTCGAAGACCAGGCCGCGCATCTGCCAGCGCGGACCGTCACGCCTGACTTTTTCCAGCGCGTCACGGCCGATGAAGTCAATCGGGGCGTCCAGATCGACATAGTCCGCCAGACCGGCGTCAAACGGCGTGTGGGACAGGTCCATGTCGCCGCCATAGGAAAAGAGTCCACCCTCGATCCGCTCGATCAGATTGGGACAGCCCGGACCAACATCAAGGTCCTGGCCCGCGTCCCACAGCCGGTCCCACAGCGCCGCGCCGCGCGACGAGTCGTCCAGATAAATTTCAAAGCCGCCCTGCTTGGACCAGCCCGACCGGGCCACCAACAGCCGATGACCGTCAAAATCGAACCAGGCGAAACCAAAGAACTTCAGCTCCCGCACCGCCTCGCCAAAGACCCGCGCCATCAGGTCATCGGCTTTCGGCCCCTGAACCGCCAACGGCGACACGTCGGGCTCGAAGACCTCGACCGCCAGCCCCAGGCCATAGGCCAGGCCCTTGGCCCACAGCAGCACATCGGAGTCGGCAATCGACAGCCAGAAGCGATCATCGGCGAGCTTTAAAATAATCGGATCATTGACCAGGCCGCCCCGTTCGTCGACCAGCGGCGCGTAAAAACAGCGTCCCTGGCGGGCCTTGGACAGGTCGCGGCAGGTCATCAGCTGGGTCAGACGCGCCGCATCCGGGCCCTTGATCTCCACCTGTCGCTCGCAGGAGACATCCCAAAGCTGCACCGCCCGACAGAGGTGGGCATAGTCTTCTTCCAAAGATCTAAAGACGGCGGGCAGCAGCATGTGGTTGTAGATGGTGTAGCAGGAGACCCCAAGCGCCTCGATCCGCTGCGAAAAGGGGGTGCGGCGCACGCGGGTGCTGCTGGAAAGAACGGGAGCGCTCATGGTTATTCCTTGGCCTGTGATCGACGTGACAAAAGAAGCGCATGGCCTCTGGATAACTTCCGGAGACAGGTCGGCAAGGGAGCTAATTAGCGCAAGCCAAGCAGGGACGGAAGCGCTATAAATTTCATTCCATTATCAAAAAAACTGATAACGCCATGGCCGACCTTCCCCCTTTGCGCGCCGTACGCGCCTTTGAAGTTTGCTACCGATTGCGCTCCTTCACCCGCGCGGCGGCGCGGCTGAACGTCGGGCAGCCGGCGATCAGCCATCAAATTCGCCAGCTTGAACGCGATCTGGGATGCCGGCTTTTTCTAAAAAGAGGGGCAACCATGCAGGCAACGGCCGAAGCCGACGCGTTCTATGAAGCCATCGCGCCCGCGCTGAACGCCATCGCCGCGGCCAGCGTGCGGCTGCGCGGTTGTGGGCCCGACAGCCGCTTCACCCTGGCCACCTATCCCGGTCTGGCGGCCTATTGGGTCCTGCCGCGCCTGAACCAACTGCGCCAGACCGGCAAGCCGCAGGATGTCCGAGTAATCACCGCCGAACGGGACGAGGATCTGGAGCTTTCCCAGGTGGATTGCTGCATCACGTTTGGCGCGACCGGGCGGCAGGGCTGGGACAGCCTGCTGCTGTTCCAGGAAGAGGTGCTGCCGATGACCGCCCCCAGCCTGGCCCGTCAACTGGCCGGCTGGGACAGTCAAAAACTTCTGCGCGACGGCCCTTTGATCCACCTGGACGATCCACAGCACCGCTGGTTCGACTGGCAGGATTGGCGCGACCATTTCGCACCCGACGTGACGCAACTGGCCCGCGTCCTGTCGGTCACCAATCATGGGGTCGCCATTCATCAGGCCCTGCGCGGCGTCGGCGTCACCCTGATCTGTCGGGACCTGGTCGCCGATCTGCTGGCGGCCGGGGCCTTGGTGAGCGTGCAGCCGACCCCGCTGTGCTCAGGCCGCAGCTACTGGTTTTCCGCGCGCAAGGGCTTCTTCGACCGGCCGGATGGACGCCAGATCGCCGCCGCCTTGCGAGCCGCCCCCGCCGATCAAGATCGATAAAACAAGCTCAGTCGTCCTGTCGCGCCGCCGTTGCCGGGCGGCAAACCGTGAACGCTTGATCTGAAAAGCCGCTTTGGTCTGAAAAGACGCTAGATCCAACGCCGGGTGCGGCGACAGTAGGCCTGGTAGTCCCCAGCGAAATTGTTCAGCAACTTGGTTTCCTCGAACCGGATATACCAACGGTCGGCCACCAGCCAGAAGACCAGTGGGCCGAGCAGCGGGGTCAGGGAACCGGCCAGCACAACGCCGCCAAGCAAGGCCGTGGCAAAGCCCAGGTAGATCGGATTGCGGCTAAGCGCGAAAAGCCCGCCGGTCACCAACTTGTCGGGTTCACCGAACGGGTGAAGGTTGGTCTTGGCCCGCTTGAAGGTTATCGCGACGCTGACCACCATTCCCAAACCCAGCAGGACCGGCAACCAGCCGAGCGCCCGCCAAGGCCAGTCCAGCCATTGATAGAGCGGCAGCAGCCGATGCAGCGCGAACATGCCCAGAAGACAAAGCACGAAAAGAACGGGCGGTAGCAGGCGTTGCACGGGGACTTTCCCTTCCAGGCAAATTAGGCGGGGCTTTTCCGCAGGGCGGAATCCGCTGCCCGACAGCTCATTGCGCCGCCTCGGCGATGAGCCGCGGCAGGTGGCCGGTCTTGACCAAAATGGTGCAGCCTTCCTGGCTGAAGGGCTGATGGATCGACCCCGGGGGACAGCGCAGCCAGGTGCCCTGGGGATAGCGCCCCGATTCGTCTTCCAAGGCGCCGTCCAGCACCAGGATTTCCTCGCCGCCGTCATGGATATGCCGGTGGAACTGGGTTCCGGGCTGCCAACGCACCAACGCCACTTGCTCGGGCCCGCGTGAAAACAGCGGCTTCACCTTCAGCCCGGCGACCAACCCCGGACTCCAGCCTTTGCTTGCGCTGTCGACGCGAACGAACTCCTGATCCCGGGGTTCCATCTGTTGCAGCTTCACAAAGATCGTGCAGCCGTCCTTGCTGAACGGCTGGTGGCGCGAGCCGACCGGGTTGCGCACGTAGCTGCCCTGACGGTAGTCCCCGTCTTCGTCGGAAAAGATGCCTTCCAGGACGAAAAACTCCTCGCCGCCGCTATGAACGTGCGGCGAAAAGTAGCTTCCGGGCGCATAGCGCACGATGGAGGTGGCCACCGCCACCTCGCCGCCAATCCGGTGAAGCAAGCGGCGCGAAACCCCCGGCAAGGGGGAGTCGACCCAGGGCTGTTGCTCGGCGTGCACCACGGCCCGCTCTCGGTAGTCTGCGTTGAGCTCCATCTGGCACCTCTTCTCGCGCTTGCGCGCCACGACCAGCGGTTAATCTATCGCTTGGCGCCGGCAAGGGGAACAGATGATTGCTCCCATTCCCTTCCCGGCCACCCGCTTGGGGCTTGCCGGGAAAGGAGGGCTGAACGGACCTTGCCATCGGACCTTATCGCCGACGCGCGGGCCCGGTCGCAAGGCTAGCGCCAGCCGCGCCGTGCAACAGCGGCGACGACCCATGCCCGGCCGCCGCCGACCGGTCAGTCAAACTTGGCGGGGCGCTTTTCGAGGAACGCCGCAACGGCCTCGTGGTGTTCCTCGGAGTTGTGGCTGATGCCCTGGACCATCGAGCAATGTTTCAGAAAATCCCGCAGTTCGGTGCGCTGGGCCATCTTCAGCAACTGCTTTGCCTGCCGTAGCGCCTGGGGAGGTTTGGCGGCCATCAGGTGCGCCAGCTCCAGGCTTCGCGGCAACAGCCGCGCCGGCGGCAGAACTTCCTGCACCAATCCGATGGTCAAGGCCTCTTGCGCGGCGACCAAGCGGCCGGTCAGCGCCATGGAGGCGGCGTGGCCATAGCCGATCAGCCGCTGCAACAGCCAGGCCCCGCCATCGCCTGGAATGATCCCCAAATTGACAAAGGTTTCACCGAACAGCGCGCTTTCCGACGCCAGGCGAAGGTCGCACATGCAGGTCAGGTCACAGCCCGCGCCGATGGCCGGGCCGTTGACCGCCGCGATGATCGGCACCTCGACCTCTTCCAACGCCAGCGGAACGCGCTGAATTTGATCCTGGTAGTTGCGCGCCACCTGGGCGGCGTCGCCGCCAAACATGCCCCGGCGTTCCTGCATCTCCTTGACGTTGCCGCCCGACGAGAAGGCCCGCCCCGCACCGGTGAGAACCAGCACGGAAACCGCCGGCTCTTCGTTGAGCCAACGCGCCACCGCCAATAGATCGGCGATCAGGTCGGTGCCGGTTAAGGCATTGCGCAGATCATCTCGATCCAGGGTCATCAGCGCCACCCGACCGTCCAAGGTAAGGCGGGAATCGGTCAGTTTCGGCAGGGTCACCATGGTTGTGCTCCTTTCGGGGTTTTTGAAAATCTTCGGAGCTGTTGCGGCATGGCGAGGCTGGGATTGATTTTGTCCGTGACCAGTCCGCGCGGGCACGCGCCCCCTTCCCATGAAGAAAAATACCATTTTTTCCAACAGTTAAACACGATGGAGGCTCGACAATCGCCCCGATTTACCGGCAAATTACTGTTGATGGGGTGAACCGGGGGCCTTTGCCAACAACGACTTGGCGAAGTGACGCCAATTTCCATTTCCGCGGCCAACGGCAGCGCGGTGGCAATCCCTCTTTACGAATGCTTTTCTATCACGATGGGTGGGCGATGCGCGCACGGGCCAAGTTAGATGATCGGGATTTAAAAATCCTCGCCATTTTGCAGCGGGAAGGACGCATTACCAAAGCGGCGCTGGCGGAGCGGGTAAACCTGTCGCCAACACCTTGCTGGGAGCGACTGAAGCGTCTGGAAAAGGCCGGCATCATCGAAGGCTATGGCGCGCGGATCAACCTGCGGGCTTTTGTGGATGTGACGCTGGTGTTTGTTCAGGTGGAGCTGGAAGGCCACCGCAGCCAGGACTTTCAACGCTTCGAAGACGGCGTGTTGAACATTCCCGAAGTGCTGGAATGCTGGGGAGTGGGCGGCGGGTTCGATTACCTGCTGAAGGTCATTGCCTCCAGTGTTGAAGACTACCAGCGCATGGTGGAAATCATGCTGAGCGCCGACATCGGCGTGCAGCGCTACTTTACCTATGTGGTCACCAAATCCATCAAGAACGCGCCCCTGCCGATGGACAAGCTGACGCTGTTGAAATAGCCGCCCACCAACATCACGTCCCCTGACTGCGCTCTGTGACTGCGCCTCCTGACCACCTTCCCCGGATCACCTCCCGCACCGATCGCCGCCGGCTGGCGGGTCGCTCAGGCCGCCTCGACGCGCACCCGGCTGGCGCCGCCGCCCTGCGGCGAGACCAGCACCTTGACGGCGATACGCTCCTTCAAGGCCGCCACATGGCTGATCACGCCAATGCGCCGGCCGGAGGCTTGCAAATTCTCCAGTGCCGAGAGCGCCAGATCCAGGCTGGTCTGATCCAGCGACCCGAAACCCTCGTCGATGAACAGGCTGTCGATGCGCAAGCCCTGGCCGCTGGACAGGGACGCCAACCCCAGCGCCAGCGAAAGCGACACCAGGAAGCGTTCGCCGCCGGAAAGGCTATGAACCGCGCGCAGCTCGTCGGCCAGGTCATGGTCCATGACATGAAGCAGCAGGTCGTCGCCCTCAACCCGAATCAATTCATAGCGCGGATAAATTTCCATCAGATGCTGGTTGGCCTGGGCGATCAGGTGATTGAGGGTCAGCGACTGGGCGAAATTGCGAAACCGGGCGCCGTCGCGCGAGCCGATCAGGTCCTTTAACTGGCTCCAAACCTGCTGCTTTTCCTGCCTGGTCTCAATATCGCCGCGCAACTGTTCGGCGGCCTGACGCCGCGCCTCGTCCTGGCGCAGTAGCGTTTGCGCCTGCAGCAGCGCGTCCCGCGTCGCTTGCTTTTCCGCCGCCAGCGCCGCCTTTTGAGCCGCCAGATCGGCGGCTTCAACTTGCGGCCGTTGATCGCTGGCGTCGTGGCGCTGGAGATGGTGCTGGCGCTCCTCTTGCCGGGTTCCGGCGCGCCGCAGATTCTGCTCCAGGTTCTGCAAGGCCTCCGCCTCGGCCCGGAGCCACGCGTCCCCCTTGGCGGCCAAGGCCAACGCCTCCTGACGCGCCAGTCCGGCGGCCAGCAGCTTTGGCGCCAACTGGGACTCGGCCGCTTCGCCTTCCTGTTGGACACGGCGCAGGTCGGCGTCGGTCTGCGCCACTTGAGCGCGGCCGACCGAGAGGTCGCGTTGACAGATATCGAGCGCCTTGCGCGCCGCCTCGCCACGGCGGGCCGCATCCGCCGCCGCTTGTTGATATTCGCGGCGCACCTGTTCAACTGAACGGCCGGAGATCACTTGCTGGCGCGCCTGCTGCTTAGCCTGGCGGGCTTGCTGGGCGACAAGCAGGGCTTGCTGGCTGTCCAGGGCCTGCTTGCTGGCCGCCCGTTGCTGGCTGGCCAGGACATCGCCTTGCCGCCTGAGGGTAACCAGCTGGTCGGTTAACCGGTCGAGCTGCGCGTTGCCGTCGCGCCAGGCCTGGGCCTGGGTTTGGCAGTGGGACAGCAAGCGCGCGGCCACCCAGTCCCGCCAGTCGGGCAGCCAGCCGCTCAACCGCTGGTCCAGCGCCGTCTCCAGCCGCGACAGCTCCCGGGCGGCCTGCGCACGCTGCTGCGTGATCAACGCCGCCTGGGCGGTGTGTTGCGCCTGCGACTGGCCGATTTCCTCCAGCGCTTTCTTGTCCTGCGCCAAGCGGGCTTGCAGCGCGCGGCGCGCCGCCACGGCCCGGGCTAAGGCCTGTTCCTGCTCGTGCCGGTGGCGCAGCCGCTGCGCCACGCCCTGACGGGCGGCCTCGCAGCCCGCCAAAAGGTCGCGCAAGATCTCGGCCTGGCTCGGGGTTTCCGACCGAAGGGTCGGCGCCAGATCGCGCAGCAGCGCTTCCAGGTTTTCCGGCAAATCCGCCGGCGGGTCACGGCGCCGCCGCCAAACCGCTTGCCAGCGCGCCAACTCGGCCGCCGCGCTGTCGAGCCGTCGTTGCCCCTCCGGCTGGCTCCGCCGGTCGACGGTCTGCTCGGCCGCCAACGCGGCTTTGCGGGCCTGTAAGGCCGACACCTCTTCCGCCAAGGCCGCCACCCGGGCGGCTTCTGCCGCCAATTGCGTCTGCTGAAGGGTCGTGAGCTGTTCCAGGGGATGCGCGGTCGAGCCGCAAACCGGGCAGGGCTGTCCCTCGACCAAGCTCCGGCGCAGCACCTCGGCCTGATCGGACTGGCTCTGCTGGGAGCGTTGATAAAAGCCCTGCGCCTCGTCCAGGCGCGCTTTCGCCAGCGGCGCCTCCTCGGCCAAATCACCCAGCGCCGCCGCGCCCTGCTGCAACCGCGTCGCCAGCGCTTCGGCGGCTTGTCGCGCCTGCGCCTGGTCTTGCAAGGCTTTTCGAAAGCTCTGGTCGGCGCCCTGCAGCGCCTCGAGATCACGCCAAAAGGTCGTCAGTCGGCTGCTGTCTTCCTCCAGCACCAAAAGGCTGCCCTGCGCCAACTCGGCCGCCTGGCTCTGCTCGGCTTGCTCCAGACCCGCCAACTCGGCAAGCCCCGCCGCCCGCGCGGCCTCCAAACCGGCCAACTCGGCGGCCTGGTCGGCCAACCGCGCCGTCAGCGCCTCGGCCTCTGCATCCAGCTGTTGCAGCGCCTGCTGCTGTTGCTGCCGCGCCGCCACCTCCTCGCGCAAGCGCGCCAACTCCCGCCACAGCGCCTCCAGCTCCGCCTGCTGCTTCAACCAAAGCCGCAAGGCCTGTTCCTCGCCGCCAAGCTGTTGCTGCCTTTGCTGATTGTCAGCCAGCGCCTTTTCGGCCTGCTGTTGCGTGGCTTGCGCGGCGGCTTCCGCGTCACGCCGGCTGTTTTCCGCTTGCCGCGCGGCGGTCAGCTCGGTCTCCAGCTTTTGCGCCTTGTCCAATTCCGGGCCGACGGCATCGTAGGCCTGGCTGGCGGCCTGGGCGGCCGCCGCGCTGGCCTGAAAGGCGGGCAGCAGGCTTTCTTCCTGCGCCGCCAGCCGCGCCGTTTCTTGCTGCTGCCGCGCCAACCGCTGTTGCGCCTCGACGCCTTGCCGTTCGGCCGCCTGTTGGCCGGTCAACTCAGCGCGCAAGGCAAAGGCCGCTTGCGCCCGGCACAGGCCGGCGCGCCGGTCGGCGGCCTCTTCCATCTGCTGGCGCGCCGCCGCCACCTCGGCGTCGGCCGCCGCCAGCGCGTCAACCGCCCGGGCCCGCTGTTCATGCCAATCGACAGCCCGCTGATGCCGGGCGCGACGTTCTTCCAGCGCCTGGTCCCGCTGTTCGGCGACCGCCAGGCTGTCTTCGGCCTGGGCCCGCGCCGCCGGGTCGAGGGGAAGCTGCTGTCCCAGTTTTTCGCGCAAGGTCGTCAAGGCCAGTTCTTCCGCCCGGGCGCGCTCGAAGGTCTTTTGTGAAATCACGCTGTAGAGCTGCGTGCCGGTGATCTTTTCCAGCAACAGGGCCCGCTCCTTGGCGTCGGCCTTGATGAAACTGTCAAACTCCCCCTGGGCCAGCAACACCGAGCGGCGGAACTGCTCGAAGGTCAGGCCAACCTTGTCTTGAATGCGCGCCAGAACCTCGGTCTTTTTATCCCCCAGGCGCGCGCCGCTGGTCAGGTCGATCAGGCTCATGGTCTGTTTCTGCAGCCGCCCGGTGGCGCGTCCACGGGCCCGGCGCACCTCCCAGCGCGCCCGATAGCGCCCCGCGTCCTGGCCGACGAAATCGACCTCGGCGAATCCGCTGCCGCATTGAGCGCGCAGCACACCCTTGACGTCGTTGTAGGCAATATCGTCTGGGCCATCCAGCCGCCCCACCCGACCGGAAGCGCTGATCATCCGCGGCAGGCTGTCGTAAAGCGCCAGACAGACCGCATCCAACAGCGTGCTTTTGCCGGCGCCGGTGGGGCCGGAAATGGTGAAAATCCCGGCGCCGCGCAGCGGTTCGGCTTCGAAATCCACCGCAAAAGGCGCGGCCAGACTGGCGAGATTTTCCCCCCGCAGGGCCAACAGCCTCATGGCAACCGCGCGCCTTCCGGCCCGGTTTCAGGCGACAAGGCGGCCTGCAACACCTCATTGAAGGCCGCCCGCAGCGGCGCCGGCGGCGCGCAGTCGTATTCCTGCCGATAGCGCTCGTTAAAGACATCCATCGGGCTGTAATCGCTCAGTTCGCGGACCGTCGCCATGCCCCCCAGACCGCGCGCCGCCCCGGCCACCCGCCGCTCGATGCGGACCAGGCGGTAGCCCTTGTCGGCGATCGCCGCCGCCACCTTGGCACGCAGCTGGGGTTCCGGGGCCGCCAGATCAACCACCACCTCCAGGAAAGGCTGGGCCGCCTCGGGCAGGTCAACCGGCGGCAGGGCCGCCAACGCGGCCAGCAGGCTGTCCAAATCGCCGCCGTCGCGGGCCGGAAGCCGCAGAAACGCCACCGGGCGCGGCGTTTCGAGCAAGTCCACCCGCGCCGGGGCGTCGCCGTCGAGCTCCACCAAGACGACGGAGTGGCGGTAATCTTTCTCGGCCATCGACATGGGAAAGGGCGCGCCGGCATAGCGGATCAGACAAGGGCCCTTGATCTGCTGCGGGCGATGCAGGTGCCCCAGCGCCACATAGGCCAGATCGGCGGGAAAGATCTCGCTGGCGTGGGCTTCCTCGCCGCCCACAAGAATGCGCCGCTCGCTCTGTTCGGAAAGCTGGCCGCCGCTCAGGTTCAGGTGGCCGGTGACCAGCAGGGGCAGCCCCTGGGCGGCCTCCCTGGCTTCAACCAACGCCTTGGCGTAAAGCGCCGCCAGCAAACCGTCGGCTTTTTCCCCCACTGCCGGCCCGGACGGCAGATCGCCGGGGCGTAGGTAGGGAATGGCCAGGCACCAGGCCGCGGGTCGACCCTGGGCGTTTTCCAGGGCGAACAGACAGCCGGAAAAGTCCACCGCCCCGGCGCGGCGCGGCAGCCCGCCGACCAAATGGATTCGCTTTCGGTGCAACAGCGGTTGCGGCAGTTCAACCCGCGCCGGCGAATCATGGTTGCCGCCGATCACCACCACCTGCAGCCGCGGCAGCTCCCGGTCGAGCCGTCCAAGAAATTCATTGAACCGGCCCAGCGCCGCATTGCTAGCCTGGGTACTGTCGTAGATATCGCCGGTGATCAGCAACAGATCGACCGCCCGATCCTTCAGCACCTGGATCAGCCACGCGAGAAAAACATCATGTTCATAGGCGCGGCTAAATCCATGCAACTCCTGGCCGAGGTGCAGATCCGAGGTGTGAAGCAGACGCATGAAGGAAGCACTCACAAAGGTTCGAACGACGTCCGGACAGGTCGCCGCCGTGCGACGCCGAGAAAGTCTTGCCCGGCGGCGGCCGGTAGGCCTGTTTGCCGCCGCGCCGGTCAGGCGAGCATAGCCATCTCCCACCGGCGCACCAAGGTTTGTTTTCGTTCCGTTCCCACGCGGCGATCCTGCGGGTCGCGGGCGCGGATCGTCGCGACCCGGGGCCGTCGCCCCGATCATTCATAGGGCAGACCGACATAATTTTCGGCAATTGAGGTTCGCCCGGCCTGGGAGCCGAACAGATAGGCCAGTTCCGCCTCGCCAACCCGGCGATCAAACGGGCTTTGCCCGTCGAAAGTGTGCAGCAACGAGGTGAACCACCAGGAAAAGCGCTGCGCCTTCCAGACCCGCGCCAAACAGCGCGACGCGTAGCTGTCGATCCGCGCGGTGCCGCCGGTCTTGTAAAAATCCGTCAGGGCGCGCCAGAGAAAGTAGATGTCCGAGGCGGCCAGGTTCAACCCCTTGGCCCCGGTTGGCGGCACGATATGCGCCGCGTCCCCCGCCAGGAAAAGCTTGTTATAGCGCATCGGCTCGGCCACGAAGGAGCGCAGCGGCGCGATGGATTTTTCCAGCGCCGGCCCGGTGACCAGATCGGCGACGACCGAAGCCGGCAGGCGGCGGCGCAGCTCGGTCCAAAAACGATCGTCGGACCAGTCCGCCACCTTCTCGCGCAGCGGCACCTGCAGATAGTAGCGGCTGCGAGTGGCGGAGCGCTGGCTGCAGAGCGAAAACCCCCGGGGATGCTTGCTGTACAGCAGTTCCTCGGTAACCGGCGGCGTGTCGGACAGCAGCCCCAGCCAACCAAAGGGATAAACCCGCTCATAGGTTGTCAACCGGCGGCTCGGAATGGCCTGGCGCGCCACGCCATGAAAGCCGTCACAGCCGGCGATGAAGTCACAGCGCACCTCCCGCCACACGCCATCCTTGCGGTAGCCGAGCCTAGGCGTTTTGCCATCAAGATCGTGCAGCGTCACATCCTGGGCCTCATAGACCACCTGGCCGCCACGCGCATCGTGCGCCGCCATCAGATCGCGGGTGATTTCGGTCTGCCCATACACCATCACCGTCTTGCCGCCGGTCAGGCCCTTGAGATCGATGCGGTGCAAGGCATGGTCAAAGGCGACGTTGATGCCTTCATGGATCAAGCCTTTGCGCAACATCCGCGCGCCCACCCCGGCCTGGACCAGCAGGTCCACCATGCCCTGCTCCAGCACGCCGGCGCGGATCCGGCCCAACACATGCGCGCCGGTCTGGCGCTCCAGCACCAGCGACTCGATGCCCTGAAGGTGCAGCAGTTGGGACAGCAGCAGTCCCGATGGTCCCGCCCCGATGATCCCGACCTGTGTTCGCATGGTTCCGCCCATTGTCCTTTGCCCGGCTTGGCGAGAGTCGGATCGGTTGAGCCACCGACGACGCGCCAAGCGCTGCTTTCCCGGTCGATCCCGCGTCGACCTCCAGTTTAGAAAGGGCGGCGGGGGAATAAATGGCGCAATGACTCAATTTCCTGTACAAATCGAACATTCTGGCCTTCGACGCGAGCATCGACCAATGGCGCTGATTCCGACCTATGCTCTCTATGGCGAAAGCGACCTTTTCCCCGATGTTCTTCACTGTGAATCGATCCAGCGCCGCTCGGCCCTGCTGGGCTGGTCGATCAAGGCCCATCGACATCCCGACTTGCATCAATTTTTCTGGATCGCCACCAGTGGCTCGTCACTGCGTCTGGAGGGCGAAGGCTTCGCCCTGCCCGCCGGCTCGGCGCTCTATGTGCCGCCCCTGGCGGTCCATGGCTTTGAGTTCGCCGCCAACACCCAAGGCTGGGTGGTGACGGCGCCGCGCTCCATTCTGCAGGAAGCCCTGGGGCTGGAGCGGCCGCTGCTCAAGGGCAAGAGCGACGGCGCCCTGGCGCGGCTTCGCCAGCCGCTGCTTGAAAGGCTGAGCCGGGACGATCCGCAGTGGCGGCGGCTGTCGGAGCTCTTCGACGCCCTGGCGGAGGAACATCGTGGCCGCGACAACAGCCGCCCGCTCGCCCTGTTGTCGTGGCTCGGTCTGCTGGCGGTCTGGTTTGCCCGCCGCGCCCAGGCCAATCAGGAAGCCGCCGCGCCATCTCGGGCAAGCGACAGCAAGCTGGCGCTGCTGCACCGCTTTCAGCAGCAGGTCGAGGCCCACTATCGCAACGGCCTGAGCCTGCAAGATCACGCCCGGCGACTGGGCGTTACCGCCACCCATCTGTCACGGGTCTGTCGCGGCGTCCTAGGCCATCCGGCCTCCCAACTGCTGCACCAACGCCAGTTGCTGGAAGCCAAGCGGGCGCTGGCCTACACCACCCTCAGCATCGCCGAGGTTGGCTATTCCCTGGGATTTTCCGATCCGGCCTATTTCAGTCGCTTTTTCGCCAAGCACTGCGGCGAAAGTCCCGGCGCCTATCGAAAGCGCGCCAATCGGCCGATAAAATGAATTCTGTTAACAATAATGAACGCTATTTATTTTTGTTCGCTTCGGCCACAACGCGACGAACCAGGTCGTCCGCCACCCCCAGGTAGGTCGCCGGATCAAACACCGCGTCCCAATCCAATGGCAGGTCCGTGCTTTCCGCCAAGATCTCCTGCAGCGGGCGCTGTTCGGCCAGGGCCGTCCGACAGGCGGTTTTCAGCAGCGCCTGCGCCTGGGGTTTGGGCAGGTGACGGGCGATGGCGAAGGCCGCCGCCTCGGCCATAAGCAGCCCCTTGGCGCTAGCCAGATTATCCGACATGGCTTGCGGATTGGCCGCAAGGCTGTCGGCCAGCCCCAGGGCGTGGCGCAGGGCGGCGGCCGTCGCCACCGCCATCTGCGGCAGCACCAGCCATTCCTGCGACCAGGTCGCGCCATCGCGCTCCTGCAGGTGCAATAGAGTCTGATGCAGCTGCCCGACCAACCCGGCATTGACGCGCGCCAGGGCTTGAACAATCTCCGCCGACACCGGATTAGCCTTCTGCGGCATGGTGGAGGACCCGCCGCCGACCCCCGCGCTCACCTCCTGCACCTCCGACTGGCCAAGCAATATCAGATCGCCTGCCATCTTCCCCAGCGACCCGCTGACCAGGGAAAGCCACCCCGCCAACTCCGCCAAGCTATCACGCTGGCTATGCCACGACATCATCGGGTTGGTCAGGTCCAGTTGGTTGGCCAGGGCATCGGCCACCGCCAGCCCGGCATCGCCAAGCGCCGACAAGCTGCCGGCGGCCCCGCCGAACTGCAGCATAAACAGCCGCCCCTTCAACTCCTGCAGCCGCGCGCGGTGGCGCAGCAGCGGCGCCAGCCAATCGGCGATTTTGAGACCAAAGGTCGTCGGGACCGCCTGCTGCGAGCGGGTGCGCGCGACCATCACCTGACCCTGCTGGGCCTGGGCATGACCGGCCAAGCGGGCGATCACCTGATCCAATTGCCCTTCCACCGCCACCAGATAATCGCGCAGCCGCAGGATCAGGCCGGTATCAATCACATCCTGGCTGGTTGCCCCCCAATGCACGAACTGGGCGGCCTCGCCGCCGACGGCGTCCTGCAACGCCTTGACCAGGCCGGGAATTGGATTGCCGACCGCGGCCGTGGCGGCGGACAGCGAGGTCGGCGCCAGCTCCAGCGTCGCACAGGCCTGGACAATGGCCGTCGCGGCCGAGGCGGGAATAATTCCCAATTGTCCCTCCACCTGCGCCAAGGCCGCCTCAAACCGCAGCAACGCGGCCAAGTTGGCTTCATCGTCGAAATACCGCACCGCCGGGTCGGAAAACAACGGGCCAAAGAGTGGCGAATCAAACAGGGAAAGGGTCATCGCACCGGGATCGCTTGCTTCAGGACAGCGTCAACTTATAGCGGTTCTGGTGGGCGAGAACCACCAACAAGACCAACCGGCAAGATCAACTGGCGAGGCCGAGCGGCGTGCTAGACCGCCTCCATCGCCATAGCGATCCCCTGGCCCACACCGATACACATGGTGGCCAGGGCTTTTCGGCCGGATTTCCCGGCGATCTCCAGCGCCGCCGTGCCGGCCAGGCGCGCACCGGAGGCCCCCAACGGATGGCCCAGCGCAATGGCGCCGCCGTTGGGATTGACCTTCGCGCTGTCGTCGGCGATCCCCAACTGGCGCAGACACGCCAGCCCTTGCGCGGCGAAGGCTTCGTTCAATTCGATGACGTCGAAGTCCTGCGGGGTCAGGCCAAGCCGCTGGCAGAGCTTTTGAGTGGCCGGCGTTGGCCCCATTCCCATGATGCGCGGAGCCAGACCCGCCGTGGCGCCGCCCAGCACACGGGCGAACGGCGTCAACCCGTGCGTCCGGATCGCCGCCTCGGAGGCCACGATCAAGGTCGCGGCGCCGTCATTGACCCCCGAGGCGTTGCCGGCGGTCACCGTGCCGCCGGCGCGAAAGGGCGCGCGCAGCTTGGCCAGCGCTTCCAGCGTGGTGCCGGCGCGGGGATGTTCATCGCTGTCCACCAGCAGCGGGTCCCCCTTGCGCTGTTGCAGGCTGACCGGAATGATTTCCTTGGCCAGGCGGCCGTTGGCCTGGGCGGTTGCGGCTTTCTGCTGACTGCGCAGCGCAAAGGCGTCTTGGTCTTCACGGGAAATCTCATAGGCTTCGGCAACGTTTTCCGCCGTTTCGGGCATGGAATCGATGCCGTAGAGCTGCTCCATCAGCGGATTGACAAAGCGCCAGCCGATGGTGGTGTCCTCGATCTTCGCGGCGCGCGAAAAGGCGGTTTCCGCCTTGGGCATGACAAAGGGCGCGCGCGACATCGATTCCACACCCCCGGCCAGCAGCAGATCGGCTTCACCGGCCTTGATCGCCCGCGCCGCCGTGATCACCGCGTCCAAGCCGGAACCGCAAAGCCGGTTAAGCGTCGCGCCCGGCGCGCTCTCGGGCAGCCCCGCCAGCAGCAAGGCCATTCGCGCCACGTTGCGGTTGTCCTCGCCGGCCTGATTGGCGCAGCCGAAAATCACATCGTCCAGCGCCTGCCAGTCCACCGACCTGTTGCGCGCCATCAAGGCCTTGATCGGCAGAGCGGCCAAATCATCGGGCCGCACCGACGATAGAGCGCCGCCAAAGCGACCGATGGGCGTGCGGACATAGTCACAGATATAGGCTTGGCTCATGGTCTTCTTCCCGTCGATCATTGGGCAAACAAGGAATGGATGTTGCAAGAGCCCTAGCTCTAGCGCTGTTGCCGCCTCGATCTCAACCGCCTGCTGGGCACAGGTGCTGTCCCGGCGCCGTACGGTCCAGCACGAGGGGCTGCCGGACCGAAGTCTTCGTCCCCGGGTTTCCCCCGGCGGCGGTCGTCAGATATCCAGAAAAACCGTCTCCCGATCGCCTTGCAGGTGAATATCGAAGCGGTAAACCAATTGACCGGCAACCTGGCGAGGCTGGGCCAGCAGGGTTTCCCGCCGCGCCGCCGGATCGATCCGCTGCAGCAGAGCATCGTCGGCGTTGGCCTGGGCTTCGTCGGCGAAGTACAGCCGGCTGTGCAGGTGAATGTTGATGCCACGGGCAAAAATCAGCAGCGAGACGTGCGGCGCCATTTGCCCGCCGCCCGGTGCCGGAACCGCGCCGGGCTTGACCGTCTCGAACCACCAGAGCCCGCTGTCGAAATCAGCCACCGCCCGACCGAAGCCGGAAAAACCCGAATCCGGGATCAAGGCCTGAAGATCGTCCGGATGGTTATATTTGCCCTGGGCGTCGGCCTGCCAGATTTCAATTTGCGCGTCCGTCACCCGGGCGCCCTGGCCGTCATAGACACAGCCTTCAATGCGAATTCGCTGCCCCTTGGCCTGCGGGCCGGCCAGCACGTTGGGCTGCTCTTGGGTGCGGATCGGCAGCCCGGCGGCCGCCGGATACATGCCGATATGAAGAAAGGGCCCGGCGGTTTGAGAGGCGGTTTCCCGCAGCAACTCTGTCGGCATGGCTCAAGTCCCCTGACGCTGGTTTTCAAAGAAGGTCTGGCGGCGGCCGCGCAGTACGATATCGAAGCGGTAGGCCAGGTAGTCCATCGGCCGATTGGCGCTCAGGTCAAGCGACGCCACCAGCCGCGCCGCCGCCGCGGGGTCGGCTATCGCCTGCACGATCGGGCAGCGCGGGATCAGCGGATCGCCCTCGAAATACATCTGGCTGACCAAACGGGTAGCGAAGGCCGGCCCGAAGAGGGAGAAATGAATATGCGCCGGCCGCCAGTCATTGACCCGGTTGGGCCAGGGATAGGGTCCGGGCTTGACGGTGTGAAAGAAATAGCGGCCCTGCTCATCGCTCAGGCAGCGGCCATACCCCGAAAAGTTTGGGTCCGGCGCGCCGAGATAGCCGTCCTTGACGTGGCGATACTTGCCGCTGGCGTTGGCTTGCCACACCTCGATCAAGCAATTCGGCACCGGCTTGGCGTTTTGATCCAGCACCCGCCCCTGCACCAGAATACGCGCGCCGATCGGCGGGCCGTCCACCTGGGCGTTGCACAGCAGGTCATTGTCCAGCGGATCCAGATCGGCTTGGCCGAAAGTCGGCCCGGTCAGTTCACTCAGCGTCGGTGTGAAGGACAACAAGGGCCGCTGCGGTGCGCGGAAAACCGTGGTTTTGTAGTCTGGAAAATAGGGGGCCGGATGCCCCGACCGATCCCGGGGATAATAGTCGCCTTGCCACGCCATTGCGCCACGCTCCTAAGTTTCTTCGTCTTGATAAATCTTCTTGGCGATGCGGATCGCCTGATTGGCCAGCGGCACGCCGGCATAGACCGCCACCATCAGCAGCGCCTCCTTCACCTCTTCCGGCGAGGCGCCGGTGCGGCGAGTCGCGCGGATGTGCATGGCCAATTCCTCCTGGTGGCCCAGCGCGGCCATCATGGTCACGGTCAACAGGCTCCGGTCCCGCTTGCTTAACCCCGGCCGGCTCCACACCGAACCCCAGGCACCTTCGGTTATAAAGCGCTGAAAATCTTCATCAAAAGCTGTCTTTGCGGCTTCCGCCCGGTCGACGTGAGCCTCGCCGAGAACCGCGCGACGGGTGGCCATGCCCTGCTCAAAGCAGCCGTCATTCCCGCCAACTTTCGAGCCGGACAGCTTGTTGTCGTCAGACAAGTTCATTGTCCTCCAGAAAGTCGGTCAGCAGCAGCAGCAGCGCCTCCGGCGCCTCCACGCAGGGCAGATGGCCGACCCCCTCAATCTCGGCGAAAACCGCGCCATCGATCAGCTTGGCGGTGGCCTGCACCAGCTCGGGCGGCGTCGAGCCGTCCTCGCTGCCGACCACACAAAGCGTCGGCAGCTTTAGCGCGCGGGTGCTGTGGGTGTAGTCGGTCGTCATCAGCGCGTGGCAGGTGCCGAGGTAACCCGCCAAGGGTGTGCGGGTCAGCATGGCGTGATAGCCGGCCAGCTCGGCCCGGCGCTGGTCGCGGAACTCCTGCGAGAACCAGCGCCCTAGAATGGCATCGGAAATGCTGTCGATCCCGCCGGCGGCCACCGCATCAATGCGCGGCTGCCAAAGGTCCAGCGAACCGATGCGCGCCGCCGTGTCACACAGCACCAGCGCTTTCACCAAGTCGGCGCGCCGGGTAGCCAGGCCCTGGGCGATCATGCCGCCGACCGACAGCCCGACAACCACCGCCGCGGTCACCGCGAGATGATCCAGCAGCGCCTCCAGATCGTCCACATGGTCCGACATGGCGTAGGGCGACGCCGGCGCATCCGACAGGCCGTGTCCGCGCTTGTCATAGCAAATCACCCGCAGCGGTCGATCCAACGCGGCGGCAAGGCCGTCAATCAAGGCGTCCCAGATTCGGAAATCCGTGCCAAGGGAATTGGCGAAAACCAGCGTCGGCGCGGTTTTTTCACCGTGATCACGATAGTGCAGCACCACCGGGCCTGACGGCGAGTCCAACTGTTGGAATTTCAATCGCTGTTCCTCCAATGCCACAAGTTTCAACGCCACAAGTTTGAAAAACCCACTTGCCCGCCGCCAGAGCCAGAGCCAGAGCCGAAACCGGAGCCCGCCCCGCCGCCGGGAATACCCAGCGGCGACAGGGGGCGGGATTATCCCTCGGGCAGACAAGGTTTGTTGTTCCCGTTGCGGGCAGAGTGCCCTCGCAATTCGCTTATGTAAAATGATAATAATGGCTTTATACATAGCCGTTTGCTCATGCATCCGGTGGAAAATCTAGATGGGAACAGGCAATGAGGCCCGGCCATGTCTGAACGGCTGATCGACCGGCGGATCAAGTTTCGTCATCTGCAATGCTTCCTGGAAGTCACCCACCGAAAATCGGTTGTACGGGCGGCCGAAGCCCTGAACGTCACCCAGCCCGCCGTTTCCAAGACCTTGAGCGAACTGGAGGAAATTCTTGGCGCCCGCCTGCTGGAACGCAGCCGCTCCGGCGTCGCCCTGACCGCCATCGGCGAGGTTTTTCTGCACTACGCCGGGGCTTCGATCGCCGCCATCCGGCAAGGATTTGATTCCGTGGCACAAGCCCGCATGACCGGCGAAAGCTTCATCCGGATCGGCGTTCTGCCATCGGTTGCCGCCCGGGTGGTTCCGCAGGCGACCTTGCGCTTCAAGCAGGCCGCCAGCGGCGCGGTGATCAACCTGGTGACCGGCCCCAACCCCTATCTGCTGGACCAGCTGCGCGAGGGGCGTCTGGACCTGGTGGTCGGGCGCATGGGCGCGATTGACCAGATGATCGGGCTTTCCTTCGCCCAACTCTATTCGGAACAGGTGGTGCTGGCGGTCCGCGCCGGCCATCCGCTGGCGCGGGCGGCCGAGCTTAACATGGCGCAGGTGGTCAGCTATCCGGTGCTGTTTCCCAACGAAGGGGCCGCCATCCGACCGATGGTGGAATCCCTGCTGATCGCCGAGGGCATTGGCAGCCTGCCGGATCGCATCGAAACCGTTTCCAACGCCTTCGGACGGGCCTTCGTGCGGCAGTCCGATGCGGTCTGGTTCATCTCCAGCGGCGTGGTGGCGATCGACGTGGCGGAAGGAAATCTGGTGGAGCTGGGCCTGGATACCAGCCACACCCTCGGCCCCGTGGGACTTTCCACGCGCAGCGATGAAGAGCCCAGCCCGGCGATACGGCTGTTCATCAACGCCCTGCGCGAGGTGGTCCAGGAAAGACAGCCGAGCCGCACAACACACACAGGCCAGCACCCGACCTGAGGGTCGGCGACACCCTATCCGTTCAGCAAACGCGGCAGAAAAAGCGTGATGGCGGGAAAGAAAATCAACAGCGCCACGCGCAGAATCTCAACGAGAAAAAACGGCATCACGCCCTTGAAGGTTTCCACCATGGGCACCTCGCGGGCCAGCGAGTTGATGATAAAGACGTTCAGTCCCACCGGCGGTGTGATCAGTCCCAGCTCCACCACAATCAGGGCGATGATCCCGAACCAGACCTTCAATTCCTCTTCCGACAAGCCAAAGTCCAGTCCCGCGATGATCGGCCAGAGGAAGGGAATGGCCAGCAGGATCATCGACAGCGAGTCCATCATGCAGCCCAGCAGGATCAGCACCACCAGGATCAGCACCATGATCACGTAGGGGTCCAGTCCGCTTCCCCCCACCCATTCGGCCGCCAGGATCGGAAGACCGGCGCGCGACAGAAAGATTTTCAGCAGTTCGGCGCCAAACAGGATCAGATAGATCATCGCCGAGGTGTTGGCGGTGTTCAGCAGCGCCTCCTTAAGCCCGCGCCAGCCCAGGTCGCCCATTCCAAGCAGCCGCAAGATCCACCCATAGAGCCCGACCAGTAGGGCGCCGACCGCCGCCGCGGGGGTGGGATTGAACAGACCAAAGTAGATTCCCCCGATCACCACCGCGAACACCGCCAGCACCGGGGCCAGCTTCACCGTCAGGCGCAGCTTCTCGGGCCAGGGCACCGGCTCTCCGCGCGGGCCCGCCTCCGGATAGAGGCGCACATAAAGGGCGATAACCGCCACGAAGAAGACCACCGCCAGCAGGCCCGGCACCAAGGCGGCCATGAACATGGTGACAATATTGGCCTCGACGGTAATGGCGTAGATAACCAGCACCACCGAGGGCGGAATGAGGATCCCCAGGGTGCCGCCGGCGGCCAGGGTGCCGGTGGCCAAGGAGGGCGCGTACTTGAGCCGGCGCAACTCCGGCAGGGCCACCTGCCCCATGGTCGACGCGGTGGCCAGGGAGGAGCCGCAGACCGCGCCAAACCCGGCGCAGGCCCCGATAGCGGCCATGGCCACCCCGCCGCGATAGCGGCCGATCCAGGCGTTGACGCCTGAAAACAGATCCCGGCTCAGGCCCGAACGGCTGGCGAACTGGCCCATCAGGATAAAGAGCGGAACAACCGACAGGTCATAGATCGAGAACTGGGCGTAAGCCAAATCCTGGAGCTGAAACAGCAGGATCCGATAGCCCGACAGCACCGCCGTTCCCACGGCGCCGACCACGATCATCGACAGCGCAATGGGAATTCGCAGGGCGATCAGCGCAAACAGCCCGACCATCCCCAAAATACCGATGGCCACGGCGCTCATGACCGATCCCCGTCGGCGAAAAACCGACGACCGCCGAAGCCCATGTTCCGACCGCTCAGCAGCTCGACCAGCATGGCCAGGCTCACCAGCGTCATCAGCAGCAGCGAAATCAGAATCGGCGGAAAGACCTGCCAAATGGCGAAGCCCAGAATCGGGGTGGATTCGGCAAAGGTGGGGTCATAGTAATCCCAGCCGCCCAGCCACATCCGCCAGACAAGCAGCAACCCCAGGACAAACATCAAAAATAGCGAAATGATTTCCACGCCGCGCTGAAAGGGACGCGAGGCGTGCAGGGTAAAGATATCGACGGCAACATGGCCGCGCGTCATCTGGCAGTAGGGCAAAAAGGCAAAAACCGCCACCGCGCTGCCCAACTGAACCAATTCAAAATCCCCCGGCAGCGGTGTGTTGAACAGCAGGTCCAGCAGCACGGAAACCGAGGTCGCCACCACCAGAGCCAGCAGAAGCCCGCCGCCGAGCAGCGCCCAAAACACCACAAGACGCCTTAGAACCCGCAAGGGCCACGCTGCTTGTTCCGAGTCGCCATCGTCTTGTGCGCTTGGATTTAACACCTCGACCTAAACCTTCTTGTTGATCCGCCGGCGCGCCCGCCACCCCAGGCTATCGAGCCCGCCCGCCACCTCGGGCCGCCACACCGACCGACCGGAGGTGTTGACCGGAGGTGTTGGCCGGGGACGTTGGCCGGGGGGGCCACTGAGGGGAAATTTCCACCGAAGATCGCCCGAGGCAAGACCGGCGGTCCCAATCGATGAGACCGCCGGTCTTGGCGCAATGCTTCCGGTTACTGGGCGCTGTATTTCTTGATTGTCGCCCGGGCTTTGTCCAGCAGGGCCTGGCCATCGATGCCGTTGGCGGTGGCTTCCGCGACCCAGCGCTGATTGACCTTTTCCAGGCGGGTCCTGAAAACCTCCAACTCCTGCGGCGTCAGCTTGATGATCTCATTGCCGCGCGCCAACATCGCCGCTTTGCCGGGTTCCTCCGCCGCATTCCAGACATCGCCAATTTCGCCGGCAATGTTGATTCCGGAATTGGCGTCGATCACCGCTTTCAGGTCGTCGGGTAGGGCCTCATACTTTCCCCGGTTCATCCCGAAAATGAACACGGCGGTGCCGAAACGCTCCCCATTGGGGCCTTCGGTCGCATATTTGGTCAGTTCCGGCACCTTCAGCGGCAAGGCCACCTCGAAGGGGATCATCGCACCGTCCACCACCTTCTTGGACAGGGCCGGCGGCAACTGCGGCACCGGCATGCCGACCGGATTGGCGCCCAGTTCTTCCAGCATCCAACCGCCGGTGCGACTTGGAATTCGGATTTTTTTGCCCTTCAAGTCATCGGGACTGCGCACCGGCGTGTCGACGGTGAACACCGCCTGACCGCTGTGAACATGCACCAGGATGGGCTTTATGTCCTTGAAATCATCCGCCAGTTCGTCCGCCATCATTTCCTGAATCGCCAGGTTTGTGGCCACGGCATTGTTGACGTGAACGAAGGGCAGTTCGAAAACTTCGGTGCGCGGAAAGGTGCCCGCAGTATAGCCGGCGACCGTCCAAACCAGGTCGACCACGCCGTCACGGACCTGCTTGTAAAGCTGCGGCGGCTTTCCGCCCAGAGTCATGGAGGGATAGATCTCCACCGTTATCCGGCCGTTGGACTGCGCTTCCACGCGCTTGGCCCAGGGTTCCAGCAATTTGGTCTGGGCCACCGCCTTCGGCGGAAGAAAGTGGTGAATTTTCAGGGTAACCTCAGCCGCCTGCGCTGTTGCGGACAGCAAAAGGGCCGATAGGGCAATGCCAAGACTCAGCTTGACGGCGCGAAGCAACAACATGGACGTTCCTCCCTAGCAGATTTTTGTCCGGATCTTATCCCGATCCTCAAAGCCGACACTACCGCCTAAATGTGGTTATTCAAAATTACAAACTCCGATGGTTCCATAACGAAATCGACATATTTCACGCAATAGCTTTTCTTAATGAATTTTGCGCGCCGCGCTTGCGGCGTCATGCTATCTATAGCTTTTTTTCCCTTAGCTTTAAGCTATCCATGGTTTCCATCGATACCCCCGCCGCTATCGCTGCGATTCCGGTGGCCCTCCGGCCGGATGTCGTTGAAAACCCGCAGCCGCTGGGCTGGAGCTGCAGGGTGATCGAGCCATACCAAGGGGTGGCGCGTCCATCTTATGGAACAAAAACTGCAACCGCCGGCGCAAGCAACCTTGCCCCCGGCGCGAAGCGCTTTGCCTTTGCCCACCCCTGCGGCAAACTGCGGCCATGAACGACCAACAAATCCGCCGCCGCTGGACGACCTGGCTGATCGTCGGCCTGATCCTGGCGTTGCTGGGATTGCCCGCGACCCTCTATGGGCTGCGTCTTCCGCTGGCCAACGGCGTCTTGACCTATCTTCTGGCCCGGCAGGGCCTGGCCGGCGGCGGCACGGTGACGCGCCTGGACTTTACCGGCGCGACGCTCGACGACGTCACCCTACCCGACCTGGAGATCCAGCGGGTCACGGCGGCTTGGCGGCTGGGCGTCTGGCCGCTTTCCTTCCAACTTACCGCGCTAGAGGTGGCCCGGCCGCACGTCACCCTGGCGCTTGATCGACAGCCCCCTTGGCCGTCATGGATGGGGCGAGAACCGGATCGCCCAAAGACAGCGGGGCGCCAAGCGGCGGCGGAACCGGCGATCATGCAGCTGCCCGCTTTGCTGCCGCCGCTGCGGATTCGCGACGGCCAGGCGCTGTTGCGGTCAGGGCGCGCCGAAGGTCGTCTGAACTTCCAGCTTCGCATCGACCCGCAAGCAGACAACCGCGCCACGCTATCCGGCCAGGCCGGGTTGATCGGCTTCGACCTCACCGGCCAGGCTGCCTTCGATCTCACCTTGGCGGCCGGTCGCCTTACCCAATTCACCAGCAGCCTCACCCTGGCCCAGCGGCGCGAAGGCGCGCAGCGCGCAGCGCGGCTCCAACTCATGGCCAGCGGCGAGCAGAGCCCACAGGGCCTGTTGCTCAGCCTAAGCGGTGACGGCGCGCTGGATCTCCAACCGCTGTCCGCCCTTCAGGCGCAAATTTCCAAAGTGCTGCCGACCATCGGCCTGGCGCTTCCCGCCACCGCGCGCGGACAGCTTGCCCTGCGCTTCGACAGCCAAAGTCGCTGGCGCGGCCAGACCGGCGCCGATTGGCGGCTCCCCGATCAATTCGCCCCCGACCAACTGACGGCGACGCTGGCGCTTTCCGGCAGGGCGATTGGCTGGCCGGACTGGGCGGAAGGCCTGAACCTCGACTGGGCCGGAACCCTCACGCAGCAAAGCGGGGGTCGACGACTGCTTTGGCGCCCCAGCCAAGCGCTGACCCTGCAAGCCGCGCAAATCTTGACCGGCTTGCCGCCGGCGGGTCTTCGCCAAAACCTGCCCGCCGGGCTGTTGAAAGACCAGCGGACAACGCTGGAAACCCCCGGTCTGGTGATCGACTTGAATGAAAGCAGTGTCTGGCTTGAGACACTTGAGCTGCGCGCCGACGACGCGGCGGGAAATCGCCTGAGCGCCAGCGGGTCGGCCAACCTGAATTTCTCGCCGGAGATCTGGGCGAATGCGGAGCCTGGCGCGCAACCGGGCGCGCAAAACGGGGCGCAACCGGGGGCGCAACTGGGCGCGGAACTTGATGTCGCCCTGTTTCTCGGCCAACCCTGGCCGGGTTTACGGGATTTGGACGCCCGCTTTCGCGGCGCCTTCCAACAGGACCGGCAAGGCCGACGGGTCGATCTGCAAGCGATCAACCAGCTCACCGTGCTGAGCGATCCGGGGTACTGGCCGCCGGCGCTTGACCCGCTGCGCGCCTGGCTGGCGGATCAGCAAGCCGCCAGTCAACCCTTTCGCCTCCGACTGCAGGCCGCGCCGATAGAGCCGGATCAACCTTTATTGACGGCGTTTCAAGAAAAGGCCGACCTGGGGGTTTCCTATCTGGGGTTTGCCTATCAAGGCCGGGCCACCCTGGACAGCCCGTTCTGGGAAAAGCTGACGCTGCAGGCCCGGGCCGACGGCGATCAATCCGACCCGGGCCGGCTGCTGGTGGATTTGCCGCGCGTGGTTCTCGACGCGCAAGGCCTGCAAAGCCGCTACGGCGCGTTCGACCTCGGTTTGACCGGCGGCGGCGGCCTGCTGGACGACCTGTTCACCGCCACCCTGTGGGCGCGGGCGCGGGCGGCCCGGATAACCGCGCCGCAGGGCCAGGCCGAGGATCTTTCCCTGGCCGTCGAGGTGACCGCCGACGGCAGCCCTGGCGACATCGCCTGGCGCGCCACGGACGGGGTCCTGTCGCTGTCCCGGCTCAGCGGGCCGGGCGACCTCCGGCTTGCGCCCCTGCGGATGACCCTGCCGCAAGCCAGCGGGCGATGGCGCACCGGCGGGCGCAGCGCGCGCGCCGAAATCCGATCGGCCGCGACCACCCTGCAGCACCCGAAACAAACGCTGGAATTGAGCGCCGGAACACTTGACCTGGATATCACCGAGCAAGGCGTCGGCCAGGCGCGTCTGGCCTTCACACAGGTCGCCGCCAAGCAGGCCAAGCTATGGCTTGACGCCCCCAGCTTTGTCATCCAACGCAGACCCGGCAGCGCGCTGGCGCTGGACATAAAGCCGGTCAAGATCAGCGATCGCGCCGCGCGGCCGCGCTTTCCGCCGCTGGTAATCGCCGGCGGCGGCAAACAGGCCGCCAAGATTGTCACCGCCAGGCTGACCGCCCGCTTGCCACAGGTCCCCGATCGCCCGCTGAGCCTGTCCGCCCGCTTCGATCTGACCCGGAAGGTCGGCCAAGCCCGGTTTGAACTTTCGGCGCTGCCCTTCGATGCCCGGCTGCAGCCCAAGGCGCTGCACCCGGCCCTGGCCCAGCTGCAAAAGGTGCGGGGTCGGGTGGACTTTGTCGGCAGCGCCAGCTTCACCCCTGCGGGCCTGTCGGCAAGCGCCGGCCAGCTCGACTTGCAAATCGACCGCATGACCCTGCCCGGCGGCGCCGTCACCAACCTTTCCCTGCCCCTCACCCTGACCTCCCTCTGGCCGCTGGAAAGCGCGGCGGGTCAGCGGTTGGACCTGGAAAAATTCGGCCAAGGCCCGGCAGTCGAGGACCTGGTTTTGCGCTACCGCCTGGACGCGCGCCAAACCGGCGACAGCCCGCTGCCGGTGGTGGCGGTGGAGCAGGCGACGATGCGGCTGCTGGGCGGCCGCCTGAACCTGGGCCCCAGCCGACTGGATCCGGCGGCCGATGCGCAGAACCTCGTACTGCTGGCCGAGGAACTGGATCTGGTCTCCGTGCTGTCGCTGCTCAATCAGGAGGGCGTGGCCGGGAACGGGCGCTTGCGCGGACGCGTGCCGCTCGCCTTTCGTGCTGGTCAACTGGTCATCGACGGCGTGCGCCTGGAGGCCGAAGGGCCGGGCGTCCTGGCCTTTACCTCCGGGCCCACCGAACAGGCGCTGACCCAGGGCGGCAAGCATATCAACCTGCTGCTCCGGGCCCTGCAGAACTTCCACTATCAAGATCTGCTGCTGACACTTGACCGGCAGCCCAACGGCCAAAGCCAACTGCTACTGGCGCTCAACGGCAGCAATCCGGATCTCTATGCCGGCTATCCCTTTGCCTTGAATCTCACGCTGGAAACCGCGGCCGCCCCACTTTTGTCGGCCATAACCGCCGGCTCCAGTCTTTACGAAGAGGTGATCCGCCGGGCCCTGAAGTCACGCTAGGGTCGGCGCGTCCAACCCGGGTTCACTTCGTGATTCCATTTAAACCGATCCGACTCTAGACTACGGGAAGTCTTTCCTTCCTGATGGATCGCGCCATGAAGATTCCTCTTATCGGACCAACCTCGCTGTTGCTAACGGCCTTTGTACTCGCGGCCTGCCAGCCAACCGTCAAGGTGGAAGCCCCGCGCGAGCCCATCACCATTAATCTCAACATAAAGCTGGAAGCCGATGTCCGCATTCGCCTGGAGGAGCAGGCGCAGGAAGACATTGAGCAGCTGGATAACATCTTCTAATGGCGAGAGACCGGACCATGATTGCAACAAATTTTTCCCGCCGCCGCTTTCTCGCCCTTGGCCTTGCCGCCGGCGCGGGCATCGCCTCGATCAAGCTGACGACATCGACCGCTCTCGCCCAGTCGGCAGAGGAGTTGCGCAGCTCGGGCCAGGCTGGCGAGCGTTTCGACGGCTTTATGGAGGCCCGCGATCCCGCCGTGGCAAGCGCGGTCACCCGGATCAACAACCAACGCAAGGCGGTCTACGAGGCGCGCGCCAAGCAACAGGGCGTCACCCTTGAGCAGGTCGGCAAGATCTACGCCGAGCAGATATATAAGAAACTACCGTCCGGTAGCTGGTTCAAACTGGCCAGCGGCCAATGGGCGCAAAAATAGCCGCTGGGTTACCAACGCGGCGCAAGACGGCGCAAAGCCCCCTTTCCAAATAACAAAACCCCCAGGAATGACCTGGGGGTTCTGATGGTGGGCACGACTGGGATTGAACCAGTGACCCCTTCGATGTCAACGAAGTGCTCTCCCGCTGAGCTACGCGCCCTTTTGCTTGATCGACGATCGGGCGGCTGCGAGTGTGCCGCCCCGTCGAGGGCTGTGGAAGTACCAGCGGGCGAACACTTTGACAAGAGCTAAATGACAGAATTTTCGGTTCGGCCGGGCAAATGTTTCCGCAGCGTCCACACCTCCCCGCGCCGCCGCGCCGCCACCACCGGGAAACCACCGTACAGTCGGGTCACAGAGGCGCCGGCGTCGCCAGCATGGCCTCGACCTGGCGCGCCAATTCGCGCAGGTGAAACGGCTTGGACAGAATTTTCGGGCTGGAAAAGCCGTCTTGACGCGCGGTCGCGGTAAGGGCCACCGCCGCGAAGCCGGTAATGAACATGACCTTGAGATCGGGATAGCGCCGCCCGGCCCGGCGCGCCAGTTCAATGCCGTCCAGACCGGGCATCACCACGTCGGCCAGCAGCAGGTCCGCCTCTTCCACGCCCAGTTGGCTTAGCGCTTCAATGCCGTCGCCCACATCCCGCACGACATGACCGGACTCGGTTAACGCCTTGGCCAGAATTTTTCGCAAGCTGGGGTCGTCTTCGGCGATTAGGATGCGCGCCATATCTGCCTGTCCCCTGTTCATTCCGTCGAAGCGCGCGCAACCGCGTGACCCAACCACGATCTCAAAAATCACAATCTCAAAGGGGACGAAGCGCCACCGTCCCGCTTGCCAACCCGCCGGTCCGAGCCACCGAGACCGGGCCGGACCGCACGATTGAAATCGAAAAATTTCCTGACTTAGAAATAGGGAATTGTCCCGCCGCCCGCCAGGGCTAACTTGCGCACCGGGTCGGGCGACCAATTGGCAACACCGGGACCGCGCGCCGCGCCGCGTGGGAGCCGCGCGGGCGGGGCATACGGGGGGGCCGCGCGCCGCGGCAAAAAGCCCCGAGGACTTGGCAAGCCGCCGCCTTTTACACTAGAGTCGAATCAGTTCAAACGAGGTCACGTCAGGATTCCGTTTGAACCGTAACGCCGCCTCTTATCACGATATTCGCGGGTGTTTGACGACAGAGCCGGCACGCCGATCCGGACTCTTCTTGATGCCAGTCCTCCGGCCCGGGAGCGACGCCCCCGGCAATCGACGGCGCCACGGCTGGACCGGACTTCGCAGTGACCGGAGTCCCAAGTGAGCGAACTGCGGCGTGAACCTGTCGGGAAAAGCCGCCGCGCCCACCACCAAGGGACGGGAAGGAGGTTGATCTGATGACAGACAAGCCACGTTCCGCTCAAGGACCAGGCTACGGACCACGACGCCGCCGACCACGACTCGGTCCGCGCCGGGAGTCGGAGGTCGATCAGGCTTCCGCCCGATCCTGGCAGCCGCGCGCCGGCCTGGAGACACCCCCCCGGCAGGTCGAGAGCATGCAGCCAGACGGCGAACCGGAGCGGCGACTTGGGCCAATCCACCCGGCCTATGATGACTTTTCCAGCGAGCCCGCCTACCGTCTGGACCTGCCAGACAGCCAGCGCCTGCCCTTGGTTTTCGCCTCTCCCCATAGCGGCCGTCACTATCCGGCGCGCTTTGTCGCGGCCTCACGGCTGGATCCCCGGACCTTGAGACGCTCCGAAGATTGCTATGTCGAGGAACTCTTCGCCGCCGCGCCCGGCCTGGGCGCGCCCCTGCTGCAAGCGCTTTTCCCGCGCGCCTATGTGGACGTCAACCGCGAGCCCTACGAACTCGACCCCAAAATGTTCAACGCCCCCTTGCCCGACTTCGTCAACCGCCACTCGCCAAGAGTGGCGGCGGGCCTTGGCACCTTGGCGCGGGTGGTTGGCAATGGGCAGGAAATCTACCGCGACCAGCTGATCTTCGCCGAAGCGGCGACCCGATTGCGCCGCTGCTACTGGCCCTATCACCACTGCCTCGCCGACCTGGTCGAACAAACCCGCCGGCGGTTTGGCTTTTGCGTGCTGATCGACTGCCATTCCATGCCCTCCAACTCGGTTGGCGGACTGCTGCGCCCGGGCGTCAAGCCGCTCGACATGGTGCTGGGCGATTGCTTCGGCACCTCCTGCGCGCCCGAGGTCAGCGATGTGGTCCAGCAGGGCTTGACCCGCATGGGCTACAGAACCCTGCGCAACAAGCCCTACGCCGGCGGCTTTGTCACCCGACACTATGGTCGGCCGAGCGCCGGCGTTCACGTGCTGCAGATCGAACTGAACCGCAAACTCTACATTGATGAGGCCAGCTATCAGCGCACAGCCAGCTTCGGCCGCCTGGCCGATCATCTGGCCCAGCTGATCCAGTCCCTGGGGCAGTTGGACCTGGGCCGGTTGGCCGCCGAATAGCTATCCAGCCCTGCCGATCCGGGTCCGATCTCTTGTTTCCTGCCGACAAAGCGCCGAGATTAACGCCGACATTAACGCCGCGTTCCGGGCTTGCCGGCAGCCGCAAAAAAAGAGAGGGCCGCACAGCAGTGCGGCCCTAAGTTTTTGGGAGGAAACGTCTATAGAGACGTGCGGCATGAATCAAAACCTTGATGTATGCTGCACTGCAATATTACGTCGGGTCGGGAGAAATGGCCACAGAAAAAATATGAACCCATTGATAAACATGTATATTTTTTTACACATTTTTTTGGAATCACTCAAATTTTGCTTCAATGTTATGCAGTGCAGCATTTTTTTGCGTTTTTTCTAAGCAAGCCGGGGAAAGATCGCCGCCGACGCCGCGATTGCCCATCCGCCAAGGAACAAAACCTTGTCCGGAGCCGCGCGGAAATTTCCGCCTTTTGCGGCTTGGCATGGCGCTTGCTGAATTCCAGGCGAGTTCTTTTTCCCCACGATTGAGCGGAGTCAGACCCGTGAAAGCCCCTGCCTATCTCCTCGGCCTGGTTTTTTTCCTTTTTCCACTGTCCCTGGCGGCGGAAGAAAGCGCGGAACCCCAGGATCCCTGGGCGCTGTGCCGTGAGAACGTGGACGTCGCCGAACGGTTGGTGTCTATCCCGCGATACCTGCTCAGCGCCATTTCCTCTGTCGAATCCGGCCGCTGGAGCGAGGCCAACCAGGCAAGAATTTCCTGGCCCTGGACGGTTATGGCCGAGGGGCGCGGGCGGTATTTACCCAGTAAATCCGCCGCAATCGCCGAGGTCAGGGCGCTGCAAGCCAAGGGAGTCCGCAATATTGACGTCGGCTGCATGCAGATCAACCTGCTTTTCCACGGCGACGCTTTTGTTGATTTGGAACAGGCGTTCGATCCGGCCTTCAATGTGGCCTACGCCGCCGCGTTCCTGCTGCGTCTGCGCGAGGAGGAACGCTCCTGGACCCGGGCGATTGGTCGGTATCACTCGGCAACGCCGGTCTTCGCCAACCGTTACAAGACCAAGGTGCGCCGGGCCTGGCAGGCGGAAAAACGCGATGCGGCCCGCCGGCTTCGCGACCAGCGAAACGCCCTGCAGGAGGCGGCGCGTCTCAAGCGGCGCGACCAGCAGGGTGACTCCACCACCGCCGGATAGCGGTCTTCGCCCTGGCCCGCCGCCAGGATGACAAGCGACGGCGTCACGATTTAAAGCTCACCTCGCCCTGCATGCAGAGCTGTCCCTGCCCGCCTTCGATCCAGACCGCCGCGTTATCGCCCCGATCCCGGCCGCACACGGCGATCGGCGCCAGATCGAAGACCGGGCTGACGGCGCGAAAGGTAAAGCTTTCGATCACCCGACCGGCGGCGTGGCGGCGCGCCAAGTCAACCATCAAGGTGGCCAGCAGGGGACCATGGACCACCAGCCCCGGATAGCCTTCCGCGCCAGTGACGTAGGGTTGGTCGTAGTGAATTCGGTGGCCGTTGAAGGTCAAGGCCGAGTAGCGGAAAAGCAGCACCGGGTCGGGGGTGATCGTCCGCCGCCAGCTAGAGTCGCTTGGCGCGGCGCGCACCGGCGCGGGCCTGTCATGCGCCCCGGCGGCCTGGCGATAGACGATGTCATGCTCCTCCACCAGCGCGACGCCGGCCGCGCCGGAAACCTCATGCCGGACGGTGACAAAGGCCAACGGACCGCTGCGCCCCTCCTTCAGGCTGACCTTTTCGATGCGGCTGACCTTGCGCGCGGCGGCCCCCAGCGGCAAATCCCGGCGCCAGGAAACCCGGGAGCCCGCCCACATGCGGCGCGGCAGGTCAATCGGCGGCAGGAACTCCCCGCGCGCGCCGTGACCGTCCGGACCAAGCGTTGACTGCGGCGCCATCGACCAGAAATAGCACCAATGCCAAAGCGGCGGCAGGGTGTCGCCCGGGCGAAAGGGCGGATCCTGGCTTTCCAGGGTGGCGCGCAGCGCCGCCGCCCGGTTGAGATCAATCAGGTCCTCGGCCTGCTCCTGCCGGCCGACCCAACGGCTCCAGTCCTCGACGCGGACGCTTTCTGGCATGGTCATCCCTTCTCCGACGGGTCATCCACTTTGTATGGTCTTCTAGATGCCATAGTTTCCCGGCCAAGACCCATCAAGAAAAGGTCTAACAGCGATGCCCGGCGCCCCTGCCGCCGGTCGCTGCGGTTTTTTTTACCTCTTGGGGGGCGGACGGCCGCCGGGCTATCATCGGGCGCCACACCCCGGAGACGCGATGACCCCGAACGAATTTACCCTGCAGCAGGTTCAAGCCAACGGGATCAGCCAGCGCTGCGCCCTTGCCGGGCCGCCGTCCGGCCCCTTGGTTCTGCTGGTCCACGGCTGGCCGGAAAGTTGGTATTCCTGGCGCCATCAAATCGCCTGCCTGGCCCAAGCCGGCTGGCGGGTCGCCGCGCCGGACATGCGCGGCTACGGCGGCTCGGACAAGCCGGCGGCGGTGCAGGCCTATGACATGGCCAGCATGACCGGCGACCTGGCTGGGCTGATCACCGCGCTGGGCCACCGGGACGCGGTGCTGGTGGGCCATGACTGGGGCGCGCCGGTGGTTTGGAACACGGCGATCTTGCACCCCGACAAGGTCCGCGCCGTCGTCGGCCTGTCGGTGCCGCACATGGCCCGGCCGAAGCTGCCCCAGACCCAGCTTTTCAAGGCGCTCTATCAAGATCGCTTTTTTTATATGCTGTATTTTCAGGAGCCTGGAAAAGCCGAGGCCGAACTGGAGCAGGATCTGGATGTTAGCCTGCGCAAAATCTATTGGGCGCTCAGCGGACAGGCCGAGCCGGGCAGTTTCACCCGCGACAAGGACAAGCGCGCCAATCTTCTCGACGGCCTGCCCTTGCCCGCCAGTCTGGCGCCGTTGATGGGCGCCGAGGACCTGGCCTACTACCGCGCGCAGTTCGCCGCCTCCGGCTTTCGCGGCCCGCTCAACCGCTATCGCAACTTCGAGCGCGATTGGCGGGACCTGCCCCAACTGCACCAGGCCCCGGTCACCCAGCCATCGCTGTTTATCACCGGCGATCGCGATCCGGTGCTGACCTCGGTGCCGGGACGAGACCTGCGCGACGTCGCGCCGCTATTGTGCCCCCAGCTGCGCGCGCTGCTGGTGCTCGATGGCGTCGGACACTGGACCCAGCAAGAAGCCCCCGACGCGGTCAATCGGGCGCTGCTGGCTTTTCTGCGGGAATTTTACCGGCCGTGATTGCGCGGCTCGCCAGCTGGCGAGCCGGTGGGACGGGGTGGAAGCGCAAAGCGCTGCTGTCTCAGTCGCGCACAAGCTGGCCCAGCATGAAGACATCGTAGCGCGTCGACTTGCCAGTGATTTGATGGGACGGCGGACCAATCTCCGCCATCGCCGCAGCCTGTTGCGGCCACTTCAGCACCACCCGGTTGCGCGCCGTCGCCAAGGCGACCTTCATCAGATCAACGCTGTCATCGTCGACGCCGACGATCTCGCGAATCTGCCGCATTTCCTTTTTCACCAGGGCGGTGTTTTTGCGCGCCGGATGCATCGGGTCGACCAGCACCACCTCCGGCGACAGCGCCGGCAGCAGGTCGCGGGCGTCGCCGCGCAGCAGCGTCATGCGCGCGATCACCTCGCCGACCGCGCCGCCGGCGGCGCGGGCCCGGGCCAGTCCGGCTTCCAGCAGCCGGTGCATCTCCGGCGAGCGCTCAATCAGCGTGATCTGCGCGCCCAGCGAGGCCAGCAAAAAGGCGTCGCGCCCCAGGCCCGCCGTCGCGTCGACTACGAAGGGCCTTTTGCCGCCCTTCATCCCAACCGCTTTCGGCAGCGCCTGCCCCAACCCGCCGCCGAAGTGAAACCGATGCCCCACCGCCCCGCCGATGAAGTCGCAGGCCAAGCCACGGTCGCTTGAGATTTTGCTTTTGTCGGGCATCCGCACCTTTTTCGTCGGGAAAACCGGACCGGCGCGCCAAGCGCTGCGATCTTCGTCGATCGCACTCTACCGCCATCGGCCGCGGCAAGAAAAGCTTGCAGCGCGGGCGGGCGTTATCTGGCTTTCAGCAACAGCCGACGGCCCCATTCATCGCTTGACGCCCCTCCCCGATCAGGCCTGCGTCACCCTGCTGATCTCCGAAGCGGTCGCAGCATAGCCAAGGCAGAGAGTTTTTCCATTTTCTGATGTCCTGATTGGGCGGCGATTGTCACCTCATCAGGGGCATGCCCTGACGTGCGCCCATCGACGCGAACCCGGGATATCTCATACTTCGGTCATCAGACCTCTCCCTCGATGTGAGGGTGCTTGGATTCGTACTCGGCCCGGGTGGCGCGAGAGTGGTCGCCCGCCAGCCGGATCGAGGCCAGGGCGCGGTCGGTGTATATCTCTGAGCGCAGCGGCCAGTCGCGGGCGGCGTCAAACAAACCTGGCATCAGGTCGTAGCCTGGCGCCTCACCCTCAAGGTCCCGCATCCATAGATGTGAACCACAGTTGGTGCAGAAGGCCCGTTCTGCAAAGGTGGTCGAGGCGAAGCGCGTTACCGGCCCCGCGACCGTCACCGCCGCGTCGGCAGCGTAAAAGCACAGGAACAGCCCGCCTGACCATCGCTGACACATCCGGCAGTGGCAGGCGCCAGGTTCCGGGTCGTGCCCGCCGTCGACGCGGATGATAACGTCGCCGCAGAGGCAGCGACCCTCCAGATATCCTGTGACCTCAGTCATGCAATGTCTCCCCTCAGCGTTGGGCGGCAAATGCAGCCGTTTAGCCTGGCGCGCCGACTTGGAACGCGCTGTATCACGAAGCGTAGCTGTTTCCAGCAGCGTCCGCCACTCGACGCGGACAGGCGGGCGGCGATACGTGGTCGTGACGCTCCCGTGGCGACCCTGTCCCATCGTGCTTGCCGCCATTCCAGCGAATAGATGCACCATCAAATTCTGGGATCAAACAGGCCTGTGGCGGCGGCATGGCCTAGACCCATAATAGGCCTGCCGATGGGCACGGAACCCGGGGACGAGACGCCAGAGAGACAGTCGTTTAAGTTATTAAAATATTTATATGAAATCCGCGATGGCGCCCCCTAGGGGAATCGAACCCCTGTTTCCGCCGTGAGAGGGCGGCGTCCTAGGCCTCTAGACGAAGGGGGCGCAGTGATCGCGAGAGGCGGGATATAGACTCTTCGAGAGGCCGGCGCAAGGGCTTGTGAGCGCAAAGCCGTCGAAAAGCCCGACGACGGCGCAAAACCTCCGGGACCGGGCCGGGCTGGGGAAAAAATTTTGCCGCCGCGCGCCCGACCGACTAGAGTGCGATCAACTGGGAACGAAGCGCTGGGCACGGTTTGACGATCCAAACCGTTCCGACGTTCGAAACCCCACGATCAGGCCGACCGGATTTCCTAGCCGGCCGCCGACGGCCAGGCTGCTGTCCCGGTTCGCTTTTTCCACCCCCTCGCCCGCCACCCGCAACAGCCCGAGCCAGCCCCCATGTCGACCTCTCCCGCCGCCACCGATCAAAGGGCCGCCCAGCCCGGCGGCCACCCGCTTGGCCGCCACGTTGACAGCTACTACAGCCGCACCATGCGCCACCCCCAGCCGCGCCCGGCGCTTTACGGCGTGGCGCGCGCCGATGCGGTGGTGGTGGGCGCCGGGCTGGCCGGCCTGACCACGGCGCGGGAGCTGCTGCGGGCCGGTCGGTCGGTGATTGTCCTGGAAGCCCAGGCGGCGGCCTGGGGCGCATCGGGCCGCAACGGCGGTTTCGTCTCGCCCGGCTACGCGCGCGGCCTCAAGGATCTGGTCGCCATTTCCGGCCGCGAAGACGCCCAGGCGCTCTACCGGCTTTCCAGCCAGGCCGTGGACTACGTCTGGGACAGCCTGGGCCAACTGGGGCTGCCCCGACCCCAACAGCGCCAGGGCCATCTTCACGCGCAACGCTTCGACAGCGCCCAGGCCGCCCAGGCCGAAGCCGACTGGCTGGCGCGGGTCGGCGGCGACCAACAGGAGGTGTGGCCGACCGACAAGGTCCGCAGCCGGTTCCGCTCGACGGTCTATCACCAGGGGGTTTTCACCCCCAAGGCCTTCCACTTCCACCCGCTCGACTACGGCCAGGCGCTGGCCTTGGAAATCGAACGGCTGGGCGGGGCGATCTACGAGGGCGCGCCGGTGCTCGGCAGCCGGCTGGACGGGCCGCAAAAACAGCTCACAACCAGCCAGGGCGAGGTGCGCGCCGCTGACGTGATTTTCTGCTGCGGCGGTTACAGCACCGCCGTGGAGCCCCGGCTCCGGCGGGCAATCCTGCCGATCGCCACCCATGCCATGGTGACCGAACCGCTGGACGCGGCGGTGCTGGCGACGGCGGTGCGCAGCGACGCGGCGCTGTCGGACGATCGACTGGCCTGCGATTACTACCGGCGGATTGACGGCAACCGCCTTCTGTGGGGCGGCCGGATCACCGCGCGGCAACGCCCGCCACGCCAACTGGCGAACCTGCTGCGCGGCGACCTGCTGCGCGTCTATCCGCAATTGCGCGGGAAGGTCACGGTGGCCGCCGCCTGGTCCGGGCTGATGAGCTATGCGCGCCACAAGATGCCGCAAATCGGGCGCTTACAGGACGGGGTCTGGTACGGTACGGCCTTTGGCGGCCACGGCATGAACACCACGGCGCTGGCCGGACAACTGCTGGCCGGCGCCATCGCCGAAAAAGACGACCGCTGGCGGCTGTTCGCGCCGTACGACCTGGCCTGGAACGGCGGCCTCTTCGGTCCGGCGGCGATCCAGTTGAGCTACTGGGGCTATCAACTGGCCGACCACTGGCGCGAGCGTTAGGCGGCAATCGCGCCGACCGGAAGCGTTTGCCGCGCCGCAGCTGCGGTCGATCACCCCCCGATGGAAGAAGAGCTGGCGGTCAGGCCGCCGAGCCGGCGCGTCGCCGCCAGGAAGGTATCGACCTCCTCCTCGCTGGTGTTCCAGGCGGTGACAAAGCGGGCGCCGGCGCCGCCGGCCTCGCCGTCATAGAAGACAAATCCCTCCGCGCGCAGCGCCTGGGACAGCGCCGCCGGCAACTGGACATAGAGCATGTTGGCGGCCAATTCGAAAACCGACGGCAGGCCAAGTTCGGCCAGCCCGTCGGCCAGACGCCGCGCCATGGCGTTGGCCTGCCGGGCGTTCGTCAGCCAAAGATCCCGTTCCAAATAGGCTTCCAGTTGGGCCGAAACCACCCGCATCTTGGAAAAAAGATGGCCGCCGCGCTTGCGATGAAATTCAAAGTCACGGGCCAGGTCGGGATTGAAAAACACCACCGCTTCGGCGCAAAAGCAGCCGTTCTTGGTGCCGCCGAACGACAGCACGTCCACGCCGGCCCGCCAGGTCATCTCCGCCGGACGGCAACCCAATTGGACCAGGGCGTTGCTGAACCGCGCCCCGTCCATATGGACCTTCAGGCCCTGGTCGCGCGCCAGGGCGGTGAGCGCGCGAATTTCCTCAAGGCTGTAAACCGCGCCGGTCTCGGTCACCTGAGACAGCGACAGGGCGGCGGGCTGAACGCTGTGCACCACCCCCTTGCCGGTGACCGCGCCGGCCAGCCCCTCGGGCGTGAGTTTTCCCTGCGGTCCGGCGATCGGCACCAGTTTGGCGCCGTTGGTGAACAACTCCGGCGCGCCGCATTCATCCACATTGATGTGCGCCAACCGGTGACAGTAGATCGCCCCGAAGCTGGGAGTCAGGCAGGCCAAGGCCAAGGCGTTGCTCGCCGTGCCGGTCGCCACCGGATAGACCAGGATGGCGTCGTTTTCGAAAATTTCGCGCAGCTTTTCCGTCACCCGCGCGCTCCAGGGATCATTGCCGTAGGGCATGGCGCTGTCGTCATTGGCGGCCAACAGGGCGGCCATCACTTCCGGGCTGGCCCCGGTCACATTGTCCGATGCAAAGTTACTCATGCCGGCGCTCCCTAACTGGCGAAGGATGTCTGGCGGTCGCGCCAGATGAAACTCAGCCGCAACCAGCCCCACCGCCCCACCGGCTGTCAAGCCGACCGCGCGGCTTTGGCTTGGCGTCGGCGGAACAGGTCTGTCGCCGCGTCGATATCGCCGCGGTCGACGCAACGACGCGCGAAATCGCAATGGTTACAACCGCCGGCTAATTCACCCCAGCCGGCCTGGCCTTGCGCGGCAGGGTCAACCGCACCCGCGGCGCGCCGGTCTGCAGGTCGATCACCAGGATTTGCTTGCAGCCCTTGGCCAGCGACCCCTCGACCCGCAAAGCCAGATACCGGTCGCCGAAAGGTTCGGCTGCTTCGATCCGGCAGCCGAACGGCAGATCCAACTCCGCCTCGACCACCCCTTCAAGCGCCGGGGTCTTTTCCGGCGACCTGGCCAGGGCCGAAGGCGGCAGCGGCGTCGGTGACGATAACGATGACGGCGACGGCGTCACGGCGACGGCGGCGTCCTGCGGGTCGGCTTGCAACAACGTGGCCTGGCGGATCACGCCCCAGATCACAAAGCCCAGCAACACCACGATCACCAGGCCCAAGACCGCAACCAGGGCCTTGATCATTCGGTGACTTTGCGGTCCTTTGTTCCCATGAGCCAAAGCAAAGATTCCTTCCAAGCCGCTGGGGTCCGCCAAGCGGACCCGTCGAGTGATGCTCTTGCCCGTTTCGAAGTCACCGCCGGCGCGCACGACGCCGGCGAGCGGCTCGATCGTCTGCTCGCCCGCCGTTTGAGTGACTTTTCCCGTAACCGCCTAAAGTCCTTGATTGAACAGGGCGCGGTCACGCTCCTAAGCGGAACTGGCGGCACGATAAAGGAGGCCTCAACAAAGGTCAAAACCGGTCAAACTTTCGCCATCATTGTCCCCGAAATTGAAATGGCTGAACCGCTGGCTCAGGATATTCCGCTGGAAATTCTATACGAGGATGACCAGGTGGTCGTGTTGAACAAACCGGCCGGGATGGTGGTTCACCCGGCGCCGGGAAATCCCGACAGCACATTGGTCAACGCGCTGTTGGCTCACTGTGGCGACGGCTTGCTCGGCATCGGCGGGGTGAAACGCCCCGGCATCGTTCATCGGCTGGACAAGGACACCTCCGGCCTGATGATCGCGGCGAAAAGCGACAAGGCGCAGCAGGCGCTGACGGAACAGTTTTCGGCCCGGCAAATCCAGCGGCGCTACCGGGCGCTGGTTTGGGGATTGCCCAAGCCGATGGAAGGGGAAATCGACGCGCCGGTGGGGCGCAACCCGAAAAACCGCAAGAAGATGGCGGTGGTGACGCGCAACGGCAAAGCCGCCATCACCCGCTACAAGGTGCTGGAGAGTTTTTGCGATGGCGGCGTGTCGTTGGTTGAATGTCAGTTGCTCACCGGACGCACGCACCAGATCCGCGTCCATATGACCCACCTTGGTCACCCGCTGCTGGGCGATCCGCTCTACGGGCGCGCCAAGCCGGTCTTGCTGAAAAAACTGCCGCCGGCCGCGCAAGCGGCTCTCGCGCGCCTGCCGGGACAAGCGCTGCACGCCAGGGTTTTAGGCTTCAAACATCCGATCACCGAAGAAGATCTATATTTCACAAAGGAGTTACCAGCCAATCTTCAAGATTTGATCGATACTTTTCTGTGATCCTCTATTGTTTTCGCGTGGGGTTCAGGGGATGCTGACTTGTGACTCCACCTTCTTTGCCTCGTCCATTCACGGAGGGGCGCCACCATCCCATGCCTGATACGAGGGTGGGACAAGAATGAGGGATCTTAGGCCATGGCCGGAAATATCTCCTCCAATCTTCCAAGCCTGTCGGCGGAAGGCAATCTCAGCCGATATCTACAGGACATTCGTAAGTTTCCCATGCTGGAAGCCAACGAAGAATACATGCTGGCGCACCGCTGGACCGAGCATGGCGATTCGGAATCCGCGCACAAGCTGGTCACCAGTCACCTGCGGCTGGTGGCAAAAATCGCCATGGGGTACCGCGGCTACGGCCTGCCGGTTGCCGAACTGATTAGCGAAGGCAACGTCGGCATGATGCAGGCGGTCAAACGCTTTGATCCCGAGCGCGGCTTTCGTTTGGCCACCTACGCCATGTGGTGGATTCGCGCCTCGATTCAAGAATACATCCTGCACTCCTGGTCGCTGGTCAAGATGGGCACCACGGCGGCGCAGAAGAAGCTGTTCTTCAACCTGCGCAAGGTAAAAGGGCAAATTCAGGCCTTTGAAGAAGGCGACCTGAAGCCCGAGCACGTAACCCATATCGCCACGGCGCTCAACGTGCCCGAGCAGGACGTGGTTTCGATGAACCGCCGGCTGGCCAGCCAAGACCACTCCCTCAACGCGCCGTTGAAAATCGACGGTGACGGCGAGTGGCAGGACTGGCTGGTGGACGAGGAGGACAGTCAGGAAATCACCCTGGGCGACCGGGAGGAGTTGGATCAGCGCCGGGTGATGCTGGCTTCGGCGATGGAAAACCTCAATGATCGTGAGCGCCATATCCTGACCCAGCGCCGACTGCAGGAAAACCCAACCACCCTGGAAGATCTCAGCCAGGAGTACGGCATCAGCCGCGAACGGGTTCGGCAGATCGAGGTGCGGGCGTTCGAAAAGCTGCAGAAAGCCATCCGCAACGCCGCCTTGGAAGAGCGGCTGTCGGGTCAATAGCCGGAGCGTCAACAGGCGGCCGCGCCATAACGCACCACAAAGGGGGTAAGCCAAGGCTTGCCCCTTTTTTTTCGTCCTTGCCGGGTTTTATCTTGGCCGGGTTTTATCTTGGCGCGCCCGGCGCTCTGTAGCGATACCGCGCCGGCCGCTCACTTGGTGTCCAGCCCCTGCGAGCCGACGCGCTCGCCCAGACTGTCGATTCCTTCCGCGAGGTCCTCTCCCCAAAACTCCAGCAGTTCTTCTTTCTGTTTGGCCAAGGTGGTCAGCCGGCTGCGGCTGTAGACCGCGTAGTAGCTTCCCACCAGGGCCGGCATCATCAGATAGATCAGCCACCCGAAGCCCGCCGCGCCGTACGCCACGAACCACAGATAGACATCGCCCAAGATTTTCTGCGCGTTGGTTAAGTTATGTCCGGTCAACCAAAGCTGCGCGATCGCCGGCACCGTGCCGCAGAAGTTGATGAACCCGACCGTGCTGGCCAGATATTTGTCTCTGTGCCGGTCGACGACATAGGCGACCAGCGTCGGCAGCATGGAAACAAAAAGAATCATGATCGTGGGCAGCAACACCGGCAACAAAAGCACCGAGAACAGAAGGATCCAGATTACCTTCTTCCAGGTCGCGCTTCCGACTACTTTTTGTTCCGACTCGTTCACCATTGAACTTTTTCCGTTTTCCAACACCGGGCCGAAAGGCCCGTAATCAAAGCCGCCTGTTGCGCAGCTGAAGTCCGCGTCGCTAAAACAAAAACACCAGCGTCATCAAGAGGAACGCCAGGCCCGACAGCATGCCCGACACAACGGCCGCCACCACGCGGCTCTTTTCATTGACGTTGTCCGGGTGGGACAGGCCCCCTTGCTCCAGCCAGGCGAACTCCTGGACCGCGACCGCGTATTCCCGACGCGCCACCGCATAACCGCGCTCATCTCGGGCCCGAAGATCGCCGTCGTCGACCACCTGCAACAGACTGATCAGATTGCCGCTGGCCAGGGCTTTGCTGATATTGTCGGCCAGGATCTTGCGCAGCTTTTGCGAATGGAGGGATTGGACAATCGGGCCGGTGTACTGTCCGGCCCAGCGGGTTAAATGGGGCAGATGCTGCGGACCGTAGGTGTCCTGAAGCGTGGCGAGAAAGGCGATGATTCCCAGGTTGTGCATGACCGGATCGTCGCGATTGCCCAAGGCCTGCAACACCCGCTCGGACATGCTCTTGGTGTGGGCGGCCGCGAAGGCGGCCAAATGGGTGTCAAGCGGCTCCTGGTCATGATTGCCCAAGGCGGCAAAGGCTTCCAACGCCGGAAGGACTTCATTGGCGCGGCGGATTTGCTTGTCGCGGACAAGCGGGCTGAGGCAGGGAAAATAGTCATTGTACTGATAGAGACAGCGCTCAATGCCGTATCCTGGCCGTTTTCGGGTCAAGTTGAAGGTGATGTTGTCGAAGATCGAGCGCATCGACGCCAGGTTGACGCGGTTTTTCGAGACCCCTTCGACAAAGGTCTGCGGCAGACGGTAGCCGACCATGTTGGCGAACAGGGTTAAAAATTCCGGGTCTTCGAAACGCAAGGCCAAGACCTGGGGCAGATACTCGACATCAAGTGAAATATTCCGGAACCGCAAGGGCCCCATTGGGTCCAAGGTGCTGATAATCCGGGAAACCATGCGATCCAAGCGACCGTCGCCGACCGCCTGATCGCCACTGGCGCCGCTGGCCTTGATCGTCGACGCGATCGCTTGAGAAAGCTTCTCATCACCAATCGAGCGCTCAATCCAATGCACCAGCCGTTGTGAGTTCAGCACCTCGCGCGCGGCCTCGAAATTTTCGCTGAAGGCTCTGGCCAGCGCCTTGCAGTTCCAATAGTCCTTGCCGTTGAAATTGAAAGGGCGCGCGCCTTTGGTGGGAAGAAACGGCTGTTTGGGGCTAAGCTGACGGCCCTCAAGCCAACTCATCAGGTCATTGATATTCCAGCGCTCCAGCGGCTCGTCACAGAGCACGCCGCGCAGCAGCTCCATGATTTTCAAGGTCACCCGGGACTTGCCGACAAGCGCCGCATAGGAGCCTTTTCCGATTTTCTGCTGCAGCAGCGCTTCATCGCCGATCTCGCGTCCCGGCGAGGCGCCACGCACCAGGGTGGCGATCAGCGCCCCCAGCGCATAGAGTTCGTCGGCCGGGGTTCCACGCCCCCGTCCCTCGGGCATGGCCAAGCCGGAATTAATCGTCTCGTAGAGCATGGGCTGGTCCACGCCGGCCGGCGAGGTGATGCACTCGCCCAGCATGATCTCCTGCTGGGTCTCATCGGCCCAGTAGAGATTGGTGGCCCGAATGTTGCGGTGCTGAAAGCCCCGGGCCTGAAAGTCCTGCAAGAGATTGATCAAGGGCCGGATGATCCGGTCCATCAGCACATCTTCTTTAAACAGGCTAAATTCGTCCTTGTCGCGTTGCTGAATCCGGCCGCCCAGCGGGCGGGTGAAAATAATCACCACGCGAACGGCATCGGCAGGGGGCCAGAATATCGACTGCCAATCCAGCGGGATCATCAGCGGCAGCCGATCCATCCGGCTCATCGAATTGAGAAGCTCCAGGCGGGGCGCGTAGTCCGGGTCGCACACCAGCGCGAAACAAGGTTCATGTTCGGCGTTGTTGGCCACGGCATGAAAGGCCTTGGCGCGCGGCTGATCCAATTCTAGCAAGGGCGCGGTGTAGTCGACGCGGTGGTGCCGCCCGACGGCCACGTTCCCCCCGGGGGTGGCCTCATTTCCGGGTTGACGTGCCGACGGCAAGGCGTCTTTTAGAAGTTGGCTCATTTCAAAAGATCAGCAGCGCTCTGTAAGTTTTTCCAGCCCGCGCAGATTAGCAAGGCGTTGGAAAAGACTTGGTTAATTTTTTCCAACGAACGAGCTGCTACGCACAATATTTTTGGTCCCAAGGGACCAGAAGCAAACCAGTATAGAGCCGGACAAGCTACCGCCGGCAGGGAAAGTCCGCGGCAATTGTCTCGAATCTTGATCAAGCCGACAGCACCGCGCTGTCGCGCCGCCAAGCGCGCTTGGGTAACGCAAGGAAGGCCGCACCGGAGAGTAAACCGGGAGATAACACCGGGAGATAGCACCGGGGAATAACTTGGGGGTAACAGCCGCGCCAACGAAAAGGCCCCCGGCGTCCAAACGGAACCGGGGGCCTTGACCTGTAATCGACGGAGAAGGAAGCGCCGCGCGATTCCGCTTGAACCGATCCGGCTCTAGTTGGTGAAGGGATCGCGCATCAAGATTGTGTCGTCCCGCTCTGGGCTGGTGGACAGCAAGGAGACCGGCGCTTGAATCAGTTCCTCGACGCGGCGCACGTACTTGATCGCCTGGGCCGGCAATTCCGCCCAGGAGCGGGCGCCGTAGGTGCTGTCGGACCAACCGTCGATGCGTTCATAGATCGGCTTCACCTTGGCTTGCGCCGACGGCAAGGACGGCAGGTGCTGGATGGTTTTACCGTCCAGTTCATAGCCGACGCAGACCTTGATTTCTTCAAGTCCGTCGAGCACATCCAGTTTGGTCAAGGCAATGCCATCAATTCCCGCGACTTTGATCGCCTGGCGCACCAACACCGCATCGAACCACCCGCAGCGCCGCGAACGGCCTGTAACGGTGCCGAATTCATGGCCCCGCTCACCCAAGCGCCGGCCGATGTCATCCTGCAACTCGGTCGGAAAGGGACCCGATCCCACCCGGGTGGTGTAGGCCTTGGTGATGCCAAGCACCATATCCAGGGCCGAGGCCCCCACCCCCGAGCCGGCCGAGGCCTGGCCCGCCACCACGTTGGAGGAGGTCACGAAGGGATAGGTGCCGTGGTCGACATCCAACAGCGTGCCCTGGGCGCCCTCGAAGAGAATGCGACGCCCCAGCTTGCGCGCCTCATCGAGCCGTTCCCAAACCCGATCGGCGAAGGGCAGGATCTTCGGCGCGACCTCCAGCAACTCGGAAACGATTTTATCCCGATCATATTCCTCGATGCCCAATCCCCGGGCCAGGGCGTTGTGATGCACCAACAAAGAGTCCACCCGGGTCGCCAACAGATCAGGATCCGCCAAATCGCAAACCCGAACCGCGCGACGCCCGACCTTGTCCTCGTAGGCCGGACCGATGCCGCGGCCGGTGGTGCCGATCTTGTCAACGCCACGCGCCGCCTCGCGGGCGCGGTCGACCGCGCCATGCAGCGGCAGGATCAGCGCCGCGTTCTCCGCCAGTTTGAGGTTGTCCGGCGTGATCGCCACCCCCTGCCCGCGCAGGCGCTTGATTTCATCCAGCAGCGCCCAGGGATCGACCACCACGCCGTTGCCGATGATCGAGATCTTGTCGGGCCGCACCACCCCGGAAGGCAGCAGCGAGAGCTTGTAGGTAACATTGTCGATCACCAAGGTGTGGCCCGCGTTGTGGCCGCCTTGATAGCGCACGATCACGTCGGCCCGCTCACTGAGCCAATCGACGATCTTACCCTTGCCTTCATCACCCCATTGCGACCCAACGACGACAACGTTCGCCATAATGTTCTAGCCCTCCAGTTGGCTAACTTTATCATTAACGAGGGCGTGGCTGCATTCTAGGCGCCGCGCCTCCTGTTTCGTCGACTCCACGGCCGAAAGACCGGCCACCGTAACCCAACCCTGTGCGCGCAACGCGCGGGCGCGCGCCAGGTCGGTGTCCACCGGCAGATAAAGCCGTGGTTGCGTTTCAACGGCCGGCGTGGCGCGCAAAACTGAATCCATATAGAGCGTAAAGCCGATGGCGTCTTCTCCGCCCACGCCGTTGAGGCCGGGCGCCAGGTAGCGTCCGCCGCGTCCCAACTCGCCGCGCACATCGCGCGCAAACAGCGTAAAGGAAAGGCCACTTTGGTACTCAAAGCCCCGATGCTCCACCGGGTCGATGGTCACAGCCAGGTCAGGCTGGGCAAGATGGACCCGCGCGACCACCTCCTTGAGCTCGGCCACGGCCGCGCGCGCCGCCTGGGGCAGCGACAGGGTCTCCAGCTTGCGCAGCGCGCTTGACGCCGGGCCCGCCGTATGCAGCAGACTGACAAACAGGTCCTTGTGCGCCCCGGAGGCCTCGGTCACGCCCGCCGCATCCTTGCGGTCCAGCACTTCGCGCAGCCGATTGCTTTGGTCCAGCGGCAGTCCCAGGTCGGCGCAGATGCCGCCCACCAGGGTCGGCAGGCAAAAATCCACCGACAGGCCGGCGACGCCGACCGCCGACAGCGCCTCCACGGCCAGCAACGACACCTCCGTATCGGCCTGGGGTCCCTGCCCGCCAATCAACTCGGCCCCAACTTGGGCGAACTGGCGCTCGGGCCGAAGCTGCGAGCCGCGCACCCGTAGCACCTGGCCGGCATAGCAAAGCCGCAAGGGTCGGGGCGCCTTGGACAGGCGTGACGCCGCGATCCGCGCCACCTGAGGGGTGGTGTCGGCCCGAAACCCCATCATGCGTTGGCTGACCGGATCCATCAGTCGAAAGGTCTGCGGCGCCACCTGAGCCCCAGGTCCGGCCAGCAGGGTTTCTTCAAACTCGATCAACGGCGGCTTGACCCGCTGATAGCCCTGGGTCTCGAAACAGGCGATCAGGGCCTCCACCGCAGCGGCTTCGTGCGCGGCGAGCGGCGGCAAACCATCGGCCAACCCGGCTGGCAACAGCGCCGCCGCGCCGCCGTGGCCCGGCGGTGGGCTGTCGGCTCCACGGTCCGACGCCGCCTTCTCACCCGTTGTTGTTCGGTCTACGTTACTCATCTGCGTCGCTCTTTTCTCGAACCGCAAGAATTTGCCGCAAGAAAATGCCCAAAAAGTCCCTTCGAGGGTGCTGCGCGACAGAGTCGAAGCGCAAAGCGCTTCGTTCCAAGTCGAACTCACACGCGTGGGCACGCCGAAACCGCTGGCAGGGCATGCGCCCCCAGCGGGGCCGCGCCGTTACTAGCGGTTTTTGGGCGAACCTGAAAGGAAAGAATTATTCTGACCGGGCTGGACGCAGGCCTGAGAAGCGGATTCACCGGTCAAACGAAATCACCGCGTGATCCCGTTTGACCGGATCCGGTGCTAGAAGGCCAGATATTCCGCCCGCTTTACCTGCGGCAGTTCGACGATCTCCTTCATCACCTGGGCGCTTGGTTCGGCATCCAGTTCGATCAGCGCGATGGCTTCGCCGCCTTGGCGGCCGCGCCCCAGATGGAAAGTTGCGATGTTCAGTCCCGCGCCGCCCAGAACCCGCCCCAGGGCGCCGATAACGCCGGGTGAATCCTCATTGGTCAGGTAAAGCATGTGCTGACCCAATTCGGCTTCCACCTGAATATCCTTGATTTCCACCACACGGGGTTTATCGCCGCCGAACAGCGTGCCCGCCACGGTCCGCACCCGGCCTTCGGTCTCCACCTTCAGGCGAATCAAGGTTTGGTAGTCGCAGTCGCGTTCGAACTTGGTTTCCGCCACCTCGACATCGCGCTCCCGGGCAATGATCTGCGCGTTGACCATATTGACGCTTTCCAACACCGGACTCATCAAGCCCACCAGGGCGGCCTGGGTCAGGGGTCGGCAGTTCATCTCCGCCACGTGCCCCTCGTACTCGATGGTTACCTTTTTCAGCCCGGTGCGGGTCAACTGCCCGACAAAGGAGCCCAACTGTTCCGCCAACTTCATATAGGGGCCCAGGTGCTTGGCGTCTTCCGCCGACAGCGACGGCATGTTGATGGCGTTGGCAACCGCGCCGGTCAGCAGGAAGTCGGCCATCTGCTCGGCCACCTGAACCGCCACTTTCTCCTGCGCTTCCGAGGTTGCCGCCCCCAGATGCGGCGTACAGACCACGTTGTCCATGCCAAACAGCGGATTCTCCCTGGCCGGTTCGGACTCGAAGACATCCAAGGCCGCACCGGCCACCTGGCCGCTGTCCAAGGCCGCCTTCAGGTCCGCCTCCACCACCAGACCGCCCCGGGCGCAGTTGACAATCCGCACCCCCCGCTTGCAGCGCGCCAAGGCGGCGGCGTCGATCATGCCACGGGTCTGGTCATTGGCGGGAACGTGCAGGGTGATAAAGTCCGCCCGCTCCAGCAGTTCCGCCAATTCGACCTTTTCGACGCCAAGATCGCCGGCGCGATCGGGCGACAGGAAGGGATCGTAAGCCACAACCTTCATTTTCAGGCCCAGCGCCCGATTGCAGACGATCGAGCCGATGTTTCCACAGCCGATCACCCCCAGGGTCTTGCCGGTGATTTCCACGCCCATGAAGCGTGATTTTTCCCACTTTCCCGCCTGGGTCGAGTTGTCGGCCGCCGGAATTTGACGGGCCAGCGACAGCATCAGCGTCACGGCGTGTTCAGCGGTGGTGACCGCGTTGCCATAGGGGGTATTCATCACCACCACCCCCCGGGCCGAGGCGGTTTTCAGGTCGATGTTGTCGACCCCGATGCCGGCCCGCCCGACAACCTTCAGGCACCCCGCCACCCCGGCGTTGAGCACCGGACCGGTCAGCTTGGTGGCGGAGCGCACGGCGATGCCGTCGAACTCCCCCGCCCTGGCAATCAGCTCATCGGGAGAAAGGCCAACGGCGGTTTCCACCTCAATACCGCGCTGCGCGAACAACTCGGCGGCCAGGGGGCTCATTTTATCGGCGATCAGAACTTTTGGCATCTCTGGAATCTTTCGGTTTGGCGACGCGCGGGCGCCGTCGCAACAGACAATCGTCTACAGCAGGCAATGGTGTAACGGCGGCAAGCTCACTGACCGGCCTTGACCCGGGCATAGGCCCAGTCCAGCCAGGGCAGCAGGGCCGCCATATCGTCGGCCTCCACCGTGCCACCGCCCCACAGGCGCAGTCCGGCGGGCGCGTCGCGATAGCCATTGATGTCAAAGGCCACGCCTTCGGCCTCCAGCTGCGCCGCCAGGGCCTTTGGCACCGCCGCCTGGGCGCTGGCGTCGAGCGCCAGGAACCAGGGATCGGCGATTTTCAGGCAGATTGAAGTGGAGGAGCGGTTGGCGGCCGGTTCGGCCAGGAAATCCACCCAGTCGGTCTGCCCGACCCACGCGTCCACGGCCGCCAAGCAGGCCTTGCTACGGGCGATCAAGCTGGGCAGACCGCCAATTTCCGCCGCCCACTTCAGACCGTCCAGGGCATCTTCGACGGCCAGCATCGAGGGGGTGTTGATGGTGGCGCCCTCGAACAGCGACTCGATCAGCTTGCCGCCCTTGGTCATGCGGAAAATTTTCGGCAAGGGCCGGTCTACCGTCTGGCTTTCCAAGCGCGCCACGGCCCGGGGACCCAGCGCCAACATGCCATGCGCCGCCTCGCCGCCCAGCACTTTCTGCCACGACCAGGTGATGACATCCAATTTTTGGTAGTCCAACGCCATGGCAAAGGCCGCCGAGGTGGCGTCACAGATCACCAGCCCCTCGCGGTCGGCGGCGATGAAGTCGGCGTTATCGACACAGACCCCGGAGGTGGTGCCGTTCCAGGTGAAAACCAGGTCGCGGGCCGGATCCACCCGCGTCAGGTCGGGAAGCTGTCCATAAGGCGCTTCCAGCAGCCTCACATCCGCCAGCTTCAACTGCTTGACCACATCGGTGACCCAGCCGGAACCGAAGGATTCCCACGCCAGCATGTCGACGCCGCGCGGGCCCAACAGCGACCAAAGCGCCATTTCCATCGCCCCGGTGTCGGAAGCCGGAACGATGGCCAAACGCCAGTCATCGGGCAAGGCCAGCAGTTTTTTCGAGCGGTCGATCACCTCGGCCAGCTTGGCCTTGCCTGGCTTGGCGCGGTGGGAGCGGGAGAGAAAGGCGTCGGCCAAGGCGTCGAGCGACCACCCCGGGCGCTTGGCGCAAGGACCCGACGAAAAATTCGGGTTTCCGGGACGGCGCTCGGGACGGCGCGGCTTATTATGAGAAATACTCATTTCTCTCAAACTCCAAAACAGGGTCATATGCCACAAAATGCTTGTGTTCCGGGAAGCTACCCGCAGCTCAAAGGATGGTCAATAATAGTAAAACTCACATAACTTCGGAAAAATTCTAACAGAAGGTCGGCCAGAGTCAGCCTTGGAATCACGGCTTTCGCCGCCACAACCCCGCAATTCGGCGTTTTTTTTTAACCCCGGCGATTGCCGGCTGGCTTTTCACCGAGCGGCTTTGTAGAAGTTGCCTCCCCCCAAGGATTGCGAAAGAATGGCAGCGACCACTTGTCGCAGACCCTTTCTTTCTGATCATTTGCGGCACAGGTTTGAAAAACCTTGCCCCCGGCTGGGGCGGTAAGAGTGACACAGGTGATGATGCAGAAGCGCGCGGGCGCACGGCCTGCTTGCCGCCGAGAGGGCGCAAGAGGGTTTGCGTTGGCAAGGAAGCGATTTTCCAAGGCCTCCTCTTACGGATGAATAGGACCCAGGTGATCAGTCTGCCCTTCGATCAAGCCATCATTATCCTGATTCTCGGCGGCGCGCTGCTGCTCTTCATTTGGGGACGGCTGCGCTATGACCTGGTGGCGGTGCTGGCGTTGCTCACCGGCGTGTTAACCGGCGTGGTGCCGGCGGACGAGGCCTTCTACGGCTTCGGGCATCCGGCCGTGGTGACCGTGGCGGCGATCCTGATTCTGTCCCGGGGGCTCAAAGAGTCAGGGGTGATCGAACTGGCCGGCCTGGCGTTGCAGCCGCTCAACAAGCGGCCAACCCTACAGATTGTCGCCCTGGCCGGCATGACCGCCGCCGCCTCGGCCTTCATGAACAATGTCGGCGCCCTGGCGCTGATGCTGCCGGTGGCCATCCATGCCGCGCAAAAAGCCAAGCGGCCCGCCAGCCAAGTGCTCATGCCGGTCAGTTTCGCCTCGCTTTTGGGCGGCTTGATTACCCTGATCGGCACGCCGCCGAACATCATCATCGCCAACTTTCGCACCGCCGAGGTCGGCAGCCCCTTCGGCATGTTCGCCTTCGCCCCGGTAGGGCTGCTGCTGGCGCTGGTCGGGGTCAGCTTTGTCGCCTTGGTGGGCTGGCGACTGCTGCCCAACCGCCGCTCCGGCGCCGAGGAGACCGCGCGCGCGCCGCTGCTGATAATGGACGACTACATCACCGAGGCGCGTTTGCCCGAAGACAGCGACTACGTCGGACAGCGTGTGATCGAGATCGAAAATCTCGGTCACGGCAGCCTTTCGGTGGTCGCCCTGGTGCGAGGCAAGGACCGCATCCTGGCCCCCAGCGGCTTCTTCCGGCTCAACGCCAACGACATCCTAATTCTGGAATCCGATACCGCCACGCTGCGACAGGTGGTGGAGGAGGCGGGGTTGGAAATGGTCGGCGCGGCCGAGTTGTCGCAAGAAAATCTCCACTCCGACCGGGTGTCTTTGGTCGAGGCGGTGGTGGCGCCAAACTCGCGGCTGGAGGGGCGCACCGCCAACGCCATGCGGCTGCACACCCGCTATGGCGTCAATTTGCTGGCCTTGGCGCGCCAAGGGGCGCCGATCCGCGAACGGCTGGGCCAGGTGCGGCTGGCTGTCGGGGATGTGCTGCTGCTGCACGGCGAGCGGCTGGGCCTGCCCGAGGCGCTGCGCAACCTGGGCTGTCTGCCATTGGCCGAGCGGGGCCTGGAAATCGGCCTCAACCGGCGCGAAGTCAACCTGCTGCCGCCGAGCATCTTTCTGATCGCCGTCTTGACGGTGGTCGGGGGATTTCTACCGCCGCACATCGCCTTCGTCGCGGCGGCGGTCGCCACCGTGGTTTTGGGCCGCAACCCGCTACGCGATATTTACGAGGCCATCGACTGGCCGATCGTGGTGCTGCTGGGGGCGATGATCCCCGTCGGCCTTGCCTTTGACAGCACGGGCGGCAGCGCCACCATCGCCCATCCGATCGTCTTGCTGAAGGACCTGCTGCCGGTCTGGATACTGCTCGGCCTGCTGATGCTGATCACCATGCTGCTGAGCGACGTCATGAACAACGCCGCCACGGCGATTTTGATGGCGCCGATCGGCGTCACGGTGGCCGAAAGTTTGGGCGCCAACATCGACCCCTTTCTGATGGCCGTGGCGGTCGGCGCCTCCTCCACCTATCTGACGCCGATCGGCCATCAATCCAATCTGCTGGTGATGGGGCCCGGCGGCTATCGCTTCAGCGACTACTGGCGCATCGGCCTGCCGCTGGACGCGATCATCCTGCTGGTGGGCGTTCCGGCGATCCTGTGGATTTGGCCGGTTTAAGCAAAGCCGCTTCCGCCGGGCAACGACGCAGCGCGGCATTCACCATGGCGCGAAAACCCCGGCTTTGCGCGGGGTCACGCCGGAAGGGTCTCGGGCCCTCGGCTCACCGGCTGGCGAATATCGGTCTGGTGGCGTTCCAACTGGCCGTCGAAGAACCGGAAAAGCGCGTCCTGCGGCACATCCAAGTCCGGGATCTCCTGCGGCGCCAGCTTGCTGTAGAGGCCGCGCAACAGGCGGCCAACCCCGCCGTGGGCCACCACCACCAAGGGGCGCTCTTCCTCGGCGATGTCGGCGAACCACCCCGCCAGCCGGCGCGCCGCCACCGCGTAGCTTTCACCGTCCGGCGGCGCCTGGCGCCAGCGGTCGGCTTGCCGGGCGGCCCAAAGCTCGGGCGACAACCGGGCAATCTCGCCGTAGGCCAGCCCCTCCCACTGTCCAAAGGAGAGTTCCTGCAGCCTTGGCTCGTACTCCGCCAAGGCCAGATCCAACCCTGCCGCCTCGGCCACCAGGGCGGCGGTTCGGCGGGTCCGATCCAGCGGGGAGACCAAAAACCGCGGCGTCCGGGCCTCGCGCTGGAGCAGCGGCCGCAGACAGTGCCCCATGGCGCGCGCCTGCGCCTCGCCCAGCGGGGTCAGATCAGAATTGAGCCGTCCCTGCAAGCGGCGCGCCCGGTTCCAAAGCGTCTCCCCATGGCGCAGCAAATAGATCGGCCCCCGATGGGCCGGAAGCTGCAAGATTGAGTCGGCTGTCATGGCCGCTGCCCGCCTGCGCCATCGCCGGCCGGCGGCGCCGACCGGCGCTTGAAGATATGGGTGCAGCGGTAGGTCAACACCACGTCGCCATTCTGGCGACGGGTTTCATAGGCCAGCACCGCAATCCCCCGGTCGGGTTTCGAGCGGGAGGCGCGCAGCTCTAACACCTCGGCCACCACATGCAGGGTGTCATCCGGGCGAACCGGCTGCAGCCAGCGCAGTTCATCCAACCCCGGTGATCCCAGCGAACAGGCGTTGATGATCTTTTCCTGATAGAACAGCCGAAACCCGATGATCAAGGTCTGAAAGCCGCTGGCGATAAGACCGTCGTACCCCCAATCCGCCGCCGCGACCTTATCCAGGTGAAACGGCTGCGGGTCGTAGGTCCAGGCGAAATCAAGGATCTGCGCCTCGGTCAGCGTTGCGCCCCGGGTGGTGAAGGTCTGGCCGACCTCGAAATCATCAAAGTAGTAGTCGCCGCCGACCTGGCGGCGGGGGGCGGGGGTCGGTTGATGGTGCAGCGGCGTTTCAGTCACGGGGGGGGGCTTCTCCTGGGCAAACGGTTGCTTTGGGTCCTTTGGCTTGTGATCGGCTGGGAAAGAAGCGCGGCGCGCTGTCACGCCGCCGACTCACCCTCGCCGACTCACCCTCCGGCCCCTAAAGCGCCTCACCCGGGAGGATCAGGTCAAGCCCTGTCTTGGCAATGCAGCCATTTCCCCCGCCCGGCCAGGCGTCTGGGGGTGTCTGGGGGCGTCCAATGACGGCAGAAAACCTCAGGCGTCGGCGGGCAGCAAAAGCTGGCCTTCCAGGTACAGCACCGTCTGGCCCCAGAGTCGCACCCGCGCGCCTTGCAGGTCACAAATCAAGTCGCCGCCACGGCTGGAAACCTGCTGCGCGATCAAGTGGGTCTTGCCCAGCCGGGCCGCCCAATAGGGCACGGTGGTGCAATGGGCCGAGCCGGTGACAGGGTCCTCGGGAATCCCGGATCCGGGCGCGAAATAGCGTGACACGAAGTCCACCGTGTCGCCGGGGGCGGTCACGATCAGGCCGTCGGTTTCCAGGGCGGCAATCTTTTCCATGTTCGGGACAACCGCGCGCACCGCCGCTTCGTCGGCCAGCACCGCCATGGCCTTTGTGGCGCGCTGCACCCCCTCGGGCGCAAGACCCAGCGCTGCGGCGACCCGGCCTTGGTCGTCCCAGGGCTGGGGTGGGGCAGCGGGAAAGTCCAAGCTATAGCCCTCGCCGTCGCGCGTCACCACCAGCGGACCGCTTTGGCTGTGGAAGGTGATGGCGTCGGCCTGCGGAGACAACTTGGTAAAGATCACCGACGCGCTGGCCAGGGTGGCGTGGCCGCAAAGATCGACCTCCACGGCAGGGGTAAACCAACGCAACTCATAGACCGGATGGCTAGCGCTTTGCGCGTCGCGAGCGACAAAAAACGCGGTTTCCGACAGATTGTTCTCCGCCGCGATCCGCTGCAGTTGGGAATCGGGAAGCCAGCGCGCCAAGGGACAGACCGCAGCCGGATTGCCACCGAACAATCGCTGGGTGAAGGCGTCAACCTGATAGATCGGCAAGCGAAGCATGGGCGTTTCCTTGTTGAAAAAAAGCCGCGCGGCGCGGCGACGCCATCGATTGCCGGCTTGAAAGTCCGGCGAGTGGAAAACCACGGCATGACCGACCTGGCAAGAAGCGCATCGCCACGGCGACCGACCGCAATAGAAAAGGTCGCCGGCTGCTTGTCAATCCGACAGGCGCGCCAAGCGGCCCCGGTCATCCCGGGTCAAACCGACGTCCTTGAGCGCCTGTGGCGTCAAGCGCGCCAGCCGGCCCTGCTCGTTGTGCCGTCCCTGCCACGCCAGCAGGCTGGACAGCAGGGCCGACGGGCGCATATTCAGCCGCCCGAGCGCCAATCGGCCGACCCGCTGCTGGCTGGAATCAGCGGACTGACGGGCGTCACCGCTATGATCGGACGAACGCTTGTTCAGGGATTGGCCGGGTTTGACCTGACCAAATCCCCAAAACCCGTCCGGGGATAAGCGCTGTTTTGGAATTGTCACCATTTTCTCGATCCAATTCGATACAATTTCTCAAACACTTGCCTATTGTCTGTATTGGATTTATATTTGTATCGATTCATTCACCAAACAATCGAAACATTGCAATGATGACAAGTTGGAACCCGGAGCTGCCGTCGCAGGGCCATCGCTACCAGGCAATTGCCGACGCCCTGGCGCGGGATATTGATCAAGGCCTGTTGGCCGCCGGCACCCGGCTGCCGACCCACCGCGATCTGGCGTGGCGGCTGGGGGTGACCGTCGGCACGGTCACCCGCGCCTACGCGGAGGCCGAGCGGCGCGGGCTGATTGTTGGCGAGGTCGGGCGGGGCACCTACGTCCGGCCGCAAGGCCCGGAGTCGCCGGACCATGTCGGTCGTTTGAGCGGATCCAACTCGATGGTCAATCTGGCGGTCAACTGGCCGGCCCAGACCCCCGACAGCCAGGCCATTCCCGCCGCCATCGCCAAGCTGGCCCAGGACAGCGCCGTGCAGTTTCATTTGGAGTATTGCCACGCCCAGGGGCGCAGAGAACACCAACAAGCCGGCGCGCAGTGGCTGCAAAGCTGCGGGTTGGACTGTCACGACGCCGAGGTGCTGCCGATCAACGGCGCGCAAAACGGACTGGCCATCGCCTTGGCGGCCCTGGCCCAGCCCAACGATATCGTGTTGACCGAAAAGATCACCTTCTTCGGGGTAAAGGTCGCCGCCAAGGCCCAGTCTCTCCGCCTCTATGGGGTCGAGATGGACCAGGACGGCCTGCGGCCCGACGCGCTGGATACCGCCTGTCGCGCCACCGGCGCGAAGATCCTCTACTGCGTGCCCTCGTTTCAAAACCCCACCGCGACGGTGATGTCACAGGCGCGCCGCCTGGCCTTGGCCGAGGTTTGCCGTCGTCATGGCGTGGCGGTGATCGAAGACGACGTCTACAACATTCCCGGCCAATCTCCCGCGCCGCTGAGCAATCTGCTGCCCGAAAGCGCGGTCTATGTCACCTCGCTCAGCAAAAGCGTTTCACCGGGATTGCGGGTCGGTTATCTGAAGGCCCCGGCGCGGAGTCTGGAGCGCATGGCCAGCTGCTTGCGGGCCTTTGGCACCATGAGCAATGCCTTCATGCATGAAATCGCCGCCCGCTGCATTCGCGATGGAACCGCCACCCGGCTGGCCCACGCCCAGGCGGCCGAGGCCTGCGGACGGCAAGCCCTGGCGCGCGCGATCTTGCCGCCGGCGCGGGTGAACGGCCATCCGTCATCCTTCCATCTATGGCTACAGCTGCCCGAACCGTGGCGGAGCGAATCCTTCGCGTCGGCCGCCCTGCGTCACGGGGTCGGCGTGTCGGCGGCGGAAATCTTCGCCGTCGGGCGCGACCCGGTGGTTAACGCGGTTCGGGTGTGCCTGTCGGCGGCCCGAAATCGCGACGACCTGGGCCGCGCGTTGAAAATCTTGGCCGAGTTGCTGACGCGCGAACCGGATCTGGACTTGCCGGCGCTGTAACCCGGCGCCGCTTGACCGGGCACGGCTCAGTTGCCGCCGACCTCGTCGCGTGGGTCGTCGCCTGGGACGACGATGCTGTGCGCGTGATTGAGCGGCCCCTGCCCGCTGCCATAGCCCGGCGCGGTGATCATCGCCTTGCGAACAAAGGCGCGGGCCCGCGCCACCGCGACGCCCAACGGCAGGCCCTGGGCCAGGCCGGTCGCCAAGGCGGACGCCAGGGTGCAGCCCGTGCCATGGGTCTCGGTGACGGGCAGGCGCGAATCCTCATACACCGTCAGGCCGTCATCGCTGGCCAGAACATCGATGATGTTCCTGGTGGTGTCCAGATGGCCACCCTTGAGCAGAACGGCTTTCGACCCAAGCGTCATCAGCATGGTGGCGGCGGCGCGCATATCCTCGGGGCTGTTGATCTTCATGCCGATCAGCTTTTCCGCTTCCGGCACGTTGGGCGTGATCACGTCGGCGATCAGCGCCATATCCCGGCTGATGATGTTAACCGCCTCGGCGGGCAACAAAACCGCCCCGCTCTGCGCCACCATGACCGGGTCAACCACCACCGGAATATCCCGGCAGCGCGCCTTGAGAACCTCCGACACCGCTTCGATCACCGGAATGGAATGCAGCATGCCGGTTTTGATCGCATCCGCGCCAATGTCATCCAGACAGGAATGGATCTGCTGCTTGATGAAATCGGGATCGACGCCAACCACCCCCTGAACCCCTTGCGTGTTCTGGGCGGTTAGGGCGGTGATCGCGGTCATCGCGTAACCGCCCAACGCGGTAACGGTCTTGATGTCGGCCTGGATACCCGCGCCACCGCTGCTATCCGATCCTGCAATAATGAGAACGCGTCCCTTCAAGGTCTGCCCTTTTTTGTTGTCCCTTCGCGGAAGGGCCGATGACGGCCCCCGCGATCCGCCCGATAAACTTCCAGGATACGTCCCACTTTGCCGTCCAATGGTTAAGCTTCTCCAAAGGACCATAAGCGCGCGATCAATTAATTGAAACCACGCAAAAACACGCCGCCGCGCCCGACAGCCTCCCCGGCTAGCAGGCCTGTCCGCCGCTGTCCATCGCCTGCCAAACCTGCAACGCCTGAACCGTTTCCGCCACGTCATGCACCCGAAAGAACTGCACGCCGCGCGCCGCGCCGGCCAACACGGCGGCCAGCGATCCCGGCAGACGATCCTTGGGCCGCGCCGCCGGCGCCAGGCGGCTGATGAAGGACTTCCGGCTCGCGCCGAGCAGCAGCGGACAGCCCAACCCATGCAGCAGGCCCAGGCGGTCGATCAGCTCCAGGTTATGCGCCAAGCTCTTGCCGAAGCCAATTCCCGGATCAACCGCCAACCGATCCAACGGGATGCCCGCCTCCTGACAGCGCGCCAAGCGGTCGGCCAGGTAGTCGCGCACCTCCAGACTGACATCGGAATAGCGCGGGTTGCGCTGCATGGTCTGCGGCATGCCCTGCATGTGCATGAGAACCACCGGCAGGCCGGTCTCCACCGCCACCCGCAGGCTGTCCGGGTCACCGGTCAGCGCCGTGATGTCGTTGATCACCGCGGCCCCGGCCGCCGCGGCGGCGGCCATGACCGCCGCATGACGGGTGTCGATCGACACCCTCACCCCTTGGTCGGCCAGCGCCTGGACCACCGGAATCGTCCGGTGCAGCTCCTCCGCCAAACTCACGGCCTCGGCGCCGGGCCGGGTGGACTCGCCGCCCACGTCCACCAGACAGGCGCCCGCCGCCACCATGGCCAGGCCCTGTTCGATAGCGCGCCCGCTGTCGAAGCGATCCCCGCCGTCGGAAAAGGAATCCGGTGTCACGTTGATGATGCCCATAACCCGTGGCTGGCTGGTGGCCAGACCGGCGAAGTCGGCGCGCGGACGGGTCAGCGTCTTAAGCAAACCATCGGCGCCAAAGGGCAAGTCCGACAGCAGGCGGGTTTCGCGCAACGGTTCCTGGCTTTTGCCTTGCCGCAGAAGCACCTCACACGCGCTGTAGCGCAGCGGGCCGCCCGCCAGCGGCAGATCGCCGGGCTGGGGAATGCGGTGCAGCGCCAGCGGTTGCAATAGGAATTCATCGCTCATGGTAAACTGCCGTCCTCTTTTCCACGCCCGCCTGCCGTTTCAAAAACCACAAGGGCCTGGATCTGGAAATGACTAAAAAGCCCCGCCTGGAAAGACGGGGCTTTTTCTAACACAACGGACGCAACGCCTGCACCGGATCCACGACGGAACCGAAGCGCCCACGCTGCCTTCTCAGTCAATCACGCTCTAGATCGGCTCCGGCTCCGCGCCCAAGCCGCTGCTGGGCTTGTCCTTGCTGACCTTGCCGCTGCTGGGGATCGCCGAGCGCGCGCCGCCGTCACTGGCCGCGCCGGTATCGCTTTCATTGCGATCCAACGGTTCACCCTTAACCAGCTTATCGACGTCGCGGGCGTTCAGGGTTTCATATTCCAGCAAGCCCTTGGCCACCTTGTGCAGATCGTCGATATGCTCGTTCAGCACCTTCTTAGCCAATTCCTCGGCCTCCTCAACGAACCGGCGAATCTCCTGGTCGATCTGCCGCGCCGTGTCTTCGGAAAGATTCTGATGACGGGCGACCGAGTGACCCAGGAAGACCTCGTCCTGATTGTCATTGTAGCGCAGCGGCCCGAGTTTCTCACTCATCCCCCACTCGGTAACCATCGAGCGGGCCAGGTTGGTTGCCTGCTGAATATCGTTGCCGGCGCCGGTGGTGATATTCTCGGGGCCATAGATCAGTTCTTCGGCCACCCGGCCCCCGAACATCATCGCCAGCCGAGCCTGAATTTCAGACTTCTTGTAGCCCAAACGATCCCGCTCCGGCAGGCTCATGGTCACGCCCAGCGCCCGGCCTCGCGGAATAATGGTCACCTTGTGCAGGGGGTCGTTGCCCTTCACAAAGAGCGAAATCAGGGCATGGCCGGCCTCGTGATAGGCGGTCAGTTCCTTTTCTTCCTCGCTCATCACCATGGAGCGCCGCTCGGCCCCCATGAGAACCTTGTCCTTGGCCATCTCGAAATCATTTTGGGTCACCACCCGCTTGCCGGTGCGGGCCGCCAACAGCGCCGCTTCGTTGACCAGATTGGCCAGGTCGGCGCCGGAAAAACCGGGCGTTCCGCGCGCGATGGTCTTGGCTTCCACGTCGGGCGCCAAGGGCACCTTGCGCATGTGAATGTTCAAGATTTTCTCGCGCCCCAGCACATCGGGATTGGGCACCACCACCTGGCGGTCAAAGCGACCGGGGCGCAGCAGCGCCGGGTCCAACACGTCGGGGCGGTTGGTGGCGGCAATCAAGATGACGCCTTCATTGGCTTCAAAGCCATCCATCTCCACCAGCAACTGGTTGAGCGTTTGTTCGCGTTCATCGTTACCGCCGCCCAGGCCGGCGCCGCGATGGCGGCCGACCGCGTCGATTTCGTCAATGAAGATAATGCAAGGGGCGTGTTTCTTGCCCTGCTCGAACATATCGCGCACGCGGCTGGCGCCGACGCCGACAAACATCTCAACGAAATCAGAACCGGAAATGGTGAAAAACGGCACCTCGGCCTCGCCGGCGATCGAGCGCGCCAACAGCGTCTTACCCGTGCCCGGAGGGCCAACCAGCAAACAGCCCTTGGGGATCTTGCCGCCCAAGCGCTGGAACTTCTGCGGGTCGCGCAGGAAGTCCACCACCTCTTCCAGCTCCTGCTTGGCTTCATCAATGCCGGCCACGTCGTCAAAGGTGACCCGACCATGCTTCTCGGTCAGAAGTTTCGCCTTCGACTTGCCGAAGCCCATGGCCTTGCCGCCGCCGCCCTGCATCTGGCGCATGAAGAAAACCCAGACGCCGATCAACAGCAACATCGGGAACCAAGAGATCAGAATCGACAGCAGCGGATTTACCGACTCTTCCGGCGCGGCTTTTACTTCCGCGCCGTTGCTGCGTAGAATTCCGATCAAGCTGGGGTCGTCCGGCGCATAAGTCTTAAACTTTATGCCGTCCCGCAATTCACCCGAGATGTAGCGCCCTTGGATGACAACTTGCTTGACCTGCCCACTTTCAACTTGATCGACAAATTGAGAATAGGCCAACTCGTTTGTCTTGCCGCTGGTCCCTCCTCCCTGCATCAGGTTGAAGAGCGCGAAAATCAAAACGATGATGATAATCCAAAGCGCAGCGTTACGGCTGATATTCAAAGACTCTTTCCTTCGTCACCAAACCTGCCGCCGCGCACGGATCGCAGCGAAGCAGCAGGCCAATACAGACTAGTAGTGTGCCCTTCCGTCCCACCTTATGTAAAGGCTGGGCCGGCAAGAAGCTGCCTTGGTCGAAAGCGGCAGCTTCGAACCCAGGGCGTATTCAGCCCCTGTGGATACTCCAAATGGGGCACAACAAGCAATGAATCAAGGTAGCGCAGCGCCGGAAGCGTCACAGCCGCGGCCTGTGGAACGGAGCCGCCGCGCAGGTCCGGGGAGCGGGCGCACAGCGTCCGCCACCCCGCTTCGCCTAAACAAGATATTGAATAAACACCGTTTTCAGCCTGTTTTTCCGGTCCCGGCGGCGGTGAAATTTCACCTTCCAGCGTGATCGAAAAACGTCCATCCCAATGGATTTTTTCTCCCGCGCGCAGCGTTGTTTTTTCGACCCGCGCCGCTTCCCTGACCAGCAGCACCCGCCCCCCCCGGCGGGGCAGAAGTCGACAGCCCCCCAAGGTCACCCCCCGGTCCAGGGCCTTATTGTCGCACCAGCGCGCCAGCAGCGCTTTCACACCGGTCTGTCGCGGCGGATAGGCCGCCCCGGAAACACAGGTCAGCAGCCGCGTCAAGGCCGCCTCGGCCAGGAGCCGCGGGGCCGCGACGAAGCTGTCGTCCTTCAACCAGGCAAAGCCTTCCGGCCGCAGATCGACCGCCGTGGCGAAGAACCCGGCCAGTTGTCTGTCCCACTGCCGCCGCAACCGACCGTACAGCTGCGTCAAATCCGACAGCCGCGCGCCGTCCAGCCCGGCGGCGCGCAAGGGTTCGGCGGCCTGACGCCAACGCACCCGGTCATAGCGCGGGTCGTTGTTACTGGGATCCTCGACCCAGGTTACGCCCTGCGCGCGCAGAAAAGCCTGCAGGCGATCCTTGGGCGCGGCCAGCAGGGGGCGCAACAGACAGAGGTCTTCGCGGGCCCGCTGCCGGGCCATGCCGGCCAGGCCGAAAACCCCGCTGCCCGCCGCCAGCCGCAGCAGAAAGGTTTCAGCCTGGTCGCTGACCTGGTGCGCCAACGCCAGATAGACCAGGCCCTGACGCGCGCACTGTTGCTCCAGAAGCGCGTAACGCGCCGCGCGCGCGGCCATCTGAATGGCGCCGCCGGGCTTGACCCCGGTCCAGCGCAGCGCCGTAAAGCCGATCCCGCGCGCCTGGCAGAGCGCCGCCACCAACTGCTGCTCGGTTTTCGCCTCAGCACGCAGGCCGTGATCGACGCTCAGCGCCCAAACCTGCCCGCCTTGCGCGCGGCACCACCGGTCAAGCAGCAGCAACAACGCCAGGGAATCGCTGCCGCCTGAAACCGCGCAGGCGATCTGCGGACGCGGGCTCAAGGGCGCCAGCCGCGCCATTGCCTGCTGAAATTCCTCGAAGCCATAGGCCACCACCGCGTGGCCCGCCAAAGTGCCGGAAGTCATACCACCGTCCCAACAGCGCAACTCCGGCGCGCGGTCCGCTTGATTTCGAGCGTCCCGAACGCCTCCAGAGCGCAATAAAAGGCAGAGTCACGGTTTAACCGGGGTCCGATCTGAGGGCCGTTTGGACCGACCCGACGCTAGCACCCCAGGTTGGTTCTTTCCCGCTTGCTGCGGTCAAGCAGCGAAGCCGGTGCATCGGGATACCGCTGCTGCAGCGCCAAAAAGGTATCACAAGCGTCCTGCCGACGCTCCAAATGCGACAGCGCCATGCCCAGCTTGAGCAGATTATCCGGCGCCTTTCCCCCTTTGGGATACTTTTCAAAGCCTTCGGCGAACACCGTGGCCGCGGTACCAAAATCACCCCGGACATAGTAGGTCTCGCCGAGCCAATATTGCGCGTTTCCGGCCAGATTATGATTTGGGAAATCGCGAAGAAAGCCGGTTAACTCGGCTTCCGCCTTAGACCAGTTGGCTTGCCGCAACGCAGAAAAGGCCTGCTGGTAAGCCGCCTCCGGGTCGATCGACGGCGGATTTGCCACCGCCGCCATCTCCGGCGAGGTTGTTGCCTGCGGGGTTGTTGCCTGCGGGGTGGCGGCCGGCGGCGCGACGCTGGTCGACTCGGTGAGCGGCTGGGAGGCGATGGGCGCGCTGTTGATCGGGGCCGCCGTCGGCTTGCTGATATAGCCCAGCACCTTGGGCGATCCGTCGCCCTCAAGTCCGGCGGCCGCCGTCGTCGACGGATCACCGACCGGCGTTTGGTCAAGCGGTTGCTCCGCCGCGGCCACCGGCGCTTGGCCGGCGGCGCGGCGCTGGTCCAGATCGCGCACCAGGCCGTCCAGCCGCAGCGTCAACTGCTGCAGGCGGTAGTTCATCTCTTCCATTTGCCCGGTGACGCCGCGCAGCTGATCCTCCTGGCGCGACAGGCGCAACTCCAACCGCCCCACCTGATCCCCACGCAGCGGCGTCACCGACGCCGCGCCCGCGCCAACTGTCGCAGCCGCCGGCGCCGCGCCGCCAATGGCGGCCTGGCGTTGCAAATCGCTGACTTCGCGCTGCAACCGCGACAACCGGTCGGAAAGGGTTTGCAGCGAGGTTTCCTGAGCGGACAGTTCACCCAGACCCGCCGCCCCCGACGCGGTGAGAAGCAGTGACGTCAAAGCGGCCAGTCGGACCAGACGCTTAACAGACAAAAGGGCGGCAGAGGACAGCGGTAACGACATCTTCAAGAGCTCCAAATGGCAGATGAAGGATTTTCAAAAACGGACAGGGCGCAGTTGGCTTCTATTTAATCGCGCATATTGATGGCAAAAATTAGGCCATCGGGCCAGAACAACCTGCACTTTCTTTGACACGGACGGGCTGTCCCCAACCGGCGCGGCGCAAAAGAAAACCGCCCGAAAGCCAAGCTTTCGGGCGGTTTATTTCAGCCGAGAAGGTGACGACTTACTGAACGACGAAGACGTCGCGGCGATTCTGAGCATAGGCGGCTTCGTTCGATCCCAACACCGCCGGCCGCTCCTTGCCGTAGGAAATGGTGTTCAAACGCGACGGCGCGATACCGACGGCGATCAGGTATTCACGCACGGCATTGGCGCGGCGCTCACCCAAAGCCAGGTTGTACTCGCGGGTGCCGCGTTCATCGGCATGACCTTCGATGGTCAAGACCACCTGCGGATTGGCATTGAGCCAGGCCGCCAAGTTGTCCACCACCGCTCGCTGATCGGCGCGAACATTGGACTTGTCAAAATCGAAGAAAATGCGATCACCAACTTCAACCAGAAGCTCTTCCTGAGATCCCGCAGCGGGACTCGAAATAACCGAGGTGCTCGCAGAAGCCCCTGTGCTAGAGCCGCCCTGATCGGAGCCTGCGGTGGTCGTCGGTTCGGTGGTACAAGCCGCCAGCAACAAAGACGCGGCGATGACAATTAAAAACTTTAGGCGCATAGATGATCCCCTTGCGTTCACCCCAATTCGGGGCGGAATCCCGAATCACTAAAATCCTCGCGTTCGGGCGCGCCTGCACGAAAACCAGCCCCTCCTGCCGGCCGCCGAAAAGTCTACGAAGGTTGGCGGACTATACGTTGCTCCCCCTAGGGAATCAAGGGGGACCACGCGGGATCGGAGCCATCGAGCGGTGTGGGAACCTCGCGCTCATTAAAACCGGTCAAATCGATAGTGTAGAGACGAGATTTCACGTTCCCGCGCGCATCGGTGCGGCCCTGCTTGAAAAAGGCCAGCACGCGGCCATTGGGGGCCCAGGTGGGCGATTCCACCAGGAATCCGCTGGAAAGCATGCGCTCCCCCGATCCGTCGGGGCGAATGACGCCAATGTAGAAGGTTCCCTGATACATCCTGGTGAAGGCGATCAGGTCGCCGCGCGGCGACCAAACCGGAGTCGCATAGCGGCCCTTGCCAAAGGAAATCCGCTTGGCGTTGCTGCCATCGGCGTTCATCACGTAAAGTTGTTGCGCGCCGCCGCGGTCGGAGTTGAAAATAATCTGACTGCCGTCGGGCGAATAGGAGGGCGAGGTATCGATGGCCGAGGAGTTGGTCAGCTTGCGCACCTCCCGGGTGCGCAGGTCCATGGTGTAGATGTCGGTCACGCCCTCGCGCGCCATCGACATGATGACCTTGTTCCCGCTCGGCGAGAAACGCGGCGCGAAGGTCATGCCGGGAAAATCGCCCAACACCTCCTGCTGGCCGGTGTTGAGATTGAACAGATAGACCCGCGGCACGTTGCCCGCGTAGGACATGTAGGTGATTTCCTGGGTGGTTGGCGAAAAGCGCGGCGTCAGCACCAGGTCGCTGCCATCGGTGAGAAACTGATGGTTGGCGCCGTCCTGGTCCATGATCGCCAGCCGCTTGATCCGGCGGCCCTGGGGTCCGTCTTCGGAAATGTAGACCAGACGGGTGTCAAAGTAGCCTTCCTCACCGGTCAGCCGCTTGTAGATGGCATCGGAAATGATATGCGAGATCCGCCGCCAGTTGGACGGCTTGGTCATGTAGGCCAGACCGACCATCTGCTGCTCGGCCAGGGTATCCCACAGCCTGAACTCCACCCGAATGCGGCCATCGGCCTGCCGATCAACCGCACCGCTGACCAGCGCCTCGGCGTTCAGCAGCCGCCAGTCGGCAAACCGTGGTCCGGCGCGCAGCGAGGCCCCGTCCTGAATAAAGGCGCGCTTGTCCAACGGCCGGAACAGCCCCGAGCGCTCCAGGTTGTCCGAGATGACCTTCGCCATGTCACCGCCCATGGCGGTCAGATCCTGCTGCTCCGCATAGAAATCACTGATCGCGATGGGCAGCGGTTCGACAAAGCCCTGGGTAATATCCACCGCCAACTGCGCCCGCGTCGGGCTGGCAAACAGCAGGAAGACCAGCGTCAAGGCCGCCGTGTAGGCGATGGCCAGAGAAGATGGATCTGGCAAACCCAACGCCGCCGTCTTCTTGCGCATTGCTGTCGTCATGATCAAAACATCTCCGCAGGATTAAAGGTCAAAACAAGATCTTTCCAGAGATCATAGTCCTCGGTAGGCAGTTCGAACGGCTGGCAGTCCAAGATCGCCCGCCGGGCGTTGTCCGCCGCCGCTTGGTAAAAACTGTTGCCGAGATAGCTCGACATATCTTGGAATTCCGGCTGACCGACCACCCGGCCATCGCGCTGCAGCCGAAATCGGACCGGGACTTTCAGGTCTTGGGCGTTCGTCGCGCCCGCGTCGATTCGCCAGCAGGCTCTCACTTGCTGCTGAATCAACGCGACAATTTGGGCGGATTTACGGCGCTGGTCCAAAGAAGACGCCTCGGCTTTTTGGGTCTTGGCGGCCTCTTGCTGGCGCTGCTTCACCTGAGGCTTCAAATCGCGCTGCACATTGCGCAGCACCGACGCCAGCGGATCCAACGCCTCGGTTTTCTTCGGTTCAGGGGTTTTGGTCTTCACCCGCACCGGCGAGGGTTGCGGGCCGGGCTTGGGCGCTTCGGCCAGCGGGCGGGCGCGCGGGGCGGGCACGGCGACCTTGGCCATCAAGGATTTATCTTCCTCCGGCTTGGGCGCTTTTGCTTCCGCGGCCTTGACCGGCTTTGGCGCCGGCGGACGGGCCTTCACCTCTTCAGGCGGCACGACCTCTGCCAGTTCGGGCGCGGCCTCGTGGTGCTCCTCCGGCTCGGCGACCGGCTGGGGAAGATCGGTGACCTGCGGCGCAACCGGCGCGGCCGGCGGCGGCGCGACCTGGGCGGCCGGCGGCGGCGGGCTGGCGGGTTGCGGCGGAACCGGGGCCGGCGCGGCCGGCGCCGGGAGCACCGGCGGCGGCGTCTTGGCCAACTCCGGCTCGGGTTCTTTGCTCGCCACCTCGGGGGCGTCCGGCACCGGCGACAGCGCTTCCAGCTCGGTAATCTCGCTCAACTCATCATAGCTGACGATTTCCACCGGCAGCGGAAGCGGTAGCGGCGCGGCCTGGAACAAACTGGGCAGACCGAACACCGCCAAGGCGATTACGCCAAGGTGCAGGGCGCCGGACAGGGTAAAGGAAACCCTACCGAGATCGGATGATATGATGGAGCGCGCGACCAAGAGAAATCCCTTCCGCCGCTAGTTGATTTTCGCGCCGGATTTGCCCTTTTCCGGCAGCTCGGCAATGAGCGCCACCTTGGCAAAACCGGCCGAATTAACCAGACCCATGACGCGCATCACCTGGCCATAGGCAAGCCGGCGATCGCCGCGCAGATAGATACGGGCCTCGGGGTTGTTCTCGGTAATGGCCAACAGCCGGGGCACCAGGGCGTCCAGCGCCACGGGTGTTTCCTGGATGAAGATTTGGCCATCGTTTTTCAAGGAAATCACCAGCGGCTCCACCGGTTCGGACAGCGCTTGCGCCTTGGCTTTGGGCAGATCCACCGGCACGCCGACGGTCAACAGCGGGGCCGTGACCATGAAAACGATCAGCAGCACCAGCATGACATCGACGAAGGGCGTCACGTTGATATCGCTGACCGGCTGATAGCGGCGCGCCCGATACCCGGGCGCCCGCTCGCCACGGCGATGCATGATGGGACCGGCCATGCTAGTGCCTCTCCTCGATTTGCCGGGAGAGGATGGCCCCGAATTCACCGGCGAAAGCGTCCAGCCGCTGGCCATAGCGGCCAATATCGTTGTTGAGCTTGTTGAACCCGACGGTGGCGGGAATGGCGGCGACCAACCCCAGCGCCGTCGCAAACAGCGCCTCGGCGATTCCGGGGGCGACCACCGCCAGCGAGGTGTTGGCCTGGGCGGCAATGGAGGTAAAGGCGTTCATGATGCCCCACACCGTGCCCAGAAGGCCGATGAAGGGCGCCGCCGAGCCGACCGAGGCGAGAAAGATCATCTGCCTTTCCAGCCGATCCATTTCACGGCCGATGGTGATCCCCATGACCCGCTCAATGCGCTCGCGCAGCGCCCCGCCGCCATCGTTGGAAAGCTGCCCGCCTTTTGCGGCAAAACGTCGCCACTCGCGCATCGCCGAGACGAAAACCGCCGACAGCGGATCGGGCGGCTGGTCGCCGACCCGATCGTAGAGCTGGTCCAAGGAGCCGCCCGACCAGAAGGACTCTTCGAAGATCGCCGCCTTTTTCTTCAGCTTGCTCAGCCGAATGAGCTTGTCGAAGATAATGGCCCAGGACCAGAAGGACGCGGCCAACAACAGCAGCAAGACCAACTTGACCACAATATCGGCCTGTAGAAACAACCCCCAGACAGAAAGTTCATACTGGGCTGAACCCGCAAGCACAGCGGCATCTACCGCAGTGGTTTCCATTTAACTTCCACTCCCATAGCTTTTTCGACTCCGACAGACGCAGACCCCGCTCTGGTACCGCAGCCATCGGCCGTTAATCAAGCGACGCCGGCGCGCCCTCGCCCGTAGCCATGCCTTGGCAATAAGGCGCCAATGCGGCACGGATAACCGACGGAATACCCTGGGGCCGCCCGCTGTCCAGCTTGAGGCAGGCCACCCGAATGGTGACCACCGCCAAACAGATCCCGGCGCGCGTGATTTCCTGCCGAATCGACAGCGACGCGCCGGTAATTTTGGTCAGGCTGGAACGCACCAGCAGCACATCGTCCAACCGCGCCGGCAGGCGATAATCCACCGCCGCCGCGCGCACCGCGAACACCAGGCCGCTGTCGTCACGCAGCCGCCCTTGATCGATTCCCAGGCAGCGCAGCAACTCGCTGCGGCCGCGTTCGGCGAACTTCAGATAGTTGGCGTAATAGACAATGCCGGCGGTATCGGTGTCTTCGTAATAAACCCGCACCGGCAGCAGATGTTGCCGGCCAACGATGGCGCCCGAGGAAAACTCCGGCGCGAAGGGAAATTCGGCCCGGTCGCTCACTGGCTCTCCCCCTCATCGCCGGCCAGATCGCCGGAGCTGCCGGCCAACAGGCTGAACTGCGCACTCAAGGCCCGCGGCGCGGCCAGCCCCAAATACTGGAAGCCGCCAACCGTGAGCATCCGCCCGCGCGGCGTGCGCTGAATCAATCCCTGCTGCATCAGGTAGGGCTCGATTACTTCCTCGATCACGTCCCGCTGTTCGGACAGCACGGCGGCGATGGTTTCGGCGCCGACCGGGCCGCCGCCGTAATTCTTCGCGATGCAGCTCAAATAGCGATGGTCCATGGCGTCCAACCCGTTTTCATCCACCTCGAGCCGCCGAAGGGCGCGGTCGGCCAGGCCGGCGTCGATCATCGCCACGCCATCGACCAGAGCAAAATCCCAGACGCGGCGCAGCAAACGGGCGGCCACACGGGGCGTTCCCCGGCTGCGCCGGGCGACTTCCGCCGCCCCTTCCGGCGACATGCCGCAGCCCAACACCCGGGCGCCGCGCGCGACGATCTGTTGCAACTCCTCGGTCGAATAGAACTCCAGACGCTGCGGAATGCCAAACCGCTCACGCAGCGGTCGGGTAATCAGTCCCGAACGCGTGGTGGCCGCCACCAGGGTAAAGGGCGGCAGGTCAATGCGCACCGACCGCGCGGCTGGCCCTTCGCCGATGATGATATCCAACTGGAAATCTTCCATCGCCGGATAGAGGATTTCCTCCACCGCCGGCGACAGCCGGTGAATTTCGTCGATGAAGAGCACGTCATGGGGCTGTAAGTTTGTCAGAATGGCGGCCAAATCGCCGGCGCGGGCGATGACCGGCCCGGAGGTGGCGCGAAACCCCACGCCCATTTCCCGCGCCACGATCTGCGACAGGGTGGTTTTTCCCAGGCCCGGCGGCCCAAAAAATAACACGTGATCCAGCGGTTCCTCGCGGGCCTTGGCCGCCTCGACAAAGACCTTGAGGTTCGCCCGAAGCTTTGGCTGGCCGATAAAGTCGTCCAGGGTCTGCGGGCGAAACTGGCTTTCCAAATCCAGCGGCGCGCGATCGGCGGAGACCAGCCGCGGCTCGCCGGTCTCGTCATAGCCATCGTCATGGGGATCCTGGTAGTCACTCACGACGCCAATTCCCTCAAGCCGCCCTTAACCAAGGACTCGGTGCTGGACGCGTCGCCGAGCTTACGGGCCGCCTCCATCACCGCGGTAAAGGCTTCGGTGCGGCGATACCCCAACGCTTCCAATGCGGCAATGGCGTCGTCGGCGCCCGAGGGCGCCGCCGGGCCACCGGATCCAGCCGCCGCGCCGGCGGCTTGGCCGCCGGTCGCCGCCGACGAGGCCAGCCCACCGGCAAACGACATCTTGGCGGCCTTGTCCTTCAACTCGGTGACGATGCGTTGCGCCAGCTTGGGGCCGACCCCATTAGCGCGGGTCAGCAGCTTCTTGTCCTGGGCGGCAATGGCCTGAACCAGTTCGGTCGGCGGCAAAACCGACAGGATCGCCAGCGCCATCCGGGCGCCCACGCCCTGGACGGTCGACAGCAGCTTAAACCACTGCTGTTCGCCCGGGTCGGCAAACCCCAACAACTGGATCAAATCCTCGCGCACCAAGGTCTCGATCCAGAGCGTCATTTCGCCCCCCTTGGCAGGCAGAATCGACAGGGTGCGTCCGGAGCAGTGGACCAGATACCCCACTCCCTGCACATCCAGAATCACATGATCGTCGGCTTGACTGTCGACCAATCCCCGTAACTTGCCGATCATCGACGTCTCCCCAGCCCTTGGCGCTTGACACCCGATCCTTGCCGGGCCTGCGCCTGCTCGCGCCGCACCTCTTGAATCTGTTTTTGCGCGGGCGTCAAGTCCTGCGGCGGATTTTCGCTGTTCAACTCCGCCGGCAAACGCCCGGCCAGCGGGTCGGACGGCCCGTTTTGCCAAACGCGTTCGGTGGCGACGTGGTGGGCATGGCAAATCGCCACGGCCAGCGCGTCGGCGGAGTCGGCCGAGGCGGCGGCGCAGCCGGGCAGAAGTCGCGCAACCATCATCGCCACCTGCGCCTTTTTCGCATGGCCGGTGCCGACCACGGATTTTTTTACGATCATCGGCAGGTATTCCGCCACCGTCATGCCGTGGAGCGCCGGGACCAGCAGCGCGACGCCGCGCGCCATCCCCAGCTTCAGGGTCGAGGCCGGATTGCGGTTGGACAGCGTCTCCTCAACTGCGGCGATTGCCGGGTTGAATTCCCCCAGCACCCGCTCCAGCCCCTCTTTCAGCTGAACCAGGCGGTAGGCCAGATCGAGGGAGGCATCGCTGTGCAGCGTGCCATTGGCGACGTGGCGCAGACGGCTGCCTTGGGCGTCAACAACCCCCCAGCCCATATTGCGCAGTCCCGGATCCAACCCAATTATCCGCATCGGCCTCTCCTCGGCTTTTCGATAGCATAGCAGAGCGAATGTAAAAACGGGCGGTAAGGCAAGGCGGACTTATCCCCATCAGACCAATCCCCAGCAGCGCCGCAGCGCCGCACATAAATCACCAGACGATCCGCCAGGCGACCCGGTTGTCGGGCCGGGATCGCGCC
>CAXBMB010000003.1:0-94186 GCA_963976695.1 uncultured Rhodovibrionaceae bacterium
TCCCCGCGCCATCCCCGCGCCATCCCCGCGCCATCCCCGCGCCATCCCCGCGCCATCCCCGCGCCGGCGTCCCGCCAAGTCGCGCCCGTTTCCTGCCGGGCGCGCCACCTGAGCCGGTCATCACTCGAACAGGTTTGAAACGCCGTACTTTACCGCAAGTGTTTTAATGCGCGCCGAGGTCTTCAGGTCCCGGATGCGGCGGTTGAAACTTTCCAGAAAGGCCAGGGTGGCCGGGGTTCGGTGGCAGACCAGCCCAATTCCTGAGCTTGACAAGACCAGCGATCGATCAAACGCGGGTGGGGGCAATTGCTGATTGTTGACGGCGATCAGCAGGTCCGGCAGCCAGCCGACAATCGCAAACAGACGCTTCGACACCAGCATGTTGAGCTTGACGTCTTGTGTCGGCACGCGACTGACCTGAGCGGAAATGTCGTTCAGCGCGCCGTCCAGGTTGGACCCGATGCTGATGCCGACGCTGCGCCCGGAGAGGTCGTCAAACGCGGAAATCGCCGGCTGTCCATTGGCGGTGAAAATGCGCTGGGTGGAGTTGAACAAGACCTCGCTGCCGACCAACTCCTCGCCGGCGCCGAGCAGGTCGCCCAACAGCTTTTTGTCGATCGGCCAGATGCAGGGCGCGGTCGCTTTTGAGAACGTCAGCAAAGACCGCTTCAGCGGAAGGATTGTGCGCTGCGCCGGGAGCGCCGGCGCCGCCAATAGCAAGGACAGAATTTCCGCATAAAATCCATGCCCGTCGGCGGTTTGAATCCCCTCGCCCAATTCGATCGAAATGATTTCTACATCCGAAATGGTTTTTACGTCAGCAACGTTTTTTATATCGTCCGCCTTCGCCGCAATGACGGTAAAAGCAAAAAGAAAGCAACAAAAAGCAATACAACGGGAAGTATTTGCCATGCAACTCATTGGGATAGCCTGAAGTTTTAATAGTTTTGCGATTGATTTTTCGATCATACAATTAAAGAAAAATTTAAAAAGGCCAAAAGTGTAACATAGATAACGGGTAATAGTATCATTTTGTAAACGAATATTTCGGTATTATAAGTCTGCCGATTGCCCGATGACAGCGAATTGCGGATTCCGCCTATCCTGGCGCGGCAAGCCAGCCGCCTAGGTCAGGCTTTTCGCACCGGCATGCGCCGTCCCGCGGCCACCAGGCACAGCACCAACAGCGCGGCAAGGGCTTCGTCCCAGCCCACCCGTTCGCCAAGCAGCAGCGCCGCCACCGCCAAGGTGATGAAGGTCTGGAGCAGCTGCAACTGCCCGACCTTGGCGACCCCGCCCAGCGCCATTCCGCGATACCAGGCGAAAAAGCCCGCCAATTGGCTGATCAGGCTGACATAGAGAAACGACAGACCGGCGGGCCAGGCCAGCTCTTTCCACCCCTGTGTGGGAAGCAGCCACAGGGAAAGCGGCAGGGTTACCGGCAGCGAGATCACCAGGGCCCAGCAGATGGTTTGCCAAGCCCCGAGGCGCGGGGTCAACAGTGCGCCCTGGGTGTAGCCCAAGGCGGCGGCGGCGACCGCAGCCAGCAAGGCCCAGTCGGCCAGGGCCAAGCTGCCGTCGCCCTTCGACAGCGAATAGCCGATCACGACGGCGCTGCCGAGAAAGCTGACCAGCCAGAAACCTAGCGAGGGTCGCTCCTTGGCCAGCAGCGCGCCGCCCACGGCGGTGGCCAGCGGCAAGACCCCCAGCACCACGCCGCCGTGTGAGGCGGGAAGATCCTGCATGGCCCAGGTCGAAAACAGCGGAAAGCCGAAGACCACGCCCAGCGATACCAGGCCGAGAAGCAACAGGTCGCCCCGGTTCGGTCGGGGCTGGCGGGTCAGCAGCAGGATCAGGCCGGCGACCAGCCCGGCCAGGGCGGCGCGGCCGAAGCCGATAAACCAGGGATCGAAAGACACCAGCGCCAGCCGGGTCATCGGCAGGGTTAGGGCAAAGGCAGTCACCCCCACCAAGCCGAGCAGCAGGCCAAGCCGTTGATGCCCGGCAAGCGGTTTCGACTGTGGCGCGTGGGGCGCGGACACGGCCGGCGAACGATCGGTCGGCGCGGTCGATTTGATGGAAGAGGTTGGCTTGATGGAACGGGTCTTCGTCATGGGTTGGCCGCCATAGGTTTTGCTCAGGCCTTGCTTGGCCAGCGTGTGATCGCGTTGGAAAGCAGCGCGTGGCGCCTCGAGTCTGCTGTCACGCATCCTCGAGGCTGATAGCGGGCGGATCTCTTGGGGCGAGTCGGGCTTCGGTGAGACAGCGGAGATATCCCCGGCCTCGAAGCTGGCGGAATGATGGAAGGCAAGGAAGTAAACTATTGTCGGGGTGACAAGAAATCATTTTTCACGCGCTGTTTCGGCTATTCATTTTTGACTACCAATCTGTTCCTGGCGTTGAAGTTGACTTGAAGGCGAGGCGGTCAGAACGCCTGTTCGAAAGTCGAGAAGCGTGATTCCAACTGCCATTGCAGTTGCGCCTTGGTGCTGCCAGCCAGAAAGGCGCTGCACGCCGGGGGGCGTTGTTCGGCGCCCGGGCGGGCGGCTTGGCATGCGGGATTTGGCAGGGTGGCGGCGGCGTCGGACCACAGGCTTTGGCCTTCGACAAAGCTGTAGGTCAGGGCATTTCGCGACAGCGTTTTGAGGAAGCGATAATCCAGATCGTAGCTTTGCACCGCCCGTTGGTACTCCTGGGTCAGGTCGATGCGCGCCACGCCTTCGTCGTCGGTGGACAGGGTCAGCGGCACCCCGGCCGCACGGTAGCTGTCAAAGGGATGTTGCGCGCCCTCGACGCCGAGGATGATGGCGTTGCTGGTCAGGTTGACCTCCACCAGGATTTGCTGCTCGGCCATCTGGGCCAGCAGCTTGTCGGCGTCGGTTTCGTACAGCACGTCGACGCCGTGACCGATGCGCCGCGCCCCGGCGACGTCGATGGCGTCGCGAATATGGAATCGCAGCTCCTTGGGGGGCACCAGGCCCAGGGTCAATTCACCGGCGTGCAAGGTGACCGGCACATCGGGGATAATTTTGGCCAGATCGCCGATGATCTTCATCTGCCGGCTGTAGTCGCGCAGGGTGATCCGGTCATCTTCCGGCGCGACGAAGTTCAGCCCGACGAAGCGGGGATCCTGCCGGACCAGGATCGACGCCAGCAGGGTCTGGGCGAAAACCTGCTCCCGGGGGAAGGTGCGGATGACCTGGGCGATGTAGCGAATGGTCATCGCGCAACCGGGTTCGGGCGCGCGCGCCTGGCAGCGAAGCAGCGCCATCATGCGCGCCTCGGCCGTGCTGACCTCCAGCCGCGCCGCCCGCGCCACCTGGTCAAGGCCTTCGGCTAGCAGGGCCGATCTGAAGGCCGCCGGGTCGGCGATCCAGCCCAGTTTGGCGCCCAGGGCGCGGGCCTGGGCCATGCCGGGCGACTGCATCAGCTCGAGGTAGACAATGTTCTGTCGGGCGGCGCGGTCGGCCACCTCCGCCAGCATGTCGCCACGGCGGGTCAGGGTCGCTGGCCCGAAACGGTCGAAGCTGCTGAAGAACTGGCCATGGCCGGAAAGCCGGCCCAAGCGGTAATTACGGGTTGAGAGCGCGTTGATCAGTCTGTTACTGGTGGTGGCGTTGTTCAGCAGCGCGGCGACCGCCACGTCGCCCTTGCTGGCGTCGCACGCGCCAGATGGCAGGGCAAGGCTCAGATAGCCCACCTCCGGGTTGCCGCAGCGGCCATCTTCGGCGGCCCACGCCAACAGGGATTCCGCGTAGACCGCGCCGGAAAGGTGGCTGTGGATGTCGCCGCCCTTGGGGAAGGCCGCCAAGAAGGGGCGCAGCGCCGCCGGCCGCAGTTTGAGCTGTTCCAGGCGGGCGGCGACCCGGTTTTCGGCGGCCAGCGCGGCGGCGGCCCGGCGGGCGTCCAGGGTCTCGGGGGCTTGTGGTCCTTGGGAGGCGCAGGCGCCCAGCAGCAGGCCGGTCAGCAACAGCGCCGTCGCCCCAAGGCTCCAGCGTTTGGTGATAAAGGCGCGTGGGTTCATGACGTCCCCCAAGTGGTTGCGCGGACGTCGCTCACATCGATCCGCCGGTTGCCGGCTGATCCGCCAGCCTGTCCCGGGTTCAACGATAGCCCTCGGGGGGAGGGCGGGCTATCGAAAAGCTGAAAAAGGGCTGTCACCCAACGGGACAGCCCTTTTTCCAATCATCCTTTGACCGCTCATCTTTTGACCACGCGGCGCGCGATGGCGGGATCGAATATCGCCGCCGCCGACCTGCCGGCGTTACGCGGCGGGCTGGTCGAGGCTGACGCCCTTGTCGCTTAGATGCTGCTGCAACTCGCCCGACTCAAACATTTCGCGAATGATGTCACAGCCGCCGACGAATTCGCCTTTGACGTAGAGCTGGGGAATGGTCGGCCAGCTCGAAAAGGTCTTGATACCATCGCGCAGGCCCGGATCTTCCAGCACGTTGATGCCCTTGAATTTGATGCCGAGGTGGCTGAGCACCTGCACCACGGCCGCTGAAAAGCCGCACTGGGGAAATACCGGGGTGCCTTTCATGTAGAGCACAACATCGTTGTCGCTGATGTCCTGCTTGATGCGTTCAAAAACCGGATTGTCCATAGTCATCTTCCTTGGGTTTTTTTGGGTTCCTTGAGGGGGCGTTGTTCAGGCGTCCGCCGGAACAGAGGTCTGGAGCGCCAACGCGTGAAGTTCGCCGCCCAAGCGACCGCTGAGGGCCTGGTAGACCAGTTGATGCTGCTGGACGCGGGTTTTGCCGGCAAAAGCCGGGGACACAACGTAGGCGGCGTAGTGATCGCCATCCCCGCGCAGGTCCTCGATTGTTACCTGGGCACCGGGAATACCTTCTTTGATCAAACGCTCGATCTCGCCGGGATCCATCGCCATTGCGTACAGCTCCTAAGTGTTCGTTTCTTGAGTGTTCATCTTGATGACGATCGCTGCCCGGCCCCGCAGGGCGAAGATCAGCAATCATTCTTTCTCCATACCGCAATATGGCCGTCCGGAAGGGAATCTTCAATGCACCCTTTGACGCCCGATTGTCGCGGCGGCGAAAAATACTTATCCCGCCGCGCAACCCGGCGCCTATTCGCCGGCCATATAGTGCGGCAACCAGCCTTCATAGGCTTGGCGCAGCCTGTCCAGGGCAATGGCTTGGCCCTCGCCGATGGTTAGGGTCTGGCCGCCGGTTTCGCCAACCACGCTTGCCGGAACGCCGGCGGCCGCGGCGGCGGCCAGAAAGGCGGCAGGGTCGTCGCAGGTGACCAGGTAGCGGGCCTGATCCTCGCCAAAAAACCAGGCGTGGTTGGGCAGGGTCTCCGGCGGATTGATTTTGGCGCCCAAACGTCCCGCCAGGGCCATTTCCGCCAGCGCCACCAGCAGGCCGCCGTCGGACAGATCGTGGCAGGCGACGACGCGTTGGTCGTCGATGGCCTGGCGCACGAAGTCGCCGTTGCGCTTTTCGACCGCCAGGTCGACGTCCGGGGCGCGACCTTCCTCGCGGCCATGCAGCTCACGCAGATAGAGGGACTGGCCCAGATGTCCGGCTGTCGCGCCCACCAGGATAATCGCCTGTCCGGCAGCGGTGAAGCCGCCGCTGGGCAGTTTATCCAGGTCGGCGATCAGCCCGACGCCGCCGATCACCGGGGTTGGCAGGATGGCCTTGCCCTCGGTTTCGTTGTAAAGCGACACATTGCCCGACACCACCGGGTAGTCGAGGGCGAGGCAGGCTTCGCGCATGCCCTCGATGGCGCCGACGAACTGGCCCATGATTTCGGGTTTTTCCGGATTGCCGAAGTTCATGTTGTTGGTGATGGCCAGAGGCGTGGCGCCCACGGCGGTCAAGTTGCGCCAGCTTTCCGCCACCGCCTGCTTGCCGCCCCTGACCGGCTCGGCCACGCAGTAGCGCGGCGCGCAGTCGGTGGTGGCGGCAAGACCGCGATTGCTCCGATGAATGCGGGTCACCGCGGCGTCGCCGCCGGGGCGCCGAACGGTGTCGCCCATCACCATGTGATCGTACTGTTCCCAAACCCAGCGCCGCGAGCAGAGATTGGGCGTGGCCAGCAGCCGTTCCAGGTCGGCCAAGGGCGCGGCGCTGTCGGGAACCGCTTGCGCGCTCAATTCGGCGGGTGTGGGCGTCGGCACCCAGGGCCGGTCGTATTCCGGCGCGGCCTCGGCCAGCGGGTCGATCGGCAGGTCGCCCACCGTGTCGCCATGCCAGCGCAGCACCATGCGGCCGGTGTCGGTCAGCCTGCCGATGATGGCAAAGTCCAGGTCCCATTTTTCGATGATCGCACGGGCTTCTTCCTCGTGGCCGGGTTTGAGGATCAGCAGCATGCGCTCCTGGCTCTCGCTCAGCATCAACTCGTAGGGGGTCATGCCTTCTTCGCGCATCGGCACCCTGTCCAGGTCGAGCACCAGACCCAGGCCACCCTTGGAGGCCATTTCGAAGGACGAGGAGGTCAGGCCCGCCGCGCCCATGTCCTGAATGGCGACAATCGCTTCGGTGGACATCAGTTCCAGACAGGCTTCGATCAACAGCTTTTCGGTGAAGGGGTCGCCCACCTGCACGGTGGGGCGCTTTTCTTCCGAGGCTTCATCGAATTCGGCCGAGGCCATGGTGGCGCCGTGAATGCCGTCCCGACCGGTCTTGGAGCCGACGTAAACCACCGGGTTGCCCACACCGGCGGCGGCGGAATAGAAAATTCGATTGGTCGGCGCCAGGCCGACGGTCATGGCGTTAACCAGGTTGTTGCCGTTGTAAGCGGGGTGGAAGTCCACCTCGCCGCCGACGGTTGGCACGCCCACGCAATTGCCATAGCCGCCAACGCCCGCCACCACGCCGGAGACCAGATGGCGGGTTTTCGGGTGGTCGGGCGACCCGAAGCGCAGCGCATTGAGGTTCATCACCGGCCGGGCGCCCATGGTGAAGACGTCACGCAGGATGCCGCCGACGCCGGTCGCCGCGCCTTGGTAGGGTTCGATAAAGCTGGGATGGTTGTGGCTCTCCATCTTGAAGATCGCCGCCAGCCCTTCGCCCAGGTCGATGACGCCGGCGTTCTCGCCCGGCCCCTGGATCACATGGGGCGCGTCCACCGGCAAGGTTTTCAGCCATTTCTTCGAGGATTTGTAGGAGCAGTGCTCGGACCACATGACCGAGAAGATCCCCAGCTCCACCAGATTGGGCGCGCGGCCCATGATCTCCAGCACCCGTTGGTATTCGTCCGGCGAGAGGCCATGCTCGGCAACGACTTCGGCAGTGATTTCACTCACGATCGTGATTCCTCGTAACGCGCAAAGGGAGGGGCTCAGGAGAGGGCGGCGACCAGACCGTCGAACAGGATCCCGCCGTCGCTGCCACCCAGTTTCTCGTCGATCAGCCGCTCCGGGTGAGGCATCATGCCCAAGACGGTCTTGCGGGCATTGAACAGGCCCGCGATGTTGTGCTGTGAGCCGTTGGGGTTTGCCGATTCGGTCGGCATTCCGCCATCGTCAACGTAGCGAAAGGCCACCTGCCCATTGTGCTCGATATCCGCCAGGGTTTGCCTGTCGGCGAAGTAGTTGCCGTCGTGGTGGGCGACGGGGAAGGTTACCGTGTCGCGGGCGCCAAAGTGGGTGGTAAAGAGGGTTTGGGTGTTTTCCACCTTCAGCTTGACGTCGTGGCAGACGAACTTCAGCTCGGCGTTGCGCATCAGGGCGCCGGGCAGCAGCCCCGCCTCGGTCAGGATTTGGAAGCCGTTGCAGATGCCCAACACCGGCACGCCCTTGTGGGCCCGCGCCACCACTTCCTTCATGACGGGAGATTTGGCCGACATGGCGCCCGCGCGCAGGTAGTCACCGTAGGAGAATCCGCCGGGCAGCACGATCAAGTCAACGGCGTCGAAGTCCGCTTGCTTGTGCCAAACCATCTGTGGGGCATTGCCCATGGACTGCTCCAGGGCGACCGCGACGTCGCGGTCACAGTTGGAGCCGGGGAAGACAATGACAGCTGCTTTCATTGCGGGTCAATCCTGACAAAGGTATCTGGGTAGTCGACGACGACGCCTTGGGCGTCGAAGACAAGGGCGGCGTCGAACCCGCTGTCCAGCCCCTGGTAGCGGAAGCGGCCACCGCCGTCCTCGCTCGAACCCAAGGGGTCCAGGCAGCTGTACCGCTGGCGCTGGCGTCGGGTCAAAATGGCGAGGTCGCCACTGTCGGGATCCAGGGTCGCGGTGACGAAAACCATATCAAAGTCGTGGGACTCGCCTTGGCGCCAATGGTAGCGCAGGACCGGCGGGCTGTTGGTGAAGGGCGTGATGGCGAGGTCGACATTCAGGCAGCCGTCCAGATCGGGCTGGTGCTGGCCGTCCAGCAGCCAGTGTCCGCGGCCATCATGCTGCAGCTCCAGCGCGGCGTGCTGATGTTTGCCCTCCGGCGCGGGGGTTTCCAGCTGTAGCCGAAGGCGCAGTTGGAGGGTGGTCCAATGCTCATCCAGCCGCATCCAATAGCTGCCGGAAAAATCCTGCCCCTCCAGCTCTCCCATGAGCGAGCTGTCAACCTGCCAGGAGTGATCAAAGGCCTGCAGTTGCAGCCGTTCGATCCCGGGGCCGCTGGCGGGTTTCCAAGCGTAGTCACGCAACATCATTGGCAAGGTCATTGGGCGCTACGCCTTAGTCCAGCAACTCGATGGTGTAATTTTCGATGACCGTGTTGGCCAGCAGCTTGCGGCACATGTCATCGACGGCGTCCTGCGCCTTGTTTCGGTCGGTTTCGCTCAGGTCAAGTTCGATCACCTTGCCTTGGCGAACTTCGCCGACGCCGGTGAAACTCAGGCCGGCGAGGGCATGTTCGATTGCCTTGCCCTGGGGGTCGAGAACACCGGGTTTTAGGGTTACGTGAACGCGGGCTTTCATTCGGATAGAGCTCCCTGGAGCAAAGCTATTTCAACCACGGGCCATTATCCTGTCGGGCGACGGACCGGTTGTTTCGGTCCGGAATTTTCGCCGCTGTCGACTTTGGCCCTGCCCCTGTCGGGCAAGTCAGAAACAAACAGCTTCCGCTGCGTCCTGGCGGATGCAGGGGTCGCTTCGGTTGCCGGCGCCAGCACTGGCGGGGCGATCAAAAATCCAAGCGCGATCCAGACGCCTTTCCAAGGGTCCCGCCGTCAAGACCGGGCGTGAATGCCGCGCATGAAGACGGTGGATCCGGGTGGACCAACAGCTTGCCGCTGCGCGGCCCAAGCGTTACAGCGCCAGCCGCCGGCAACAAACAGCACGGGACACAACGTGGAACACAACGCCGGCAAACTTGACGTCAAGCGGCGCGCCGGTTGATCCAGTTGCAAAACTGCAGCAACCTTGGGGCGGACCATACGCGCGCGCTCTGTGCATGACAACTTGGCAAATCCGTCTTTCGGTGAAGATCTGCCCTGCGGTACAAGCATTTTGTATCCTAAACGGTCAAAATCTGGCCGAATTTGTAAGTTAATTCACAAAAATGTAAATAATTAGTCGATTCCGGGGGAGGAGCCGCGCCTATGACCGGCGGTTGACCGCTGTCTTGCCGGCCGGGCGCGGCTGGATTTGCGCTGTGGAGTTTGCGCGGCTGGGGTTTGCGCTGTGGGGCGCGCGCCGCGCTGCTGGCGGCGGGGCGAACAACTTTTGTCGTCTTTGGCGCAGACAAGCTTTGTCGCGGGGCGCGGAACAATGGGTTAAAGACACTGTTCCGCCGCCCACTGCCCACTGCCCAGCTCCCGCCGCTGTTTTCGGCAAGCGGACCGGGTCGATCCTGGCGATGGTGGTTCGTGCGATGGCGTCGGATATGGTACGGAGTTGTGTGGTCATGGAGTCGTAGGGTGTCCGACAGTCCCAAGGAACAAAGATTCAACCGTTTCCGCTCGGTCAAGGTGGCGACGCGCCCGCCGCGTTTTGATCAGGGGTTCAACGCGGAGTTCGAGCATTTGCTGCGTTGGCGCCGCGATGTGCGATCCTTCAAAACCGATCCCTTGGCGCCGGGCCTGCTGGAAGAGCTGTTGGATTTGGCCTGTTTGGCGCCGTCGGTCGGCAATGCCCAGCCCTGGCGTTTCGTACAGGTGGACGACCCGGCGCGGCGTCGCGATATGATCGCCAATTTCGAGGCCAGCAACGCCGAGGCGCTGACGGCGCAGGCCGATCAACGCCGCGCCCTCTATGCCAAGTTGAAACTGTCGGGCATGCGGGACGCGCCGGTCCAACTGGCGGTTTACTGTGACGAGGTGACCGGGCAGGGGCACGGCCTGGGCAAGCGCACCATGCCGGAAACGCTGCGCTATTCGGTAACCATGGCCGTCCACACCCTTTGGCTGGCGGCGCGCGCCAAGGGCGTCGGGCTGGGTTGGGTTTCCATTTTGGATCCGCAGCGCGTCAAGCGCACCCTGGAGGTGCCCGAGGCGTGGGACCTGGTGGCCTATCTCTGCATCGGCTATCCAGCAGAAGAAGACCTGGTGCCGGAGTTGGAGCGCAAAGGATGGCAAGCCCGCACCTCCAAAGGTCGTCGGGTGTTGCGGCGCTGACCCGCGACACCGCCGCTTCCGACCCCATGCGCGGGCGGTTGATCACAGAAGCGGCGCGCGGCTATAGCGATGCGCGGCTTTCCGGGTCGATTGCACGCTAGGGGGCGGGGCTGTTCTGGTCTTGCGCCCGGGCGCGGCGTCGCCCGAGGGCGCCGAGCAGCAAAAACAGCGATACCATGCCGCCGCCGCCGCCAAAGGCGATCAACCAAAATCCCAGCGGCAAGGTGACATCGGACAGATCGTCCATGCGGAGATAGTTCAGATAGCCGATGGTCGCGGCGAAGCCGAGAAAAACCAGGCCGGCCAGCACCGCCAAAATCGTCCCTCTGCTGCTGTTTTTCTGGTCGTCCATCGGCTTCGATCTTTGTCGGAAACGGCTGTTCAAGCGGGTTGGCCTGTCGAAACTACTGCAGGGTTTCGTTGCCTGAATTTTCGTTGTCGTTCAGCTCCGGCAGGACGCCAAGGCGCTTGGCGACCTCCTGATAGGCTTCCTCGACCTTGCCCAGATCACGCCGGAAGCGGTCCTTATCCATCTTCTCGTTGGTGGCGATATCCCACAGACGGCAGGAGTCCGGGCTGATCTCGTCGGCCAGGATAATCTGCGGGCCGTCTTCCGTCTCGATGCGGCCAAACTCGAGCTTGAAATCCACCAGCTTGATGCCGATCCCGAGAAACAGCCCGGAGAGAAAGTCGTTGATCCGCAGCGCCATGTGCAGCAGTTCATCCAACTCCTGCGGGCTTGCCCAGCCAAAGGTGGTGATGTGTTCCTCGGCGATCAGCGGGTCACCCAGCTCATCGTTCTTCAGGCAGTATTCCACCAGCGCCCGAGGCAGCGGAATGCCTTCGTCCATGCCCAAGCGCTTGGACAGCGAACCGGCGGTGACGTTGCGCACAATCACCTCCAGCGGAATGATCTCGACCCGGCGGATCAACTGCTCACGTAGGCTGATGCGCTTGAGGAAGTGGGTCGGAATGCCGATCGATTCCAGATTCAGCATCAAGAATTCCGAGATGCAGTTGTTGAGCACGCCCTTGCCGACGATGGTGCCTTTCTTGACGTTGTTGAAGGCGGTGGCGTCGTCCTTGAAATACTGCACCAGGGTGCCGTCTTCCGGGCCTTCGAACAGAACCTTCGCCTTGCCTTCGTAAAGTCGTTTGCCTTGCATGAGCTGTTTTCCAAGATTGTGCGTCGGCGCCGATCCTTCAGCGCGGGACTCAGGGCTGCCGGTGAGCGGGAGGGGCTTTCGAGATCGAACCGCCCCGATAAATAAAGCGCATCAGCCGGGTTCTTGTCCATCAAAAGGGCCGCGCGCGTCGCCGCGGCCGGTACTCCGATTTTCGATCCGATTCCAGCTGGGCCTGCTCTATATCAAGCTGGCGCTGTCAAAACAATGATCGGCCGGGCGTTCGGGGGCGATTGGACGTCGTGGCGGACGGTTTGGCAGCCGCGTGACGCGACCGGCGCATTGGATGAATAAAATTCATTTCAAGATCTAGAGAAAATAAATTCCATCCCCAGCTAACCTAGAGCGTGATCGACCTGGCAAGAAGCGCGTCGTGCTTCGGTCCTGTCGTCAAGCCCCCTTTGATAGGGTGAAAAAAGCAGAGCCGCGGTTCAAACGGAATCACATCGTCATGCCGTTTGAACCGATCCCACTCTGCACGCCAAAGAAACGTTGGCAACAGGAGGCAACCTTGGCAAACGGCACGCTCCTTCCCCAGAAAGCGCAAGATCTGCTGGACCTTTGGCAGACGAAAAAAGGCGAAAATCGGCTACCGTTAAAAACCCAATTCGATCCCTTTGTGCTGAAACCCTGGTTGGGTTATCTGCTGTTGATCGAGGTCTGCGACGGCGGCGCTGATTTTTACCACCGACTCAACGGGTCGGCCTTGCGCGATGAGTTGGGCTTTGACTGGACCGGATCAAAACTCTCCGAAATGCCGAAAACGCTTTGGCCCTTGATGGAGGAGTATCGCACGATCGTCGCCGGGAAAGAGCCGCATTTCAATGACCGTGCCGTATTGCTCGACCGGCCGCATATCCAGATCAGCAAACTTATCCTGCCGCTGTCCAAGGACGGAGAGGCCGTGGATTTCCTGTTGATCAATATCTATCCCCTGCCCGAGGGCTCCGGCGAGAAATCCGCCGTCGAACCGGTGTTCGCCGGTGTCTAGAGGGTGATCCGGCTTTGGCAATCCGCCGGGTCTTTCTTCTCCCAAAGCTGTTTTCCGCCGCGCCGCGCCGCCGTTCATGCTGGCGACGCTGGTTTGTGTGCGCAAAAACAGTCCTGGCTATGATCGTCCACCAGGCCGGCGGCCTGCATGAAGGCGTAGCAGATGGTGGGGCCGACAAAGTTGAATCCGGCCTGCTTCAATTTTTTGGATAGCTGCTCGGCCTGGGGTGTTTTGACCGGCAGGTCGGCGGGTGTGGCCGGTCTGCTGCAGCGGGGTTCGCCCTCCACGACATCCCAAATGAAGGTCGCGAAGCCACCGGCCTGCTCCCTTTCCAGACGCAGCCAGCTTTGCGCGCCCTTGATGGTGGCGACGATCTTGCCGCGATGGCGCACGATTCCGGCATCTTGCAGCAGGGCCTCAATCTTGTCTTCGCCGTAGTCGGCGATTCGCGCCGGGTCGAAGCCATCGAAAGCCGCCCGAAAAGCCACGCGTTTGTGCAGGATGGTTTTCCAGGAAAGCCCTGCCTGGAAGGATTCCAGCATCAGCAGTTCATACAGCGCGCGGGCGTCGCGTTCCGGGCGTCCCCATTCGCTGTCATGATAGGCCTGATAGAGTGGATCGTTGTCCGGCACCCAGGCGCAGCGAGGCGGCCGGGACGCGGCGGGCCTCACCGCCTCGTCAGCGGCGGTGTTTTTCTGGGCCATTCCTCAACTCCTTTTTTCGGTTCCGGGCAAGCGGTGGCGGGCGGCGGCTTTCAGGTCCCGCCGACGCCCGGTTTGCGCCAAGCGTTGAAAATGCCGCAAGCCCGGCGGTGGTGGCAAGCCGCGGCCGGCCGGCCTGCTGACGCAATCTGGCGGTAGGGTGCTTGCCATTCAGCGGCGGTCGGCCTGTCCTGACCAGGGTGAAAAAAAACTCCGGGCGCTTTTCCCCGCCTTGCAAGCGGGCGCGAAAAGTTCCAAATAGACGGGGTGAGAGGAGTTGCCCATGGCGATCTTGAGAACCTTGCTGTCTTCGGCCTTGCGCAAAGCGGCGCTGGACCCGCAAATGCGGGCCAAGGCGGTATCGTTTTTTCAGCAGGAAGTCAGACCGCGCGCGCGGACGGCGGCGCGCGCGTCGGGCCAAGAGTGGCGGGAGGTGTCGCAGGAGGTGGATCCTGCCACCGAACCGGCGCGCTTTGCCGGTCGCCTGGCCGGCCGCCTGAAGAAAAAAATGTCGCGCGATGATTAGCGCCGGGGAAGAGCGCCGGGGAAGACTGCCGGGGGGCAACCTAGCTGGACAGTCTCACCGGGGGTTAGCTGGGGTTGATTTTTTTTCTGATCGGTGGGCCGACGCCCAGATATTTGGTGTAGATTTTCGCCAAGGTCCCGTCCGCCGTTAGCGCCCGCTGCGCCTTTTCCAACCGCGCCAGCTGTTTCTTTGGCAGATCCCGGAAGGGTGAAACCGACAGCACGATATCCAGCTGTTTGACGATCAGCGGAAAATTGCCGATCTCGATATTTTGCTGCTGGGCGGCGTAGACCAGCGCCGGCCACACCCCCAGCACCCCGTCGATGCGCCGTTTTTTGAGCATGTTCAAAGCGATGGCGTAGTTGCGAATGAGCACGATGTCGGGCTGATCCAGGTACGAATAGCCGCGCAGAAGATCGCCGAGAAAGTCGGAGGGCGCGGTGACAACCTTTTGCCTCAAGTCTTCCTTTCGGCGCAGCGGCGCGTCCGTCCTGCTCAGGACCACCAGCGGGGTTTGGGCAAACAGGGTTTGCGCCGAGATGGCTGGCAAGGTGTCGTTGAGAACAATCAGAAAATTAAGCTGGCCCCTGCGGTAGGCGGCGGTCAGGCGGTTAATCGGCGCGACCTGAATGGTGATTTTCAGGCCGGAACGGGCGGAAAGCGCCGCCAGCGCCTCGACGAACAGGCCGGGTTTTTCGCTGTTGTTGGCCAGGTAATAGGGCGCCAGATCGAAAACCCCGGCGACCAGGGCGGGGACAGGACTTTCCGTCGCCTGGACTGTTGTCTGCTGGCTTTCCGGGGCCGCATGCGCCAGGCCCCACGGCAGCGCGCCAAGCCAGAGGGCAACCAGGCGGATCCAGGTGCGACGCGACAATTGGCGCCGCCACAGCTTCGGACGCGACAGTTTAGGACGGGGCGTGTTACGGCGGCGCATGCGAGGACCGGCTCCCGTTGGGGACTACATCCTTGGGGTGAGTCTAGGGTGCCGTGAAGTTGTAAGCAAGCCGGCGCGAAAACCAAAAAAAAATGGACGGAACGGCGCTGTGCCGATCCGTCCCAGTGGGGTGTTGGGTGTCAATGACACGCTATCCGCTGCCGTCCGGTTGTCGGGAAAGCGGCCTGGCGGACGTGGCGCCCGCGCCGGAATTGACCTGTTCGCTGACAAGGGATAGCCGAACTCCGGGTCGTTTCGGTGTCACCAAGATCACCGTTGTGTGACGGTTCCCCGGCAACAAGATCCCGGTAACAAGACCCCGATAACAAGGCTCTGGAACCCCTATTGCGGCGACAACCCGCCCGGGGTCAGGTTGTTCCTCCGATCCGCACGGCCTTGCCGGGCGCGTCTTTGTCAGTCGATCACGCGCTGGCCGATCCTCTTCAAGGCCCGCTGGGGAAAGGCGTAGACCCGATCACGGCCCAGCAGGGTCACCGAAAATCCCTGGGGAAAGAGGGTGGAAATGGCCGGGTGCAATACGTCCAGTCCTCCGGTATAGGCGCCAAAGGACGGTAAGATCAGGCGCCGACCATCGGTGACGAAGCATTTCCCGGAAAAGCGCCCGGTTCGAAGCTTGACGGCGGCCTTGGGGTGGAAGTGGCCCGAGAGTTCACCTGCCGCCACGGCGGCCCCGCCGTCCGGTGGGCCTGGCCGCGCTTCATGGCGCAGCACCAGCGAGCCCATCACCAGTTCTTCGCTGACCTGTCCGCCCAATGCCTGCGGTGGGCTGGGGTCATGGTTGCCGACGATCCAAACCCAATTTCTGGCCTGGATCAGCCCTTGGAGAGCTTGCCGGTCCTGATCGTCCAGCCGTCTTGCCGCCGTCTCGTCGTGAAAGGAGTCGCCGAGACAGACCACCGTTTCCGGCGCATAGCGCGCGATCAGCCCGGCCAGGCGGGTTAAAGTGGCGCGGCTGTCGTAGGGCGGCAGCAGCAAGCCGCGTCCCGCCAGCGCCGAGCCCTTTTCCAGATGCAGGTCGGCAACAAACAGACAGCGCCGTGTCGGCCACCAGGCCGCCCCGGAGGGATCGGCCACCAGTTCCGCGCCATTGACCCTGAGGATCACCGGCTTGCGCTCCGCTGTTGTTGGGTGGCTTGTCGGGTGCATCCGCGTTCGTCTCCTGCGTCGTCATCCTCGTCGGTCGCGCCGCCGGCGTCTACAGCGGCAAGCAGGCCTGTTTGAGCGGCGTCGCGGTGGCTTCGGCCATCATCTCCCCGGCGGCTTGCTCCAGCAGCTCCTCCATCGCCGCGCCATAAACCTGCTCGCGGCCGATTTCCAGCAGCACCGGGATGGCCAAGGGGGACACCTGCTTGAGACTTTGATAGCGGATTTTCCCCTGAATCCGCGTCAGCAGCTCGCCCAGGCGGCCGATGTCGGTGAGGCCGGCAGCCGCATCGGCGCGGGTGGCCCGCAGCAGGATGTGGTCGCCCTGGTGTTTGCGCAGCACGTCATAGATCAAGTCCGAGTTGAAGGTGACCTGACGGCGGGTTTTTTCCTGGCCTGGCGCCTTGCGGTCGATCAGGCCGGCAATCACCGCCACGTTGCGGAAGGTTCGTCGGAGCATGGAGGATTCCGCCAGCCACTCCTCCAAGTCGTCGCCCAGCATGTCTTGGTCGAACAGCCGCTCGACCTGGGGTCCGCTGGGCTGCTTGAGCGACCAAACGGCAATCACGTAGTCGGTGGCGACAAAGCCCAGAGGGCCGAAACCCATGCGTTCCATGCGGCGGGTCAGCAGCATCCCCAGCGTTTGGTGCGCGTTGCGCCCGGCAAAGCTGTAGGCCACCAGGAACTGCTTGCCGCCTCTGGGAAAGGCCTCCACCAGCAATCCGGCTTTCGGCGGCAGCACTGAGCAGCGGCGCTGTTGGCGCAGCCAGTCCGCCACGGCGGCGGGAACGCCGTCCCACGCCTTCGGCTGCTCCAGCATCGCGCGCACCCGCTCGGCCAGATGGGTGGAAAGCGGCAGCCGTCCGCCCCCATAGGCCGGTACCTTGGGGTCCGCGCCCCCGGCGGCCCGGCTGACATAGGCGGTGGTTTCCCTGCAGGACTCATAGCGCAGCAACTGGCCGGCGAAGATAAAGGTGTCGCCGGGCAACAGCCCTTGGATGAAGACCTCCTCCACCTCGCCCAGCTTGCGTCCGTTCTTGAGCTGCACCTTGATCAGGGGCTCTTCCACGATCACCCCCATGTTCAGTCGGTAGCGCAGGATGTGGCGCGGGTTGGAGATTTTCCACCGGCCCTGCTTGTCACGGCTCAGCCGCCGATATTTTTCGTAGGAGCGCAGCGCGTAGCCGCCGCAGACGACAAAATCCAGCGCGTTATCGAAGTCGGCCCGCTTAAGGTCGGCATAGGGACCGGCCAGAGTGACTTCCTGGTAGAGCGCATCGGCATGGAAGGGGCCACAGCAGGCGCGGCCCAGGATGTGCTGGATCAGCACGTCCAGGCCGCCGGGGCGCGGCGGATCGCCGTCCAAGGTTCGGGCGCGCACCCCGTCGATGGCGGCGCGGCACTCCAGCACCTCGAAGCGGTTGGCCGGGACTAGCAGCGCCCGTGACGGCTGATCCAAGCGGTGATTGGCCCGGCCGAGCCGCTGCAGCAGGCGCGAAATCCCCTTGGGCGCGCCCACCTGCACCACCAAATCGACCGCGGCCCAATCGATGCCGAGATCAAGCGAGGAGGTGGCGACAACCGCCCGCAAGGCCCCCCGGGCCATGGCCGCTTCCACCTTGCGGCGCTGCTCAATGGCCAAGGATCCGTGGTGCAGGGCGATCGGTAGGTTGTCATCGTTAACCCGCCAGAGCTCCTGAAAGGCCAGCTCGGCCTGGGCGCGGGTGTTGACGAAAACCAAGGTGGTGCGATGTCGCCGGATGTGTTGGTAGACTTCCGGCAGGGCGTGAACCGCCATATGACCGGACCAGGGCAGATGCGCCTTGGTGACCAGGATATCCAGCTCCGGCGCAACGCCGCCGCGGCCGATCACCCGGGTGACCGGCGCGTTGTTCGCCCGACCGGTGGGCGACAGCCAGGCGGTGAGCGCGGCCGGATCGTGCACCGTGGCCGAAAGCCCGACCCGACGCAGACCGGGGGCCAGCGTCGCCAGTCGCGTCAAGCCCAAAGCCAGCAGGTCGCCGCGCTTGCCAAAGGCCAAGGCGTGAAGTTCGTCGATCACGATGCACTTCAAGCCGCCAAAGATCTGCGGCGCGTCGTGGTAGGAAAGCAGCAAGGCCAGGGATTCGGGCGTTGTCAGCAGGATGTGCGGCGGGCGGCTGCGCTGGCGCAGGCGCTTGCCCTGGGGGGTGTCGCCGGTGCGGGTTTCGATGGCCAGCGTCAGGCCCATTTCCCGGACCGGCGTCATCAGGTTGCGTTGGATGTCCACGGCCAGCGCCTTGAGCGGCGAAACGTACAGCGTGTGCAGCCCTTCCGGCGGCGCGGCTTCGGCGTGACACTCCCCGGCGTGACGCTCCCCGGCTCGGCCGCGCGTCAGGTCGACCAGGCTGGGCAAAAAACCGGCCAGGGTCTTGCCGCCGCCGGTGGGGGCGATCAGCAGCGCCGACTGGGCGTCGTCGGCGGCCTTGAGCAGCGCCAACTGATGGGCATGGGGCGTCCAGCCTCGGGCGGCGAACCAGTTCGCGAACAGCGGAGGGAGGCGGGTCACCATGACCCCGGATTGTACGGCATTTTCCGGCGCTGTCAGCAAAGCTCTACCGGCAAGCGGCATCGCCGGGTGCGCTTCCTGACGATCTACTGCCAGATTGGCCGCGCGCCGGCCTGTGTCAGATCGGCCGCGCGCCGGCCAGTGATCGACGAAGAAGGAAGCGCTTCGCGCTGGCCGCGAAGCCAACCCGACTCTAGGCGGTGGCGGCCAGCGCCGTGGCGATTTCGGCGGCGACCCGGGCGTTGTCCAGCAGCAGCGCGCGATTGGCCGCCAAGGTTGCGCCTTGGCTGTGGATGTGGAGATAGGACAGCAGATAGGGGGTGACGTCCTTGCCGGCGACGCCGTCCTGTCGGGCGCTGGCCAAGGCGGCGTCGATCCAGGCGGCGACCTGCGCTTCGGCCAGCGCCGCGGTTTCGGGCACCGGGTTGGCAAAGAGAATGCCGTTGTCCAGGCCCAGGCCGCGCTGGGCGCGAATCAGCGCGGCGGCCTGGCTGGCGTTGGCCACGCCGCAGGCCAGATCCAGGCCGCTTTCCGGGGTGAAAAAGGCGGGGAAATCCAGCGTTTGATACCCCACCACCGGCACGCCGAGCGTCTCCAGCACCTCCAGGGTGCGCGGCAGGTCGAGGATCGATTTCGCGCCGCTGGAGACCACCGAGACCGGGGTGCGGGCCAGTTCCTGCAGATCGGCGGAAATGTCCAGGGTCCGTTCGCCCTGGCGATGGACACCGCCGATGCCGCCGGTGGCGAACAGCTCAATGCCGGCCAGTTGGGCGGCGAACATGGTGCCGGCCACGGTGGTCGCGCCCAGGTCGCCGGACGCCACCACCGCCGCCAGATCCCGGCGGCTGACCTTGGCGACTTCTGATTTCGGATCGGCCAGGCGTTCGATTTGGCTGTCCTCCAACCCGACGTGGATTTTCCCGTCCAGCAGCGCAACGGTTGCCGGCACGGCGCCGCCCTTGCGGATGGTTGCTTCCAGCTGCTGCGCGGTCTGCCGGTTCTGTGGGTAGGGCAGGCCATGGGAAATAACCGTGGATTCCAACGCCACGACGCCTTGCCCCTCGGCCTGGGCCTGGCGGACTTCCTGGCTGATCGACAGATAGGGGTTGGTGGTTTGACTGGTCATCGTTTGCTACTCGCGGATTGCTGCAGGGCCGCACGCGGACTGGCGCGCGCTGTCGCCCGGCTGGAGGGTGTTTCACGGTTTCAACCGGATCACCAAGTGAGTCCCTTTGGTATGGATTTGGCTTGGTATCGATTCGACGCTAGGCGCTGGGGTCCTGCCGGATTTTCATCAGCCTGGTGACCTCGTCGCGCAGCTCGACCAGCCGTTGGTCCAAGGCCTGCACCTCATAGAACTTGGCGGGAATTTTTCCCCAGACCGGCGCGGGCCAGGCCGGGTCATCGTGAAAGCGGGCGATGATGTGAATGTGCAGTTGGGGCGTGACGTTGCCCAGCGCGGCGACGTTGATCTTGTCCGGTGAATAGAGTTGCTGCAGCGCCTCCGAGCACATGGTGATTTCGTCACAGACCCGGTATTGATCCATCGGGTCCAGGTCGTGAAAATCGTGCTTGCGGGGCCGTTGCGGCACCAAAACCAGCCAGGGATAGTTGGCGTCGTTGATCAACAACAGCTTGGACAGCCGCAGCATGGCGACGTCATAGCCGTCGCGTTGAAGGTCAGCGTGAAGGTCTAGGTTACTGGTCATCGATCATGAAACTTTCAGGAATGACGAGGCGATGCAATGGACAAGTGCTGTATTGGCCGAGGCTTTGCGGCATAGTAAGGCATGAAGACGGCTCCCGAAAGTTGGTTGGCGGTCACAGATCAAGGTCTCTACTGCAAACCGGGCGATTTTTATGTTGACCCGACGGCGCGCGTGGCCCGGGCGCTGATCACCCACGGCCATGCCGACCACGCCCGTCCCGGTCATGGCAAGGTGTTGGCCACCGCGCCGACGCTGGCGATGATGAAAAGCCGCTATGGCGCGAAGGCCGGCGGTAGCCTGCAGCCGCTGAGCTATGGCGCGCGGCTGAAGATCAACGAGGTGACCCTTTGGCTGGCCCCGGCCGGTCATGTGCTGGGATCGGCCCAGGTGGTGATGGAATGCCGGGGGCGCCGGGTGGTGGCGGCGGGCGACTACAAGCGCCGCCGCGATCCGACCGCGCAGGCTTTCGAGCCGGTGCCCTGCGACGTCTTTATCACCGAAGCCACGTTCGGCCTGCCGATCTATCGTCATCCCGATGCCGCCGGCGAGATCGAAAAGCTGTTGCAATCGCTGCGGGTCTTTCCCGAGCGCAGCCATCTTGTCGCCGCCTATTCCCTTGGCAAGGCCCAGCGTTTGATCGCGCTGCTGCGCGAGGCCGGTTATGACAGGCCGCTGTATATCCACCAGTCCTTGGCTGGGATCTGCGCGCTGTATGCCGCGCAAGGCATCGCGCTGGGCGATTTGCGTTCGCTGGAGGGCGCGGGCCGGGAGGCGCTGCGCGGCGCCATCGTCCTGGCGCCGCCGGGCAGTAAAAACGGCGCCTGGTTTGCGAACTTGTGCGATCCGCTGCTGATTTTCGCCTCGGGCTGGATGCGCTTGCGTCAGCGGGCCCTACAGCAGGGCGTGGAACTGCCGTTGATTCTTTCCGACCATGCCGATTGGGACGAGTTGACCCAAACCTTTCTCGATGTGAAGGCGGCGGAAATTTGGGTGACCCATGGCAGCGCGACGGCCCTGATCCATCAGGCCCGCGCCTTTGGCCTGCGCGCCCGCGCGCTGTCGGACATCGGCGTCGAACAGCGGCGCGCGGCGGCTCGGGACCCGCGCCAGCCCGATGGGTCAAAGCCGGCATGACGCCCTTTGCCGCTCTGTTCGAACGCCTGCAGCACGCCCCGAGCGCGGCCAGCAAGCAGCGTTGGCTAACGGCTTATTTCGACGCCGCGCCCGATCCCGACCGGGGCTGGGCCGTGGCGCTGCTGACCGGGGCGCTGACGCTCAAAAGGTTCCGCCCGGCCGAGCTCCGGGCGCTGCTGGCCGCCCGGGTCGATCCCGAGCTGTTCGCCTGGTCCCACGCACATGTGGGCGATCTGGTGGAGACCGTCGCACTGCTCTGGCCCGCCCGACCCGGGGCCAATCGCCCGCCGGACTTGAGCGAACTGGTCAACGGCTTGCGGACGGCGGAGAAAGCCGATCTGTCTCGACTGCTGGCCGGCTGGCTTGACGGCCTGGACAGTCCCGGCCGCTGGACCTTGCTCAAGCTGGCCTGCGGCGCTTTACGGCTGGACCTTTCGGCGCGCCTGGTCAAGCGCGCCCTGGCCGAGTGGGGCGGCCGGCCGCTGGCGCAGATCGAGGAAGTCTGGCACGGCCTGACGCCGCCCTATGGCGCGCTGTTTGCCTGGCTGGCGGAACGGCGGGAAGGTCCGGCGCCGGTGGCCGACCCCGACACGGCCTTTCGTCCGATGATGCGGGCCTGCGCGCTACAGCCGGCGGCGGTGCAGGATCTCGACCTCGCCGCCTATCAGGTAGAGTGGAAGTGGACGGGGGTGCGGGTGCAACTGCTGGCCAACGGCCCGCGCCCGTCCCGGCTGTTCAGCCAGGACGGCGACGATCTTTCCGCGGCCTTTCCCGATCTGCTGGCGGATCTCGATTTCACCGCGGTGATTGACGGTCAATTGCTGGTGGCCGAGCCCGCCGATCTGGCGGGTGGGGCGCTGCAAATCGCGCCGCTGGCGCAATTGCAGCAGCGCCTGACGCGCAAGCGGATCGACAAAAAGCTGCTGGCGGCAGCCCCGGCCTATCTGCGCGCCTTTGATCTTTTGTTTGACGGGACGAAGGATTTACGGCCGCTGAGCCTGGCGCAGCGCCGCGCCCGATTGGAACGCTGCCTTGCCCGACAGCGCCCGGCGCGACTGGATCTGTCCCCGCTGGCGCCGGTGCGCAACCACGCCGCGCTCGCCGCCCTGCGGGCGGAAGGCGCGACCGGTTGCGGTGGTCTGGTCTTGAAGCGGAAGACCTCGGCTTATCTGGCGGACGCGCCGCAGGGGGCGTGGCTGGTCTGGCGGTTCCCGGCGCGGACCGTCAAAGCCGTGTTGCTCTATGTCGAGCGCGGTCGGGGCAGAAGCGCGCGGCCCTTTGCACGCGCGACCTTTGGCGCTTGGCGCGCGACGGCGGCGGGGCGGGAACTGGTGCCGCTCGGCGCGGCCGCCTGTACGCTGCCCGATGATCAACTGGCGCGGCTGGAGAGTTGGGTCAAGGCCAACAGCATCGCGCGCTTTGGCCCGGTGCGGTCGGTCACGCCGAGCCTGCTGCTGGAGGTCGCTTTCGAGGCGGTCGATGCCGCCCCGCGCCGCAAGGCCGGGCTCACCCTGCGCGCGCCTCGCCTGCTGTCGATTTGCTGGGAGGCGGACGCCGACCAGGCGGTGCGATTGGAGAGCTTGCGCCCGGTTTGACCGGCCGCCGCGTGTGTGTGGTCGCGCGTGTGGTGATCTTGGCCGGTGGTGGCTTTGGCCGAGACAGGGTTGAGGGCGCTTGCTCCGACGTGCGCGCTCGGGATAGCTTTGCCGCTTCTTTTTTCAAGTGCAACAGGCGCAACAGAACTCATGAAAGTCACCCTGTTGGGCACCGGTTGCCCACAATGTTCCCCCAAGCGCATGGGGCCGGCCAACCTGCTACAACAGGCAGGCGTTCAGGTTCTGGTGGACTGCGGCTCTGGAGTCACCCAGCGGCTGTTGGCGGCCGGGTCGTCTTCGGCGGCGCTGGACGCGGTGCTGCTTACCCACCTGCACAGCGATCATATTATTGACCTCTATCAGTTGATCCAGACCGGCTGGCACCAGGGCCGCGACCGGCCGCACCGTATTTTCGGCCCGAAGGGCACGCGCAAATTCGTGACCGCGCTGATGGATCTCTGGCGTGAGGAGCGGGCGCTGCGGATTGCCCACGAGCAGCGCCCTTCGCTGGCCGGGCTGGAGCTGGATATCACCGAGATCACGGCCGATGGTCCCTTCCTGGACTTGAACGGCCTGCGGGTCAGCGCGGTGACCGTCGACCATGCCCCGGTGGCCAGCGCCTTCGGCTTCGTCTTCGAGACCGGGCGCGCCGGTGCCGGTGAAAAGGGAGAAAAGGGCGAAAAGGGCGAAAAGGTGGTGTTTTCCGGCGATACGCGCTACTGCCCGGCGTTGATCGCTGCGGCGCGCCAGGCCGATCTGCTGGTGCACGAGTGCTTCATACATCGGGCGTTGCCGGTGATCGAAGGCGTGCGCTCCGCCCAAACCCTGGCCGCCATGACCGCCTATCACACGCGCAGTGATCAGGTGGGCCAGGTGGCCCACGAAGCCCAGGTGAAGTTTCTGCTGCTCAATCACTTCGTGCCGGTGGAATTCGATCGCCAGGCGGTGGCCGCCGAGGTCGCGGCGCGGTTCAAGGGGCCTTTTGCTATTGGCGAGGACCTGATGAGCTACGACCTGTCGACCGGCGCGCTGCGCCACGCCGATGCTTGGGTCACCCTCAGCCGGCGCTAACCGCCGGGGCTGGGTTTTTGCGCTGCTTCCGGCGGCCTTGCAAGACGTCACCAGAAATTCGGATCCTCGGTCAGTTCGTCGCGAATCCAACTGGCGAAGGCTTGGATTTTCGGGCGCTCGGCGTCCGTGTATTTTGCGACCAGGCACCAGCCGGGCGCTTGGCGGGCGATCAGCTTAAACGGGCGGATCAAACGGCCCGAATAGAAGGTCTCCACGGCGAAGGGGCCGTTGCAAAGGGCAAAGCCGCGACCTTCCAGCGCGGCCTCCTGGGCCAGCAGGTAACTGTCAAAGCCTTGTCGGCCCTTTGGCGCCGGCCCGTGCGCCAATTCAGTGGCGCCGCTTTCTCCCAGCCAGCGGGTCCAGTCCTCCGGCGCGGTGTAAACTTCCAACAGTTGGTCGGCGCGCAGGTCGCGCGGCGAAAAATCCGCCGGCAGGCTGTCCCAATAGTCGGGGCTGCACACCGGGTAGAGATAGGCGTCGCACAGCGGCTCGACATGCAGGTCGGGAAGGGTCTGGCGCAGATAAAGCAGGCCCAGGTCGGCGGCTTCACGATCGAACTCCCAGCCTTTGTAGGAGGTGCTGATCCGCACCTTGATGTCGGGGCTGCGCCGCTGAAAGGCCTCCAGCCGGGGCAGTAGCCAGTGCATCGCCACGGTAATGTAGACGTGTAGGGTCAGTTCGCGGCTATCGCTGCTGAGCGCCTTGGCGCTTTTGATCCCGATGCGCAAGCGCGTCAGGGCGTCGCTGACAAACGGCAGCAGTGCGGTTCCCGCCGGGGTGAGGGCGATCTGCCGGGCGCCGCGATCGATCAACTCAAGACCGCTCTGTTCCTCCAGCAGGCGCACTTGATGGCTGACGGCGGAATGGGTGACATTCAACTCCTCGGCGGCCTGCCGGAAGGAGAGCCGCCGCGCCACGGCCTCGAATACCCGCAGCGCCTTGAGCGACGGCAGCCGATCATTGGTCATGTCGGTCTCCCGAGCCGCCGCGTCGCCGGGGCAGGCGAACTCGAATGGTTAGAAATTTGCAACACGACCTGCCTGTTCTCCGCTCAATAACGCGGTTGCGCTGCAGCAATTTTCAGCGCTTATTCTCCAGATTAAAGCCATTTTTTCAACCAATCGATTAAAAGCGACGCTGTCAGGTCGCTTTTAATCGATTGGTTGAAAAAACTAACCAGTTGTTGAATTTTTGTCGTTTGTCGACGTCGAAAACAAGGGGGCATTGTCAGGGCGAGTGATTTTTTATCTGGCTGCGTCGGACCGCCCCGCGATACGGGGTGGGCTGTTCGGCCTGTGCGCGGAGTGTTGTCGATATGAGCGTGATGAATCCAGGACCGGAAAAGCCAGGGGCCGAGGCGGTGGCGGTCTTCAAGGCCGGGCGTCGTCGCAGTGGCGGTCGTGAAGCGCGCGTGGCTCTGCGCGCGGCCCCACTGCAGGAGGATATTCAGCCGGTGCGCGGCGGCTTGAACGGCGGCCGCTATCAACCTTTGAGCGCGAGCGACGTCGAAAGGATTCACGAGGCTGCCCTGACGGCGTTGGAGACCATCGGCATGGGCGATCCCCTGCCCAGCACCATCGAGGCCATGACGGCGGTCGGCTGCTGGGTTTCCGAGCAAGGCCGGGTGATGATCCCGCGGGCCGTGGTGGAGGACACCCTGGCCAAGGCGGCGCGCAACATCACGCTCTACGGCCAGGATCCCAAGCATGATATGGAGGTTTCCGGCCAGAAGACCTATTTCGGCACCGCCGGCGCGGCGGTGAACATGGTCAACGTGGACAGCGGCGACTACCGGGAATCGACGGTGCAGGATCTCTATGACATCGCCCGGGTGGTCGACGTCATGGACAACATCCATTTCTTCCAAGCCTCGGTGGTGTGTTGCGACCTGGCCGATCCGCGCGATATGGACGTCAACACCGCCTACGCCTCGGTGCTGGGCACGTCCAAGCACGTCGGCAGCCGCTGGTTCCAGCTGGCCCACTTTGAAGAGTCGATGAAGATCTTCCACGAGATCGCCGGCGGCGAGGCCGCTTGGCGGGCGCGGCCCTTCGTGTCGATGTCCAACTGCTTTGTGGTGCCGCCCATGAAGTTCGCGCCCGACGCCTGTCTCTGCCTGGAGGCGGCGGTCGCCCATGGGATGCCGGTGCTGCTGCTGTCCGCCGGGCAGGCCGGCGCCACCGCGCCGGCGGCGCTGGCCGGGGCGGTGGTGCAGGCCGTGGCCGAGGTCTTGGCCGGGCTGGTCTATGTCAACGCCTTGAAGCCTGGCGCCCCGGCGATCTTTGGCACCTGGCCCTTCGTCTCGGATCTGCGCACCGGGGCGATGAGCGGCGGTTCGGGCGAGCAGGCGCTGCTGATGGCGGCCTGCGGGCAGATGGCGCGCTTTTACGACCTGCCCGGCGGCGTGGCCGCCGGCATGACCGACGCCAAGCTGCCCGATGCCCAGTCGGGCTATGAAAAGAGCTATACCGATGCGCTGGCTGGGCATTCGGGCGCCAATCTGGTCTATGAAAGCGCCGGGATGCATGCCTCGTTGCTGGGGTTCTGCAAAGAATCGCTGATTATCGACAACGATATGCTGGGGGCGATTCTGCGCACCATACGCGGCATCGAAGTCACCGATGACAGCCTGTCCCTGGAGACCATCCGCGAGGTGTGTTTGGCCGGACCGGGTCACTACCTGGGCCACGACCAGACCCTTCATTTGATGCAGCGCGAGTATGCCTATCCGGTGATCGGCGACCGGACCTCTCCGAAGGAGTGGGAAGAACTCAAACGCCCCAATTTGCTGGACCAGGCCAAGGCCCGCCTGGCGGAGATCGAGGCCAATTATTTCCCGACCCATGTCAGCGCACAGACCGATGCGCGGATTCGCGCCTTGGTGCCGGTCAACCTTCCGCGCGAAAAGATGTACAAGCCAGCCTAGGATAGCGCGGCGTTCGCCGTTCCGAACGCGCCTCTCGGCGGCGCTTGAGCGAAACGGCGGACCAGCGCGAGGAAGCACGCGCGCCGGTGCGGTGCGCAGCCTTGGCGGCGCTTGAGCCGAAAACGTAACCAAGCCCACGCGGGTTAAAGAAGAGAAAGATTTTTTATGAAGACGCAGGCGAAAGTCGTGGTGATCGGTGGTGGTGTGGTGGGCTGCTCGGCGCTCTATCATTTGGCCAAAATGGGCTGCAGCGATACCTTGCTGATTGAGATGGATGAGTTGACATCCGGCTCGACCTGGCATGCGGCGGGCAACGTGCCGACCTACGCCACCTCTTGGAATATTATCAAGTTTCAACGCTACACCACCCAACTCTATAGCCGCTTGGCGGCGGAGGTGGACTATCCGATCAACTATCATGTCACCGGGTCGCTGCGCCTGGCCCATAGCGACGCGCGGATGCAGGAATATCGCCATGTGCTTTCCATGGCCCGGGCGCAGGGCCTGGACTATGAGCTGTTGTCGCCGGACGAAGCCCGCGCGCGCTATCAGGGGCAGTTGGAGCTGCATGACATCAAGGGAGCGCTGTGGGATCCCTACGACGGTGATATCGACCCCTCGCAGGTGACCCAGGCCCTGGCCAAGGGGGCGCGGAGTCTGGGCGCGGAAATCGCCCGCTTTACCCGCGTGACGGCGATCAACAAACTGCCGGGTGGCGACTGGGAGGTGGTCACCGACAAGGGCAGGGTGGTCTGCGAGACCATCATCAACGCCGGCGGGTACCGGGGGGCTGAAGTGGCCGCGCTGGTGGGCCAGTACCTGCCCATCGTGTCGATGCAGCACCAGTATCTGGTAACGGAAAGCGTGCCGGAGCTGGCGGGCAAAAGCGAGACCCTGCCGCTGCTGCGCGATCCGGACGTCAGCTATTACCTGCGTCAGGAGCGCGACGGGTTGATCCTGGGGCCGTACGAATGGCAGGCGACCCCGCACTGGGTCGACGGCAAGATTCCCCACGACTTCGCCAATCAGCTCTACGCCGACGACCTGGACCGGCTGGAAGACTATATCGCCGACGCCATGGAGCGGGTTCCCATGCTGGGCACCGCCGGGGTGCAGCGGGTGGTCAATGGCCCCATTCCCTATTCACCGGACGGTTATCCCTATATCGGCAAGGCCTATGGCGTGGAGAACTTCTTCCACTGCTGTTCCTTTTCCTTTGGCATTTGCCAGGGCGGCGGCGCGGGCAAGTCGATCGCCGAATATGTGCTCCACGGCGAACCGGAATGGGATCTCTGGGCCTTCGATCCGCGCCGCTACAGCGACTACGCCAACCAGAAGTACGTGGTCGAAAAGGCGGTGGAGCTTTATCAGAACGAATACGCCATCGCCTTTCCCCATGAGGAGCGCCCGGCCGGGCGTCCGGCCAAAACCTCGCCGCTGTATGGCAAATTGCAGGCCAAGGGGGCGCTGTTCGGGGCGCGGGGCGGCTGGGAGCGGGCCACCTATTTTCCCCGCAACGAGGCCGAAGCCAAGGCCGAGCTGACCTTTGGCCACCCGGCTTGGTTTCCGGCGGTCGCGGCGGAGTGCGATGCGGTGCGCAACCGGGTCGGGCTCCTGGATCTGCCCGGCTTCGCCAAGTTTGAGCTGCGGGGCCCCGGCGCGGCGGCCTGGCTGGAGGGGATGATCGCCGGAGCCCTACCCAAGGTGGGGCGGATCTCGCTGTCCTATTTCTGCTCGGCTCAGGGCGGCATCCTTTGTGAAATGACCCTGACCCGCCTGGCCGAGGACCATTTCTGGCTGATCACCGCCTCGGCGGCCGAGTGGCACGATTGGCAGTGGTTGGAAGAACATCTGCCGCGCGACGGCGGGCTGACCCTGGCGAACCTGACCGGCCGATACGGCACCTTGGTGCTGGCCGGGCCGCGTGCCCGCGATGTCCTGGCGCAGGTAACCGACGCCGGCCTGACCAACGCCGATTTCCCCTGGCTGTCCTGTCAGACCATCACCGTCGGCTATACACAGCTGCTGGCCATGCGGGTCAACTATGTCGGCGAACTGGGGTGGGAGCTTCATATCCCGGTGGAATCCATGGTCGCGGTCTATGAGGCGCTCTGGACGGCCGGCGCGGCGCACGGCATGGCCGACTTCGGGCTCTATGCGATGGACTCGATGCGGTTGGAGAAGTGCTACCGCTCCTGGAAGGTCGATATGACCACCGAATATTCGCCCCTGACCGCCTCCCTGGACCGCTTTGTTCGGCTGGACAAGCCGGCCTTCATTGGCCGCGAGGCGCTGCTGAAGGAAAAACAAGAAGGCTCGAGGGAACGCTTTGTGCCGCTGTTGGTGGATAGCCCCGACGTCGATACGCCCGCCTGCGCGGCGGTGTTCCACGCCGGCCAGGAAGTTGGGCTGGTCACCTCCGGCGGCTATGGCCATGCCATCCAGTCGTCGATCGCGCTGGCCTATGTCCGCAGCGACCTGGCGGTCGAGGGGCAGAAGCTGGAGGTGGAGATTTTCGGCAAGCGTTGCCCGGCCACGGTAGCCCGCGAACCGCTGTACGATCCGAACAATGAAAAGCTGCGCGGGTAATGCGCGGCCGGATCGGGGCCGGGCGAGCCCGGTCGAAAGGCGGCTGTACCCGGCCCGCCTGCTGGCTATTAACCCTGGTTATGGCCTCGGTAAAATTTTGAATTTGTTTTATGGTCGCGCTTCGGGTTGATCAGGGTTTGTAGCTGTCCCGACCCTCGGCAAAGAATCTCAGGAACCAGAAAAATGACCCTTCCCAGTCAAGCTCGCGCGGTAATTATCGGTGGCGGCGTGGTGGGCTGTTCGCTCGCCTATCATCTCACCAAACTGGGGTGGAAGGATGTGCTGCTGCTGGAGCGCAAGCAGCTCACCAGCGGCACCACCTGGCATGCCGCGGGCCTGATCGGCCAGCTGCGCGCCACCTCCAACATGACCAAGTTGGCCCAGTACACCACCAATCTCTACAGCCAGTTGGAGGAAGAAACCGGCCAGGCCATCGGCTTCAAGCAAAACGGCTCGCTGTCCATTGCCACCGGCCAGGGGCGCTTCGAGGAGTTGAAGCGCGGCGCCTCAATGGCGAAAACCTTCGGGTTGGACGTGGAGGTGCTGGACCCGGACGGCCTGCAGGAAAAGTATGCACTGCTCAACACGTCGGATCTGGTGGGCGGCGTTTTTCTTCCCAATGACGGCCAGCTCAATCCGGCCGACGTGACCCTGGCGCTGGCCAAGGGCGCGCGCAGCCGCGGCGCGACCCTGCTGGAGGGGGTGAAGGTCACCGGCGTCCATCAAAAGGACGGTCGGGTGACCGGGGTCGCCACCGATCAGGGCGATGTGATGGCTGACTTCGTGGTCAACTGCGCCGGCATGTGGGGCCGTGAACTGGGCGAGATGGCCGGGGTCAAGGTGCCGCTGCAGGCCTGCGAGCACTTCTATATCGTGACCGAACCGGTGAAGGGACTGCCGGACAAGCTGCCGGTGCTGCGTGATCCCGGGGCCTGCGCCTACTTCAAGGAAGACGCCGGCAAGATTCTGCTGGGCTGTTTTGAGCCGGTGTCCAAACCCTGGGCGCTGGAGGGGATTCCGGAGGATTTCTGCTTCGACGAGTTGCCGGAAGACTTTGATCACTTCGCGCCGATTTTGGAAAAGGCGATGGTGCGCTTGCCAATTCTGGCCGAAACCGGGATTCGCACCTTCTTCAACGGGCCGGAATCCTTCACCCCCGACGATCGTTTTCATCTGGGCGAAGCGCCGGAGCTGAAAAACTTTTACGTCGCGGCGGGCTTCAATTCCATCGGCATTCAGTCGGCCGGCGGCGCGGGCAAGGCGCTGGCGGAATGGATGGACGCCGGCCATCCGACCATGGATCTCTGGGACGTGGACATCCGGCGGATGCAGCCTTTCCAGAACAACAAAACCTATCTGACCAAACGGGTGACCGAATCCCTGGGGCTGCTCTACGCCATGCACTGGCCGTACCGCCAGTACGAATCGGCGCGCGATGTGCGCCATTCGCCGCTGCACGAAAAGCTGAAGGAAAAGGGCGCGGTGTTCGGCGAAACGGCCGGCTGGGAGCGGGCAAACTGGTTTGCTCCCAAGGGCGTGGAGCCGAAGTACGTCTATTCCTACAAGCGGCAAAACTGGTTCGAACATGCCGCCGCCGAACACAAGGCGCTGCGCGAGGGGGTCGGCTTTTTCGACATGACGTCCTTTGCCAAGTTTCGCGTCGAAGGGCCGGATGCGGAAGCGGTGCTGCAGCGAATCTCGGCGGCGGATCTGGCGGTGGAACCGGGTCGCGTGGTCTACACCCAATGGCTCAACGACCGGGGCGGGATCGAGGCCGACCTGACCATCACGCGGCTGAGCGAAACCGCCTTCATGGTGGTGACGGCCGGCGCGTCGGCGCAGCGGGATCTTTCCTGGCTGCGGCGGCACACGCCAGAAGAGGCCCGCTGCGTGGTGGTTGACGTCACCGACAGCGAAGCGGTGCTGGAAATCATGGGACCCAAGTCGCGGGCGGTGCTGCAGAAGATCACCGACGCCGATCTCTCCAACGAAGCCTTTGCTTTCGGCACCGCCCAGGAGATTGATCTGGGCATGGCCTATGGCCGCGCACAGCGAATTTCCTATGTCGGCGAACTGGGGTGGGAGCTGTATGTGCCCTCGACCTTTGCCCGCGGCGTTTTCGATGCGCTGTGGGAGGCCGGCGCGCCCGAAGGCCTGAAGCTCTGTGGGCTGCACGTGCTGGATTCCGGCCGTATCGAAAAGGCCTTCCGCCATTTCGGCCACGACATCACCGACGAGGACACCACCCACCAGGCCGGGCTGTCCTTTGTCGTCAAGCCGGACAAGGCGCGCAGCAAGTTCGGCGATTTCCTGGGCCGGGACGCCTTTTTGAAGGAACAGTCGCAGCCGCGCACCAAACGCATGGTGCAGTTCCTGCTCAACGATCCAGAACCGCTGCTCTATCACAACGAGCCGGTCTGGCGGGGCGGTGAAATCGTCGGCTATCTCAGCTCCGGCAACTATGGCCACCACCTGGGCGCGGCGGTGGGCATGGGCTATCTCCATCACGCCGAGACCATCACCCAGGCCTGGCTCGACGATCAACCGTTGGAGATCGAGGTGGCGGGTGAACGCTTCCAAGCCAAGGGCAGTCTCAAGCCGCTCTACGATCCCAAGGGTGAGCGGATCAAAATGTAACCGAGTCGGTTGTTCGCGCCCGGCCGCGCCCCGGACGGCCGGGCTTGTTTTCCACCGGGTCGGTCGGGCGGAGTCGGGGTCAGGATCAGGATCAGGCGGCCGGGCTTGTTCCTGGCGGGCGGCTCTGGGCGGTCAGCCAGGCCCGCATGCGCGCCACCGGCTCGGGCTGCCGTGGCGCGCGGGGCGCGACAACGTAAAAACCAGCGTCCAGCGGCAAAGTAAGATCGAAGGGCCGGCACAGCCGACCGGCCGCCAGTTCCGTGGCGACAAGCGGGGCGCTGGTGAGGGCAACGCCCTGTCCGGCCAGCGCCGCGTCGATGGCGTGCGCGGTCTGATTGAACTTCATTCGCCGGGTGATTTCCGGCAGCTTGTCGGCGAAGGCCTGCTGCAGGAAAAGTGGCCAATAGCCGTGGGCGTCGTGCAACAGAACGTGGTGACGCAGATCTTCCAGGGCCTGGAGCGGGGCCGCGCCTTTCATCAGCTCCGGGCTACAAACCGCAAATATCTCAATTGGATAGAGTAGGGTCGCGGTCAAGCCGGGGCCGAAGGGCGGCTTGCCCTGACGGACCGCGATGTCGACCCCGTCGCTTTGGAAATTGGCCAGGCCTTCGGTGGCGACAAGCCGAACATCCAGATCCGGATTGCTGGTGGTGAAGGCGCCCAGCCGTGGAACCAGCCAGCGGGTGGCGAAGGTGGGGGTGACGCTGATCGACAGGGTTGCCTGCTGTGGGCGAAGCTCCTGGGTGGCCGCCAGGATCAGCTTGAGCGCCTGCCGGATCGGCGGCAGATAGCGCCGCCCTTCTTCGGTCAGCGCCAGACCACGGGGCAGCCGGCGAAAAAGCTTTACGCTGAGCGCCGCTTCCAGGCCTCGAATCTGCTGCGCCACGGCGCCTTGGGTGACGCCCAGTTCTTCCGAGGCGCTGCGAAAGTTCAGGTGACGCGCCGCCACCTCGAAAACCCGCAGGGCATTGAGCGGCGGAAATCCGCGCCAGGGGTTCAGGCTTTTCATGCAGTAGTTTTTCTACACCTAGAAGCGTATCGTTCTGGTTCGACGGTAACGGGCAATGCTGTCATTTGTGACCAGGAGCCAAGCCGCAAGGCTGGCATCATGGCACACTGCATAAAGGGAAGTAAGTTATGAGCACGGAAAAGGTCGCAATCATCACCGCCGGCGGAAGCGGCATGGGCGCGGGCGCGGCGCGCAAGCTGGCTGCCGATGGTTTTCGGGTCGCCATTCTCTCGTCTTCCGGCAAGGGCGCGGCACTGGCCGAGGAACTGGGGGGCCTGGGCGTCACCGGATCCAACCAGTCCAATGACGACCTCGGCCGGTTGGTGACGGCAGCCAAGGACAAGTGGGGCCGGGTCGATGTGCTGGTCAACAGCGCCGGGCACGGTCCGCGCGCCGCCATTCTTGAGTTGAGCGACGATGACTGGCACCAGGGAATGGAGGTCTATTTCCTCAATGTCGTGCGCCCGACCCGACTGGTCACGCCGATCATGCAGCAGCAGAAATCCGGGGTGATCATCAACATTTCGACCTTTGCCGCGTTTGAGCCCGATCCGGTCTTCCCGACCTCGGGTGTCTTCCGTGCCGGACTGGCGGCCTACACCAAGCTTTTCGCTGATAAATACGCCGCCGAGAACATCCGGATGAACAACGTGCTGCCCGGCTTCATCGACAGCCTGCCGGAAAAGGAAGAGTTCCGCGCGCGCATCCCCATGCAGCGCTATGGCAAAACCCAGGAAATCTCCGATGTGATCGGTTTTCTGGCTTCCGAAGGGGCCGGCTACATCACCGGCCAGAACCTGCGCGTCGACGGCGGGATCACCCGTTCGGTTTAGCGTGCGATCGAGTTCGACAGAAGCGCGCCGCGCGGGTGCGAAAACCGCCCGCGCGGCGTCGTCGGTTGGAAAACAAGCTTTTGCCGCTTTCACTTTTCGACTAGGCTCGTTGCGAAGGGCCGCGCGCGCCACCGGCCAGATCCGGATGAACCGTCACGCCCGGCCTTTTGCCGTCATGCGCAAGCGTGGAATTTGATGGAGCCAACGACGTGACCGATCTTGCCGCCGCCGAGGACCGCCGACCCGCTGTCCGCCCCGCCAGCGACCCGAAATCACCCGACCCTGCGGTGGCGGCGCTGCTGGAAAACGTCAGCCGCCCCTTTGCCCAGGCCCGGGCCATGCCGCCTGCGGTTTATGGCAGCCCGACCTTCACCGAACTGGAGTTGCGCGAGATCTTCGCCAAGGAGTGGGTGGCCGTCGGCCGGGCCGGGTCGCTGCGCGAGGTCGGCGACTATCTAACCTATGAACTGGCCGGGCAGCCGATTTTCGTTATCCGCGACCAAAACGGCGTGCTGCGGGCCCAGTCGAATGTTTGCCTGCACCGCATGTCCACCCTGTTGCAGGGCAGCGGCAACAAGCGCCAGATCGTCTGCCCCTATCACGCTTGGACCTATAAGCTGGACGGGCAGCTGCGCGGGGCCCCGGCGATGGCCGAGAACGCCGCTTTTTGCAAGGAAAACTACCGCCTGCCGCAGATCCGCTGCGAGGAATGGCTGGGGTGGATCTTCGTGACCTTGAACCCGGCCGCGCCGGCGGTGGCCGAGACGCTGGCCGAGGTCGAGGGATTGATCGACGACTATGGCATGGAAAACTATCAGGAGACCTTCCGCGAAACCCATGTTTGGAACACCAACTGGAAGATCCTGGCGGAAAATTTCATGGAGAGTTACCACCTTCCGGTCTGCCACGCCGGCACCATCGGGGGCCTGTCCAAGCTGAGCGAGATGGTCTGTCCACCCGGCCGCCCGGCCTTCAACTACCACACCATCTTGAAGAACGATGATCTGAGCATCGGCCTGGCCCATCCCGACAACACCCGAATGAAGGGCGAACGGCGGCGCACCACCTTCTTGCTGTCGATCTATCCCAGTTTGGTGGTGACGCTCACCCCGGGCTATTTCTGGTATCTGTCGCTCCATCCCAAGGGGCCCGGCCAGGTCCACATCACCTATGGCGGCGGCATGTCTCCCGACTATGTTAATTCACCGAGCGCGCGCGCGCACTTCGCGCAACTCAAGACGCTGCTGGACGAGGTGAATGAGGAAGATCGCGGCTGTACCGAAAAAGTCTTCCGTGGAACCCAAGCCCAGGCCGCCCGGCCCGGCCATCTCAGCCATCTCGAACGGCCCAACTTCGATTTCGCCCAGTATCTGGCGGAAAAACTTGGCGGCTTCGAGCGGGTGTTCGAAAGCACGCTGCCGTCTTGAGTTGGCGCGCTTTCCGCCGCGTTTTCCGCCGCGCGCCAGCGGGGGCTTTATCCCTTGTGGTTAGCGTGGTCGTTGCGGGGCAGTTCGAAATGAAAGCGCGATCCCTTACCCGGCGCGGTTTCCACCCAAATACGGCCCTGATTCTTTTCCAATAGATCCTGGCAGAGGGGAAGGCCCAGGCCGGTGCCGGTTTCACCGGCGGTGCCCATGGTGGTGGTGACCTGGCCGAGCGCGAAGCCCTTTTCGGTCGCCTCGGCGTCCATGCCCACGCCCTTGTCGCTGACCATCACTTCGGTGGTGGCGCCGCTTTCCTGTGCGGAGATCTCGATTTTTCCGCCGGGAGGGCTGAACTTGATGGCGTTGGAGATCAGGTTTCGCAAGACGGTTTCGACGATGCTGGGATTGGCGAACAGCGTCTCGTCCTTCACCAGGTTGCGCAGGGTGATGTTTTTCTCCCGCGCGACCGGGGTCAGGATATCGATGCTGGTTCGCGCGGTTTTCTTCAAGGAAACCAGCGAGGGTTTCATCTGTACCTCGCCCATTTGCAGGCGAGACCAGGCCAGAAGATTTTCCAGCAGTTGAAAGACCCTTCTGGCCGAGTTGTGCACGTCACCGGCATATTCGCTCAGCTTGTTCGCGCTCAGCTTGCCGGTCTGTTGGGCCATTACCTCGGTCATCCCCAGCAGGGCGTTGAAGGGGCTGCGCAGGTCGTGGGCGATAATCAAAAAGAAGCGATTTTTGATGTCGATGTCATGGCTTAATCGCTTGATCGCCCCGGCGTTGGTTTTCGACAGGATCTCCAACTTGAGTAGCTGGCGTTGCAGATCGCTATTGTGCTGCTGGAGATCTCGAACCCGCCGTTCCAGCTTGCTGAACAACGGTGCGCTGAGGCGGTAGGTCAGCCACCCGCCGACCGAGAGAATGGCCAGGGCGGCGGCGGTATTGAGCAGCGCCAAGGTGATGAAGGGGGCGCGGATCTCGGCAAGGTCGATTTTCGCAACGATGCCGATGCCCAACTGTGGCAGGGGTTCGTAGGCCGCCAGAACTTCGATCCCGCGATAGTCTCGGCCAATAAGCGTGCCGGACTGGCCAATCAGTGCGTATTGAAGCGGTTCCGCCTTGTCGCCATAGATGGGAAGGGGCCTGGGCGTTTCGCGCTGCCGGGGCGGGGCGACGTCGAGGAAGACAATCAGGTCGCCGCGCCGTTGGCCGATAACGAATTCACCACTTTCGCCGAAACCGGAAAATTCCCGATAGGCGTTCAAAAGCTGCGCGGTGGTCGTGCCGATGGCCCCGTCGGGACGATCCGCCGGGCTGTATTGCGCGTCAAAAGCGGCGACCGCCGCGATCATTTTCGCCTGTGACTTCACCAGTCTTTCCAGCCAGGCGGCCTGGTCGTCCAGCGAGGTCAGGTAGAGGCTTCTGGCGAACAAGGCGGCGAAGACGAAGGCCACGCCGATATAGACCAGGATCAGCGCGACGAAATTTCTTTGGCTGAAGCGGCCCAGTTTCACCGTGGCCGAAGCCCCAAGGCCGCCCCCACCGACGCCGCGCCGATCTTCTGGTTGTGGGGCGAGAGGGGGCTGTTGGGTCACAGGGGCGTTTCCTCGAGCGGCGTTGGAACACAGGGTCGAAGCGCGGCAAGGGGCCGGAATTCCAGCAGGCTTTCATCACCTTTCCACCGCTTTTCCCCGCCGTATTTCCCCACGCGTATTTTCCTGTGGAGTTCACCCGGGACATTCACCCGGGATATTCGCCCGGGACACTCACCCCGGAATACTCACCCGGGCGCCAGGGAGGTGTTGTTCGGGAGCGATCCCTGGCGTCTCAAACGGGTGCCCAGCGGGGTTCCAGTGGGGGACATGGAGGGGTTTTCCGGTCGTTCTGGTTCGACGAATTCTAACAAGACAATAGTAGCCGGTATCTAATTCTATATACAAGTTATGGTTATTTTTGTGAAATATTATGCCCGCCGAAGAAAAGCAAATAATGTTTGCAAGCGAATGTTGTAACATTGTTTTAATTAGAAATTTCTGCACGACCAATTGGCGGCAACCGGCAGTATATTTTTTGAGAAGATAGGATTGGTTCTATAGATAGTGGTGTTTTTCTACAAAATTCTACCTGAAGAAGGATTCCTTCTCGGAAGAGATCCCGGGCCCTTTCCCGGCCGCGCGGGTCCGGGAAAGGGCAAAAAAATTCGCGAAGGGAAGCGTTCGGTTTTGTCCGCAACGCTTCCCCCATTTTATAAACACTGTTCAGAGTATTTATCGCTGTTTTGTTTCCCACTCCGGATGGATCCAGACCTTGGCCTGGGAGCGGGGCAGGGGCGGGGCGCCCTTGATGTGGTCGGCGATCTTTTCGGCGATCATGATGGTCGGGGCATTGAGGTTGCCGGAGGGAATATCGGGCATGATCGAGGCGTCGACCACCCGCAGATTTTCGATGCCGTGGACCTGGCCTTGATCGTTGACCACCGCCATTTTGTCGCTGTCCGATCCCATTTTGTTGGTGCAGGAGGGATGATAGGCGCTTTCGGCGTGCTGGCGCACGAAGGCGTCGATGTCGGCGTCGCTTTGCGCGGCCGGTCCGGGCATCAGCTCCGCGCCGCGATAGTCGTCAAAGGCCTGCTGCTCGATGATTTCGCGGGTCAGGCGGATGCCATCGCGGATTTCCTCGATGTCCTGCTGGGTCTGGTTGTAGTTGAACAGGATCTCGGGCGCCTGGGTCGGATCGTTGGAGCGGATCTTGACATGTCCGCGGCTGGTCGGGCGCATCGGGCCGACATGGCACTGGAAGCCGTGTTCCTGCACCGGGTTGCTGCCGTCGTAGTTCATGGCGATCGGCAGGAAGTGGAACTGGAGGTTGGGGTGCTCGTAGCCGGCGCGCGAGCGAATGAAGCCGCCGGCCTCAAATTGATTCGACGCGCCGATGCCGCGATTGAAGAACAGCCACTGGAAGCCGATCCAGGGGTGGTTGTACCACTTCAGCGCCGGGTAGAGGCTGATCGGCTGGGTGCAGTGATATTGCACATAGCACTCGATGTGATCCTGCAGGTTCGCCCCGACGCCGGGTAGATCGGCTTTCACCGTGATGCCTTGTTCGCGCAGCAGCGCCGCCGGACCAATCCCGGAAAGCTGGAGCAGTTGTGGCGAGTTGATGGCGCCGCTGGAGACGATTACCTCGCGCGCCGCCCGAACCTTCTTGACCTGGTTGCCCTGCCGATAGGTCAGGCCCACCACCCGCTTGCCGTCATAGTCCAGGTTAAGGGTCAGCGCCCGGGTCTCGACGGTGATGTTGCCGCGCTTGACGGCCGGGCGCAGGTAGGCTTGCGCGGTCGACCAGCGGCGGCCGTTTTTCACCGTCATGTCATAGCGGCCGATGCCTTCCTGCTGGTAGCCGTTGACATCCTTGGTGATCGGGTAGCCGGCTTGCCGACCGGCCTCGATCCACGCCTTGAACAGCGGATTGGCCATCTTGCCGGCGGTGACGTCGAGCGGGCCGGCGTCGCCTTGGTAGTCGTCGGCGCCCAATTCGTGGTTCACCGCCTTGCGGAAATACGGCAGGCAATCGGCATAGCTCCAGCCCGGCAGGCTTTGCGCCCAGCGGTCGTAGTCGCGCGCATGGCCGCGGATATAGAGCATGCCGTTGATCGAGGAGGAGCCGCCCAGCACCTTGCCACGGGGGCAATACATCACCCGGTTATCCATCGCCGGCTCGGGCTCGCTTTCGTAATACCAGTTGTAGGTGCGGGTTTTGAGCGGTTCGGCCAGGGCCGCCGGCATGTGGATGTAAAGCGAGTAATCCTTGCCGCCGGCCTCCAGGACCAGAATTTTGACGTTTTCGTCTTCACCCAGGCGATTGGCCAGCACGCAGCCCGCCGAGCCTGCGCCAACGATGATGTAGTCGAATTCCTGCGTTGCCATGATCGTCTATCCTTTGGTTGGGATCGGCCCAACGGGTTGTTCTCTCAACGTGTTTTTCCCGGCATGCAAGGGCGCGCCATCACGCGTCTTGCCGGGGCTCGTCTTGCCGGGACTTGTCTCGCCGGGGCTTGGTTGCAGGGCCTGCAAACAGAGGTCCAGCAGCTGGTTGACCTGTTGCTGGGCCCGCGCCGGGTTCGGCGGCTCGCCGGACAGGGCGGCGCGCAGATACAGACCATCGATCAGCGCCGCCAGGGCGCTGGCCAGGAACTCGGCTTCCGCGCGCGGCAACAGCTGGATCGCGGCGAAACGCAGGTTGGACAGCAGCCGTCTCTCGTTGATCTGCTGAACCCGAAGCAGACGCGGCGAGTGCGGCGCCTGGCCCCAAAAGGCCAGCCAGGCCTCGGTGGTCCGGGCATCGAACTGTTCCGCGCCCAGGTTGGCGGCGATGATGGCTTGCAGCCGCGCCCGGGGGGTTCGCGCCTGCTTGATCCGATGGATGAAGTCGCGGCTCAGCTGGTTGGAGATATGGCGCAGCGTGGCTTCCAGCAGACCGTCCTTGTCCTTGAAGTAGTGCGCCACCAATCCCGACGACAGGCCGGCCCGGCGGCTGATCGCCATCACCGAGGCATGGGAAAAGCCCACCGCGTGGATGGTGTCTATGGTGGCGTCGATCAACTGTCGCCGCCGAATATCTTCCATCCCGACCTTGGGCACCCGATGCAAACTTCCTGGCTGTGATGTCATTCAACGTTGATTGGACCCCGGTTGGATCCCGGCTTGGTTCAGAGCGCGGAGCAGCGCCTTTCCCAGCCTACCCGGATTTTTCCGCCGGTCTTCCCACCGGTTGTCCGTCGGTCTCTTGCCCGTCCTGTCTCTTCCGCCGCCGTCCCTGCTGCGGCTCCCGCCGTCGCGGGATCGCCGCCGTAGGAAAGATCGGCTGGAAAACCGAGCGGAAAATCCAGCTGGAAACCGACGCGCCGTTTTCCGTAAGACCCGAAAAATCTCATCGAAGCTAACATTTTTTATTGAACGTTCAATAAAAAAAAGGTTTCATGGCGACGCGATGACAGGTTTATGGCGACAAAAGTTGCGCCGGCGGGCTCCGCGCCTGGCCGGCCCGTTCGGGTTGGCGGACTTGGTCCGCCTTGCGGCCTGGTCCAGATCGACCGGTCGACCTGTTGCGCGTCAGTCTGGTAACTTGTGGCTTGTCCGGCGCGGGAGGTCGCGGGCAGACCTAGTGCCGACAGGTTGTGTTTGGACGGGCTGCGGCCCGGATAAAAAAAGATCGGCGGGTTCCGCCGCGCTTTGCGATAGAGTTGGGCTTTGCTGCCTTGTATCTCGCGTGATTCGGAATCTCTCTCCTCGGCCCGTCGGTCAAACAGGGAAGGTAACAATCAAGATGAAACTTCGGAAGATTCTGGCCACCGCCGCCGTGGTAACTTTGGGTTGGAGCGTCTCCGCCCAGGCTGCCGATCCCGCCGCCTGCCGGTCGGTGCGGTTCTCCGATGTCGGCTGGACCGACATCACCGCCACCACCGCCACCACCTCTGTGGTGCTGTCGGCCATGGGCTATGAACCCAGCACCACCTTGCTGTCGGTGCCGGTGACCTATGCGTCGCTGAAGAATGGCGACCTGGACGTATTCCTGGGCAACTGGATGCCGACCATGGAAGGCGATATCGCGCCGTACCGCGCGGATGGCTCGGTCGAGACGGTGCGCGCCAATCTGGAAGGCGCCAAGTACACCTTGGCGGTTCCCAAATACCTGGCAGACAAGGGGCTGAAAAGCTTCGCTGATATCTCGAAATTCAGGGATCAACTGGACAACAAGATTTATGGAATTGAGCCGGGTAACGACGGCAACCGCCTGATCCTCGACATGATCGCGCAAGACGCCTTTGGCATGAAGGACTTTGATGTGGTGGAGTCCAGCGAGCAGGGCATGCTGGCCCAGGTGGCCCGCGCGGCCAAGCGGGATAAAGCCATTGTCTTCCTGGGCTGGGCGCCCCATCCGATGAACGCCAACTTCGACATGGTCTATCTGTCGGGTGGCGATGACTGGTTCGGCCCCAACTTTGGCGGCGCGACAGTTTACACCAACACCCGCGCGGGTTTCTCGCAGGACTGCCCGAACCTGGGCAAGCTGTTGGACAACCTGGCCTTCTCGTTGCCGCTGGAAAACGAAATCATGGGCGCTATCCTGGACGATGGGCTGGAGCCGGAAGAGGCGGCCACGGCTTGGTTGAAAAAGAATCCCACCGTTATCGACGGCTGGCTGGCCGGCGTTGAAACCGTCGATGGCAAGCCGGCGTTGCCGGCGGTTAAAAGCGCGTTGGGCCTGTAGAACTTGATCGCGATGGGGCGGCTGTGATCTCAGCCGCCCTCGGTTTATCCGCGGACTGGCGTCTATCCCGGACCTGTTCTGCGGCCTGATTGCGGGCCGCGATGATCGGGCCGCGGTGATCTGGGCGCGATGATCCCGAGAGCCCCGGCCGGCGCGTTGGGCCTTGTGCACCGCGCGCCGGCGCGCGCTGGCATTCGGGGACGGCCCCCATGACGGCCGAGGACGGCCGGGGACGGCCGGGGACGGCCGCGCCCGGGTTGCTATCCGCGATGGAAAGCGCAAACTAGGCGCCAAAAAAAACAACAATAAAACAATAATGAGGGAGAAGAAGGATGGAGGAATGGTTCTCGGAACCCAAAATTCCTTTAGGGGACTGGATCAAGTCGTTGGTTGGCTTCTCGGAAGACAACCTCTATTGGTTTTTTGACTTCATTTCCTTGGTGGTGGGAACCTCCATCGAGGCGATGATCGACCTGCTGCTGTTTTTTCCCCCTCTGTTGATCATCGTCTTGGTTGCGGCGCTGGCGTTCTGGCTGCATCGGAGTTGGAAGCTGGCGGTCGGCGCGCTGCTGTTTTTGCTGTTGATCGTCAACATGGGCTATTGGGAAGAAACCATCAAATCGCTGGCGCTGATCCTGTCGGCGACGGTGGCCTGTATGTTGATCGGGGTGCCGCTGGGGATCGCCGCGGCCCATCGGCCCAAGCTTTACGCGGCGTTACGGCCGGTGCTGGACCTGATGCAGACCATTCCGACCTTCGTTTATCTGATCCCCACCATGGTGCTGTTCGGCCTGGGGGTCGTTCCGGGGTTGATCTCGACGGTGATCTTCGCCCTGCCTTCGCCCATTCGCCTGACCCACCTGGGAATTTCCTCGGTGCCCAAGCCGCTGCTGGAAGCCGGCGAAGCCTTCGGCGCTACCAAACACCAGTTGTTGTGGAAGGTGGAGCTGCCCTATGCCCAGCCGACCATCATGGCCGGTTTGACCCAGTGCATCATGCTGTCGCTGTCCATGGTGGTGATCGCCGCCCTGGTGGGCGCGGACGGGTTGGGCGTGCCGGTGATCCGGGCGCTTAACACGGTGAATATTCCCAAGGGCTTTGAAGCCGGTCTTGCCATCGTCATCGTGGCGATCCTGCTTGATCGCCTGTGCAAGCAGCCCGACAAGAAGGCGGATAAAAGCTGATGAGCACCGTCGAATTCAAGAACGTCGACATCATGTTTGGCGAAAAGCCCGATGCCGCCCTGCAGCTGCTCGACGACGGCAAGACCCGCGATGAAATCCTCCAGTTAACCGGCAATGTGCTCGGGGTCGCCGACGCCAACCTGGCCGTTCAGGAGGGGGAAATTTGCGTCTTGATGGGGCTTTCGGGCTCCGGTAAATCGACCCTGCTGCGGTCGGTCAACGGCCTCAACAAGGTAACCCGCGGCCAGGTTCTGGTTAAACATGAAGGCCGGCAGGTGGATGTGGTGAGCTGCTCGGCGCAAACCTTGCGGACCCTGCGAACCACCCGGGTGGCCATGGTGTTTCAGCAGTTCGCCCTGCTGCCTTGGCGCACGGTGCGTGAGAACGTCGGTTTCGGCTTGGAACTGCGCGGCCTTTCCAAGATCGAGCGCCGCACCATCGTCGATGAGAAGCTGGACATCGTCGGGCTGGGGCAGTGGGCCGACAAGTATGCCCACGAGCTTTCCGGCGGGATGCAACAGCGGGTCGGCCTGGCGCGCGCCTTCGCCACCGACGCCGACATTCTGTTGATGGATGAGCCCTTTTCGGCGCTGGATCCCTTGATCCGCGACAAGCTGCAGGACGAGCTGCTGGAATTGCAGCAACGTCTCAAGAAAACCATTATCTTTGTCAGTCATGACCTGGATGAGGCGCTGAAGATTGGCAGTCACATCTCGATCATGGAAAGTGGGCGGATCGTGCAGACCGGAGAGCCGGAAGACATCGTATTGAATCCGGCCAATGACTATGTCAGCGAGTTTGTGGCTCATATGAATCCGCTCAATGTGCTCCGGGGCGGATCGTTGATGACGCCGGTTTCGCGGTTGAGCCGCGCCGGCGACTGGGTGCAGCTTGATAACGTGGGCCGGCAGGCGGTTAGCCTTGACGCCCAAGGCCGACCAACCGGGGTGAAGCTGGAAGGGGGCGCGGGTGAGGTAATTGAAGAGTTCGAAGGACTGGATGCGCAGCGCCTGAACGGCCGGCAACTGGTGACGGCGCCGGTCGATATTTCCATGCGTCGGGTTATCGAGCTTCGCCAGGCCTCGGGACTGCCGGTGGTGTTGCTGGAGGCGGGGGCTATGGCCGGGGTCTGCGGCGACCACGAAATATACCAGGGTATCCTGCGACAGGGTGAGCTCGGCTAATACGACGGCTGGGCGAGGCCGGCGCCGGGGCCGGTCTGGCGCTGCGCCGGCGCGCGGGAATTTTGCCGCCGACTTTTTAGTTGCCACCGACTTCCAGTTGCCACCGACTTTCCGCCAGGGAGTGACCGATGGTTATCAAAGGTATTCTTTTCGACAAGGACGGCACGCTTTTCGACTATCAAGCCACCTGGACGCCGGTCAACCGCAAGGCGGCGATTGCCGCGGCCAGCGGCAACGTCGCCGTGTCCGAGCGGCTGCTGGCCATCGGCGGTCACGACCCCGCAACCGACGAAGTGACGGCCGGCTCGCTGCTCGCCGCCGGCAATACCTCGGAAATCGCCATGCTCTGGGCGGCTGAACTGCCGCATCGGCGGGTCGGCGAACTGGTGGAGCTGCTGGACCGGATCTTCCAAAACGAGGGTATCGTGTCCGCCGTGCCGGTGACCGACTTGGGCGCCTTCTTTACCCGGCTCCGCACCCTGGATCTTTGTCTGGGGGTTGCGACCAATGATTCCCAAGTGGCGGCGGAACTGACGTTGGAGCGGTTTGATCTGCGCCAGCTGCTGGATTTCATCGCCGGCTATGACAGCGGCTTTGGGGTCAAGCCCGGCCCCGGCATGGTCGAGGCTTTCTGCCGCACCACCAACCTCAAGCCCGAGGAGGTCATGGTGGTCGGTGACAACACCCATGACATGCAGATGGGCGAAGCTGCGGGGGTCGGGCGGCTGATCGGGGTGTTGACCGGCACGTCAAGCCGCGGCGTGCTGTCCAGCCACGCCCACCACGTGCTGGGCTCGATCGACGACATCTTCGATATCTTGGAGTGAGGATTTGGCGGCGCGGTTCCGCTGCTCCCCGGTCGCGAAGTCGACAGCGGGCGACGGGGGGCCGGCCGCGCCGCCTTGATCCGGCTTGGCGGCCGCGCAGGGCGCGGACCGACACCGACGGACTCACAATAGGCAGGACTCACAATAGGCAGGACTCACAATAGGCGGGACTCACGGCGCGGTCCCGCCCAAACGACCGGCTGGGCCGTCAGTCCTGCTTGCGCCGCCGGCGTCCGCGCCGTTCGGCGCTGGCCGCCTCTAGGTCCTTGCCTTTGGCGACGTCGCCCAGTTCCGCGACAATGTCTTCCAGGCTGGGCGCCGGGCCTCGGACGTGGGCTTCCAGGGCTTGGCGCATGGCCTTGATGTGGGCCGGGGTGGTGCCGCAGCAACCGCCGATGATCCGCGCCCCGGCGTCGTGCGCCATCACAGCATAGCGGGCCATCAACTCGGGCGTGCCGTTGTAAACCACTTCCCCGTCCTTGAACTCGGGAATGCCGCAGTTGGCCTTGGCAATGCGAATGTCCGTATCGCCGCCGGCGTCGCGCATTTTCGAAATCGCCGCCACCAGTTCGGCAGCGCCAGTGCCGCAGTTGCCGCCGAAGGCGATCGGCAAGGGGGTCGAGTTGTGGGCCAGGTCGACCAGATCGGTGGGGCTGATGCCCATCATGGTGCGGCCATTGGTGTCGAAGGACAGCGTGCAAACCACCGGCAGGCCGGCCTTGGTCGCCCCCTCGATGGCGGCGTTGAGTTCTTCGGGCGAACTCATGGTTTCAATCCAGGCCACGTCGGCGCCGCCATCACGCAGACCGATGCACTGCGCCTCAAAGGCGGCCACCGCGTCCTCGTAGGTCAGCGGCCCCAGGGGAACCAGCAGATCGCCGGTCGGCCCGACCGATCCGCCGCAGATGATCTCGCGATCTGTTTCGGCGATGACTTCCTGCAGCAGCTCGGCGGCCACCTTGTTTAGTTCGTAGACCTGATCTTCCGCCTTGTGCAGTCGCAGCCGGTTGGCCGTGCCGCCGAAGGTGTTGGTGAGGACAATGTCCGAGCCCGCTTCGGTGAAGCTGCGGTAGTGGGCCTTGATCTTGTCTTGTTCATGAAGATTCCAAAGTTCGGGGGCATCCCCATGTTGCAACCCCATGGCAAACATGTTGGTGCCGGTGGCGCCGTCGGCCAGCAGCCAGTCGCGCTTGGAGAGCAGGTCTTGCAACTTATTGGACACGGGGCTCTTTACCTTGTTCTGGAGAAGAGAAGGTGGTTTCCGGTGGGAAAACCTGTGCTGATTCCTGTGCCGATCGTGGCGACGCCCAAAGGTGAAGGCGGCGCGTCGTCCAGCAGCCAGCCCAACCATCATGCACAGTCGCTGCCCCAGGTCCAGGGCCGATCGACGCCTGTGGCCGGCGTCCTCGGGGGCGGCCGTCCCGCAGCCGCTCGGACCGCGCTTGGCCGGGGGCTGGCGCGCCCGGCGCGCTCGGCGTCAAGCGCGCGGTTTGGCGCGGCGGGTCGGCGACGCGCTCCAGGGGTCGTCGGGCCAGGGGTGCCGGGGATAGCGGCCCTTGAGATCCTTTTTCACCTCCAGATAGCCGACCTTCCAGAAGTTTTCCAGATCGCGGGTGACCTGAACCGGCCGTCCGGCCGGCGACAGCAGGTGCAAGGTGACGGGCAGGCGGCCGGCGGCGATGGTCGGGGTTTGGGCCAGGCCAAAAAGCTCCTGCAGCTTGACCGGCAGCGCCGGGGCTTGGGGGTCGCTGTAGTCCAGCCGGATTCGCGATCCGCTGGGAACGGTGAGGTGGGTCGGCGCCAGCTGCGCCAGCTGCTGCTGTTGCGCCCAACTGAGCTGCGCCAACAGCGGGTCAAGCAGATCAAGGCGGGTGAGGGCTTCCAGCCGGGTTGCCTTGCCGACAAAGGGAGTCAGCCAGTCTTCCAGGCCGTCCAGCAGGGCGCTGTCGCTGAAGTCGGGCAAGCGGTCTTCACCGCCCGCCAGCGCCCGCAGGCAGATCACGCGCTGGCAAAGTTGCCGTGATTCCTGTCGCCAGTTCAGTTTTTGCAGCCCGGTTTCGCGCAGTCCCTGAAGGAGCGCGGCGGTAATTTGCGCCGGGTCGGGGGCCGGCAGCGGCTTGTCGCTGAGAACCAGGGCGCCAAGTCGGCGCTGCCGGCGGGCAAGGACCGACTGGCTGCGGCCGTCCCATCGAACGGCGTCCCGCCATGCGATCTCATCGGCGAAAAGCTGCTCCAGCGCCGCCAGGCTGAGCGGCGCGGCCAGATAGATCCGGCTGTCGCGGTTTTGGCCGTCCAACGCCCCCAGCGCCAGGAAATCATCCTGGGCCAGCGCGTCATGCTCGTCCAGGCGCGCCCCCTGGCCGGAGACCAGACGGAAGAGGCCGGGGCCGCGCCGCTGCGCCACCCGGTCCGGATAGGCCAGCGCCAGCAATTGACCGCAGGCCCCGACGTCCAGGCGCTGGTTTGAAATTTTCAAGCGCCGGCGCAGCTCCCCGGTGGTTTTCCGGATCCGGGCAAGGGCGGCGCCGTTGACCTGATCGGGGCCGGCCTCGGCGCCCCGCCGTTGCCGGCCCGGGTCGAGCAACTCCAGCCGCAGCGCCAGATTGGCGGCTCTGGCGATTAAGGGATCCCGCTCCATCAACAGGGCGGCGATCGCCGCCGCCTCGGCGCCCAGCTTGAGCGCCTGACCCTTGAGCAGCATGTGCGCAAGGCGGGGATGCAGCGGCAATTCAGCCATCCGCCGGCCCAAGCCGGTGACCCGCAGATCGCCATCCAACGCCTCCAGTCGTTGCAGCAGCGCGCGCGCCTGGGATAGCGCCGCGGCGGGCGGGGGATCGATAAAGAGCAGTTCGTCTTCCCTGGCGCCCCACAGCGCAAGGTCGAGCGCGAAAGCGGTGAGGTCGGCGGCCAGAATCTCCGGCTGGGCGAAGGCGGCGAGCCCGCGTTGCTGCGGTTCGGGCCACAGACGGTAGCAGCTTCCCGGGCCCTGCCGCCCGGCGCGTCCGGCCCGCTGGGTGGCGCCGGCCTGGGACACCTTGGTGGTGATCAAGCGGCTCATGCCGCTGCCGGGATCAAAGCGCGGCTCGCGCGACAGGCCGCTGTCAATCACCGCGCGCACCCCCTCGATGGTCAGGCTGGTTTCAGCGATGGCGGTGGCCAGGATGACCTTGCGGCGTCCCTGCGGATCGGGATCAAGGGCGGCCTGCTGACCTTCGGTGCGCAGCGATCCATAGAGCGGCCGCAGGGCGAGATTTTCCGTCCGGGCCAGGGCGCTCAGGTCGCCGCAAACTTGGCGAATTTCCCGCTCGCCGGGCAGAAACACCAGCACGTCGCCCGGGCGGTCCGGCGCGCCGTCCTGGCGGCTGTCCCGGGGAATGTCCCGGGGAATGTCCCGGGGCGCGTCGCGGGGCGCGTCTTGCCGGGATGCGTCGTGAAGGGCGTCTTGCAGCGCGCGCCCGACGGCCCGGCCCAAGGGGAGGTTCTTCGGAGTCGGCCGGTAGTGGATGGCAACCGGATAGCTGCGCCCCTGTGCGCTGATCAACGGCGCGCCGTCGAGCTTGTCGGCAATGCCCCTGCCGTCCAGGGTGGCGGACATAATCAGCAGCCGCAGGTCTTCGCGCAGCACCGCTTGGAGATCGCGGCTAAAGGCGAGAGCCAGGTCGCTGTCCAGGTTCCGCTCGTGAAACTCATCAAACAGGATGGCGCCGACCTCGGCCAGTTCCGGATCGCGCTGCAATTGCCGCAGCAGCGTGCCTTCGGTCATCACCTCGATGCGGGTGGCCGGGCTGACTTCGCTGTCCAGGCGCATGCGATAGCCGACGGTCTGGCCGACCGGTTCGCCCAGCAGATGGGCCATGCGCGCGGCGGCGGCCCTGGTCGCCAGGCGTCGGGGTTCGAGCATCAGGATTTTGCGCCCGGCAAGCCAGGGCTGGTCGCGCAGCGCCAGGGGCACCAGCGTGGTTTTGCCGGCCCCGGGCGGCGCCTCCAACACGGCGGCGTTGTGCCGCACCAAGGCCGCCGTCAGGTCTGGCAGCACCTCGGTCACAGGCAGGAAAGGTAAGGATAAAGACATGATAGGGGCTGCGGAGCTCGGCATTCTTTGCTGGGATCTGGGAAACTGGAGTCCAGGGGCGCGGCGGGATCCGCCGGCCAAAGTGAGGGCAGGACGGGAGGTTTGTAAAGCGGCAAGCGGACCGAAGCGCCCAACAGGGTCTTTGCCGCGGGACTTTTGCGGCGGCGCGGCCGCCAACAACAGCATAATTCTGTGAATTTTGGGTCGTTTATTGACAGGATAATTTTGTATAAACGTTTGTTTTCTATTGATTTTGTTCTTGTTGCTTCTGCTTGCCAAGGTGCCGGGTCTAAGGTATGGGAGCGGGCGCCGTAAAAGTCGTGCGCCAGGCGGTCCGGCCGGACTGGCGATTGGGCGGGCGGTCGGATTTTGTCGCCGCCTTGCCGGTTGCGGCCACGGCGCGCGTGTTGACGGTCTTGTTGCGGCGGCGATCATCTGGTGCTGCGGTGAAGGGAGAAAGAGCGATGACCAAGGAAAGACTGCCACTAACCGTCGAGGATCTCCTGGAAAACAACCGCCTGTGGGCCGAGGGGAAAGTTAAGGTTGATCCCGAGTTTTTTCAGCGGCTTTCCAAGCAGCAGTCTCCGAAATATCTGTGGATCGGCTGTTCCGACAGCCGGGTGCCGGCCAACGATATTGTCGGCATGGACCCGGGCGAGCTGTTTGTTCACCGCAATGTGGCCAATCTGGTGGTGCCGTCGGACGTCAATTGCCTGTCCGTCCTGCAATACTCGCTGGACGTTCTAAAGGTCGAGAACATCATCGTTTGCGGCCATTATGGCTGCGGCGGAATTGATGTGGCGATGTCGTGCGAGCAGTTGGGTCTGATCGATCAATGGCTTTGGCCGATCAAGGCGCTTTACGCGCGCCACCTGGACGAATTGGACGCCTACAGCGACCCGATCAAGAAAGCCAACCGGCTGTGTGAACTCAATGTGATCGAGCAGGTCAATAATCTGATTAAGACGACCTTGGTGCAGAATGCCTGGCATCGCGGCCAGAATCTGTCGGTCTACGGCTGGGTCTACGGGTTGGCGGACGGCCTGGTTCGCGACCTGAGCGTCAGTGCGGTCAATGCCGATCGGATAAAGCCGGCCCTGCGCTGGGATCCGCTGTAGGCAGCTGGACGAAGGCGGGTCGCGCCAACCACGCGATCCGAACCGCCCCGCCTCACTCGCCCCGCCTCACTCGCCCCGCCTCACTCGCCTTGCGTCACTCGCCTGGCGCTTCGACCCTGTTGTGGCGCCGCCTCGCGTGCTTGCGCGCCCTGCAAGAACAGCTCGGTGATGTTCGCGGCGAGATCTTCCAGACTGGACTTGTCGGCGCGATACCACTCAATCGAGGAATTCAGCGCCCCCAGCAGGCTAAGCCGCAGCAGCGACGGGTTGATGCGATGATCCAGCAAGCCGTCGGCCTGCGCCCGGTTGATCAGCCGCGCCCAATAGGTTTCGTAGGCCCGGCGCAGGGGGAGATGCCGCTGCCTGATTTCGTCGGGGACCTGGGCGAAAATTCGCATGTTGGCCGAGGTGAAGGCGCTTTCCTCGTGCAAGATGACCAGGTGGCCGTGAATGGCCTGACTGATTTTGTCACGCGAAACGGCGCTGTCGGGCAGCGTTTCCACCGACCGCCTGACCTCGTCGAAGACCCAGGCGATGCCGGTATTGAGCACTTCGACAACGATGTCTTCCTTGCTGTTGAAATGGTAGTAGAGCGAGCCCGCCTTCATGCCGGCGGCCTTGGCGATATCGCGCAGCGAGGTGGTGCCATATCCCTGATCGTTGTAGAGCCGGGCGGCGATGCGCAGGATGTGCTCGCGGGTTCGGTCCCCCTTGCTCATGGTTTCCAGGTTGACCGCGCGCAGCCGCAGGCTTTCCCGCGCCGGGGACTGTTGCAGTATCTCGGTTGGACAGCGGCTGGTCACCTGGTCTGGAATCCCTGTTGTCGCTGGCGGCCGTCGCGCCCGCCGGTAATCCGCCGCAGCTTAATCTAACTGCCGTTAGAAACCAACGTTTCTCCGCCGCGCGACGGGCACAAGCGCGCTTTTTCCCGGCCCCAACCTGCGTCCAGAGCCGCCGTGGTGGCGGCTGGCCCAAGGCCCGGATTGGCCAAAAGCCGGCGAAACTTATATAGTTGATCTGGTCGGTCTATCTGAGTGGACAGCGGTCCCGCCGGAATGGGATAAAGTTATATTACGCTAAATTTTTACATAGATTGGCTGACTTGCGGCGCGATAGAGTGCTAGAAGCCCTGGGACGCCCGCGTCGGCCCGCCTGCTGGTTTTGGCGCGATCTCTTGCACCTGCGCCGTGGCGTCGGTTTTCGGCCGTTGGGTCGGATGTTTCAGTTGTTGTCGAGGAACCTTGCCGTTGCGTACCGCGAAATTTGAAATTGGACAGATCGTCAGGCATTGCGCCTTTCCCTTCCGGGGGGTGATTTTTGACGTCGACCCAATGTTTAATAATACCGAAGAATGGTGGCAATCCATTCCAGAAGACATGCGCCCGGCCAAGGATCAGCCCTACTATCATCTGCTGGCTGAAAACGACGAGAACTGCTACGTGGCCTATGTGTCCGAGCAGAATCTGCTGCCTGACGACAGCGGCTCGCCGGTTTCCCATCCGGATATCCAAAATTACTTTAACGGCCTGAAGGAGGGGCGCTATTTGCCGCGCCCCCGGGCAATCAACTAGCCGCATAACCAATAGTCAGTTAGTCAGTTAATTTTTCGGGCGTTCAGGGTGCCGGCGCGCCGCTGTTCGTTGACGCCACCGCAATCAATTAATCCGGGCCGTTTGTTCCGGGCCCGTCGCTGCCAACCCGTTCGCCCAAGCGTGGTGTCGTTCCGCGATGATTTTCGCCACCGCGCGTCGATCGTCTTGGCCGGCGGCCGGCTTTCGCAGCGCTAACCTCCCATCGCCCAATTCACATCCCTAAATCGATATCCCGAGGGTCGCGTCGTCGACTCTCGTGACTATCCGCGCGTCGCACGCTGGCGTCGCACGCTGGCGTCGCACGGTGGCGTCACACGGTGGCGTTGGCCCCGCCGTAATTTCTTCTTGCATTATTGTCATATAAAGATATCTTTATGTCTGTATTTTGGCGTGAGGGCGCGATGGAACAGCTTTTACAGGGACTAAAGGCCGCCGCCGAGGGCACGCGCTTGCGCATCCTTGGCCTCTGCGCCCATGCCGAACTTACGGTGTCCGAGCTGGTTGAAATTCTTGGCCAGAGCCAGCCGCGAGTGTCGCGTCACTTGAAGTTGTTGGTCGAAGCCGGGTTGTTGGAGCGCCATCAGGAGGGATCCTGGGCCTTCTATCGACAGGCCGCGACCACCGCCTCGGCCGATCTGGCGCAGGTGATCGTGGATCTCATGCCCGAGGATGACGCCGCCCAGCGTCTGGACCTGAAGCGGTTGGAAAAGGTGAAGGCCTTTTGGGCGGTCAAGGCCGACGCCTACTTTCGGCGCAACGCCATCACCTGGGAAAAACTGCGCCAGATGCATGTCGATCAAACCGAGGTGGACCGGGCGTTGCGGCAGGTCTTCACGCAGGAGCCTGTTGGCCGCCTGTTGGATCTGGGGACCGGCGCGGGCCATGTTCTCACCTTGCTGGGTGAGCAGGTGGAGGAGGGCGTGGGGGTCGACCGCTCGCTGGAAATGCTCAATGTGGCCCGCTCCAACGTTTTTCGCGCCGGTTTGAGCCATTGCCAGGTGCGCCATGGCGACATGAACCACCTGCCCTATGAAGACGAGACCTTCGACGCGGTCACCCTGCACATGGTGCTGCACTTTTCTGAAAATCCAGTGGCCACCCTTGGTGAGATCGCCCGGGTGCTGCGGCCCGGCGGACGGCTGATCGTCGTCGACTTTGCCGAACACGACCGGCGGGAGCTGCGCGATGAACAGGCCCACCGCTGGCTGGGTTTCGCGGCGTCGCGAATGTCCGAGCTGCTTTCTGAGGCGGGACTGGCTGCCGCCACGCCCCAGCGCTTGGAGGGCGGCGCGTTGACGGTTTGTCTTTGGGACGTCCGCAAACCCGCCAATGACCCCGCCGCCAAGAGCCACGCCGCCAAGCGCTCCGCCGCCCATCACCGTCCGGGCTCCGCCTGACCTGTCGAACTATCCGGCATCGCGCCGAAAAGGACCCTATTATGCGCCAGCAACCGAGCCTTTCCTTTGAACTCTTCCCGCCGAAATCGCCGGCCGGGGAGCCGGCCTTTGCCCAATGCGTGGAAAAGCTGAAGGCCCTGGCGCCTGAATTTTTCTCCCTGACCTACGGGGCCGCCGGCAGCGACCAAACCCGCGGGGAAAATTTGGTGGTGGCGCTGTCCGACGCACAGAATCTGCCGGTGGCCGCGCATATCACCGCGGTCGGCGCCCCCAAGGCAAAGATCAACAACCTGGCGCGCCGCTGGGCCGCATCGGGGGTGCGTCGTCTGGTGGCGCTGCGGGGCGATATGCCCGAGTTGGGGGCGGCGTTTCAGCCCCATCCCCAGGGCTATGGCGACGCCGCCGATCTGGTGGCGGGGCTTCGCCGAATCGCCGACTTCGACATTTCCGTGGCCGCCTATCCCGAAAGCCATCCGGACAGCCCGTCCCAGGCGGCGGACCTGGACAATCTCAAGCGCAAACTGGACGCCGGCGCGTCGCGGGCCATCACCCAGTATTTCTTCGATGCCGAGCTCTTCTTGCGCTTTCGCGACCGGGCCAAGGCCGCCGGGATCACCCAACCGCTGGTGCCGGGGATTTTGCCGATTCACTCCTTCGCCCAACTTGAATCCTTCAGCGCGCGCTGCGGCGCCTCGGTTCCGACCTGGCTGAAAAAGCGGTTCTATCAGCTGGATCAGGATCCCGAGCTGCGCGCCTTGGTGGCGGCCAGCACCGCCGCCGAGCTGTGCCGGCGTCTGGAAACCGAAGGGGTGAAGCATTTTCACTTTTACACGCTTAACCGTCCGGCGTTGACCCTTGCGGCTTGCCGCACTTTGGGTTTCACGCCTGTCTTGCAGGAGGCCGCGTAATGCGCACCCTATCTGATGCACTTCAACAACGAGTTCTTCTGGCCGACGGGTCGCTTTCGCGCCAGCTGCGGGCCCAGACCTTCAGTGTGGACCGGGATCTGTTCGGCGTGGAGGACTGCCTGGAGGTCCTCAATGTCACCCGCGCCAAGCTGGTGCGTGAAGCCCACCTTGCCTACCTGCGGGCCGGCGCCGACGTGATCCGCACCAATTCCCTGGGCGCATCGCCGCTCAGCTTGCGGGAAAAGGGGCTGGGAGAGCAGGCCTTCTACTTCAATTACGCGGCCGCGCAGATCGCCTGCGAGGCGGTTGATGCCGTGCCGGGGCGGGGGCGTCGACGCTTCGTTCTGGGCATCGTGCGGGATTTCGGTTGGGATGAGAATCCGAAGACCCTGGAATCAGCCGTCGGTCTGCAGGTCGAAGGGTTGTTGGCGGGCGGCGTGGACGGCGTTGCCTTGGACCTGGTGCCGGGGACCGGACGGGCGCCCTTTTTCCTGCGCGGCGCGCTGAAGGCCAAGGCGTCGTTGAAGGCCGCCGCGCCGATCTTTCTGCAATGCGGTCTGACGGAAAACGACTTTTCGCCGCGCAATCAGGAACTGGCCAACGGTCTGGTGCGCTTTGCGCCGGGCAAATCGCTGCGCGCCGAGCGTTTGGCCCAGGTGATCCGAGAGGACCGGATCAATCTGGTGGGCGGCGGAAGCCGACCGGAGGACACCCTGGCGCTGGATCATTTGCTGCGCGCCGAGGCCGAGGACAGCCTGCGCCCCTATGGCGCGGTTTGGCGGGCCGAGGGCGTGGAACGGGGCGTGGAGGAGGTTACCATTCCCTCCAGTTGTCTCGATCTCGACCCGGCGGTTGCCGAGGTTTGCTAATGCCTGATCGACGAAGGCCGCATCGACGAAAGCCCGATCGACGGGGAAAGCGACGCCAGGTTTTTGCGCCGCCAAGGTCGGTGGCCTGTGAACACGGGGCGCGCTTACCGGTCCGGTAGGTCGCGCTCGAGGACCAGGTGCCAGATGTGCCAATATTTGCTCCCCCTGGCCGTCTGCCCTGGTCCAATTTCTTCGCGCCGCTCGATAACCTTGTAGCCCGCCAGTAGCGAGTCCAGCGCCGGGCTGGAAAAGCCCAGCAGTCCGTCCTCGCTGACCCAGCTATCGCCAGGCCCCAGCAATTGACCGCAGAAGACGCCGCCGGGCCGCAGCGCCCGGCCGATTTCCCGCCAAAGCTTGGGAAAGGCGGGCGGCGGACAAAAGGGCAAGGAAAAGCTGGCGTTGATCACGTCGCAGTCCGGCAATCTGTCCAGGTTTTCGAATCGGGCGGCGCGCCGTTCCAGACGGGGCGTCCCCCCGGCCTGGTCGCGGTGCGCCCGCACCTTGGCGGCCAAACGGCGCAAGGCGGCGGCTTCGCCGTCATAGGCCCGCACGCGCCATCCCTGTGACAGCAGTTCCAGCGTGTCCCGGCCGGTGCCGGCCCCCAGATCCAAGGCATAGCCGGGCGCGCGCTTGCGGCTGGCGCGCCAATGCCGCAGGCCGGCCAACAGCGTTGGGCGCGGCGGCTGCCCCTCGGTGGCCTGATAGTAGCTTTGCCAGCGCTCATCCATGATCGTCGGGTCCGCCGGGCCGCCCGGGCGCGGCAAGCGGCGCGGGATCGTTGAAGGCGCGGTGGGCGGCGAGGATCCGGCTTAAGGTGGTGATCCAGCAGAGCGCGCCGAACAGGTAGGCGGCGGGCACGAAGCTGCCCGGCGCCAGACTGATGAAGACGAACAGCGCGATGGTCTCGCTGCCCTCGGTCAGTCCCCCCAGATAATACAGCGACTTGGAGCCGCGGATTTCGGTTGTCAGGCCGCGCTTGGCGGCGATGATGGCGTAGGCGAGAAAGGAACTTCCGGTGCCGCTGAACGACCAGATCAGAAACAGCGCGGCATAGAGATTTGCCGGATCCTGCAGGGCGAAGCCGACCACCACGCCGGAGTAGAAAATGAAATCCAACACCACATCGAGGTAGCCGCCGAAATCACTTTTGCCGACCTGCCGCGCCACCGCCCCGTCGAGCCCGTCGAACAGTCGGTTCAGCAAGATCAAGCCCAAGCCCCACAGCGTCTGCCCGCTGGCCAGCAACGGCAAGGCGGCCAAGCCCAGGGCGAAGCCGACAAGGGTGATCTGGTTCGCACTCACGCCAAGCTTGGCCACACGCTGGCCCAGCCGGGTCAACGTGGGGTCGATCAGGCGACGCATGAAGGCGTCCATCATGGGAAAATACCATTCCTTTCTGTGTTGACCGGCCGCGCGGCGGCGTCTGTCCAGACGGCGCGCGATGCGGCGCTCTAAAGCTTTGACGGCCTCCTTGCTTTTCCGCCGCGCCCCGAATTGGCGTGCCAAACTCGGCGCCGGCGGCGGTCTGGCTCCGGGGCTGCCAGACCTCGGAAAAGCTTGACCTAAGTCAAAGACGCGCCGGCGGCATTGGGGTTATTAAAAGGTCATGCTTGACAAAATCATCGCCAAATACGACCGGCCCGTGCCGCGCTACACCAGCTATCCCACGGCCCCGCACTTTCATCAAGGCGTGGACGCGACCTGCTATGGCGGGTGGCTGCGTCAACTGCCCAAGGCGCAACATCTGTCGCTCTATTTTCATGTGCCTTTCTGCGACACGCTTTGCTATTTCTGTGGCTGCAATATGCGGGTGGTGCGACGTTATGAGCCGGTGGCGGCCTACATTGAACTGCTGCTGGCCGAGCTGAAGCTGGTGGGCCGGGAACTGGGCACCGGGCCGGGAGCGGGGCGTCGGCCACTCGAGCACCTGCATTTCGGCGGCGGTTCGCCCAGCATGGTGGCGCCCGATGATCTGCGTCGGCTGGGCGCGGCGATCTGGAGCCATTTCGACGCCACCGAACGGGCTGAGCTGGCCATTGAGGTGGACCCTCGCGATCTTGCCGACGAAACCGTGGCCGCGCTGGCCGATATGGGCATCAACCGGGCCTCGATCGGCGTGCAGGACGTGAACGAAGATGTCCAGAAAGCCTGTAACCGTATTCAGCCGCCGGAGGTGACGGCGTCGGCGGTCAACCGACTTCGCGCGGTGGGCATTTCGGCCATCAACCTGGATCTGATGTATGGTTTGCCGCTGCAAACGGTGGCCGGGGTGACGCGCTCCGTCCAGGTCGCTCTGGAGCTGAATCCCAATCGCGTTTCGCTGTTCGGCTACGCCCACGTGCCGCATATGAAAAAGCATCAATTGCTGATGCCGGTCGAGGCCTTGCCCGACACCGAGGAACGTTTCGCGCAGGCTGAGATGGCCGCCGATCTCCTGGTAAAGGCGGGCTATCGACGTATTGGCCTCGATCATTTCGCCCGCGCCGACGACGACATGGCCTTGGCCCTGGACGAGGGCAAGTTGCATCGGAATTTTCAAGGCTACACCACCGACGCCGCCCCGGCCTTGATCGGCCTGGGCGCGTCGGCCATTGGCTCCCTGCCCCAGGGGTACCAGCAAAACCATGTCAGCCTGCCCGAGTATCGCAAGGCCGTGCAGGCCGGGATTCTGCCGGTGGCCCGCGGGGTCGCGGTTGACGCGGAAGACCGCCATCGCCGCAGCATCATCGAAGGCATTATGTGCGATCTGGCGGTGGACCTGGCGGAGGTGGCCGCCGGCCATCCGGACCACAGCCTGGACCTGACAAAGGAAAAAGCCCAGTTGGCGGCCCTTGCCCAGGACGGCATGATCATCTGGGACGGCAACCGGCTGCAGGTTACCGAGGCGGGCCGGCCGCTGGTCCGCACCATCGCCGCGGTCTTTGACAGCTATTTGAAGCCCGGTGAAGGCCGCCACGCCCGCGCGATCTAGAGTCGGCGGGTCGGGTTAAATCGACTCACAACGTGATCCCGTTTGAACCGCGCCGCCGTCTCCCCGATAGGCCGCCGCCCCCGATAGATAGAAGGGGGCTTGGCGACAGCGCCCAAGCGCGGCATTCCAAGTTGATCCAACTTTAGTGATCGTTGTCGGCCAGTCGCTTGGCCGCCGCCGGCAGCATGGTCGGCTCCAAGGCGCAGCGGCTGCGTGGCGCGCGCGCGCCGCAGGGTGTGGGCTGGCGCGGCGAGCAGGCGACACAGGGCCCGTCGGCGATCATGCGCTTGATTGACTCCCGCAGTTTTTCACTGAAGGCCGGGCGGGTCGCGGCCACTTCCTCGGCGCTGCGCTGCAGCAGGACGATACAAGGGGGCAACCACTTGGCTTGCTGTTCGTCGGCGTCGTGCGGCTGGGCCGCCGGCAGGCGGTGTGACTGGTTCGCCGCGCCATCCTGTTTCAATTCAACCAAACTGTCCCGCGCCGTGGCGGCAAGCTCTGCGGAGCGTCGCTCGAACGGCGGCGGGGTTTGCCCGGTGGTCTTCGGCTCACTTTTTTGGGTGCTGAACCTATCGCTGGTTTTAGCGTCGTAATGCCTAAGCCGCGATGCAGATGTTGCCATGGGTCAACTTCTCAACATTTGCTTTTGAGAAAACCTGAACGCACGGGGGGTGTGATCAGAACGGGAGGAGCGGATATCGTCGGTTTGCGCCAAACCAGGGCAAGCGACCGTTTTGTTTCCCTGCGACGCGCGCCGCCAAAAGAAGCACACTTCTACATACAGATACATACAGAAATATCGCGGCGGAACCATGATAATGGAAATCTTGTGACCTTTGGCCGCAGAAATTTTCGGCCCTCAAGCCCGGTTGTCGGACAATCGGGCTAACTCTGCCTCGGCCAACGTTTTACCGCCTTGTTCCCCGGTTTTGGTGCGCCGCACCGCGTCATGCCAGCCAGCCAGTTGTTGGCGGCGCACGCCGGCGTCGATGCGCGGATTGAAACTCGCATCCTGCCGCCACTGTCCGGCCAGATCTTCCAGTGATCGGTAGTAACCAGCCTGCAGACCGGCCAGATAGGCGGCGCCCAGCGCCGTGGTCTCGCTGACCATCGGGCGTTGCACCGGCAAGTCAAGCGTGTCGGCGAGGAATTGCAACAGCCAGTCGTTGGCCACCATGCCGCCATCCACCTTCAGGGTTTTGGGCCGCACGCCGTCTTCGGCCATGGCCTGGAAAAGATCGTAGGTTTGGTAGCAGACCGACTCCAGCGCGGCGCGAACCAGTTCCGCCACCCCGGTATCTCTGGTCAGGCCAAAGAGCGCGCCGCGGGCTTCCGAGTCCCAGTGCGGCGCGCCCAGTCCGGTGAAGGCCGGCACCAGATAGACGCCTTGATTGCTGGCCAGGGAGCGGGCCAGAGCTTCGGTTTCGGCGGCGCTGGAGATGATCTTCAAGCCGTCGCGCAGCCACTGCACCGCCGCGCCGGAAACGAAGATCGAGCCTTCGATGGCATAGGTGGTCTGGCCGTTCAGCCGGTAGCAGATGGTGGTCAACAGCCGGTTCTTCGAGGTGATCGCCTGGTCGCCGGTGTTGAGCAGCACGAAGCAGCCGGTGCCGTAGGTGCTCTTGATGCTGCCCGGTTCGAAGCAGGCCTGGCCGATGGCGGCGGCCTGCTGGTCGCCAGCGATGCCGAGGATCGGAATCTCCCGCCCAAACAGCCGGGGATCGGTCCTGCCGAAGTCGGCGGCGCAATCCTTGACAGTTGGCAGAACCGACGGGGGCACCTTGAACAGCGCCAGCAACTCCGGGTCCCAACGGTTGTCGCGAATATTGAACAGGTTGGTGCGGCTGGCGTTGGTGGCGTCGGTGGCGTGAACCTTGCCCCCGGTCAACCGCCAGAGCAGGAAAGAATCCACGGTGCCGAAGGCCAATTCGCCCTTGTCGGCCTGCTGGCGGGCGTTTTCCACCCGATCCAGGATCCAAGCAACCTTGGTTGCGGAAAAGTAGGGGTCAATCAGCAGGCCGGTCTTGGCGCTGACCATCGGTTCCGCGCCGGCCTCGCGCAGCTTGCGGCAGGCTTCCGAGGTCCGGCGATCCTGCCAGACGATGGCCTTGTAAAGCGCCTTGCCGGTCTTGCGATTCCACACCAGGGTTGTTTCGCGCTGATTGGTGATGCCAATCGCCGCCACTTTGAAGCCCTTGCTTTCGGCCTCGGACAGCGCCTGTCGACTGACCTCCAGCGTGCTGTTCCAGATGTCCTCGGGCTCATGTTCGACCCAGCCGTCGGAGGGGTAGTGCTGCTGGAATTCCTGCTGCGCCGTGGAGACCGAGCGCCCCTGCTTGTCAAAGACGATGGCGCGCGAGGAGGTGGTGCCTTGATCAATCGCCAGGATGCAGTCCTTGTCGCTCATGCTCTTTCCCCTCACAGCTTGTTACAGCTTGCGCCCGTTGCAATCAGCAGGCCGCGCCGGTTCGATGGTCGTCGCTGGTTTCTGCTTGGCGCGTCATTTTCCTGCGCGGCCAAAAAAAACCGAAACCAGCTTTTGCAGGGATAGTTGCTCCTGTAAAGTTCATTTCCGAAAATAACTGAACCCGCTGGTCAAAGGCGCGTTGCGCGCCATCACCGGACCAGGCTTGGCGGCGGTGGTCGATCTTTGCTGGACGACGCCATGACCCGCTTATGGCGGGAGGGTGGAAAGGGGAACAGACCAACCGTGAATGACATCAGCCCAAGAATGGGAAAGATTTTGCACCTGGTGCGCGCGCAGGGGTTCGTCAGCATTGAAGCCTTGGCCGAACGCTTCAAGGTCACGCCGCAAACCGTGCGCCGCGACATCAACGCGCTCTGTGATCAGGATCTTTTGCGACGCTACCACGGCGGCGCCGGCCTGCCGTCGTCGGTGGAAAACGCGCCCTACGGCGCCCGTCAGGTGATGAACCTGACGGAAAAGAGCGCCATCGCCTACGAACTGGCCAAGCACATTCCCAACCGCGCCTCGCTGTTCATCAACATCGGCACCACCACCGAGGCGGTGGCCCAGGCTTTGCTCCAGCATGAGGGGCTGCGCATCATCACCAACAACCTCAATGTGGCGTCGATCTTGAGCGGAAACCCCGACTTTGAGGTCATCCTGGCCGGCGGCGTGGTGCGGTCGCGCGACCGGGGGATCGTCGGCGAGGCGACCATCGACCTGATTCGGCAATTTAAAGTCGACTACGGCATCATCGGGATTTCCTGCGTCGAGGAGGACGGAACGTTGCTGGACTACGACTACCGGGAAGTTCGCGTCGCCCAGGCGATTATCGGCAACTCCCGCAAGGTGATCCTGGTTGCCGACCACTCGAAATTCAACCGCACCGCCATGGTGCGGCTGGGGCATATCTCGCAGGTTGACATGCTGATTACCGACAAACGACCGCTCGCCTCGATGGTCAAGCTGTTGGCGGACGGCGCCGTCGAATTGGCGGTGGCTGGCCGCTAGCGTGCGATGTCGCGCTAGCCGGGCCCGCCGACTTCGGCCCGGGCTGCCGCCGTTCGGTGCGGCGACAGCTGAGGCTTCGAACAGTATTCTAGAAAATTTCAGGATGTTTTTGTTCGAATGAACTTTGGCTCGGACCGGTTGCGCCGGGTTCGAAGCGACGCTGGCCGGGGTTTTTGCGTCGGGAAAGCCGCGGCCGCGCCGCAAGGGTCTGGCTCCGCGGGGCCGGACGGGGTAATGGGCGATGGCGTGAGAAACTATCATTAGATTAATCAATTAGTTGGTAAAATGTTGATCGATCGATCAACGTCGGAATCGGCGGGCCCGCGCGCGGCAAAATGGATTTTTTTTGCCCGGACGATGCCTTATAAATCAACAACCTGAAGGATTTCTTCGGCCGGTTCCGGTCGGTTGTTGGGGCTTGGGCGTCGATTTTCATATCCGAACATTTTTTTTCATATATAATCATGGTCGAGATAGCAGGTGGGATGCCCGCGACGCAGAGAGCTGCGCAAGACAGCCTCTGATTCACCCCGAATACAGGGTGCTTGACGACAGAAGCGAAGCGCCAAGCGCTTCTTTTCGTCGTCGATCACAGACTGAGGGTGGCGCGGAGTTGGATGGTTTTCAGGTCTAATTTGGGACAGTAAGAATGATGGCGCGTGCAGCGCAGGGCGAGATATTTGACCTGGTGGTCATCGGCGGCGGCATCAATGGCGTGGGTATCGCCAGGGACGCCGCCGGCCGTGGTTTGAAGGTCCTGGTTTGTGAAAAGAACGACTTGGCCAGCGCCACCTCGTCGGCCTCCACCAAGTTGATTCACGGTGGGCTGCGGTATTTGGAATACTATGAGTTTCGGTTGGTGCGTGAAGCGCTGGTGGAGCGCGAGGTGCTGCTGCGGGCCGCCCCGCACATCATCCGGCCGCTGCGCTTTGTTCTGCCGCATGTCAAGGCGCTCCGACCGGCCTGGATGGTGCGGCTCGGCCTGTTCCTTTACGACCACTTGGGGGGGCGCAAGATCCTGCCCGGCACCCGCAGCGTCAATTTTCGCCGCGACCCCACCGGGGTCTGCCTGCGTGACGACATCACCCGGGGGTTCGAATATTCAGACTGTTGGGTCGACGATGCCCGCCTGGTGGTTCTCAACGCCCTGGACGCGGTTGAGCGCGGGGCGAAAGTCTTGACCCGCACCGCCTGCACCCGGGCGGAGCGGGAAGCCGACCTGTGGCGGGTCGACCTGAAGCCCGAGGACGGCGCGGCCTTCCAGGTCCGCGCGCGGGCCTTGATCAATGCCGGCGGGCCTTGGGTCAGCGATATTCTCGGCAAGGTTATCCACGTCAATCGACCGGCGGGACTGCGCCTGGTCAAGGGCTCCCATTTGGTGGTGCCGCGTTTCTATGAAGGCGCCCAGGCCTATATCTTCCAAAATGAAGACCGCCGGATTGTTTTTACCATTCCCTATGAGCAGCATTTCACCCTGGTGGGGACTACCGACCTGCCTTATGTGGGCGATCCCGCCAAGGTGGCGATCGACGAGGATGAAATCGCCTATCTGCTGACGTCGGTCAACAGCTACTTCAAAAAGCAAATTCACTGCGCCGACGTGGTTTGGACGTATTCGGGGGTGCGGCCGCTCTATGATGACCAAAGCGCCAATGTGTCCGCCGTGACGCGCGACTACGTCTTCGATATTGACAGCGGCAACGGGCAAGCGCCGCTGCTGTCGGTTTTCGGTGGAAAACTAACCACCTATCGCAAGCTGGCCGAACATGCCCTGGGCAAGCTGCAACCCTTGATGGGCTTTTCCGCCAACACCTGGACGGTCACCGGAACCTTGCCGGGCGGGGACATGCCCGACGCCGATTTCGAAGCTTTCCTGGGATCGATTCAAAAGCGCTATCATTGGTTGCCGGCGAATCTGCTGCGCCGCTACGCCCGTGCCTATGGTACGCGTATTGAGGTACTGTTGAAGGATAAAACCTCGCTGAGCGACCTGGGCGAGGACTTCGGTGAGGGAATTTATGAAGCGGAACTGGCCTATCTGATTGAAAAGGAATGGCTGCGTACCGCTGACGATCTGTTGTGGCGGCGCTCCAAGCTGGGGTTGCACGTGAGCGATGAAACCAAGGAACGGCTCAGGGCGCGGCTGAAATAACCCGTCGGGAGGCGGCGATGATGGTCCCGGCCGGATGGCGACAGGCCAGAACGCCGGCGCGGTTGCGGGCCGCCCTGTCGAGAGGGCGCCGGCGGCGCGCAGGCGCTCGCGACCTGGAAGCAGGTCGGGGGCAGGGACCCGAAAGCAGGTCGGCGCACCAAAGCGCTGTCCCGGGATAAGCAGCGTTGAGGCTTGGGAGGACCGGGTTTCAGCCGATAGGATCGGAGAGTTTTGGGCTAAATGTCACTCAAGCTAGAAGCCGTGACCAAGCAAGTCGGACGCCAGACGCATCTGCATGCGATGTCTCTTGAATTTGATGCCGGCTCATTGAACGTATTGCTGGGGCCGACCTTGTCGGGAAAAACCTCGTTGATGCGGATGATGGCGGGGCTGGACAGACCCAGCAGCGGCCGACTTTTCATGAATGGCGAAGATGTCACCGGCGTGCCCGTGCAGCGTCGCAACGTGGCCATGGTCTATCAGCAGTTCATCAACTATCCGGTGTTCACGGTTTACGACAACATTGCCTCGCCCCTGCGGCTGGCCAGGACGCCGCGAGCGGAAATCGATCGCAAGGTGCGGGAAGCGGCGGAGCTGTTGAAGCTGACTCCCATGCTGGAGCGCATGCCGTTGGAGCTTTCCGGAGGCCAGCAGCAGCGCACCGCTTTGGCGCGCGCTTTGGTCAAGCAAGCTGAATTGGTTCTGCTGGACGAGCCGCTGGCCAATCTGGACTACAAGCTGCGCGAGGAACTGCGGGCCGAGTTGCCGCGCATTTTCGAGGCTTCGGGCGCGATCTTTGTCTATGCCACCACCGAGCCTTCCGAGGCCTTGCTGCTGGGCGGCAACACGGTCTGCCTTCACCAAGGTCAAGCCACCCATTTCGGCCCGACCCTGGAGCTTTACCGCCAGCCCAATTCGCTGCTGACCGCCATGACCATGAGCGATCCGCCGTTGAACACCAAGGCGGTGACCAAAAAAGGCGACCAGCTGATTTTCAGCAGCGACTTTCAGGTCCAGGCCGGCACGGCGGCGGCCGGGTTGGCGGACGGTCGCTATACCGTTGGGTTCCGGCCCTATCATCTTTACCTGGACCGGAACCGGCAAGAGTGGGTGCGCTTTTCCGCCAAGGTGGCGGTCAGTGAAATCACCGGGTCGGAGAGCTTCATCCACATCGATGCGTTCGGCGAACGCTGGGTCGCGTTGGCGCACGGGGTGCGCAACGTGGACGTCGATCAGACAATCGAGCTGTTTCTCGACCCGACACAATTTTTCCTCTTTGCCGAGGACGGAACCCAAGTGGCGGTTCCCGATGCGACGGCAAAGGCTTGAGGGAGGGGACCGATGGCTAGAATTCATCTGAAAGACCTGGCCCATTCCTATTTGGCCTATCCGCAGGGTCCGGAAGACTACGCGTTGAAACATCTCGACATCGCCTGGGAAGACGGCGGCGCCTATGCGCTGCTGGGTCCTTCGGGCTGTGGGAAGACGACGCTGCTGAACATCATTTCAGGGCTGTTGACCCCCAGCAAGGGGCAGGTCTTTTTCGGTGATCAGGACGTCGCCAACCTGCCGACCGATCAGCGCAACATCGCCCAGGTCTTCCAGTTCCCGGTGGTCTACGACACCATGACGGTGTACCAGAATCTGGCCTTTCCCCTGAAAAACCGGGGCGTGCCGGCGGCGGAGATCGACAGCCGGGTGCGGCGCATCGCCGAGCTGCTGGAGTTGAGCGACAGCTTGAAGCGGCGGGCCAGCGGCCTGACCGCCGACGCCAAGCAGAAAATTTCCCTGGGCCGGGGCCTGGTGCGTTCAGACGTGGCGGCCATTCTTTTCGACGAGCCGCTGACGGTGATCGACCCGCACCTTAAATGGCAACTGCGCTCCCAGCTCAAACATCTGCACCGCGAATTTGATCACACCATGATTTATGTGACCCACGATCAAACCGAAGCCCTGACCTTCGCGGACAAAGTGGTGGTGATGTACGAGGGCGAGGTGGTGCAGGTGGGGACGCCGCAGGAGCTTTTTGAACGGCCGGCCCATACCTTCGTCGGTTATTTCATCGGCTCGCCGGGCATGAATATCCTGCCCTGCCAGATCGCGGGCCGCCAGGCGGTTGTCGCCGGCGCGCCGCTGACCCTGCCCCAGGCGGTGACCGCGCCCCAGGGGGCAAAAAACCTGGAGCTGGGCGTGCGGCCGGAGTTCGTCCGGCTGTGCAACGACGGTGAGACCGGACTGCCGGTTCATATCGTCAAGGTTGAGGATGTGGGGCGGCATCGAATTGTCCACGCCGATCTGAAAGGCCATGACGTCAAGCTGATGGTGCCGGAAGGCCAGCCGGTGCCGCAGGAGGGGGTCTCCATCCAGTTCGACCCGGCCGGAATTAACATCTATGCCGATAGCCACCTAATCGAGATGGAGGGCTGACCCATGCGCAAGACCGTCTATCAAAAAGGCTGGTTCCTGGTGCTGCCGGTGCTGCTGCTGGTGGCCTTCTCCGCGGTTATTCCCTTGATGACCGTGGTAAACTATTCCTTCCAGGACACCTTCGGAAGCAATGCTTTTTTCTGGATCGGCACGGAGTGGTTCACCGACATCCTCAGCTCCCAGCGGTTCGGCAATGCCTTGCTGCGGCAGTTCGCTTTTTCAGCCATCATCCTGCTGATTGAAATTCCGCTCGGGATCTTCGTCGCCCTGAACATGCCGAAAAAAGGCTGGGGGGTTCCGGTTTGCCTGGTCACCATGGCGCTGCCCTTGCTGATTCCCTGGAACGTGGTCGGCACCATCTGGCAGATTTTCGGGCGCGTGGACATTGGCCTGCTGGGCTATACCCTGGCCTCCCTGGGCATCGACTATAACTACACCCAAGACGTGGTGGCGGCCTGGATCACCGTGGTGGTGATGGACGTCTGGCACTGGACCTCCCTGGTGGTGCTGCTGTGCTACGCCGGCCTGGTCTCCATTCCGGAAGCCTTCTATCAGGCGGCGAAGATCGACGGCGCGTCGCGTTGGGCGGTGTTCCGCTACATCCAGTTGCCCAAGATGCAGCAGGTGCTGCTGATCGCAGTGCTGCTGCGCTTCATGGACAGCTTCATGATCTATACCGAGCCGTTTGTCTTGACCGGCGGCGGTCCGGGCAACGCCACCACCTTCCTGTCGATTGATCTGGTGAAAATGGCGATTGGGCAGTTCGACCTTGGGCCCGCCGCCGCGATGTCCCTGATCTACTTCCTCATCATCCTGCTGTTGAGCTGGGTTTTCTACACCGTCATGACCAACGCCGGTCAAGACAAGGCAGGGGAGTGACGTTGATGATATTCCGTCTGAAATGGCTGACGCCAACTCTTTACATCATCTTCTTGCTGTTGCCGATCTATTGGTTGCTCAACATGTCGTTGAAGACCAATCAGGAAATTTTGTCGCTCTTTTCGCTGTGGCCGGAGAACCCGACCCTGGAGAACTATCGCACGATCTTTTCCGATCCTTCCTGGTACAGCGGCTACATCAATTCCATCACCTACGTGGTGATGAACACCGTGCTGTCGGTGGCGGTGGCGTTGCCGGCGGCCTATGCTTTTTCGCGCTACAGCTTCCTTGGCGACAAGCATCTGTTCTTCTGGCTGCTGACCAACCGGATGGCGCCGCCGGCGGTCTTCGCGCTGCCGTTTTTCCAGCTTTATTCGTCGGTTGGGCTGTTCGATACCCATATCGCGGTGGCCTTGGCGCACACGCTGTTTAACGTGCCGCTGGCGGTCTGGATCCTGGAAGGCTTCATGTCCGGCGTGCCCAAGGAGGTGGATGAGACCGCCTATATCGACGGCTACTCTTTCCCACGCTTTTTCGTTCGCATCTTCATGCCCTTGATCGCCAGCGGCATCGGCGTGGCGGCCTTCTTCACCTTCATGTTTTCTTGGGTGGAGCTGTTGCTGGCCCGCACCTTGACCTCTGTGGAGGCCAAGCCGATTTCGGCGGTGATGACCCGCACGGTCGGCGCGGCGGGCGTGGATTGGGGCGTGCTGGCGGCGGCGGGCATTTTGACCATCATTCCCGGCGCGCTGGTTATTTGGTTCGTTCGCAATCACATCGCCAAGGGTTTCGCCCTTGGGCGGGTCTAGCAGAAGGACAGCCCGATGGACTTTTCTTGGATGGCCTGGACCTGGCCGACAGCCGCTTTCTTTATCTTCATTGCCCTGCTGATCTTCAGCATGGGCGTTTGGGAGTATTTTAGCCCGGGGGGAGGTCCCCGGGTGGGTATTCTGCGCTTCGAGACGACAAGGGGCGATCGCCTGTTTCTCTCGCTGCTGGGCAGTGCCTTTATTCATCTTGCTTGGCTGGGCTTTGTCGGCTCGGCTTTGTGGTGGGCCGTGCCGCTTTCCTTGGTTTACGCGTACTTCGTTTTCCGTTGGGTTTGAGGCCACGGCTGCAGGAGAGGGGCGCCCGGTCGGGCGCTCGAGTGGGTAACGATAAAAATCAGTTCAATCGCTGACAGTTGAACAGTTGAACTTTGGAGGAAGACAATGAGACGGATGTTGCTCGCCTCGGCGGCCGCTATGGTTATGTTCGTGGCCTCGGGATCGGCCATGGCCGATATCGAAGCCGCCAAAAAGTGGATTGAAGAATTTCAACCCTCGACGCTCAGCAAAGCCGAGCAGTTGAAGGAAATGGAGTGGTTCATCAAGGCCGCTGAACCCTACAAGGGTATGGAAATCAACGTGGTGTCCGAGACCATCGCGACCCACGAATATGAAAGCCAGCAGCTTGCCAAGGCCTTCAGTGAAATCACCGGCATCAAGCTTACCCATGATCTGATCGGCGAAGGAGACGTGATTGAAAAGCTCCAGACCCAGATGCAGTCCGGCAAGAATATTTACGACGCCTACGTCAACGATTCCGATCTGATCGGCACCCACTATCGCTATAACCAGGTCGTGCCGATCTCGGACTGGATGGCCGGCGACGGCAAGGCTGTCACCCTGCCGACCCTGGACGTTGACGACTTCATCGGCAAGTCCTTCACCACGGCGCCGGACGGCAAGCTCTATCAGTTGCCCGATCAGCAGTTCGCCAATCTCTACTGGTTCCGCTATGACTGGTTCACCGACCCGGACCTCAAAGCGCGGTTCAAAGCCAAATACGGCTATGAGCTGGGGGTGCCGGTTAACTGGTCGGCCTATGAGGATATCGCCAATTTCTTCACCAACGACGTGAAGGAAATCGACGGTAAGCCGGTATATGGCCACATGGATTACGGCAAGAAGGACCCGTCGCTGGGCTGGCGCTTCACCGATGCCTGGCTGTCGATGGCCGGGGCCGGCGACAAGGGCATTCCCAACGGCCTGCCGGTTGATGAGTGGGGCATCCGGGTCGAGGGCTGCAACCCTGTCGGCTCCTCGGTGTCGCGCGGCGGCGCCACCAATGGTCCGGCTGCGGTCTACTCGGTTGACCGCTATGTGGACTGGCTGAAGAAGTACGCCCCGCCTTCCGCGCCGGGCATGACCTTTGGTGAAGCCGGTCCGGTGCCGGCGCAAGGGGCTATCGCGCAGCAGATCTTCTGGTACACCGCCTTTACCGCGGCCTTGGTCGAGCCGGGCTTGCCGGTGATGAACGAGGATGGCACGCCGAAGTGGCGCATGGCTCCCTCGCCGCACGGCGCTTACTGGGAAGAAGGCCAAAAGCTTGGCTATCAGGACGCCGGTTCCTGGACCTTGTTGAAGTCCACGCCGGTTGAGCGCCGCAGCGCCGCTTGGCTCTACGCCCAGTTCACGGTCTCCAAGACCGTGTCGCTGAAGAAAAGTCATGTCGGTCTGACCTTCGTGCGTGAAAGCGATATTCAGGATCCTTCCTTCACCGAACGGGCGCCCAAGCTTGGCGGGCTGATCGAGTTCTACCGCTCGCCGGCGCGTCTGCAGTGGTCGCCCACCGGCACCAATGTTCCCGACTATCCCAAGTTGGCGCAGCTTTGGTGGCAGAACATCGGCGACGCGTCGTCGGGCGCTAAGACTCCGCAGGCGGCGATGGACGCCTTGGCGGCGGCGCAGGATAAGGTCATGGCCCGGATCGAGCGCTCTGGCGTTCAGGGGGCCTGCGGTCCCAAGCTCAACGAAGAGCGCGATCCGGAATATTGGCTGAATCAACCGGGATCGCCGAAAGCCAAGCTGGCCAACGAGAAGCCCCAGGGCATCACCGTTGACTATGACGAGTTGATCAAGAGCTGGCAGTAAGCGGCCGGACCGCTTTCATCTTTTTGCGCTTGCTCCGGCGGCGATAAAGATTGAAAGGGGATGAAAAGGCCCGCGCTGTCGGAACCGGATTGCCGGGATTGCATTGCCGGGGATCGGGTGCCGGGATTGGGTGTCGGGCCTTTAGCTAAAGTTCCTCCCGCTGTGCCTCAATTTCCGCTGAGGGGCAGCAGAAACGGGCGTCGCTTGTGCGGCGCCCGTTTTTTTTGTGCGGTGAACCCTGCGCCCTCTCCGATCCCGCCGGCTCGCATCGGCTTAGCCTGAATCGGCTTTGCCGAGGTCGCGGATGGACGTGCAAGGTGGTCGTGAGCGCGCTATTCTGGCGCCATGATCGCGCTTACAACCTCCCCCCGACTTCAGCGCCGCGTCCTGCGCACGCCGGGGCACCCTTTCGGCAAGATACAGTGCTGGTGGCCGCCGCCCCGGGCGGCCTGATTGCCGCGCCGAGATTCTTCCATGTAATGCAAGGTCAAGACCGATGTCTTTCCTGTCGAATTCCCAATCCGATCACCAATCCAATTTCCGGTCCCAGTCGTCCCAACCGCCTTTGGCGGCGGTTGAAGCGCAGGCCCCCTTCCTGAAGCTTACCTGGGCCGATGGCCTCAGCGCCGACTATCTTTATCTCTGGCTGCGCGACAACTGCCCCAGCGGCTTTCACCCCCAGACCAAGGAGCGGACGTTCGATCTGCTGTCGGTCAGCGATGACCTCGCCCCGCTGGCGAGCTGGCTGGAGGACGGCGATTTGGTTATCGACTGGCGTGAAGGCGGCCACCGGTCCCGCTTTGCCGGCGCGTGGTTGCGCGCGCATCGGCCCGGGACAAGTCGACCCGACCCGGCCAGTCCCTCGCCGCGGCTTTGGGATCGGGAAAGCCTCGGCCAGATCCCCCAGGCCGATGCGTTCCTGCTCTGCGACAGCGACGCGGCCTTGTTGGACTGGATGCGCTCCTTCGCCGACAGCGGGCTGGCGCTGGTGACCGGCCTTGGCGACGATCCGGCGTTCAGCCGGGCGGTCGGCGAGCGGGTGGGGTTCCTGCGCCGCACCAACTTCGGTCTGGACTTCTCGGTCGAGAGCAAGGCCGATCCGAATAATCTCGCCTATACCGCCCTGGCGCTGCAACTGCACACCGATCTTTCGAATCAGGAGTTGCCGCCGGGCTATCAGTTTCTTCATTGTCAAACCAACCAGGCCGAAGGCGGCGGGTCGCTTTTCGCCGACGGCTACAAGATTATCGAGGATTTGCGCCAGCAACACCCCCAGGCCTTCAAGGTGCTGTCCGAAACCGCGATTTCCGCGCGCTTTCACGATCAAGACTGCGACCTGCACATTCACCGGCCGGTCATCGGCCTGGACAGCCGAGGCCAGGTCAAGGATCTGCGGTTCAACGCCCATCTGGTGGATGTGCTGGACCTGCCGTCGGCGCAGATGGCGCTGTTCTACCCGGCCTATCGGGAGCTGATGCGGCGGGTTCGCGCACCGGCCTATCGGGTCGAATTGATGCTGCAGGCCGGGCAGATGGTGGTGTTCGACAACCGCCGGGTGCTGCATGGCCGGGCGGCTTTCGATCCCGGCACGGGCCGCCGCCGGCTCTCTGGCTTTTATGTCGACCGCGGCGAGTTCGACAGCCGGTTGCGGACCCTGGCGCGACAGCCCTAGCGACCCGGGCGAGGGCGTCGGACTTTCGCCCCGGGGCGGCTGTCGGTCGGACCGGTTGGTCTTGGCGCAACAAAAAATCAGGGCCGTCTTTGGCCGGGCGGCCCTTGTTTTTTTCAGCCGGGCGGCGCATCTGAAGGCGCGTGCTGCTGAAGATGGCGGCGCGCCTTATCCTCCGGGGCCGGTCGGGTCCCGCAACCGAGCGTGGGTGCAGCAAGCGCGTCGGCGGACACGCCGGTTTCGCGCCGCTGCCGCGCGCGCCGATGGAGAAAATCGTGAAGCTGCTGTTCAAAGTCCCCGCCGCCCTCGCCCTGTTGCTTGCCTTGCCGCTGTTGTTTGCGGCGATCCCGACCAAGGCGGAGGAGATCGGCGAAGTCAGCACAGAGTTCAAGTGGATCGGGCCCAATCACAAAATCGTCGTGGAGGCTTTCGACGATCCCGACGTGCCGGGGGTGACTTGCTATGTCAGCCGCTCCAAGAAGGGCGGGATCACCGGCGGCTTGGGTCTGGCCGAGGAAACCTCCGACGCCAATCTGGCCTGTCGCCAGGTCGGGCCGATCACCCTGCCGGCCAATATAAAGGAGCAGGACGGCGCGAAGGTTTTCCAGGAACGCCGGTCCCTGGTGTTTAAATCCCTGCAGGTGGTGCGTTTCTATGATCAGAAGCGCAACGTGCTGGTTTATCTGGTTTATTCCGACAAGGTGATTGATGGGTCACCGAAAAATTCGGTCTCGGCCGTGGCCGTGGCTCCGTGGTTGGGCTCCTGACCTCGCGATCGCCTGACCTGCGGATCTGCTGATCTGCCGAGCCGGCGGGCGAGCCAGACCGCGACCGGCCGCCTTCCGAAAGTCCTGCTCCCGGCTGCCGCCGCCGCCGGTCAGGCGATCCGTGGCAAGGGCAGGCCGGGTTGCAGCGGCAGGCCCGCCAAGGTCGGCGCGCCGCGCCAGGTCAGCACAAAGGCAACGGAGTTGGAAAGCCTGTTGGCCTTTAGGCGGGCCTGCACCCGCGCCACCAACGCCTTGACATCTTCGGCCTGCAGGCGGTCCCGCTTCAGAATTAGGGCAAAGAGGCTGTCGCTGTAAATTTCTTCGAGACGGGGTTCGTCGCCAGCGTTGCTCCATCGTTCAGCCATCTTCCTGTTCCTTCGTCACATCTACCAAGGACGCATATCTAGGGATCTCCGGTGTCGGCGCGGTGACAACCTTGTGGCGGAAAAATGACGACCGGGCCCACCTTGAAATTGTCACAGCTGCGGCAGACCTCCAACCGCTGCGCCGGATGATCGAACGCGCGCCATCACGCGCCAGTCGGATGACAGGCGCCGGATCGACCTGGACGGCGGCGCACAGCGTCAGTTTGAAGCGGTCAGCCTCTAAGGGAAAATTAACCAAAAAAGGCGAAAGTCGCCGATGATATTTTTCTAATCCGGCAGAGGCCTGTCTCATGCAGCCTTGGCCAAACGGTGGAGACGAGGCGGGTGCGGGTGGACAGCGGAAAAAACAAGCGGAAAAACAAGCGGAAAACCACGCAACCGGTGGCGCGGCCGCCAAAGTTCGAGGAGGGGTGGAGCGTCCTGCCGCCGAAAAACAGTGGCGAACCCTTTCTGCGGCGCAAGGGCGACAGCTTGCTGGAGCTGATGTACCGGGCCGACCTTTCGGCCGAAGAGGTGGCGCAAGCGCATTTTGACTGGGCTGAAGATAAAATGCGCCCGTTCTATCCAAAGGACCCCGGGTTCGCCCTGGACTGGGACCCGGATCGCAAGCTGCGGGTCGGCTATGTGTCGGCGGATTTTCGCCAGCACGTGGTGACCTTTGGGATCTTGCCGATCTTACTGAGCCATGACCCGCAGGTGGTGGAAACCTTCGGCTACTACAATAACGTCAAATCCGACGACACCACCGCGTTCTTCAAAAAGACCTTCGGCAACTGGCGCGATATCAGCCAACTGGACGATGACGCCGCCTATCGGCGCATTCGCGACGACAAGATCGACATCCTGGTTGATCTGTCCGGGCACACCGCCGGCGATAGACTGGCGGTCTTCGCCCGCCGCGCGGCGCCGGTTCAGGTCACCTTCTATGGCTACCCCGGCACCACCGGCTTGCAGACCATGGACTATCGGATCACCGATCCCTGGTCCGATCCGGTCGGCAAGACCGAGCATCTCCACAGCGAAAAGCTAACCCGCTTCGCCAAGGGTTACTCCACCTTAAAGCCGGCGCGGGGCCTGCCCGAACCAGGCTCGCTGCCGGCCAAGACCAACGGCTACATCACCTTCGGGTCGTTCAACAATGCCGCCAAGCTAACCCCTTTGAGCCTTGATATCTGGGCCCAGGCCTTGCGGCGAATTCCCGACAGCCGGCTGCTTTTCAAGGCGCGCCATCTGGAACGCGACGCGTTGCGGGAAGGGATATTCCAGCGCTTCGAGATGAACGACGTCAGCCGGGATCGAATCCGGTTCGTCGACTATACCAAGACCATGGGTGAGCACTACGCGGTCTACCAGCAGGTCGACATCTGCTTTGATTCCTTTCCCTACAACGGCACCACCACCACCTTCGACTCGCTGTGCATGGGGGTGCCGGTGCTGACCCTGGCCGGCGGCCATCATGCCGCGCGGGTGTCCACCTCGCTGCTTAACCAGGTTGGCCTGGCCTTTTGCTCCAGTGAGAGCGCCGGCGACTTTATTTCCCTTGCCCAGGCGTTGGCGTCCGATCTGCAGGCCCTTGAAACCCTGCGCGGATCGCTGCGGACGCAGATCGTCAACTCGGCGCTTGTCGATTCCCAGGGCTATACCCGCAATCTGGAGGCGACCTATCGGGACTACTGGAAAAGTTATCTGGTCGCGCAGGCAAAGCTGTCGGCGGCCGGTCTGCCGGATCGCGAGTCCGGCCTTGCGGCCGACCCTGAAGCCAACCTTCAGTCCGGTCTTGAGCCCAGCCTTGAGCCCTGTCTCAATCCCATTCCCGACGGCGGGCTGTCCAAAGCGGCGCTCGAACAGGGCGTTGCCGCCTTTCCCTTCTGGTACCATCTGATCGATCTGCCAAAGCAGGTGCGCACCCCCGGTCACCTGCCCCATGACGAAAGCGCCTATCGTCTCCCCAAGGACCTGACGGGGCTGCGGGTGTTGGATGTGGGGGCCTGGGATGGGCGTTGGTCGTTTGAGGCGCTGCGGCGCGGGGCCAGGGAGGTGGTGGCAATCGATGATTTTTCCGACTACCTCGGTCTGCTGGAGAACGCCGATCGGAAGGCCTGGGAGACGTTCGACTTTTGCAAAAAGGCCTTTGGCTACAGCGACGCCCAGTGCAAGCGGGTGGACATCTCGGTGTATGACATCACCGAGGCACAGCTTGGCCGTTTCGATGTGGTGCTGTTCTTTGGCGTGCTGTACCACCTGCGCCACCCGCTGCTGGCCCTCGACAAGGTGTCGGCGCTGTGCGACCGGGCGATTTTCGTGGAGACCGCCATCGCGGATGACTTCAGTCCCTATCGGGGCGGGCTGGGCAAAGGGTTCAACCAGGGTGAAGTGGTGATGGAGTTCTATCCGAACAAGGAATACGGCAATAACGATTCCAATTGGTTCGCGCCGACCCTGTCCTGTGCGGCCCAACTGGTGACGGCGGCGGGTTTCGCAACCACCCACGCCTGGAAGCTGATGGACAACCCCAAGCATTTGACCCATTGCCGCGGCTTTGTCTGGGGACAGAAAACCGCGCCCGCCGACTGAGGTTACAGCTCGCCGCTTTCGGTTGCCGCCCGGCGCTTGCCGCGAAGCAGCCGGAAGGCTAGCGGGGCCAGGACCACGATGAGGAAGATCCGCAAGATGTGATGGGTGGCGACAAAGGCCGCGTCGGCCTGCAGGGCAATGGCGATCAGGCTCATTTCCGCCAAGCCGCCGGGCGCGAAGGCCAGCACCAGGGCGTCGAGCCTTTGGTCGATCAAGTAGCTCAGCAGCAGCGAAAAGAGCAGCGTGGCCGCCAGCAGGATCGCCGTCGCGCCGAGCGCTTGCTTCAGCGCGGTGATCACCAGCGAAATCGCGGTGCCGGAAAAGCGCGCGCCGATGGCCGCGCCGACGGCGATCTGCGCGGCGGCCACCAGCTCGAAAGGCGGTCTGGCGCTGGTCAGTCCGCTCAGGTGGGCGGCGGCGGAAACCACCATCGGTCCGACTACGGCGGCGGCCGGTATCCTCAGCGCCCGCGCGCCGTAGTACCCGATCACGCCGCTGGCCAGCAGCACCGCCATGTCGCTCAGCGCCAGGCTGGCAAATTCAGGCCCTGGCAGCGGGCGGTTGGCCGCCCCCATGCCGTTGAACCAGCGAAAGGCGAGCGGCAGGGTCATCACCACCAGCAGGATCCGCAGGGTGTGCATCAGTGAAATTATCCGCTCATCCCCTCCCATTGCCGTGCCCACCAGGGTCATCTCGGAAAGCCCGCCCGGCGCGGCCGAGAAGTAGCTGGTGACCGAATCGTGGCCACAAATCCGGTTGAAATAAAGATATCCCAGCCCGGTGGAGACGAAGATGTAGAGCGCCACGGCAGCGAGTGACACCGACCAGCGCCCCAACGAATCCACGATTTCCGGTGAAAAGCCGCTGCCCAGCATGACCCCCAGCACCGCGATCATCGCCGTGCGCAGCGGTGGCGCCTGGGCAATTGGGGCGCCGCTCAGCGCCGCCATGGTGGTGACTAGCATGGCGCCGATCATCCAAGGCAGCGGGATGCGCAAGATAAAGGCGGCATAGCCTCCCAGGCTGCCGAGCAGCAATGCGAAAGCAATGGCGAAGATGCGCTTTTTACCCTGCAGGTCCATCAGCTTGCGGTCTCGGCGCGAACCTCGGGCGGCAGCAGGCCCGCGGCGACGAGCCGACGGCGCAGCCCCGACGCCTGGGTGAAGTGGTGGGTCTGGAGACCAACGGCTTGCGCGGCAGCGATATTTTTTTCACTGTCGTCGATGAAAAGGCAGTGGCCGGCCTGCAGGCCGTTTCGGGTGAGCAGCCGGTGGTATATTTCCGGCGCGGGCTTGACCAGCCGCTCCTGGCCGGAAACCAAAATATCCTCGAAGCAGGAGAGAAACGCGAAGCGCGCCTGGGCATGGGGCCAGGTTTCAGCGGAAAAATTGGTGAGGCCGTAGAGCGGAACGCCGGCCTGGTGAAGGTCGCGCACCAGCGCGGCGCTGCCCGGCACGCTGCCGGCCAGCATTTCTGGCCACCGGTCCTTCCAGGCCTGAATGGCGTCGTGGTGCTGGGGGTAAAGCCGTTGCCGCTCCGCCAGCGCCTGGTCCACCGGTCGCCCGCCATCCATGGTCAGATTCCACTGCGGCGAGCAGACCTGGGCGAGAAAGTCCTCCAGCGCCGACTCGTCCTGGAAAATCCGCCGATAGAGGTAGCGCGGATCCCAGTCGATCAGGACCGCGCCCATGTCGAATATAACTGTGGTAATGCCTGTTTCCTGAGCTTGTTTCGCCAACGGGCTGGTGGTCATGCGGGGCCTCTTGGGACAGTGCAGCGCTTCTTTCCTCGTCGATCACACTCTAACTCTAGTGGCTAAGGTGGCGGCGCAGACGTTCCATGAAAGCCTCGCAGAGCGCCACCTGCTCCAGGGTGATATATTCGTCGGGTTTGTGGGCCTGCTCAATGGAGCCGGGGCCACAGATCACCGCCGGGATTCCGGCGTGGGAGAACAGCCCGGCCTCGGTGCCGAACGCGACTTTCGAGGTGGCGTTGGCGCCGGACAGCGCCTTGGCCAGCGCCACCACTTCATGGTCGATGGGGGTGTCGAGGGGCGGGAAGGAGGAATATTCCTCGAAGGTAATGCTCGTCTCGGGCCGGACCGCCTGCATGGCGGGAAGCAGTTCGCGGGCGGCGTAGTCCTTGACTTCCTGGAACAGCAACGCGCCATCGTCCTGGGGCAGCAGTCGGAACTCAAAGGTGAACTGGCAATCCTTTGGCACGATATTGACTGCGGTGCCGCCGGAAATTACGCCGGTGTGGATGGTGGTGTGCGGCACGTCATAGTTCGGGTCGAAGGGGCCCTGCGCGGCCTTTCGGTCGGCCATCTCCGTCAGCTTGTCGACCAATTTGGCCGCGTACTGCACGGCGTTGACCCCTTGCGGCGCGAGCGAAGAGTGACATTCGAAGCCCTGGACGTGGCAGGTTTGGGTGAGCTTGCCCTTGTGGCCGGTGATCACCTGCATGAGGGTGGGTTCGCCAATGATGGCCAGACGCGGCTGAACGGCCTGTCGGGAGAGAAATTCCAACAGCGGCCGCACGCCCTTGCAGCCGACTTCCTCGTCAAAGGAAAAGCAGAAGTGGACCGGCATCTTCAGGTTGGCGGCTTGGAACTTCGGGGCGAAGGCCAGGCAGACGGCGATGAAGGATTTCATGTCGCAGCTGCCGCGGCCGAACAGCTTGCCGTCGGCTTCGCTGACCTTCCAGGGATCCCTGCGCCAGTCCTGAGCGTCGATGGGAACCACATCGGTGTGGCCGGACAGGGCGACGCCGGCCACGTCCTTTGGCCCAATGGTGCAGTAGAGATTGGCCTTGCTGCCGTCGTCGTTGTGCACCAACTGGCTTTCAATGCCCAGATCCGCCAGATAGTCACGGATGTGATGGATCAAGTCCAAATTGGAGTTGCGGCTGGTGGTGTCAAAAGCGATCAAGCGCTCAATCATGGCGCGGCTGGCCGCGGAGGGACGAGACATGATGCGGAAATACTCCGTGGAATTATTTGACCGGGCGCTTGGTCGCCAACAGCCAAGATGCAAGGGATCTATAGCAGACAATCAACAGGACGTGGCGGCAAGGCAGCTTTGCTGAAAGCGAATGAACCGCGTGGGTATCTTTACAGCGATCACCGCTTATCCCGCTCGTTATCCCGCTCGTTATCCCGCTCGCGGCCGGGCGGTTTCCGATCTCGCGAGGTCAGGCTGAGCGCCGACTTCTTGTCGGCCTTGAAGGGTGCGTAGGCGCCGCTGCGCTCCCAAACGATCGCCTCGCCGGATCGCAGGCCTTCCGACGGCGGACTGTCCATCCCCGCGGCGGCCACCTCTTCAAACAGCCAGTTTCGGAAGGCCGTCACCTTTTGCCAGTCACGGCTCTCCGGCGCGGTGACAATGAAATAGTGGAAGCCGGTGGCGACTTCCGGGCCGAAGGGCGCGACCAGCAGGCCGTTGGCGATATCGACCTGAGCCAGGGAGTGCCGGGCCAGCGCCACCCCCTGGCCGGCGATGGCGGCATTGATCACCATAGAGGAGTCGTTGTAGCCGGGTCCGCGCCGAAAGTTGATGTCCTCGGCCTTGGCGATGGTCAGCCAGTCGCCCCAGTCGATGTCCACCGCCCCGCCGGCGACGTCGTCATGCAACAGGGTTTGGTTCTTGAGATCCTGCGGGCAGGTCAGCGGCAGGTCCGCCTTGAGCAGCTGCGGGCTGCAAACCGGGTACTTGTAATCGGCCATCAGCCATTCAACCGACAGACCGGGATAGCTGCCCCTGCCGTAGCGGATGCCGAGATCGATCTGTTCGGCGTAGAAATCCACCAGTTCCTCGCGGGCTGACACCAGCACGTCGATTTCCGGGTGGCGCTGCCGGAACTTCTGCAGGCGCGGCAGCAGCCACTTGGTGGCAAAAGACGGCAGCACGGAAATTTTCAGCGGCCCCTCGACCTCCTGTTGCACCAGCTTGCGCGAGGCGGTTTCCAGCAGGTCGAAAGCCTGGGTCAGGAATGGCAGGTATGCAAAACCCACTTCGGTAAGTTCCAGGGTGCGGTTGCGCCGCCGAAAGAGCTGGACGCCGATATGCGTTTCCAGCGCCTTCACCTGATGGCTGATCGCCGCTTGGGTCACGCTAAGTTCTTGCGCTGCAATGGTAAAGGAGAGATGCCGGGCCGCCGCTTCGAATGCGCGCAGCGCGTTGAGCGGGGGCAAACGCCGGGCGGCCATCGCGGCACTCCGTTAAAAGATGAGAAAATCTAATCCGATATATGAAATAACATCGTTTGAGACAAAGGGCAAACCTCTCTAAATCTACGGTCACAGCAGACTTGCAGGCTATAGGGTCAAAAAAGTCGCAATGTTTCGGATAAGGATCATTCTCATGTCTATGACAGTTTGTGCGTCTTCGACCTCTCGTGTTACCGCGCCGACGCGCCCCCGGGGTTTCCTCGCTGTTTTGGCCGCTGCCGTCGATACGCTGTTCGCCTGGCAGGCGCGGTTTGAGCAGCGCGAGCAGCTCAAGGGTATGGAAGGCCATATCCGCCACGACCTGGGCCTGAGCGCCAGTGATATCGACAAGGAAATCAGCAAGCCGTTCTGGCAGGTCTGAGCGCCGCGCCTGCGGCTTTCTGCCAGGGTTCCCGGCTGCGGCTCTCGGCTGCGGCGCGCGCCCCGCGCCTCCTTGGGCCCACTTGGGCCAGCCGCTGCCGTCCGGTTTCAGGGCGGCAGTTTTTTTTTGAGGGGCGAGACGGCCTGAACGGCGGGCGCTTGACGCCCGAGACGATCTCACGCTAGGGAACAAACTGTTCCTTGAGGATCCGTTCTTCCAGATTATGCTCCGGGTCGAAGAGCAGTCGCAGCTCCACGCCGCGATCTTCCCGGACCGCAACGGTCTTGACGTCCCGGATTTCGGTATAATCGGCGGTGGCGCTGACCGGACGCTTGCCCTGTTCCAAAATCTCGAAGGTTACCTCCGCCCCATGGGGAATTAGCGCGCCTCGCCACCTGCGAGGTCGAAAGGCGCTGATCGGGGTGAGCGACAGCAGCGGCGCGCCCAAGGGCAAAATCGGCCCGTGGGCCGAAAGGTTATAGGCGGTGCTGCCCGCCGGCGTGGCCACTAGCACACCGTCGCAGACCAACTCTTCCAGGCGGGTGACGTCGTCGATTTTGATCCGCACCTTGGCGGCTTGCCGACTTTCCCGAAACAGCGCCACCTCGTTGATCGCCAGGGCCTTATGCTGGTTTCCGCCGCCACAGGTGGCGGTCATGCGCAGTGGGTGAAGGCTTTGCAGCTGGGCCTGCTTGATGCGCGCCATCAAGCCGTCTTCCCGATATTCGTTCATCAAGAAACCAACCGTGCCGCAGTTCATGCCGAAAATCGCCACGCCGTTGCGCATGTGGGTGTGCAGGGTTTCAAGCATGAAGCCATCGCCGCCCAGCGCCACAACAACGTCCGCCTCCGCCACCGGAACCGGGGCGTAGCGTTGATTTAGACGCTCCAATGCGTTGCGGGCCTGGGGCACGTCGCTGGCAACGAATGCAAAGGAGGGATGGTCTGGCATTTGGATGCTCTTTCTTGTCTGAAGGGCGCGGCGTCCCGTCCGACATCTGGGGGTCCGCGCCGGCGCGCGTCGGCAAAAGTTCGGCCGCTCAACCAAAACCTAACCGCTAAAGCTGAAGCAAGCATAGCTTTTCGTCGGCGCAAGGGCAGTCCCTCTGCGGGAATAACTGTGCGTCGAATGTCGCGGCTTGGGCGCGCGCGCTCGGCGCGGCGTCCGACAGCGCCGGTCGCCCCGCCAAGATCCGCCGCCAAGCTATGAGAAACAGCGGACCAGCAGGGCGGTTGCCGGGATGACAGGCCGACGTGAAGCTGACATCATCGCGATGGCAAAGGTCGGCTTCGACCGCGCCAGCTGTGCAACGCCGCAAGGCCAAGGCAAGAAAGTTTTACGCATGACGTTAGCAATTGGGGGGCGCGGTGGGCGTTCGGCCGTCGTCGCTCTGGTTTTGGCTTCGGCCTATCTCTTCCTGGCGCTTGCGATCATCGCGCCGGCCAACGCCACCGGCGACAACAGCCTCTCGGAGGCGAACAAACCGGCTCACGAAGGTTACTACTATCCGACGATAACCTCGCAGGAGATCTATGTTTCCCGGAGCCGGGTGATGGCGGAAGCCGAGCGGGTTTTGCGTGTCGGCTTCATTACCGCCTTCGCCAACGGCATGATGGAAAGTCCCTCGCCGCTTCCTTTCGTGCTTTTCGCCAAGGGCGCCGAAGCCCAAAAGATGATCATCCTGGCGGTGGCCGACGGGCCGTTCGACACGCTGTACCGGGCTCGCGCCTATATGGCGCAGTTGACCGCCGTGGCCCGCACCCTGCCGATCCTTGCCGACTATGGCGTGGAGGACTGGTTCACCTTTTACGATCTGGTCCGCTTGCTCGGGTTCGACGAGATCGTGGTCAGTGACGGCAAAAACTGGGCTCACCGCATTACCCTGAAGTAGGGCCGGACCGGTGATCGCGCCGCGGCGCACCCGAATAGAAGGCGCTTGATGTTGCAGGCGACGCGCACCGCGCGTCCGTCGTGATCGATCGGAGCTAGAGCAGCTGCCGGAGTAAGACGACCGCAAGGGTGCCGAGAAGGATCGCCAGCAGGGACGGCAGACGAAAGGCCAGCAAGAAGGTCAGCAGCGCCGCCAGACTTTCCGCCGGCCCCCGGGTCAGCACCATGGGCGCGATCAGCGACAGCAGAATCGCGGCGGGAACGGCCTCCAGAGCCGCGGCCCAGCGCGCGCCCAGCTTGCGCTTGCTGAGCAGCAGGTAGCCGCTGAGGCGGGTCAGATAGGTCACGCCGCCCATGCCGGCCAGCAACAGCAAGACCTGCGGATCCAACGACCAGACCTCCGGGGCGGTTAAATCCAGCTTCAGCAGGTTTTCCATTACGACCGCCCCGCCTTGAGCGCGGCGGCGGCCATGCCCGCGCCGGCGCCGATCAGAATGTACCAAACTCCGGGCAGCCACAGCGCGGCCAGGGCGGCGGATCCGCCGCTCGCCAGCCAGGTAAACAGGCTGCTGCGCGGCCCTTGCCACAGGCCCGCCAGCAGCGACAGAAAGACCGCCGCGAAGATGAAATCGAAGCCCCAAGCCACCGGGTCGGCGATCACGTCACCGATTAGCGCGCCCAACCAGGTCGACAGCAGCCACGCTAGATAGAGCGGAAGCCCGACACCGAGATAAAAGGACGGCGTCAGGCCACGGGTCCGGCCGCGTTGTATGGCCAGCGCCCAAACCTCGTCGGCCAGGAAGAACAGCCGGAAAAGGTTGCCGCCGGCGCTTCCCGATTTCATGTAGGGACCCAGCGTCGCGCCCATTAAAAGATGGCGCAGGTTGACCAGCAACGTGGTGATCAGCAGCGTGGCGACGGGCAGCGGCTCGCGCCAGAGTTCGAGGACGACAAACTGCGAACCGCCGGCAAAGACCGTGGCGCTCATCAGCAGGATTTCCAAGGGCGAGAGCCCGGCCTGCCGTCCCACCGACCCGAGGAGCAGTCCGTAGGCGGAAACCGAAATGATAATCGGCAGCACGGCGACGGCGCCGGCGGCAAACTCACTTCGGGTGGCGCGCCGGCCGCGGGCGGAGGCGTCTCGGCGCGCGATGTCCGAGCGTTGATTTTCCGATAGCTGGTTTTCCAAGATTTATCTTCCGTAGATTTCCCTTTTCGGCCCGGCGGTGGCGGGCGGGTGAGGGCGGGGATTGTTGGCTCGGCCGCGCTTTCCAGTCGAGCCGACAGCAGGACTGAAACCGCTCTAGCAGCAAAATCGGCGTGCGGTCTTGTAGCTTCTTGCTCTTGGCATGGAAAAGTGCCGGGACCCGGGCTAGCGCGCCTCGGCCCCGCGCCGGGCGCGGCGGTAGTGGCCTGGCGGAACCCCGACGCGCTGCTTGAAGGTCCGGCTGAAGTGGGCCTGATCGAAAAAACCGCAGTCCAGGGCGACAAGGCTGAGCGCCAGTCCTTGATCGAGCAGCGTCTTGGCGCGGGCCACGCGGCGATCCATTTGATAGACCTGCGGGGTAACGCCGACTTCCTTGCGGAAAGCCCGCAGCAGGTGAAAACGGCTAAACCCGGCCAGCTTGGCCAGGTCGGCCAGGTCAAGTTCCTCGTGGGCGTGGGCGTCCAAGTAATCCCGGACCCGCCGGATCGGCTGGCGCTCCCGGCCCAGTGTCTTTAGCGCGCTGCGCCGCTGGCCGTGCCGCAGCGCCAACTGCCCCATGGCGCCGAGGAACTCCCCATCGACTTCAAGCCGGCTGCCGGTTCCCTCCAGGCGTCGATGCAGCAGCAGCAACCGGTGGGCCAGGGCTGGATCGTCGATCACCGCGCTGGGAAAGGAAAGATAGGATTGCGGCTTTTCGGTCAGTTCCTCCAGCAGTCCGGAAAGAAGCGCCGGCGCCGGATAATACATGCGGTAGGAAAAGATCTCCTCGTCCGGCTGGCCATTGTGAAGCTCGCCGGGCTCGACCACCACCAATTGCCCGGCGCCCGCGACCCACTGTTCGCCACGATAGTAGAAGCGCTCGGCGCACTCGGTTATCAGGCCGACCGCGTAGGTGTCGTGGGTGTGCAGGGCATAGCTGTGCTTGCGATACCGGGCATTGAGACATTCCATGTCACCATAGCGCGCGGCCTTCCAGAAGTGGGCGACATCGGTTTGACCAAAGCCTTCCGGATCCACAACCCCCGACGCGGCGATGCCCGGCGCGACGATCCCCGGCGCCATCCCACTGGGGGTCTGATTTTCGGGCAGCCGATTTTCTGGAGTCGTCGCTTGGGCAACCGCTTCTTTCGGCGCGGCGACGTCAAAGTCGCTGGCCTGTTGCTGGGTGATGCCGTGACGGCTGTAGGTTTGCATGGGCGACAGTCTCGCGTGTGATCGACCAGGAAAGCAGCGCTTGGCGCTTCGGTTCTGTCGTGATTCCGACTCTAGTGCAGAACCAGGGGCCGGTTTTGTAGAAACTTGCGCTGTCGGTGATTTTATTTTTCGTCGCCAGTTGGAAGCGGGCTGGCGATCCGCGTCGCAGCGCTTGGCGGGAAATATACCGGGGCGACTTATACTGGGACGACATATAACTGTCACAAAAAAATCATCAAACTGCGATGGCAGCCGGCGCGCATACTTTGATATTTCTCAAATTATGAACGATGAACACGCCCTGGCGGCTTTTGCCGCCCTCGCCCAACCGACCCGCTTGGCGGCTTTTCGGCTGCTGGTTCGACATTTTCCGGAAGGTTTGGCCGCCGGAGAGTTGGCGCTGCTGCTCGACGTCACCCCGGCCACGCTGTCCTTTCATCTTGGCAATCTGGAGCGTTCGCGCCTGCTGACCTCGACGCGGCAGGGCCGGAAGATAATCTATCGGATCGAGGTCAAGGGCACGCGCGGTCTGCTGGACTTTCTGATGCAGGACTGTTGCATGGGGCGCCCCGATCTGTGCGGCCTGGCCGGATAGTCGTCAGCGCCGTGCGGGCAAGGCGCGCGGCGACGAGGCGGAACTTTAATTTGGTGACTTTGATGACCGCTCAACCCTACAGCGTGCTTTTTATTTGCACCGGAAACTCCGCCCGCTCGATCATGGCCGAGGTGTTGCTGAACAGCCTGGGGAACGGCCGTTTCAGGGCCTTTTCCGCCGGCAGTCGTCCCACCGGCCAGATCAATCAACGGGTCGTCAAGCTGCTGCGGTCGATGGGCCATGACGTCGATCACCTGGCCAGCAAAAGCTGGGAGGTTTTTGAGCGTGCGACGGCGCCGCAGATGGATTTTATCTTCACCGTCTGCGACAACGCCGCCGGCGAGGTTTGCCCGGTTTGGCCGGGTCATCCCATAACCACCCATTGGCCTTTTCCCGATCCCGCCGGCTTAACAGGCAGCGAGGCGGCCATCGCCGTTCAACTGGCCGATGTCTATCGCATGATCGCCCGCCGGATCGACGGTTTTGTCGGCCTGCCGGTTGACTCGCTGGATCGACTGTCGCTTCGTCGGGCGTTGCAGGACCTGGGCGCCAAAGGCGAAGACAAGCGTCAAACGGGATCAGGTCGCGGTTCCATTTAAACCGATCCTGACTCTAAAGCGGGTCGAGACGCAGCAGTTTTCCCCGCGCCGCGTCGGTCAGCAGGTAGAGCAGGCCGTCGGGGCCCTGTCGGACATCGCGGATGCGGCCGTATTCGCCCGCCAGGAGCTGTTCCTCCCGCACCACCTTGGCGCCCGCCAGTTCCAGACGAGACAGCAGTTGGTACTTGAGCGCCCCGACGAACAGGTTGCCTTTCCAGCCCGGATAGGCCTCGCTGGTGAGGAAGGCCATGCCGGAGGGGGCGATGGAGGGGGTCCAGTGGTACTGCGGCGGTTCCAGGCCTTCTTGCGCGCTTTTCCCCTGGCCCACGGGCGTGCCGGAGTAGTTGACGCCAAAGGAAACCAGAGGCCAGCCATAGTTGGCGCCGGCCAGCAGGCGGTTAACCTCGTCGCCGCCCTTGGGGCCGTGCTCCAACTCCCAGATTTCTCGGCGTTGGGGGTTGAAGGCCAGGCCCTGCGGATTGCGATGACCGAAGCTGAAGATCGCCGGATCGAAGCCGGGCCGGCCGACGAAGGGATTGTCCGCCGGAACGCGGCCGTCGTCCCGCAGCCGCAGCACCGACCCGGCGGCGTCGCTCGGGTCTTGCGCGCGCTGCGCGGCGTCGCGGTCGCCGACGGTGATGTAGAGATAGTCTTGATCGTCAAAAGCCAGCCGCGATCCAAATTGCAGCCCGCTGGGGGTTTTACGCTTGAGGTCAAAGATAACCCGGCTTTCGACCAGCCGATCGCCGACCAGGCGGTAACGGATAACCCTGGTGCCCAGGTTCTGCGGCGCCCCCTGGCGATCATTGGTCGATAGGCTGAGATACAGCCAGCCGGTTTCGTCAAATCGCGGATGAAGGGCGATGTCCAGCAGTCCGCCTTGGCCCCTGGCCACCACGCGGGCCAGCCCCGCCACCGGCTTGGGCAGCAAGACGCCGTCCCTGAAAATCCGCAGACGGCCTGGACGCTCGGTAATCAGCAGGTCGCCGTTGGGTCGAAAGGCCAGCCCCCAGGGATATTCCAGCTGCTCGGTCAGCACCGTGACGCGAAAGGCCTGCTTCGCGCTTTGAAAAACCTTTGTCTGCGCCGCCGCCTGGAACAGCCCGGAGGCGAGCAGTTGCAAGGCGAAGAAAAGCACAAAGCTCAGGGCGATGCGGGAAGTGCTGGAGAGGGGCATGGGGTCCTCCTGTCGCGCCAAAGTTGGATCGGTTCAAACCGTGACTGCGCCGTTAGACGTTGAGCAGCAGATGTTCGCGCTCCCAGGAGGAGATCACCTGCTGATAGGCATCCAATTCGGCTTCCTTGACCGCCTGCATTGCCGAGACGAACTGTTCTCCCAGAACCTGTTTGAGCGGCTTGGAGGTGGTGAGGCGGTTGAGACTGTCATACAGGGTTCGTGGCAGGGTGTGGGCCAGGCGATAGGCGTCGCCTTCAATCGGCTGACGGGGTTTGCGGTTTTCGGTTATGCCCAGGTAGCCACAGGCCAGCGAGCCGGCGATGGCCAGATAGGGATTGGCGTCCGCGCCGCTCATGCGGTTTTCCACCCGCCGGGCGTCGGCGTCGGAGTAGGGCACCCGCAGCCCCACCGTGCGGTTGTCGATGCCCCAGTGTGAGTTGATCGGGGCGTCGCTATCCGGGATCAGGCGGCGGTAGGAGTTGACGTTTGGCGCGAACAGCGGCAGGGCGGCGGGCAGGTAATGCTGCAACCCGCCAATGTAGCTCAGGAACAGCGCGGTGTTCTCGCCCTTCTTGGTGGCAAAGAGGTTCTGCCTGGTTTTAGAGTTGACCAGCGACTGATGCAGATGCATCGAGCTGCCGGGCTGGCCCTGCATCGGCTTGGCCATGAAAGTCGCGAAAACCTTGTGGCGCAGCCCGGCTTCGCGCACCGTTCGTTTGAATAGAAAGGCTTGGTCGGCTTGCAGCAGGGCCTCGCAATGTTCGAAGTTCATCTCCATTTGCGCGGCCCCGGATTCATGAACCAGGGTATCGATGTCGATGCCCTGAACTTCACAAAAGTCGTAGATTTCCTCGAACATCGGGTCGAACTCATTAACCGCGTCAACGCCATAGGCTTGACGGCTGGTTTCCCGCCGCCCGGACCGTCCGATGGGCGGGCGCAGGGGGTAGTCGTGATCGTCGGTCGGTTCGACCAGATAAAACTCCATCTCCGCCGCCACGATGGGGGTGATGTTCATCTCGGCAAACAGCGTGACGATCCGCTTCAGGACCTGACGGGCGGAAAAGGGCACCGGCGAGTCGTCGCGGTAAAAAGCGTCACAGATAATTTGCGCGGTGGGGTCGCTGTACCAGGGCACCAGACGAATGGTGCTGGCATCGGGCTTCAAGAAGATGTCGGAGGTCGCGGGGTTGGTGACCTGGACCTTTTCTTCCGCTGGATAGCTGCCGGTAACCGTCTGCACAAAAACCGATTCTGGAAGGCGCAGCCCCTTGCTTTTCATTCCGGATAGAAATTTGTGGGCGGGGAGGATCTTGCCGCGTGCAATACCCGCCATGTCGGGCACCAAGCACTCGACTTCCTCAATGCGGTGCTTTTTCAAAAACTCTTCAATTTCGCTCATGAAGGAACTCATGCGGTTTCACCCTGTGGTTTTCGACGGATCGCGAAAAACCTGGGCTGTCGTCCCCCAATTCTCTCACGCGGTAACCCTTGCGCCGCCAAAGAAAATTGGGGGTCAAACAGCGGCGCAAGGGGACGAAAATCATCAATTGGCGTCGAGCCGCCGCGCGCCTGGCCCGGCCGTCCTGGCGCCAGGCCGGACGTCCGACGTCGGACATCCGTGGCGAGAACCCAAGACCTGCTGCCGGCGATTGCGGCAACTGCGGCAAGGCGCGAAACGGGAGTGACCCTGTGACAAGGTTCGCCCAAAAATTTGGCGGCCGATAACACAGCCACCGATAACAAAGTCACCGACACTAAAGTCACCGACAACAAAGTTATCGACAACGAAACCAGCGAGGCGAAGGATGGACTGCTGATCCGTCATCTCTTCCCCGCTCGGCCACCAGCGGGCGGACGCCGGTCGAAACAGCCGACGATCAGTTTGACCACCGGCGGCTTGATTGGGACCCTTGCCCGGGACAAGCATGCCGTCGGCCATCGCCAATGGCAAGAGGGCAGGTGGCAAGAGGGCAGGTCGGCGCGCTCCGCGTTGTATGCGCGTGACGCGGTTCGACCCGCTGGCGACGCGCCTGCCAAGATAGGGCGAATTTTAGACATCTTTCAGTTGTAGCCTTCCGCCCAGAGGCTAAATAGGGGTTAAATTAAGCGGCAGACCTTTTTTGGAACCGGTTCGTACAGTGAGGATGAGTAACGACATGCTCCTATTCCAGTCGTCCATTCAGCGTGCTGAAAGCTCAGCCAGTCCTGCAAAAAACCGTCGCCCGAAGCGGGGTATCGTCACGCTCTTGGTGGCCTTGGCCCTGTCGGCGGTCGTATTGCCGAGTACGCAGGCCTGGGCGCAGGAATGCAGAATTCGCTCCGGCGGCAAGGCGACCGGCGGGCCGACGGTGGTTTACTTCGATGTGTCCTCCGCCAAGCTCAAGTCCGAGGGCCAGGCGGCCTTGGATGCGATCAGCGCCCGCTATAAGGGTGTTCCCGGCGTGGAGATTTGCTTGATCGGCCAGGCGGACGCCACCGGAAACGTCAACCTCAATGAGGCGTTGGTTAAGCGGCGCATCGCGACCGTCGAAAACTATTTGAAGACGCAGGGCCTGGACGGGCTTCCTTACCAGACCAAGGTTCGCAGTCAAGCCTTCGGCGAAACCTTTATTGGCCGGATCGTTGGCAAAACCGCCTTCGAAAGCGACCGCCGCGTGGAAATCAAGGTTATCGAATATTAACCTGCGGCCGGCAAAGCCACCCCCCGGTTCGCCGTTCAAAACGCGGCCGTCACAGCCGCGCCGCCGCCGCCCGCGCTGACGGCGGGACAGCCTGCTTGTCGGGGCCGGCCACGCAAGCCAATTCAGGGCGCGGTCACGACCGCATGCACGCGCCAAGCGCGTCGGCCTCGGTTGATCGCGTCTAGAGTTGCAAAGCCTCCTGCGGCTTGGTGTAGTCCAGGCCGTGGGCCTCGGCCACCGCTTTGTAGGTGATCTTGCCGTGCGCCACGTTCAGGCCGTTCATCAGGTGCGGATTGTCGGCCAGGGCCTTGCGGTAGCCTTTGTTGGCCAGGGCCAGGGCAAAGGGCAGGGTGGCGTTGTTCAGCGCGTGGGTCGAGGTGCGCGCCAGCGCGCCGGGCATGTTGGCGACACAGTAGTGCACCACGTCGTCGATGATATAGATCGGATCGCTGTGGGTCGTGGCCTTGGAGGTTTCGAAGCAACCGCCCTGATCGATGGCGATATCGACCAGGACCGACCCCGCCTTCATGCGCGAGATCATCTCGCGGGTGACCAGCTTGGGCGCTTCGGCCCCCGGCACCAGCACCGCGCCGATCACCAGATCGGCCGACAGTACGCAGTCTTCGATCGAATCGACGGTGGAATAGATCGTGTTGAGTTCCCGGCCAAACTGCATATCCAGTTCCGCCAATCGCTCCAGCGAGCGGTCGATCACCGTCACCTTGGCTTCCATGCCCATGGCCATGCGCACGGCGTTGGTGCCCGAGACGCCGCCGCCGATCACCACCACATTGGCGGCGGCGACGCCGGGGACGCCGCCCAACAGGATGCCGGCCCCGCCCTGGCGTTTTTCCAGGCAATGGGCGCCAACCTGCACCGACATGCGTCCGGCGACCTCGCTCATCGGGGCGAGCAGCGGCAGGCGGTTGTGCCGGTCGGTGACCGTTTCGTAAGCCACCGCCACGCAGCCGGACTTGATCAGACCCTGGGTCTGCGGCAGGTCGGGCGCCAGGTGCAGATAGGTAAAGAGCAGTTGGTCTTGGCGCAGCATCTCGCACTCGACCGCCTGGGGTTCCTTGACCTTGATGATCATGTCGGCGGCGTCGAACACCTGCTTGGCGCTGTCTAAAATGCGGGCGCCGACAGCTTGATAGGCGGCGTCGTCATAGCCGATGCCAGCGCCGGCGTTGGTTTCGATCACCACCTCGTGGCCGTGATGGATGAATTCGCGAACGCTGGCGGGAATCAGGCCAACGCGATACTCTTCCGTCTTGATTTCCTTGGGCACACCGATGCGCATGGCCAAAGGCTCCTTTTTTGTTGAATGCTTCCCAGCGGGAGGTTTGTTTGGGGCGGTTTTGGGTAAAAAATTAGGGGAGCTTCTCGTTGGAAGCTCCCCTTTTACAGGTTCGATCAGTCCAGTTCAGAAAGAACTTTGCGTAGGATGTGGACTATTTCGTCAATCTGTTCTTTCGAAATGATCAGCGGCGGGGACAAGGCGATGATGTCGCCGGTCACCCGGACCAAGAGCCCGGCGTCGAAGCACCTCTTGAAGGCTTCGTAGGCCCGGACCGTCGGGGCGCCCTCGCGCGGCGCCAGTTCGATGCCGGCGATGAGGCCCAGGTTTCGAATGTCGATGACGTGGCGTGCGTCGCCAAGCGAATGAATCGCGTCCTCCCAGTAGCCCGACAGCGCCGCGCCGCGCTCAAACAACCCGTCCTGCTGATAAGTCTCCAAGGTCGCCAGCGCGGCGGCGGCGGCGACCGGATGGCCGGAGTAGGTGTAGCCGTGGAATAGTTCGATGGTGCTGCCGGTGTCATCGGCCCAATCGGTGAAGGCGTCGTAGATGCCTTCCCGGCAGATAACCGCGCCCATGGGGATCACGCCGTTGGTCAGTCCCTTGGCGCAGGTGATCATATCGGGCTGTACACCAAAGTATTCGGTCGCGAACCCGGTGCCGAGGCGACCGAACCCGGTGATCACCTCGTCGAAAATCAGCAAGATGCCGTGCTTGTCGCAAATCTCGCGCAGCCGCTTGAGATAGCCCTTGGGGGGAATCAGCACGCCGGTGGAGCCGGCCACCGGCTCGACAATCACCGCGGCGATGGTTGAGGGATCATGCAGCGCGCAGATTCGCTCCAACTCGTCGGCGTACTCCGCGCCGTGCTCGGGGATGCCCCGGGTGTGGGCGTTGCGGCTCAGGTCGTGGGTGTGGGGAAGGTGATCCACGCCGTTGATCAGCGGGCCCCAGAACATCCGATTCTTGACAATGCCGCCGACCGAGATGCCGCCAAAGCCGACGCCGTGATAGCCGCGCTCGCGACCGATCAGGCGAGTCCGCGCCGCGTCGCCGCGCACTCGGTGATAGGCCAGCGCGATCTTCAGGGCGGAGTCAACCGCCTCGGATCCGGAGTTGCAGAAGAAGGCATGGTCGTAGTTGCCCGGCACCATGGCGGTCAGCCGCTGGGCCAGCTCGAAAACCAAGGGGTGGCCCAGTTGGAAGGTCGGGGCGAAATCCAGGTGTTCCACGGTCTGCTGCACCGCCTTGGTGATGCGCTCGCGGGCGTGACCGGCATTGCAGCACCACAGCCCGGCGGTTCCGTCGAGGATCTTTTGACCATTGACCGTGGTGTAGTGCATGTCTTTGGCGGACGCCAACAGCAGCGGGTCTTTCTTGAACTGCCGGTTCCAGGTGAAGGGCATCCAGAAGGAATCCAGGTTGTTGGGCGCTTTGTTGGGATCTACAGGCAGGGCCGAACCGTCCATATTCTTGCTCCGACATGAGGGGCGATAGTGAGGGGCGATACTGTACAGGGTATCAATACCACCATGCTTAATAAACTTGACAAAAAAAATAGTAACCCTGGGAAATTTTAGCGGAATCACCTATGCTTTGTTGAATATCGTGAACAAACAACTGGGCCAAGACCGAAAGAACAATGGAAGCCAACGACCCGGAATTCAACTTAGGCAAACGCTTGAAGGAGCTGCGCGAGATGCATAATCTCTCGCAGCGGGAACTGGCCAAGCGGGCCACGGTGTCCAATGCGGTTATTTCGTTGATTGAGCGCAATGAAACCAGCCCCTCGGTCGGGATGCTGAAAAAGGTGCTCGACGGCATTCCGATTTCCATGACCGATTTTTTCGCCCTGGAGCAATCCACCGAGCAGGTCTTCTTCGACGCGCGCGAATTGGTGGAGATCGCCAGCGGCGCGATTTCCTACCGCCAGGTGGGACGGGATCTGCGGGGCAAGGCGATCCAGCTGTTGCATGAGCGCTATCAGCCCGGGGCCGATACCGGTGACGCGCTGCTGCGCCATGAAGCCGAGGAGGGGGGGGTGGTCATCGCCGGGGAGCTGGAGCTGACCGTGGGCGGCCAGCGCAAGGTGCTGAAGGCCGGCGACGCCTACTACTTCGACAGCCGCACGCCGCACCGTTTCCGCAATCTGGGCGCGGTCGAGGCGGTTGTCGTTTCCGCCTGTTCGCCGCCGTCTTTCTAGCGCCGCCGTCTTTCTGGAATCGTCGGTGCGGGATAATTCGGTGCGGGATAAAGGGCGTCGCTGCGGTGATCCCCCTTATCCCGCGTTATCCCGTGGCGCCGCCGCGTATCCGTCTATTCGTGGGTGAGCCAGGTTCGAGGGTGAGCCAGGATAGAGTCGACGCGCCCGACGCGGCTTTCCCGGCCGCTCGCAATCTAGCTCCGCCGGCCCAATAGCTCGTACAGCGCGATGGCCGCGGCGTTGGAAACGTTGAGGTCGCGAATCGGACCGTTGGCGGGCAGCGCCAGCAACAGATCGCAGGTTTCGCGGGTCAGGCGGCGCAGGCCGGCCCCCTCCGCGCCAAGGCAGAGCACCAGTCGTTCGGGCAGTTCGGCCTGGTGGAGGTTCTCCTCGGCTTCGCCGGCGAAGCCGGCAACCCAGAAACCTTCCTTTTCAGGTTTTCGAGCGTGCGCACCAGATTGGAGACCTGCAGGTAGGGAACATGCTCCAAACCACCGCAGGCCGACTTGGCCAGGGTGCCGGTTTCCTGGGCGGCGTTGCGATCGGTGTTGATCACGGCGGCCGCGCCAAAGGCGGCGGCCGAACGCAGGATCGCCCCGACATTGTGAGGATCGGTGACCTGATCGAGGGCGAGGATAACCGTCCGGCCTGCCGGCAGGTCGGCGATGAGCTGTCCCAAGGGGGCGATTTTCAGCGCCTCGACCTGCAGCACCAGACCCTGATGAACCGCGCCAGGCGGCAGCAAGGCGTCCAGGGTGTCGCGCGCCGCCACCTGCGGCTGCAGGGCGCTGACCCCGGCGTCGAGCAGCGGCGTCAGCCAGCTTGATTCGCGCGCCATCGATTCGCTGGTGACCAGCAGGCGACGGCAGCGCCGGGCCGGGTTTTCCAGGGCGCTGCGCACCGCATGGACGCCGAACAAATAGAGATCGCTCGCGCCGCCGGATCGGATCCGCGCGTCTCTTCCTTGGCCGCCCTTGTGGCGCGTCGCACCAGCTTTGTCGCGGCTTCTGTTGATCTTGGTTTTTGTCATGGCGACACCTACTATTCCATAAGACCGGGCAAAACCAGACGCCAACTTTTCGGGAGGCGGATTTTTTGTGACTCGAAAGCAGCTTTTGACGCGATTTGCGGTTGACAGCTGGGGGGGGAAGCAATAAACCGCAGCCCCGTCGCACCGGTCGCTAAGCCGGTTCGAAATTGAGCAGTCCTTGGTGTTTTGTGGAGGGGTGCCCGAGTGGTTAAAGGGGACGGACTGTAAATCCGTTGGCTATGCCTACGTTGGTTCAAATCCAACTCCCTCCACCACTGCTCAGTTTCGCAGCCAGTTGTCGACATCGGCGATGGGCTAACAGAGAGCAAGACTTTGCGGGTGTAGCTCAATGGTAGAGCCCCAGCCTTCCAAGCTGGTTATGCGGGTTCGATCCCCGTCACCCGCTCCAAATGCTCGGTTGGTACGAATACACGCTGCGAAGGTTTTGCCTTCGAGAGATGGATCATGGCCTTGGGCGACGCGAAACGACGTGGTCCAAAAGCAGGAACTTTGGAACTATGGCTAAGGCAAAATTTGAGCGGAACAAGCCGCACGTGAACATCGGCACGAT
>CAXBMB010000004.1:0-91270 GCA_963976695.1 uncultured Rhodovibrionaceae bacterium
AAGGCGGCCAGGGTTTCGTCACGGGATGGAAAGAATCGAGGCTTCCTGTGCAAGGTCTTTTAACGCTGTCCGCCATCATTGATCGCGTGCTATCCGCCATCGCCAAGCTGGGGGCTTGGGCCGGCGTCTTTTTGATGGTCGCGGTGGTTTACGATGTGGTGACCCGCTACTTCGGCGTCCCCAAGCCATTTGGTATGAACTCCACCCAATTCCAGGAAACCGAATATTGGGCCCATACCTTCCTGTTCACCCTGGTGATTGGCTATGCCTACGTCCACCAGTCGCACGTCCGCATTGACCTGATCCGCGACCGGCTGTCGCTCAAGAGTAAATACTGGATCGAGCTGATTGGCTGCGTAGTGGCGCTGTTGCCCTTCTGCCTGATCGCCATTTACCTCACCTTCAACTACACAATGGCGTCCTACGGCGAGGGCGAGATTTCCAAGTCGGTCATCGGCTTAACCAATATATGGATTCTAAAAAGCTCGCTCATTGTGATGTTCGTTCTGTTGCTGCTGGCGGGAATTTCCCAATTCATCAAGACCTTGGCCGGGCTGACCGGCCATTTGCCCGAATCACAAATTCCAGCGACCGTCGGCGGGGACTATTAGACAGATGGATTTCATCGACCTTCTGCCAATCTTCATGTTCGGGTTGCTGGCGCTGATGCTTTTTTCGGGCTTTCCCGTCGCCTTTGTTCTGCTGGGCGTGGGAATGACCTTCGGCTTCATCGGCATGTACTTCGACGTTTTTGTCTTCATTCAGTTTGGTTCCATTCCCTCGCGCATCTTCGGCGGAATCGCGGAGAACCTCATTCTCACAGCCATTCCGATGTTCATCTTCATGGGCACCATGCTGGAGCGCTCGGGCGTCGCCCGCGATCTGTTGAACTGCCTGCAGGTGCTGCTGAAGCGCGTACCGGGCAGCCTGGCCATTTCGGTCACGCTGATGGGCACCATTATGGCCGCCACCACCGGCATCATCGGCGCCTCGGTCGTCATGATGACCCTGTTGGCCCTGCCGGTGATGCAGGAACGCCACTACAACACATCGCTGTCCACCGGCACCATCGCCGCCTCGGGCACGCTGGGCATTCTCATCCCGCCTTCGATCATGCTGGTGATCATGGCCGACCTGCTGGCCAAGTCGGTCGGCAACATGTTCGTCGCGGCCTTCTTCCCCGGCCTGATGTTGGCGAGCCTTTATCTGCTCTACATTATCATGCTGTGCATGTGGAAGCCGGAGCTGGCTCCCAAGCCGCGCAAGGACTTCGGACCGGACCGGCTAACGGGCCATCTGGTGATGGTGCTGCGGTCCTTCCTGCCGCCGATTTTCCTGATCTTCCTGGTGCTGGGCTCGATCCTCTTTGGCTGGGCCACGCCCACCGAAGCGGCCGGCGTGGGGGCCATGGGCGCGGTGGTGCTGGCCTTCGTCAATCTGGTGATCCTGCCGACGCTGGGCGTGGAGCGCATAAACTTAGGCCCGAAGATCTCACGCAATCTGATTGATGACCAAGAAGTCGGCGGCGGCTTTTTCAATGAGTTCAGCCACTTCGCCGGCGTTTTCTGGCAGACCGTCTTCCGGTCGGCGCAGACCAACGCCATGCTGTTCGGCATCTTCATCGGCGCCACCGTGTTCAGCTATGTCTTTCGCGCGCTGGGCGGCGACGACATCGTCATCGATCTGGTCGACGCGCTCGGTCTGGATTCCTGGGGACTGCTGTTCTTGATCATGGGGATCGTGTTCTTCCTCGGCTTCTTCTTCGACTGGATTGAGATCACCCTCATCGTCCTGCCGGTCTTCTCGCCGATCATCGAGGCGATGGATTTCGGCGCCCATGTCGACAAGTTCGAAGTGGTCTACTGGTTCGCCATTCTGCTGGCGGTCAATCTGCAGACATCGTTCCTCACGCCGCCCTTCGGTTTCGCGCTCTTCTACCTGAAGGCGGTGGCCCCGAAGAACGTGAAGATCGAGCAGATCTACAAAGGCATTATCCCCTTTGTGATCCTACAGCTGATCGGCTTGGCAATGGTGATGGCTTTCCCCGACATCGCGCTCTGGCTCCCCCGCGTGCTGCTCAACTAGCGGCCGGAACGGTTCAAACGGAATCAGCTGCTGGTCCCGTTTGAAGCGTGACTTCCGTCGCCGCGCGCCGGCGGATCACCCGCTGATCACCTGGGTGGCGGATCATCGGAAAAACGCCAGGGCTGCCCGCGGCAGCCCTGGCGCTGTCTATCGATGCGGTGCGGTCACGCCGCCATATGGCTCAGTTTTTCCATCAAAAACTCGACGTCATCGTGGCTCAAGCTCTGGTCGCCTTCAAAGGCCGTCAGGGTGCGTTCCAACAGCTGGCTGTGGAACCGATGGCGGGTATCGGGACCGCCGTCCACATCCATCTCGTCGCGCAGTTTCAGCGCCTCGTGAAACGCCGGCTGGAGGCGCGCCGGCAACCCGGCCTTGTCATAGATCGATTTAAACGCCAGTTCGCCGCCCTCATGCAGCAAAATTCGGGTGTTGCTCAGCGACACGTTCGACAGGCAGGAAACCGCCAGTTCAAAGAAGGCCAAATCGCCAAAGCAAAGCGTGCGAAACAGCAGCGACGCCGTCAAGCGACGCTGCCGGTATAACTGCTCCACCAGCCGCTCAACCGCGAAGGCGTCACGGCCCCCAAGGGCCAGATCAACGACGGCGCGCTCACGGGCCTGCAAGATAATTTCCGCCGCCACGTCACCGGACAGGTCCTTGCGGCTTTGCAGGTATTGCTGCAACCGGTCACTGACCGCCGCCACCACCTTTTCCATGATCGCCGGCGGCATGACGGCGCGGCGCGACAGCCGGTCACCGATCTGCCCGCTTTCACCATGCTTGGACAACACCCGCTCGAATCCGGTCTCGGCGATCTCGGCGCCTTCATTGCCGACCAGGCGCGCGACCACATCGACGGTGCCGAAGTCAATCAAGGCGTCGGAAACCGAATTAGAGACGCTGGGGCGCGCGGCAATGGCGCTCTGCTTGTCCACCCCGCTTTGGCTGACGATCTCCACCAGGTCGGCGTCGCTCAGCACCTCCGAGGAGCGCAACACCGGCAAGGCCACGCTGTCCACGTCCCTTGCCAGGCTCAAGGCGATGTCGTGGGGCAGGTCGCGCGAGTTGTTCAACTCCGCGCCGAGCACCTCGCGCACCATCAGTTCCGCGCCCCGGGCCAGGGTGCGGAAAATATCGGACGCCAGTTCCCGTTCTTTTTCCGACAACTGCGCGTCGCGGAACTGCTTGGCGATCTTCGCGGCGGTTTGCGCCTGGGTTTGCGTGGAAGGCTCCGTGAGTAGGTGCTCCACATCAGCCTGTGTCAGGCCATCTGCCATATCGTTCCACCCATTTGTCTTCCGATCACTTCACCAGTTCTGCCCCGCCGGTGGATCTCGCGAAGATCTTTCGCGCCTCCACTGAACCGTTTTCAGCGGATCGCCTGTTGAAATTCAACTTTCGCCTGAGAGTCTTAATCAAGAATGAAACAACAAGAAAATTCCAGCCGCAAAATGTCACTCCGCCCACTTTATGTATTCACGTCTTATCTATTCACCGCACAAACAACGAATAAAATCCCACTACCGGCCAGCCGCTGGCGTGATCGCCCGACAAAGAAGCCTTTGGCGCTTCACTTCTGGGGTCGAGCGCCGGCCAATAGACCGATAGGAAGCGGTGTTACGGTTCACCTGAGATCAGGTTGCGCGTCCGGTGAAACCGACCCGCCGCTAGCCGCGCCGCTGAAGCTCCGCCGTGATCTGACGCAGTTGCTGGTCGATGTCGATATCCAGGTGGGAGCACACCTCAAACGCGCGGTCTTCGTAGACGTCCGCCGGCTGGTGCTTGACCCGCCGGGCTTCGACCGCCTGATCCCGCGCCAGCACCAAGGCGGCAATCTGCGGCTTGAAGAACTGGACCATGGCGGTAATCCAGCGATTGACCGGCCAGGAGGGTCGGGCGTGATCGATGACAAAGTAGTCCAGCATGCGGATGACATCTTCGGCTTTGTACCACACCTCCCCCGTCACCCAGCGGTTCACCGAGAACAGCTTGCAAGGAAAGCCCCGACTGTCCATGGCAATGGTGATGAGGTGGGAAAGCGCGTCGTTCGGGTCGGCCGGCGGCTGATAGTCGGGAACCGGCGCCGGCTTGATCCCCGCCGGCATCCCGTTGGGGCGCAAAAAGGTATGAAAATGACCATGTTCCCTTGGGAAGCGCTGTTCCTCGCTGTGCGCGTGATAATAGTATTGCGCATGAGTCTCGTGGTCGTAGACATCGCCCGGCGGGAAGTGATCCCATTCATAGAAGGTTCCGCTGTCGCGCAACAGCTCGCCAACCACGTTGTCGCCGGTCTTGGTCAGCACCCGATGGACGTCAAGCACCTCCCGACCGGCGGCTTCCATCTGCGCCAGGTCGGCGCGGCTCAGTTGGCCGAAATCGACCACCGAGGCGGCGGCGCACCCCGCCAGATTGCGTGATTTTTTTGCCATTGATGCTAATTGCGCCCTAAAGATCTTTGATAAAACTCATATTGATTCAAATAAATGTGATGACCCGGGTCAAGCTGCAAATCCCCTCGACGCCAAAAATCTCACCCGTTCAGTTCGCGTAACAAGCGAAAGCCGATGAGGATGTGCTTGATCGCCGCCGGACGCCCGTGGCCCGCGGCGGGCCGGCAAACGCCACAGCCTTTGTCGTCCCAAGCGCCGCCTTTGACGACGACGCGGCCGTTCCGCTGCGCGCTGGCGGTCCATTCGTAGACCTGGCCGGCGCCATCCAGCAGGCCATGGGGACCGGCGCCACCAGGATAGCGGCCCACCGGCTGGGTATCAAAGGGCCCTTGGTCACTGCTGTTGAGCCGCCCGGGATCCCAGCTATTGCCCCAGGGAAAAATCCGCCCGTCGGGGCCGCGCACCGCCTTTTCCCATTCCAGCGCGCTCGGCAGCCGCCAGCGTTGGCCGGTCTTGCGCGACAGCCACCGGGCGAAAGCCTGGGCGTCGGCTTGGCTGACCAGGACCACGGGATGATCGGCGCGACCGGCGGGCGGATGCCGATTGCGCCAGGCAAAACGTCGGGTTCGGGCGTAGGGATGGATCAAGCCATAGCTGTTCCAGGTCACGGCGTCGACAGCGGGGGCTGGATGGCCGGTTTGCGCGATGAAGCGGGCATAGTCCCGATTGGTGACCGGCGTCGCCATGATGGCGAAGGCCGGCAGGCTTTCCCGCCGCTTGTCGCCCTCCCCCTCGTACCAGCCCTGCCGGCGAGTCAGGCTGTGGCCATAGCCGGCCGCATCCAACCGGTAGGCCAGCTCCCTTTCCCGCCGGTCCGAGCCGACGAAAAAAGACCCCGCCGGCACCACAAGGGTCTCCGGCGGGGTCCAATCAGCGTCGTGCCCATCATCGGCCGGCAGCGGCGTCGAGAAAAACAACAGCAGCAGCAGGAAGGCCAGCAGCCGAAAGGCCGTCAGCGCACCACCAGCACCGACATCTTCGCATGGCGCACCACCCGGGCGGCGTTGGGGCCCAGCAGATAGTCTTCCAGCCCCGGCCTGTGCGAGGCCATCACGATCAAATCGCATTTGGTTTCACCTGCATAGCGGAGGATCTCGCTATAGATGGTGCCATGGCCGACGATATGCTGGACAGAGATACCCGCGGAAATGTGATCGCGCGTCCATTCGTGCAGGGTCGCATTGACGTGTTCCAGCGCCTTTTTCTCATAGGCTTTCGGGAAGAAATCGCCAACGATCGACATGCCATAGTCCGGCACCACCGTGCAGACATGCAGTCGGCAGCCAAATTTCTCGGCCAGGTCGACCGCGACCTCCGTCGCCTTCTGTTGGCCTTTCGAATCCGACAGGTCGACGGTGAGCAGGATATCCTTATACATCTCTCAATCTCCCCATCAAAAGGCCGGAACGTCCGTCCGGCGGCTCTGCAACTTGATCACCAAGGCCAACGCGAGCAGCGCCGGGATAAAGAACAGCTCCTTGGGGAAGCGCTCGGCCGGCAACCGAACCCGGTTGATCACCACCGGCTGGTCGCCATAGAAGTCCAACCGCTGAAGCGCCTCGAAAAAGCGGCTGCCCGGCAAGGGTTCATCCAACAGCGCCTGGTCCCCCTCAATGGTCACGAGGAAGCCGGCAAGCTCGCTGAGCCGCGCCGCGCCGTCGCCGCTATCCCCAAGCGGCAGCAGCAGGGTTTTGTTGAGTATCTTGTCCGGGCGATCAAAGCTCGGCCCTTCCACCCGCACCCGCAAGGTGCTGCCCGCCGGCAACTGCTCAACCGTTTGGAAAATCTGCGTCGGCGGCGATTCTTCAAACTCCGGTTGAACCATATCGAGCAAGAAACCCGGTCGGAACAGGGTGAAGGCGACCAGCAGCAAGACCGCGGTCTCCCAAAGCTTGTTCTTGGCAAAGAAGTAGCCTTGCGTGGCTCCGGCGAAAATCAACATCGCCGCCGTCGCCTGGATAAAGACGAAAACAGCGCCGACAAAGCTCACGTCGATCAGCAAGAGATCGGTGTTAAAGATGAACAGGAACGGCAGGATCACGGTCCGCAAACTATAGAAGAAGGCGGTTAAGCCGGTCTTGATCGGGTCGCCGCCCGACACCGCGGCGGCGGCAAAGGACGCCAGTCCAACCGGCGGGGTCACGTCGGCCATGATGCCGAAGTAGAAGACGAAGAGATGAACGGCGATCAAGGGCAGAACCAGGCCGTTTGACGCCCCCAGCTCAACAACCACCGGCGCCATGAGCGAGGAGACCACGATATAGTTGGCCGTGGTCGGCAAGCCCATGCCCAGAATCAGGCTGATGACCGCGGTGAAGCCCAGGCCGAGCATCAAACTGCCGCCGGCCGCCCACTCCACCAGTTCGGCCATCTTCTGACCAATGCCGGTCAGGGTCACCGTGCCGACAATGATGCCGGCGGCGGCGGTGGCCACCGCGATTCCGATCATGTTGCGCGCGCCGGCGATCAATCCCTCAACCAGTTCGCCGCAACCATGCAGAAAGCGCGCGCCCATGTCCGCGCCCCGACCCCGGAAGAAGGCCTTCAGCGGATGTTGGGTCAACAAGATGAAGATCATCAGCAGCGAAGCCCAGAAGGCGGAAAGACCCGGGCTCTTGCGCTCGATCATCAAGAACCAGACCAGCACCACGATCGGCAGGATGTAATGCAGACCGGTCCGCACAACGTCGCCGGCGTGGGGCAGTTCGACCACTTCGGCGTCGGGATCGTCAATTTCCAGGTCGGGCCGCTTCGCGGCGAACCGGATCAGCAGCACATAGATAGCCAGGATCATCAGGCTGGACGTCAAGCCGAGGGACTCAGGTAAAATCGACTTTAAGGCATTGATCCCGAAGTAGATAATCCCAGCCAGGATGAACAGCGAACTGAAGATGATTCCGGTGCGCAGCAGGCTTTCCTTGACAGTGGAAATCACCCGCTTGGGCAGGGCCGTCATGCCGGTTTTCACCGCCTCCAGATGGACCAGATAAAGCAGGGCGATATAGCTGATGGTGGCCGGCAGGAAGGCGTTCTTGATGACCTCCACATAGGAAATGCCGACATACTCCACCATCAAAAAGGCCGCCGCCCCCATCACCGGGGGCATGATCTGCCCGTTGACCGAGGAAGCGACCTCAACCGAGCCGGCCTTTTCCGCCGAAAAGCCCACCCGCTTCATCAGCGGAATGGTAAAGGTTCCCGTGGTCACCACATTGGCGATTGAGGAACCGGAGATCAGGCCGGTCATCGCCGACGCCAAAACCGCCGCCTTGGCCGGACCCCCGCGAAGGTGCCCCAGCAGGGCAAAGGCCAGCTTGATGAAATAGTTGCCCGCGCCGCCCTTGTCGAGCAGCGAGCCGAACAGCACGAAGAGGAAGACGAAGGAGGTGGACACCCCCAAGGCGACGCCAAAGACCCCCTCGGTGGTCAAATAAAGGTGGCTCATGGCCTTGGAGAAGGACGCGCCCTTCCACTGGATGACCTCCGGCACAAAGCCGGAGTTGCCATAGAAAACGTACAGCAGGAACACCAGGGCGACGATCATGAGGGGCGGACCAAGCGCCCGGCGGGTGGCTTCCAGCAGACAGACCAGCCCCACGCCGGCGACCGCCAGATCGAAGGTGGTCGGCAAACCGGGGCGGCTGGAGATGGCTTCATAGAAAAAGAAATAGTAGGAGGTGGTGAACGCGCCGGCAATCGCCCAGACCCAATCCAGCAACGGCACATAGTTGCGGGGACTGCTCTTCAGGGCCGGATAGGCGCAGAAGGAGAGAAAGACCGCCAGCGCCAAATGGATAGAGCGGGTTTCCGTGTTGTTCAGAACAATGGAAAAGCCCAGCATTTCCGATAGGCTATAGGAAAGCGGTGAGGCGATCCAAAGCTGAAAAAGCGACCAAAACAAAGCCACGCCGATCAAGAGCGTTCCGACCATCCCGCCGGGTTTTCGCGCCCCTGTGTCCGTGGAGGCAACCAAATCAGCCAGCTCTTCATCTGACATCGGGCGATTGGTTTCGTCCTTCGCCATTTTCCCCTCCTGCCCTCCTTTATTGGAAGGCTGCAACAACAACTCCGGCACTCGGACCGCTTGTCCGCCGTAACCCTCGGCAGGCCGCGCCCCGGTGTGGAAAGCTCAAAACAACTGGTAACCAGAAAAAAAGACGGGGAGCGCTGCTCCCCGTCTTTGAGCCCTGCTGTTTAGTTCAGCAGACCCTTTTCCCTGTAGTACTTCTCGGCGCCGGGATGCAGCGGCGCGGAAAGCGCATCGTTGGCCATGGCCTCCTTGGTCAGGTTGGCGAAGGCCGGATGCAGCTTCTTGAAGTCGTCGAAGTTGTCGAAGACCGCCGAAACCACGGCATAGACGACGTCGTCGGACACATCGGCGGAGGTCACGAAGGTGGCGCCGACGCCAAAGGTCTCAACGTCCTTGTCGGTGCCGCGATACATACCGCCGGGAACGATCGCCTTGCGATAGTAGGGGTTGTCGGCAATCAGCTTATCGATCACCGGACCGTTCACCGAAATGATCTTGGCGTCGCAAGCCGTGGTCGCTTCCTTCAGCGCGGCGGCGGGATGGCCAACCACGTAGATCATGGCGTCCAACTTGTTGTCGCAAAGCGCCTGGCTCTGCTCCGAACCTTTCAACTCGGCGGCCAGAGAAAAGCTGTCCTTGGTCCAGCCCATGGCGTCCATCACCACCTCGGTGGTGGCGCGTTGCCCGGAACCGGGATTGCCGATGTTGACACGATTGCCGGGCAGGTCTTCCAGCTTTTCAATGCCGGAGTCGGCGCGGACAATCAGGTTGAAGGGCTCCGGATGGACCGAGAAAACCGCCCGAAGCTTCTTGAAGGGGCCCTGGTCCTTGAACTTGGAGGTGCCGTTATAGGCGTGATACTGCCAATCGGACTGCGCCACGCCAAAATCCAGCTCACCGGTGCGGATCGTGTTGATGTTGTAGACCGAGCCGCCGGTGGATTCCACCGAGCAGCGGATGCCGGTTTCCTTGCGCTTCTTGTTCACCAAGCGGCAGATGGCCCCACCGGTGGGATAATAAACACCTGTGACGCCGCCCGTGCCGATGGAAATGAACTGCTGTTCCTGCGCGGAAGCGCCGCTGGTGGCCGCGAAGGTCCCCACGGCAAGCGCAAGGGCAGCGCCCGTCAATATAATTTTCTTCATGAGTTTTTAGTCCTTCCAACTTAACAATCTTCAGAGCGATCCAGGATGAGGAAAGCTCGGCGAATGATCATGCCCCCCTCCCCGGGAAGGCAAAAAAAGAGACTCGGCTCTAATGCCACCTTGCGCCAGGGAATTCCAGGCCCGATGGCAGTTTCAGCCGTCTCTTTTTTCCAGGCGCGTCGCCGCGTCTGGAAATCGGCGGAATTCGGACAAAACAACCGCAGCCAGGGGCACGGTCCGCTGTCCCTTTCTCGCTGACCAATGGGAAGCCCCACCGTTCGGAGTCGACCGATCGACAACGCGCAAAACGTCACGCAGTCGAGCAGCGCGCCGGTCGAGGAAACCAAGAACAGGCAGCGCCCGCTTGCCAGGCACTGCGCCTTTGCACTGCCCCGCGCCTTTGCATCACCCCGTTCCCTTGCGTCGCCCCGTTCCTTCGTGTCGCCCCGCCCTTTACGTCTGTTCCGCAATCTCCGGTCGTCAAAACAGCTTCAGACTTTCCAAGCTTAAGGTCCCCACGGCTATCACTTCCGCGGTTAACCCCCGGCGTCCAAGTTCCAGCTCGAACGCCCTTGGAACCCATCATAACAAGAAATCCCCCAGCGAAAAGAAGATAGTCTTTCGGGTTCCACGTCACAGTCAGGTCGATTGTAAATGAATTGATGAACAAAAAATCCGGCGCGCCGACAGCTAGACATTTTTCAGCCTGGCGAAAAGTTGCCGCGCCTGCGCGGCCGTAGCCAGGGGACGGGCCAAGGCCGCCGCCGCGTCCGCCGCGGCCTGGATCAAGGCGGCGTTGTTTGGCGCCACCTGGCCGTTGGGGAGGTAAAGATTGTTCTCGAACCCCACCCGGACGTGACCGCCAAAGGCCAGCGCCGCCGCCGCGCAGCTATTTTCCTTGCCGCCAAAGGCGCAGACCGCCCAACAATGATCGCGCTCATTGGCCTGCAGGAACGGCAGCAGATCCAGGGGATCGGACCGTTGCCCCTGGCTGTAGCGGCCCAGAACGAAGAGCAGCGAATGGCGGGCGCCCGGAATGACGCCGCGCGCCAGCAGGTCATCGAAGCGGCGCAAATCCTCCGCGGAATAGACGATGAATTGCACGAAGGTCGGCTGCTCCGCCAACCAGGCAAAGAAACGGGCGGCCCGCGCCTCGGCCGCCGCGTCGGCCACCAGTTCGCGCACCGCCAGACTGACCGCCTCGGGCGCCAAGGCGCGCACCAGCGCCTCCTGCTGCTGAGGGGAATAGAGGCCGACCGCTTCGGTGGTAACCTGGACAATAAGTTCATCGCCCACCGCCTGCCGGATCGCGGCGATCGACTGGCGATAAGCGTCGGCGTCCAGCAGGTGACGGCCATCGGCCCGACGAACATGCAGGTGCAGCAAGGCGGCCCCCGCCTCCAGGCAGGCGCGGGCCGTCTCGCCCATCGCCTCGGCGGTCAAGGGAATGGCAGCGTGATCCCGATGGGTGCGGCGCGCGCCATTGGGGGCGACCGCCAGCACCGCCGGAACCCACGCGAGGGATAGATCGGGTGTGGGCGCGGCGGCGGGGACGGCGACAGGGACGGCAGTGGACTTGGGAGCGCCCGTCACATCGGTATCGGCGTCGGTCGGGCCGTTTGTTTGCGCAGACATCACAACACCTCGATCACAAAATTTCGGCCAGCGCCGCGTCCAACGCCGCCGCCAGCTTGTCGACGATCTCCGTAACCTGGGACGGGTCAATGATGAACGGCGGCGCCAGAAGGATATGATCGCCGCGCAACCCGTCCGCCGTGCCGCCGCCCGGATAGCACATCAACCCGCGCGCCAGCGCCTGCTGCTTCACCCTGGCAAAGAGCTTGAGCGCCGGATCGAAGGTTTCCTTGCTTTCCCGATCCCGCACCAGTTCCACGCCGAGAAAGAGGCCACGGCCGCGAATGTCGCCCACGTGAGGCTGTTGGCCGAAACGCTCTTCCAATGTCGCCCGCAGGGCCTGACCCTGGCGCCGAACGTTGGTCAACAAATCCTCCGCCTGGATAAAGCGCTGCACGGCCAGCGCGCCGGCGCAGGCCGTGGCGTGGCCGATATAGGTGAAGCCATGTTGGAAGGCGCCGCTGCCCTGGACGATGGTTTGATAGATTTCCTCGCTCAGCAGGCAGGCGCCGATCGGCTGGTAGCCTGCGCCCAGGCCCTTGGCGCAGGTCAAGAGGTCCGGCGCCACCCCGTCTTCGTCACAGGCAAAGCGGTAGCCGGTGCGGCCCATGCCGCTCATCACCTCGTCCAGGATCAACAGGATCCCGTGGCGATCACAGATCTCGCGAATCCGCTTCAAATAGCCCGGCGCCGGCGCCAAGGCGCCAGCGGTGGCGCCGCCGACCGTTTCGGCGACGAAAGCAATCACCGTCTCCGGTCCCAATTCCTGCAGTTTGGCCTCCAGCTCATCGGCCGCGCGCCGGCCGTAGGCGGCAAGGTCTTCGTCGGCGCGTTGATGGCGGTAAGGGTAACAAGGGGAAATGTAGTGTCCGGGCATCATGATCGGCTCATACAGCGCCCGCCGTCCCGGATTGCCGCCAATCGCCAGCGCGCCGAGGGTGTTGCCGTGGTAGCTCTGATGCCGGGCGATGAAATGGCGGCGCTGCGGCTCGCCCTTTTCGACAAAATACTGCCGGGCCAGTTTCATCGCCGTCTCGTTGGCTTCCGACCCGCCGGACAGAAAGTACACCCGGTTCAGGTCGCCGGGCGCTTCCGCCACCAAAAAGGCGGCCAGATCCTCGGAGGGCTGATTGGTGAAAAAGCCGGAATGGGCGTAGGGCAAGCGATCCAGTTGATCCTTGATGGCGGCGACAACTGTTTTGTTGCTGTGCCCCAAACAGGAGACTGCCGCCCCGCCCGAGGCATCGAGGTAGCGCTTGCCCGCCTGGTCGATCAGGTAGGCGCCGTCACCGGCGACGGCGACGGGAAGCGTCTGTTTGGGCGCACGATGGAGAATGGACGTCATAGGGGTTACTCTCGAACGTTGTTGAGCGGCGCCTGCCAATAGGCCTGGAAGCGCGCCAAGTGATCTTCGCGGGTGGTGAGGATTTCCAGCATCTCCTCGCCGCCTTCGGCCGCCACCAGTCCGACAAGAACCTGAGCGGCGGCAAAGGCCCCGAGCAAGGAGTGAAAGAAAGAGGGGTGGGATTTGTCCAGCACGACGGACTCCTGGGCCAATCGCGCCAGCGGCGACAGCGCGCTGTCGGTGAAAGCCCAGACCTGGGCGCCGCTGTCGCGGGCAAACTGCGCCGTCGCCACGCTTTCGCGCGCATAGGGGTCATAGCCAATAACCAGCAACAGGTCTTTTTGGCTGAGAGGCCGCAAGCCATCAAACAGCGCGCTGCCGTCGCCCTGCAACAGCCGTACCCCCTCGCGCAGCAAGGCGAGGGAGTAGTGCAGCAGATGCGCCACGGCAAAGCAGGACCGGCCCCCGGTGAGATAAACCCGATCAACAGTCAGCAGGATTTTCGCCAGGCGGGTCAGGCTGGCGACGTTTTCCGGCGCAAAGGCGCGTACCAGATTTTGTTCTTCCGCCGTCGCCATTTCAGCCAGCAGATTGGCCGCGCCATCGACCTTCCGGCGCGCCTGCAAGTCGCGGGCGCGGCCGGTGAAGTTTTCCACCGTTGGCGCGGTCAAACTGTCGCGAAAGGGCTGGCGAAAGGAATCAAAGTCGGCAAAGCCGACGTGGCGGGCGAGCCGCAGCATGGTGGCCGGCGAGACCTTGGCGAGCCCGGCCAGGCCGCGCAATGATTCGAACGCCACCCGATCAGGCTGATCGACCACATAGCGCGCGGCAAGCTGCAATTGGCGCGGCAGCGCGCAATAGTCAGCCTCCAGGCTGGTAAGCAGTTCGGCTCTGGTGAGCATGGCGGGATCCAAGTCAAGGACAGCGAAAAAAGCTAGCAATCAACTTTCATCAATGCAACAAATGTTTTTTTTATTATCATATGAAACATACGGTCCAAATGACGCTGGCGGCGCAGCAATGATTTGACCTTTGCCTGACTTTGGCTAGCTTTGCCCTGCCTGACCGGCGCGCCCCGACTTCACGATACCGACGCATCGACGCACCGGCGCGGGGGTGGCGCGTAGATGGCGCGCCGACGATCAAACGACCCTGACCAAGGACAAGACTGACCGATGGACCTGAAAGAGCATATTCGCGGTATCCCGGATTTTCCCAAGCCCGGCATCCTCTTCTATGACATCTCCACGCTGCTGGCCCACCCGAAAGCCTGGCACAGCGCGGTCGAGCAGCTCGGCGAAATGATTGCGCCCTATAAACCCGACCTGCTTGTCGGCATCGAATCCCGGGGATTTTTGACCGCCGCGCCGCTGGCCCTGCACCTGGGCACCGGCTTTGTGATGGTGCGCAAAAAGGGCAAGCTGCCGGGCGACTGTGTCAGCTACACCTATGACCTGGAATACGGCAGCGACACCATCGAAATCCAAGCCGACGCCATTCAACCTGGCCAGCGGGTTGTTGTGTTGGATGATCTGTTGGCGACCGGCGGCACCTTGGAAGCGACCGTCGAGTTGATCCGCAAGGTCGGCGGCGAAGTGGCCTGCGCCGCCTGCATTATTGAATTAACCGCCCTGAAGGGTCGGGAAAAAGTCGAGGTGCCGATCCACACCCTGGTGTCCTACGACGACTGACGGCAAAAGGCCGTGGCGAAGGACAGCAGCGCCCGATCGCTGCCCCGCGGCGCCAGCAGCGAAAGGCCCAACGGGCAGCCGTCCACCTGGGCCAGCGGCAGCGTGACCTGCGGCAAGCCGGACAGGCCGGCGATGCAGGTTAGCGCCAACACCCGATTGCGATGGACGCGCAGGTCCTGCGGGTGGGCGTTGGCCAGCGGCGCAATGCCCGGCGCCGTCGGCAAGACCAACAGGTTCCCCGGCTGCAACAGCGCTTCCAGATCTTCGGTAAAGGCGGCGCGCAGCCGGCTGGCCTCCGCCGCCTCTGCCTCGGTAATGGTCTGAACCCAGTCAAAACGCTCCTGAATTTCCTCGCCGAAGCGCGGCTTTGTCGCGCCAATCCAATCGCCGTGAACCGCCCAGATCTCGCGCGCCTGGATCGCCCGAAAGGCCAGCATCAGTTTATCCAGCGCGCCAGGACGCTCGGCGAGGTGAACCGGCCGCGCCTTGGTCAGCCGCATCTCCAGCCCGGCGATCCAGGCGCCCAGCGATTCCTGCGCCAGGGTGGTGGCCTGTCCCAGCGCATCCTCGGCCAACAACAGGCGCTCGAAGCTCATCGCCGCCGCGTCCTCACCCAACAGCACCTCGCCCACCGCTTCCAAACTGGCGGCATCGCGCGCGAACCAACCCACGGTGTCGAAGCTCGGGGCCAGCGGCATGACCCCGTCCAGCGGAATCCGGCCGTGGGTGGGGCGCAGCCCATAGAGGCCACAGTAGCTTGCCGGAATACGGATCGAGCCGCCGGTGTCGCTGCCCAAGGCGGTATCGCAAAGGCCGCCGGCCACCGCCGCCGCCGAGCCGGAAGACGAGCCGCCGGGGATTCGTCCCGGCGCATTGCTGTTGGTTGGGGTGCCGTAATGATGGTTCTGACCGTTGAGGCTGTAAGCCAACTCGTCGGTGATGGTCTTGCCGACCAGCCGCGCCCCGGCGTTCAGCAGCCGCGCCACCGCCCAGGCGTGGCTTGCGGCGGCCGGATGACTCGCCTGCCAGTCGGGATTGCCGCAGCCGGTCTTTTCCCCGGCGATGTCAAAGATATCCTTGGCCGCGAATGTAAATCCGTTCAGCGGTCCCGGCGCTGTCGGACTCAGGCGAACGTCGCTCCCGGGAACGAAGGCGCCCAAAGGATCACGAGATTGAAAGGACCGCATCTAACCGACTCCACCCTGCTGTTCTTGGTATGGCAAGCGCGCAACCAGCGCGGCGCCACAGTTACGGCAGTCAGGCGGAAAGGCAAGACTTTCCCACGGCGACCCGGGCGCGGAAATACCGGCGCGATCAGTCTTCGGGCGCGACTTTTCTGGCGCGACCGGGGTCAGGTGTCCTCGGTGGGCCTGGTCTCACCCTGGTCCTTGGGTTCGGGCGGCTTTTTGTCCGGGTTCAAGCGGCGGATGATGATATCCCCCCGCTCGTTGATTTCCGGCGCGGCATACTGCGGGATCTCATCGATGAACAGCCGCAGCGCCTTCATCAAGGCGTCCAGGCCCTTGCTGGCCATTTCACCGGGATCTTGCTTTTCCTGCGCGGAGCTTTGTGCCGGGGCGACGGAAAGGACCACCGCCACGGCCAAGGCCCCGGCCAGCGCGCCCGCCGCCAACCGCGCGCGGCGACCCGAATGGCGCGCCGGACGACGCGGCGCGGGGCGGCCGGCGCGTCCATCGATCGACTGCATCAAATCAGACACCATCTTTCTCCTCTTTCTCAAGGTCGCGGTCTGGGCGGCAAGATCACTCACGATTGTGGCCTCGCCGTGGCGTGTTACCCGTGATCTGTTTCCGGCGGTCAGTTTCCGGCAATCTATTTCCGGTGGCGTACTTCAAGCGCCGGACCGGCCGGGGCGGCGGCGCTACAGCGGCTCGGGTTTCTCGTCTTGCTTGAACAGCGAGCGGCCGACCGCCAGCAGCGCAAACAGGCCGGTTCCCGACGCGACCACCAGCAACAGCCCGTAAGGGTCCCAAAGGTCCATGGCGAACCCGGAAACCACCGGTCCGGTCGAGGCGCCGGCCTCGTAGAAGAGGATAAAGGCGGCATTGGCGACCGCCAGATCGCCCAGCTTGAAACGTTCGCCCAGCAGCGCCAGCCCGACGGTGTAAAAGCCCAGCATCAAGCCGCCGATCAAGAAACCCACCAGATAAACCAGCCAGGTGATGTCGAGAATGAAGGCCAAGGAAATCACCAGCAGGGTGGCCCAGAACCCCATCACGGCCAGGACCAGACGTTTGGAATAGTGGTCGGCCAGCCAACCGATCGGATAGGGCATGAAAAGACCGCCCAAGGTCATCACGGTCAGCAAAAGCAGGCTGAAATCCTGATCCAATCCACCACGAATGACATAGAGCGGCAGCAGCGCATAGAGTCCCATTTCGGCAAACCCGGCCAGCAGGGCGGCGGTGAAAACCGTCGGCGCGTGGTTGATCGCCTGCCGATAGCCCAGGCTAACCTGCTGGTGCATTGGCGGCGCCACCTTGCGCGCCAGCGCCAATGGCACCATGGCCAGCAGCACGGCGCCGGCGGCCACCAGGAAGGGGGCCCAGCCCTCGATGCCGGTGTAGCCCACCACGCTCGGTCCGGCCGCCAGGCCAAGAAACAGCGCCGCCCCATAAAGCGCCACAACCCGCCCTCGGTTTTCCGCCGTCGAAAGCGAGTTGATCCAGGTCTCCCCCACCAGCCAGGGCAGGGACAGGCCAACGCCCACCAGGAAACGCAAGCCGATCCAGGCCGGCACCGACGGCGCCAGGGGCAGCAGCAGATAGCCCACCACACCGATCAGGCAGCCAAGATACATCGAGGGCAGCATTCCCAGGCCGGCGATAAGGCGCGGCATCAGCGGAATAAAGACCAACATGCCGATGGAGGGCATGGTCGCCACCAAGCCGATCAGCCAGGCCTCGATCCCCCAACTGTCCAGCACCAGGGTGGTCAGCGGAAAGCCGATTCCAAGGGCCACGCCGATCGCCAGCATGTGCAGGATGATCGCCGCCAGACTCCAGCGGCGCTGCGTCGCGGTCATGACAAGCGCCTGAGGCCCGGCATCCAAAATCTTCTCCAGCACCATGCGTCCCCCCTTTTGCGCGGCAAAATTTCAGAAGCGCCGGCGCCGCCGGCGGCTGCGTTCCCCGCCCTCTTTGCCTCTGTTGCTGCGCGCAGACAAGATAATTGTCCGCTGTGGCGGCGTGGCCAGGCGGCACCCCGGCCGCCACCCTGACCGCCAACCCGGCCGCCAATCCGGTCGCCAATTCAGGGCCCGAGACATCCTCCGGGATCGATCCGGCAGGAAAAAAATCAGCGGGAAAAATTGCATCGCCGCGCCGTTTGTCACAGGATTTGGCTTGCCGGTCGCGCCCGGCGGCGATGAGGCGACAAGGGCGCGGCCGCCGGGAAAAGCAAGAACCTGTCCGGCAACGGCACAATCATTTGAAACAGCAAGGCATAGAGGGGGATCGATGACCGAGGATCTGGCACTTTTGACCGCGGTGGAAATGCGCGCCGGCTATGGCGCGGGCGACTTTTCGCCGGCGGACGTGATGACCGCCACCCTGGCCGCCATCGACAAGCACAATCCCCAACTCAACGCCTTTCGCATCGTCGACCGCGAGGCCGCGCTTGCCGCGGCAAAGGCCGCCACGGCCCGCTGGCATAGCCAGCAACCGCAAGGGCTGCTGGACGGCATTCCCATCACCGTGAAGGATGTGGTCCTGGCCAGGAACTGGTCCTGTCTTCGCGGATCGAAGGCCGTCGACCCGGCCGGCCCCTGGGCGGAAGACGCCCCGGCGGTGGCGCGCCTGCGCGAGGCCGGCGCCATCCCCGTCGGCATGACCACCACGCCGGAATTCGGCTGGAAAGGCGTCACCGATTCAGCGCTGTGCGGCATCACCCGCAATCCCTGGAACCCGGACAAGACCCCCGGCGGGTCCAGCGGCGGCGCCGCCGTGGCGGCGGCCACCGGCATGGGGGCGCTGCATATCGGCACGGACGGCGGCGGGTCGGTGCGCATTCCGGCGGGCTTTACCGGTGTGCCGGGCCTGAAACCCAGCTTCGGCCGGGTCCCGGCTTACCCCGCAAGCCCCTTCGGCAGTCTTTCCCATCTCGGCCCGCTGGCGCGCAGCACCGAGGATTGCGCCCTGATGCTGACCATCATGGCCGGCCCGGACAACCGCGATCCCCATGCGCTGCCCTTTGACGGCCGGGACTATCTGCGTGACCTGACCCCCAACCTGCGGGGCAAGCGCATCGCTTTCAGCCACACCATGGGCGGCCATAAGGTGGACCCGGAAATCGCCCGGCTGGTCGACGCCGCCGTTGCGCTATTGGCGGAGCTGGGCGCGCAGGTCGAAACGCCGGAGATTGCCTTCCCCGACCTCAAGGACTGCTTCAAGCTCTTCTGGTTTTCCGGCGCTTACCGGTTGCTGCAGCGCTTCACCCCCGACCAGCAGGCCGTGATGGAGGCGGGCCTGCGGGCGGTCGCGGCGGAAGGCGCCGACTATTCGCTGGATGACTACTACGACGCCGTGAGCGTGCGGGACAACTTCACCAGACAGATGCAGCAACTCCACCAGCGCTATGATTTCCTGGTCATGCCCACGCTGCCGCTGCCCGCCTTCGAGGCTGGGTTCGAACAGCCGCAGGCCGGCGATGACGAGCGCTGGTCCGATTGGACACCCTTCACCTACCCCTTTAATCTCACCGGTCAGCCCGCCGGCTCGGTTCCCTGCGGCCTGACCGAGGCGGGGCTGCCGGCCGGGCTACAGATCATCGGCGCGCGCTACGACGATTTGGGCGTTCTGTCAGCCATGGCCGCCTACCAGCAGCGGATGCCAACCCAGTTTCCACCGGGCGCGGGCTCCAGATAGACGCCCGACCGCGATCACCACGGCGCAGAGAATGCGCAGAGAAAGGGAATGCAGCATGACCACAGGTCAGGCAAAAGCTGCGCTGGCCTGCGGTCATCCGGAAACCGCCAGGGCGATGGCGGAAATTCTCGCCGACGGCGGCACGGCTTTCGACGCCATCGTCGCCGGCTTCGCCATGGCCTGCGTTGTCGAGCCGGTGCTGGCCTCGCTGGGCGGCGGCGGCTTTCTGCTGGCCCGACCGGCGGACCAGCCCTGCCGCTTCTATGACTTCTTTGTCGATACGCCGCGCGCCCGACGCCCGGTTTCGGAGATCGACTTTTTTCCCGTCACCGCCGACTTCGGGCCGGATACGCAGGAATTTCACGTCGGATTTGGCGCGGCGGCGACGCCCGGCGCGCCCGCCGGCCTGATCAAGGTGCATGAAGAACTGGCCAGCATGCCGCTTCCGCGTCTGCTGGCCCCGGCGCAAGCCGCCGCCGAACACGGCTTCCAGCTCACCGCCTTGGACGCCTACCTTCTGACCGTCGTCGCCCCGATCTTTACCTCCAGCGCCGCCACCCGCGATCTCTTTACCCACGATGGCGACAGCCAGCTGCTGGCCGAGGGCGACCGGCTGGTTCAGCCGCAGTTGGCCACCGCGCTGGCGCGGCTGACGCATGAAGGCGCCCGGCCCTTTTATCACGGCGACTGGGGGGAAAAACTGACCCGCGACAGCCGCCAGCGCGGCGGCCTGCTGACCCGTGACGACCTTGTCAACTATCGGGTGCGCACCGGCCCGCCGCTGACCCTAAACTATCGCGCGGCGCGATTGACCACCGCCCCCTTGCCGTCAACCGGCGGGCCGCTGATCGCCTTCGCCTTGTCATTGCTGGCCGAGGGGCCCGCCCTGGGCGCCGATGCGCAAAGCTGCTGCCGGCTGAGCGCCGCCATGGCGCTGACCAACCGCGCCCGCCAGTCAAGCGGCCTGTCCCGGGCCGAGGGCGCCGCCGAACTGGAAAGCGCGCTGGCCCAACTCGCCGATCCGGCGCGGCTGGCGCACGCGCTGCGTGAATTGGCCGACCTGCCCGCCACCGCGCGCGGCACCACGCACCTGTCGGCCCTGGACCGGGCGGGAAATGCCGCCAGCCTGACGCTGTCAAACGGCGAAGGCAGCGGCGTTTTTGTCGGCGACAGCGGCATTCACCTCAACAACATGCTGGGCGAGGAGGATCTCAACCCGCGTGGTTTCAATGCCTGGCCTTGCGGCGTGCGCCTGGGCTCAATGATGGCGCCGAGCCTTCTGCTTCTGGACGACGGCCAAGAGGTGGTGCTGGGGTCCGGCGGGTCAAACCGGATCCGCTCCGCCCTGTTGCAGGTGATTTTGAATTTGGTCGACCACCGGCTCTCGCTCGAGGCGGCGGTGGCGGCCCCCCGTTTGCATGTCGAACAAGGCAAACTGCATGTCGAAGAGCCTCGGTCCGAGGCGTTGCTGGCCGCACTGACCGCCCTTCCCTGCCTTCACAGCCACAAAGTCTGGCCCGGCAGGAACCTGTTTTTTGGCGGCGCTCACTGCGTCGCCCAGGATCGGCGGGGCGGCTTCTCGGCAAGCGGCGACGTCCGGCGCAACGGACAAGCCCGGGTCGTTTGAACCCGCCAGGCGCCGATTGGAAGCCCAACCGGACTCGCCTCTGCTTCTCCGCTGGCTGGCCTTAAGCCGCCTTGTTGTCCCGGGTCTTGCGAATATAGGCCTGGGTGCAGTGTTTCGTGCAGTAGGGTTTACCCTGCTCGCTCGGATCGCCGCAGAAATGGAAATCCGGATCGGAAGGATCGCCGATCGGCCATTGGCAAACCTGGCTGCTGTTGGCGGCGCGCGGCCGCCGACGCATCAAACTTACCTGCCGAACCGGCTTGTCGGCTTTCGCCGCGCCCGGGTCGCGAGCCCCGTCGACGTCGGCTGTGGCCTGCGCCGTCTCGCCGGGCATCGCCCGCTCAGCGGCCGGGCCGCCGACATCCCTCAACGGCGGAACCACCTTGGGCGCCAAACGCGTAGCAGCGTCCCGCAGCGGTGCGGAAGCCGCCGCCGGCGCCCGCTTTTCCGCCACCAATTTGGGGCTGCGCGCCACCCGGTCGGACTTGGCGGCACCGGACTTGGCGACATCGGACGTGACGACATCGGACTTGGCCGGGTCAGACTTGGCTGTTGCGACGGCGGAAGCTGTCACCGGAGAAGCGCTGGCGCAAGACCCGTCGCGCGACGGCGCGCGCCGTTTGGGTTGCGGGTCGCTGTCGCGCCGAATAGGCGACGGCCGGGCCGTCAATTTTAATCGGTGGGCCTTGCCAACAACGGCATTCTTGGTAACCCCCAGATGCTTGCCGATGGCCGAGGCCGAATGGCCTGCGTTCCACAGGTTGGTGAGTTCCTCAACGCGTTCGGTTGTCCAACTCATGACTCCGAAGCTCCCATATTTAGCGGCTGTGTATCGTGAAGCTACTATATACGGGGCGTCGCTGGCTTGTCGAGTCGAGTCAGCAAGATTCCTGTGGAAAGCTTCAGAATCTCCAGAGTCGCAAGACCTTGGATTGCCAGACCGGACAAATAACGACTCCGCGCGGCGGCGAATGCAAGCCCTATCTGCCGACCAGGCCGGCGCCCGCCGGCACAAGCCCCGACCGGGCGTCCGTTCGGCCCTCGGGTCACGCCGATTCCGAGCGCCCGCCGGACTCCGCAACGCCATGGCGGTGGCGTCGCTGTTCTGCTAGGAAAGCCGAGAGGACGCCGGGGGGCGCGGGTCGGCCCTTCAACGCGTTTCGACTTCGCTACCGACAGCCCGCGACCCAGGGCAAACAAAGACCCGGAACAATGAGAAACGACGCGCAGCGGGAAATGGCCCTGACGGCCGCCACCTTGGCCATGGTTGTGGTCGTGGCCGCCTCCAACTACCTGGTGCAGTTTCCGATCAACGATTATCTGACCTGGGGGGCCTTCACCTATCCGGTCGCCTTCCTGATCACCGACCTTTGCAACCGCGGCTTTGGTCCGGCGCTGGCCCGCAAGGTGATTTTCATCGGCTTCCTGGTTGCGGTTCTGGCGTCGATCTATCTGGCCGACCAGCGCATCGCCCTGGCGTCCGGCAGCGCCTTCTTGAGCGCGCAGCTGCTCGATATCGTCATTTTCAATCGGCTGCGGCAGGCCAGTTGGTGGCAGGCGCCCTTCATCTCTTCCATCGTCGCCTCGGCCTTGGACACGCTGCTGTTCTTTTCCCTGGCCTTTGCCTGCCCGCCTTTTGCGTCCGAAACGCTGGGCTGCGCCAGCCTGCCTTGGCAGACCTGGGCGTTGGGGGACTATCTGGTGAAAATCGGCGTCACCCTGGCCATGCTGCTTCCCTTCCGCCTGATCATGCCGCTTCTGCCCCGGGCGGCGGCGCGGCGGGACTGACCCGCCCGCGCCGATTTACCAACGTCAGCGTCTCAGGGTTGGATCGAGCGAACGACCCGCCGACGCCGCCGACACCTGGCAGCTAAAGCAGCGGACCCTTTGTCGGCCGCAGCGTCGCCAGGCCGTGGGTAATATGGGCGTAGGCCTGGTCAAGGCTGTCGGTGCGCAGGAAAAGATCCAGGTCCGACGCCGAGATGGTTCCCTGCTCCACCAGCGCCTCCAGCGTCAGGGCCTGGTCCCAGAAAGCGTTTCCAAACAGCACGATCGGCATCTTCTTTTTCAGCTTCTGCGTCTGTATCAGGGTCATCAGCTCGAAGAACTCGTCCAGGGTGCCAAATCCACCGGGCATGACGATCACCGCCTTGGCCAAATAGGTGAACCAAAACTTGCGCATAAAAAAGTAGTGGAACTCGAACGCCAACTCCGGCGGGACATAGGGATTCTCGAATTCCTCGACCTCGGGAATGGAGATGGTCAAGCCGATCGATTTGCCGCCCGCCTCCGAAGCCCCCCGATTGGCGGCCTCCATTATGCCCGGGCCGCCACCGGTGCAGACCACAAAGCGCCCGGGATCCTTCTCCAGGCCCAGCGACCATTCGGTCAGTCGCCGCGCCAATATCCTGGCGTCTTCATAGTAGCGGGACTGCGCCAGCATCAACTCGGCCTGAGCCAGATCCGCCTTGCCCGAGCGGGCCAGAGCGAGTTGCGCTTCGGCGGCTTCGCGAGATTTCGTCCGCGCCGAGCCAAAAAAGATAATGGTGTCGGTAATCCCCTCGGCGGCGAACCGGTCTTGCGGCCCCAGGTATTCGGAGAGAATTCGCACCGGGCGCGCCGCCGGGCGATCGATGAAATCGGGATCACGATAGGCCTTTATCAATTGGCCCGGTTTTTCTTTATTCATATCAATTCCTCTAGCTGGCGTGTGGGCGACGGGGACAGCAGCGCTGGGCGCTGCGTTTCTGTCGTCAAGCACGCGCTAATAGGTTAATCAGAGGCGGAGTCACGATGTAAACCGACTCATGCCGCGAGGCCATTTAAACCGCTCCGACTCTAAATCATTTGAACAGACCCCGGGCAAGAGTCCACCCCGATAAGGCTTGAGCTGGACAGCGGCCTGCACGAGTCTGCCCGCCAAAGGTTAAGGAGGCAGGAAGATTCGGGCAAAACCATGACTGGATCGCTCCCGCCGACGGACCTGCCGATGGACCTGCCGATGGGCTCGCCGACCGCCCCGCCGCGTTGCGCCGGCTGCCACACTCCGCGGCGGGCCCCGCACGGCGGAAGAGGCCTTGTTCCACCGGGGCGCCCTCAATTCCGCGCCTTTGACTGGACCTGGCCGCTCTGTTGATGCAGTTCTAAAGTGTGATCGGCTTGCACAGCAGCGCGTCGCGCGCCGGCTCTGACTCCAGGGTCCAAGCCCGACGCAGGGAACAAACCGCCACCGAAGGCGCAGCAGTCGCCACCGCAAGGGATGAACAAACCGATGAGCTTTGGCAGCGAGTTTCAGCAGCTTTTGATCCTGGCGCTCGGCATGCTGGCGACCGGGGCGCTGGGCGGCGTTCTGGCCGGGCTGCTCGGCGTTGGCGGCGGCATCGTGATCGTCCCGGTGCTGGCCGTGGTGCTGGAAATCCTCAAGGTCGAACCGACGATCTTGATGCATGTTGCCGTCGCGACCTCGCTGGCGACCATTATTCCCACCTCGATCTCCTCGGCGCGCTCGCACCACAAAAAAGGCGCCATTCGCTGGGACCTGGTGAAGCGTTGGGCGCCCGCCATCGTGTTGGGCGCGATCGCCGGCGGCGCGATTTCCACGCTGCTGCGCTCCGACGGCTTGAGCCTGGTGTTCGCGGTGATCGCCTTTTCCGTCGCCGCCTTTATGGTCCTTCGCAAGGAAGGAAGCTACTTCGTCAACCAGGTGCCGACCGGCATCGGCAGCCAGATCCTGCCACTCGGCATCGGCACCTTTTCCACGCTGATGGGTATTGGCGGCGGAACGCTTACCGTCCCCACCCTGTCGGCCTGTAATTTCCCGGTCCGCAACGCCGTCGCCACGGCATCGTTTTTTGGTCTGCTGATTGCCGTGCCCGGTGTGATCAGCTTTGTCCTGACCGGCTGGTCGGTTGGCAGTCTACCGCCCGGCAGTCTGGGCTATGTCAACCTGATCGGATTTGCCATTATTTCGCCGATGTCGGTGTTGATGGCCCCGTTCGGCGCCAGGATTGCGCACGCCATCAAGCCCACACTGCTGCGCCGTCTCTTCGCGCTCTTTCTGCTGGCCACCGCCATCAAGATGGCCATCGCCGCCCTGGGTTAGGCGTTTGATCCCGGCGGTTGATGGTGCGGTCCTTTGCCAGAAAAGGAAGGAAGCAGGATGGGACGGATGCGCCACGGGCCGCCAGAACGAGGCCTTCGGTCATCGATATAGCTGGCGTCGCGTCGGCGGCTCACCGGGCGGCGCTATTGGGCCGGGGGGCGCTCTGATAACGGATCGGCTTGCGGCGCGCGGAAATATTTCTTCTGAAACTGGGCCAGCCTGGCATTGGTCGCGCGGACCAGCAGGCGCACGGAGGCGGCGGGAAAGGGCAAGGCCTGCGCCTGTCGCAGCGCCTCTTCACCCTGCCCGGCCAAACCGCTAAGACGACGGCCGCCAAGCGTTCCCGACAGGCCCTTGATGCGGTGCAAAACCTCGCGCTGCGCCGTCAAGTCCGCGGCCAACACGGCAGCTTCACAGGCCGCCAGAGCCTCCTCCAGCGAGCGTTGGGCGTTGGTCAGCAGTTCATCCAAATTTTCCCGCCCCAACACTTCGATCATATCCAGCAAATAGGTCTCATCGACCAGCGGCAGGCCGGCGGGCTTCTTGCCGTCCGCCGGCGGGCCGCCCGGCGTCGCGGCCGGATCCAAACCCTGATCCGACCCCCGATCCACCTGCTGGCCGGACGCCTGGCGCGCGACGGCGTGCAGGGTTTCCTCCAACAGCGACCAGTCAATCGGCTTGGTCAAGAAAGCCGTCAGCCCGATGTTCTCATAGCTTTCGCGATTGGCGGTGATGGCGTCGGCGGTCAGCGCGACAATCGGAATGCGCGCCTGCTTTCCGGGCAGCGCGCGGATTTTCTGGGTTGCCTCCACGCCGTCCATTTTCGGCATGTGCATATCCATCAGGATGATGTCATAGGACCGCTGCGCCAGTTCCTCCAGTGCCTCCGCGCCGGTGGGAACGGCGGTGACCTCAAACCCCATGCGCGTCATCATGGTTTCGATAAGCCGGGCGTTGACGTCATTGTCCTCGGCCAAAAGAATTCTCACCTTTTGCCGGCTTGCCGCCCGGTCGCCCGGCGGCAGCAGATGCGCGGCTTTTCGCGTGGTTAAGGAAGAAACCGGTGACAGCGGAAGACAGGGGGTGTCCAACGATACCGGGCGAACCCCCGCCAGGGTCACACGAAACACCGCCCCCCGGTCCGGGGCGCTTTCCACGTCGATCTGGCCGTTCATCACCTCGACCAATTGGCGACAGATCGTCAGGCCCAGGCCCGTGCCGCCAAATCGGCGGGTGGTGGAAATGTCGGCCTGGGTGAAGGAATCAAAGATATGCTGAATCTTTTCCAACGCGATCCCCGGGCCGGTATCCTGGACCTCGAAGACCAGGGTTAAGCGGTCATCTTCGCCGGGCAAGCTTCCGGCCAGCGCGAACTTGGCTGCGCGCGGCGGCGAGGTTGCGGCGGCGACGCTGAGCGTCAGACGAATGCCCCCCACCTCGGTGAACTTGACCGCGTTGCTGAGCAAATTTGACAGCAACTGCTTCAGCCGCACCGAATCCCCCATCACCCGATCCGGCACCTCCGGCGCGACGAAAAGCTCGAAATTTAGGCCTTTTTCCTCGGCCAGCGGCCGGAAAAGCTGCATGACGTCGGCCAACAGGCCGCGCAGGCGCACCGGCGTTTCTTCCAGATCCAGCTGTCCGGCCTCGATTTTCGATAGGTCCAGAATATCGTTGAGAATCGACATCAATCCCTGCGCGCTTTCACGCACCAGTTCACAAAAGCCCTGCTGCTCGGCGTTTAATCCTTCGGACTCCAGCAGATCGAGATTGCCCAACAGGCCGGTCATCGGCGTGCGCAGTTCGTGCGACATGATCGCCAGGAACTCCGACTTGGCGGCGTTGGCCTTTTCCGCCAACATCCGCTGTTCGATGGCCTCCCTTCGAGTTGAGAGTAAGCGAAACAACGACTGCAAGCGGGCAAGTTCACTGCCGATCCAGACCGCGAAATGCCGCTGGATTTCATAGTCAAAGGGCTGAAAGCGCTGCTCGCGGGGGCTTGAGCCACAGAAACTCACGGTCCCGTAGGCTTCGCCGTTCACCTCCAGCGGCGCGCCCATATAGGCTTGAACCTGGAATTTTTCGTAACAGGGGTGATCCTTGTACTCGGTGTCGAGGATCGAATGGAAAGCCAAGGGTTCACCGGCTCCCACGGTGATTTCACAGATGGTCTGGTTCAGCGGATAGACCTGCCCGGTCTCCATCTCTTGGTTCGGGGCGACAAGGAACTCGACGCGATAGTCGCTGTCGGTGATACAGCTGACAATGCCAATCGGTAAGTCAAAATAGCGGCAGCCGACGCCGAGAATCTCTTGAATACGCTCCTCACTGGTCAGGGTCTGGCTGGAATAGACCTCAAACAACTCACTCAAGACCGCCTCGGCCTTCCGCTTTTCGGAAACGTTCCGGGTGATCGCCAGGAAGCCCAGCGGCGCGCCCGCTTCATCCTGGATCAGCGACCCGATGGTTTCACCGATGAAGGTGCTGCCGTCGGCGCGCCGGAATTCCGCGACCAGCGGAAGGGTCGAGCCACTGGCGCTCAAGGAAAAGCGGTGCCGCCCAAAGCGCTTAAAATCATCCTCGCGCAGATAGATCATTTTCGCCGACCGGCCGATCATCTCGTCGGCCCGATAGTCCAACAGCGCTTCCGACGCCGGGTTGACCAGCAGGAATTCCCGCTGCAGCGAAACCACGATCACAGCGTCGGGAAGGTCATCAAACAGCGCGCGGATCAACTTGCTTTGCGCAACCAGCTTGGTGTTTTCCGGGGTTTGCCTGAGGGCGCGCTCGGCCAGCAGGAGTTGACGGCCGATGTCCGTCACATCCGTCTCCTGCCCGGGCTCCGGCCCACGTGCCAACTTTTCTGCGCGGCGATCGGTCAAATTACTGTCCTGTTCCTGCCCCGGGGTTCCGTTGCCCTGCTGGATGTTGCCCCGCCGGATGTTGTCCCGCCGAATGTTGTCCCGCCGGATGACGTCCTGCATGGTTTTGGCCTTTATGGGCCTTTATGACGCCGCAAGGCCATAGGGCAATGTCGGCGGGCGGGCTTTTACAGCCGCCATCACGATAACGCCGCCACGATACAGCTATCACGATACAGCTATTACGATAAGCCGTCACGATAGCATCGACGCACGGCGCGCCGCTTCCCAGGTCGATTCGCGGCCGCAGCGTTCCAGCCCCCGTACGGACCCGGGATGGCACCAGGTCCCCCTTGCCGCTATGATCCCGATTGTTGCAACAGGCCCCGCCGCGCCGGCCTGTTCGTTCACTCCCTTTTCTCCCGTTGGCCGAGTTCCATGCCCACAAGCACATTCCCGTCCGCAACCGCCCCTTCGACGTCCGATCTCTTGGCGCCGGACTTCTGGCGTCGCCTCAATCCCCAGCTTTCCCTGTCCGCCGACCCGCCGGCGGTGGCGGCGCGGCGCTTTACCCCAGACCAACTCGACCAAGTCTCGCGACAACTAGAAGAGGAAGGTTATCTTTTTTTGCCGCCGCTGTTAAGCGCCAAAGAAATCGCCCGGCTGCGACTTGGCGTCGAACGCTTGGTCGCCAGGGATTTCCCCCCTGCCTTCGCTTACCTCTACGACGACTACTGGCAGCTTTTCGCCTCCCTCAGCCCCCTGCTGGCCCGCTTTCTCGGCGACAGGTTCCGATTGCTGCCCAACTTTTGGGCCTGGCATGTGGCGCCGGGTGAAGAAAACAGCGGCTGGCCGCCGCACCGAGACTACCAAGGGCAAAGCAAAGTCGGCGAGTTCCTCATCAGCCTGTCGCTCTGGATTCCGCTCTCGCCGGCGACGCCGGAAAACGGCTGCATCTACGTCTTACCGCTGTCGCGCGAAGCTCACTATGACCGCCCGGTCGAAGGTCCAGCCGACCTGGATTTGCAAGACATTCGCGCCCTTCCGGCGCAAGCCGGCTCGGTGCTCGGCTGGCGCCAGGATCTGTTTCACTGGGGCGCGCGCAGCACCCGCCGCGCCAGCCAGCCGCGAATTTCGCTGTCCCTGGAGTTCCAGAACGCCGCCTTCGACCCGCTGGCCACGCCGCTGTTGCAGGCCGACCAGCCGCCGGGATTCACCGAACGGCTGGCCTTGATTCTGGCGCAATTCGACAAGTATCGGCACATGGAGCGCCTAACGCCGGCCCAGCAAACCCTGCGCGACCTGTTGCGCTAATCACGCCCAGTCGCACCGGCGCGCCAATCGCGCCCAATCGCAGCGACGCGACAGCGGACTGGGCGATGAGGAACTTGTGATAGCCAGCAGGCTTGCGCCGCCGGCGGGCTTTTCGGAAGATAGGGGTCGGCGCTTCGACACCGTCGTCAGGCCCCTCAAAGGAGGGAAAAGGCCGATTTCGACCTGGGCACCGTTGCTCGACCCCCTTCCGGCAGACCGCTGGGAGAAAATCCGCTGGAGGTATCAAAGCCAACATGACCAAGGTCATTGATTATTATTTCACTCCCATATCACCCTTTGCCTATTTGGGCAGCCGAGGCCTGGCCCGTTTGGCGCAGGCTCACGACGTCGAGGTGCGGGTCAAACCGGTGGACTATTCGATGATCTTTCCGGCCAGCGGCGGGTTGCCGCTGGGCAAGCGCGCGCCGCAGCGCCAATCCTACCGGATGATTGAACTGGCGCGCTGGCGCGATCACCTGGACCTGCCGATGAACCTGGAGCCGGCGTTTTTTCCGACGTCGGACCAAAACGCGGCGCGGATGATTTTGGCGGCCGGTGAAACCGGCGGCAACCCCTTGCGGCTGTCGCAGGCCATCCTCTGCGCGGTCTGGGAGCAGGAGCGCGACATCAACGACATGGCGACCTTGATGGCTCTCGCCCAGGAAAACGGCGAGGATCCGGTCGCGCTGCGCGACCATGCCCAAGCCCAAGGCAGCCATGACCTCTGGCAGAAACTTAGCCACGAAGCGCTTAATCTTGGCGTGTTCGGCGCCCCGACCTATGCGCTGGAGGGCGAGCTTTTCTGGGGCCAGGACCGTTTGAGTTTTCTCGAACGCAAGCTGGCCGGGGATCAAGCTAACAAGGATTGAGTTGATAGGGAGGCCACGATCTTGACCACCACCACACCCCCGTTATCCACATCCCCGCCATCCACATCCTCGCCCGCCGAGCAGGCGGTGGCTCTGGGACGCAAGCCGCACGATATCGGCGGCCTGTGCGGCGACGCGATCAATCCCGCCGAGCACGATACCGCCTATTGGGAATGGCAAATCGACGCCTTGGTGCGGCTCTGTTTCGCCAAGGGGCTGATGACCGATTTCGCCGAACTGCGCCACGGCATCGAAAGCCTTGCGGTGGAAGACTACGAAAAGCTCAGCTACTACGAGCGCTGGGCGAAGTCGACCGCGGTCTCGCTGGTGAAATCCGGCGTCATCGACGCCGACGAGCTGGAACAGCGGATCACGCTGTTGGCCGGGGCCAAATCCGAGGAAGACGCCGCGGTCAAAACCGCGACGGACTCCCGGAAGGGCTGCCAATGACCGCGCGCTTTTCGTTGGGCGAATCGGTGCGGATCCAAGACCGGGCCGAACCGCGCCACAACCGCGTGCCCAGCTATGCCCGCGGCCAGACCGGCACGGTGGTGCGCGTCTGCGGGGCCTTCGGGCAGCCGGAAAAGTTGGCCGAGGGCGGCGCCGGCCAACCCGACCAGGTTATCTACCGGGTGCGGATCGCCCAGTCACAACTCTGGCCCGACTACCAAGGCCGACCGGACGATAAACTCGAGATCGAAATTTTCGAACATTGGCTGGAAGCAGCCCCAAACGCTGGGTGAAGTGATATGGCAGATCAACGCGACCACCACCAGGATCACGATCACGCCCACGATCACGCGAGGACCTTCCAGCCCGATCATCCGGAGCCACGCAGCTATCATCAACTCATGGGGCTGGCGCTGCGTGACCTGCTGATCGAAAAAGGCCACTACACGGCGCGCGAAGAACTGGAAATGATCGACAAGATGTCCAACGCCAATCCCGGCAATGGCGGCAGGATGATTGCCAAGGCCTGGTGCGACCCGTCCTACAAAGCGCTTCTGCTAAGCGACGGAAATGCCGCGGCCCGCGCGGTGGGCATCGATCCGGGCCCGACCGAATTCACCGTGCTGGAAAACACCGACCAGGTGCACAACGTGGTGGTGTGCACGCTCTGCTCCTGCTATCCGCGCGCGATCCTGGGAATGAGTCCGGCCTGGTACAAGTCCAACAACTACCGCAGCCGGGTGGTCCGCGCGCCCCGCGAGGTGTTGGCGGAGTTCGATACCCACCTGGACGATTGCCTGGAAGTGCGGGTTCATGATTCCACCGCCGAGCTGCGCTACATGATCATGCCCCAACGCCCCGAGGGAACCGAGGGCTGGTCGGAGGAGCGCTTGGCCGCCCTGGTCACACGCGATTCCATGATCGGCGTCCAGCGTGTGCTGGCCCACCCCGGCAGCCCGCCTGAAACGGCTTAAAGCGCAACCGCCCCGGCCGCCAAGCACCCCCAAACGGATGATCCCGATAGCGGGGTCGGCGGCGGCGCGGTTCAACCGGGATCACCTGATGATCGCCGTTGAGCCGATCCGACCCTAAGCCGCTTTCGAGCAGCCGGCCTTGAAACGTTCTTCGGCCATGTGGTCAGCCACTTCCGAGGTGGCCAGACCCTGGCGGTCGCTGCGTTTGAAAATTTCCAGCAGGGTGGAATGGATTCCATCAATATGCGCCATGGCCTTGGCGCGGTCGTGACGCGCGCCCTTGGCTTGGGTTTCGTAGGCGATCACAATGATGCCGCCGGCGTTGATGCAGTAATCGGGGGCGTAAAGAATCCCCCTTTGGCGCAGAACATCGCCGTGGCGGGCCTGGGCCAGTTGGTTGTTGGCCGCCCCCGCCACGATCGCCGCCTTCAACCGAGGCAGCGTCTGGTCATTGATCACCGCGCCCAGCGCGCAAGGGGCAAAGACATCGACCGCTTCGCCGACAATCGCCTGTGGGTCGCACGCCACCGCGCCAAAGCGCTGCTGGGCTTCTTCAAGCCGGGCCCGATTTAAGTCGGCCACCACCAGGCTTGCGCCCGCCTGATGCAGTTGACGACTCAAGTCAAAGCCGACATGACCCAGGCCCTGAACCGCGACTGTCACGCCCTTGAGACTTGGCCGCCCCAGACGATGGGCGACGGCGGCTTCGATGCCTTTAAAAACGCCGTAAGCGGTAAAGGGCGACGGATCACCGACCTCGCCGGCGCGGGTGCCCCGGACAAACGGCGTTGCCTGCCCCATAGCCTCGACATCGGAGACCGAAATGCCCACATCTTCGGCCGCGCTGTAAAGTCCGCCCAAGCTGTCGATGAGCCGGCCCATGGCGAGAAAAAATGCTTCGCTGCCGAGTTTTTTTGGATCGCCGATGATGACCGACTTGCCGCCGCCGAATGGCAAGGAGGCCAGCGCGGATTTATAGGTCATGCCGCGCGAAAGCCGCAGCACATCGGTCAGCGCCGCGGCGTCGCTCTCGTAGTTCCAGAACCGGCAGCCGCCCACCGCCGCGCCGCGCGCGGTGTTATGAACCGCGATAATGGCCTTGAGACCGGTCTTCGCATCGTGGCCGAAAAGCACCTTTTCGTGGCCATCAAATTCCGGATGACTAAAAACGAACATGCATCTTTCCTCTGCTTCAATGCGCGCAACCTGGTCGCCGCTTCTACCGCTCCCTACCCGGAATCTGATCGGTTTGACGGGAATCACGATGTGATTTCGTTTGAACCGTGACTGCACCGCCTATCGGTCTGGTAGAGGGTTCTTGACGACAGAGTCGAAGCGCGTTGCGCCGCTTTGCACGTCAATCGCACTCTAGGAAATTGCTGCCAGATTTTAAAATTATCAACCTGTGTTCTTACCGATGTGCAAATAAGACAAATTGTTGTTTTGACGATGTTATGGCGAGTAATTCGGCGGCGACGCCGGAAGATTTCACGCAATAAAATTACAACGGCTTACCGTCACCGCTTGCCGCCAGGGCCGCCCCGGCCCGGTCAGGGCGGCCCTAGCGCGGATGGGTTCGCGCAAATCCGGTCGCCGGTAAGCCGGGATTGGGAGGGCAAGGCGGACGGCAAAGGACCGGCGCCGAACGAACGGGGGCGCCCCCCGGTCTGGGAGACGCCCTTGCGCTGGTCCGGTCTCGTCCGGGCAATCCCCCGAACAGTCGACTGTTATCGGTATCTTGGCGGAAGGTTGGCGCGCCAGCCGATGCGCCCGGCGCTTCTTTCCGGGTCGATCCGCCGCTAAAGTTTGCCGGCCAACGCCGCCTCGAGGATGGCCTTCATGCTTCCGACGGTGCAGGCAATCGGGTTGCCGCCGGCCGATGGATCTTCCACCGCCATGGCCGCCAGGTCATCCAGGCGGCGATCATCCAGGCCGATCTGGTCCAGCGTGTTGGCGATGTTCAGTTCACTGCGCAACGAGACAATCCAGTCCAAGAAGGTATCGAAACTGGGATTGGGCAGCTCCAGCCACGCCGCCAGCCGGGCGATCTTTTCTTCGATGACGCTGCGGTTGGCAACCAGGACATAGGGCATAAGAACCGCGTTGGTCAGCCCGTGATGGGTATCGTACAGCGCACCGATGGGGTGAGCCAGGGCATGCATCGCCCCCAGCCCCTTCTGGAAGGCGGTGGCCCCCATGGAGGCGGCGGCCAGCATATGCGCGCGGGCTTCAATGTTGGCCCCATCATGATAAGCGACCGGCAGCCAGTTCTTGATCAGCCGCATGCCCTCGACGGCGATACCCTCGCACAGCGGCTGATAACCGGGCGCGCAATAGGCCTCCAAGCAATGCGACAGGGCGTCCATGCCGGTGGCGGCGGTGACCTGCGGCGGCAGCCCGACGGTCAGTTCCGGATCAGAGATAACCGTGACCGGCAGCAGCTTGGGATGAAAGATGATTTTCTTGGTATGGTCCCGCTCGTCGGTGATCACCCCGGCCCGGCCGGTCTCGGAGCCCGTGCCCGCCGTGGTGGGCACGGCGATGATCGGGGCGATGGCTTCGGCCTTGGCTTTTGTCCAGTTGTCACCCTTGTCTTCGAAGGCCGCCCAATCCAGGCTTTGACCCGACTGGAAGGCGATGACCTTGCCAGCGTCCAGGCCGCTGCCGCCGCCAAAGGCGATCACCCCGTCGTGGTTGCCGTCGTTGAAGGCCCGAACCCCGTCTTCGACGTTCTGGCCGTTGGGGTTGCCTTTGATGTTGCTGAACAGACCGGTGGGCAGGCCAACGGCCTCGTTGGCGGCCAGGGCATCCCGGACCATTGCAAGGCCCGCCAGGCCGGGATCGGTAACCAGCAACGGACGGCGCATGCCTGCCTGCTTGCAGGCCTCGGCCAGACTGCGGATGCGGCCCGGGCCGAAAATAACCTTGGTGGGGAAGTTCCAATTGGACGTGAGGTGAGAAGCGTCACCGGACATTGATCTCAATCCTTTTTGCAACGGGCGCGACAGGCCGCGCTTGCCAGTGATAAGGGCCCGCCAGGGGGCCGGAAAGGTTATCTTGGGCGACGGGCGGAGCCGGAGCCAAAACGGCAAGAAAATACCGCCGCGCTCGGCTGTCATCAGTCTGTTGGCGGGTGATTCACGCCGGAGGCGAAGCGCGGGGCGCTTCATCTCCATCGATCACACTCAAGAGCCGGATTGGTTCAAACGGAACCACTTCGTGATCCCGGTCGAACCGTAAATCCACCTCTTATCAACTTATTAGAGGGTGATTCACGCCGGAGGCGAAGCGCGGGGCGCTTCATCTCCATCGATCACACTCTAAACGCGCTCGAACAGTCGCTGGACTTCCCAATCGGTGACCCGGCGATCATATTCGCTCTGCTCCCAGGTGGCGGCGTGGACATAGTGGTCGATCACCTCGTCGCCAAACGCCGCGCGCAGCAGCTTTGATTTGTCCAGATACTTGATGGCATCGCGCAGGGTTTTGGGAACGTCCTGGGCGCGCTTGTTCTCATAGACGTTGCCGGCCAGAACGGGCGGCAATTCCATCTTCTTGTCGATGCCGTTCAAGCCGGCGGCAACCATCGCCGCGAAGGCCAGGTAGGGGTTGCAGTCCGCACCCGGAATCCGGCACTCGATTCGAATGCCCTTGCCGTGGCCGACCACCCGGAACCCGGCGGTGCGGTTGTCCATCGACCAGGCCGCCTTGGTGGGGGCGAAGGACCCCGACTGAAACCGCTTGTAGGAGTTGATGAAGGGCGCCAGGAAATAGGTCATGTCCCGCGCGCCGGCCAGCAGGCCGGCGACGTAGCTGCGCATGATCGGCGACATGCCCTGCGGGTCGCTGGCGTCGGAGAAAAGCGCCTTGTCGCCATCGATCTGCCACAGCGAGGAGTGAATGTGACAAGAGCTGCCGGCGTGCTCGAAGGTGGGTTTGGCCATGAAGGTGATGGCCTTGTCCTGCAAGTAGGCGATTTCCTTTGCGCCGTTCTTATAGATGACATGGTTGTCGGCCATGCGCAGGGCTTCGTCATAAATGAAATTGATTTCTTCCTGACCCGGCCCCCACTCGCCCTTGGAGGTTTCCACCGGAATGCCACAGGCGTCCATGCCGTTGCGGATCGCCCGGATCAAAGGCTCTTCCTTGGTGGTTTGGAAGATATGGTAATCTTCGCTGTAGCTGCCGGAGCGCGTCATGTCCCGGTAGCCTTTGGCCTGCAATTCCGCGTAGCTCTCGTTGTAGCAGTAGAACTCCAGTTCCGAGCCCTTTTTCGCGCACCAGCCGCGATCGGCCAGGCGCTTGAGTTGGTGTTTCAGGATCGAGCGCGGGGCATGGGCGGCGGGGGTGCCGTCCTCGTTGAGAACGTCGGTCAGCACCAACGCGGTCTTTTCCAGCCAGGGCACCAGCCGCAGGGTGTCCAGATCCGGCTTCATGACGAAATCGCCGTAACCCTTGTCCCAGGAGGCGATCTTAAAGCCGGGGACCGGCTCCATCTCCATGTCGCAGGCCAGCAGGTAGTTGCAGGCGTGGGTTTCCTTGACCACCGAACTGAGGAAGAAGTGCCCGGTAATGCGCTTGCCGATCAAGCGTCCCTGCATATCGGTGAAGGCGACCACCACCGTATCGATGTCGCCGCTTTCGACCAGCTTGGTCAAGCCGGCCAGGTCAAGCATACCGTTCATGAAAACTCCTCACATGGGTTTACCGCAGCCCGTCGGCGGCGGCGGGCAAGCCCCGCTGCGTCCACCGGCTCGAAGGAACCGTTCTGCGGCCTGTTTCAGGGCCCGGGCCGACGGACGCGCGTCAATCGCCGGGATCCCGCTTGCTTTTCATTGATTGCGCCAAACACCGCCAGATCGCGTGACCCGCAGCCTGTCTTGCCGGTCGGATGCGCCCAGGCATCCCAGTCCCGCGTCGGCCTTCGATCCAATCCCTGCCAATCCTTGGGTATTTCGTTCGGGCAGGACCTTCAGCGCCGAACTTTCCCGGTCCCTGGCGCCAAAGGTCGCTGCCCAGCATCGATACTCCACGTCTATGAAATCGCTGTAAAGTGAATTCTACAGGCAAAAATCGAGATTTTTTTGCAGCACACCAGCGATTTCATCTCACCGGTGCAGAAAAACACTGGTTTTTGCTCGGTGAAATGCGTTTGAGTGAGTTTCAATTTTTTTGATTTTCCCCCGGCCATCCGGGTCACCGCGCCGGACCGAAAAGCGCGACCCGGCCACTTTGTCCGGCCGCGCGCCGCAAAGGCCGCGCCAGCGCCCTGTGGATTTCAGAAGGCTGGACGGCTTGAAAAAAGCCTGATACTTCCTGCGCACCACCAAAAACAACGCGCCCGTCTTTTGCTTTCCCGGTCCCAATGACGGCGCCTTGTCCCCCCGGCGAACGGGTCTTCTTGCGCCAACCCAGCCACGGTCTCGACCGTCGGCGACCGGCTGAGGACACCTCCGCGCGCTCGGCGGACCAAACTGGGTCATGAAACCGGCGGAAGGCTCGACCCCCCGCCGCTGCCGACCCATCGCGTAAACAAGGGTTGTTGCCACACCCGCAAAGGCGCCCTTGGGCCTAATTGACAGGACAAGGCACCGATTGAGAGGACTAGGAATGAGCGCTCTGTTACGTACCATCACCCCGATCGACAACGCCGTTTTGGTTGAGCGGCCGCTGGCCGGCGCCGCCGACATTCAGACCGCGCTGGAAAAAGCCGTCAACGCACAGAAAAAATGGCGCGCCACCCCCCTGAGCGAGCGCCAGGCGCTGATGGCGGCGGCGGTCGATGCGTTCCTCGCCAAGACCTCCGAGATCGCCGAGGAGCTGACCCGCCAGATGGGCCGCCCGATCAGCCAGGCCCCCGGCGAGGTGGCCGGCTTCGAGGAGCGGGCCCGCTATATGATCGCCCTTGCGCCCCAGGCCCTGGCGGACATTCAACCGGCGGCCAAAACCGGCTTCACCCGCTTCATCCGCCGCGAGGCCTTGGGCGTGGTGGCGATCATCGCGCCGTGGAACTTCCCCTACCTGACCTCGGTCAACGGCATCATCCCCGCGCTGCTGGCCGGCAACGCCGTGGTGCTCAAGCACTCCAGCCAAACGCCGCTGTGCGCCGATCGCTTCGCCGAGGCCTTCAAGGCCGCCGGCTTGCCGGAGGGCGTTTTCCAGCATCTGGATCTAAGCCATGCGGACTCCGAAGCGCTGATGGCCGACCCCCGGGTCAACGCGGTGAACTTCACCGGCTCGGTCAAGGGCGGCCTGGCGGTGCAGAAAGCCATCAGCGGCAAGTTCATCGCCGCCGGCCTGGAACTGGGCGGCAAGGACCCGGCCTATGTCCGGGCCGATGTCAACCTGACCCACGCAGTGGAGAACCTGGTCGACGGCGCCTTTTTCAACAGCGGCCAGTCCTGCTGCGGCATCGAGCGCATCTATGCCCACGCCGATGTTTACGACGCCTTTGTCGAAGAGTTTGCCGCGCTGGTGCGGCGCTACAACCTGGGCAACCCCCTGGAGGCCGCGACCAACCTGGGGCCCTGCGTGCGCGCATCGGCGGCCGACTTCGTGCGCGGCCAGGTCGCCGAAGCCATCCAGCAAGGCGCCAGCGCGCTGATCGATGCCAAGGAGTTTGCCGCCGACGCTGTCGGCACGCCCTATCTTGCGCCACAGGTCATGGTCGATGTCGACCACAGCATGCGGATCATGACGGAAGAGTCTTTTGGCCCGGTCGTCGGCATCATGAAGGTCGGGTCGGACGCCGAGGCGGTCCGCTTGATGAACGACAGCGCGTTTGGCCTGACCGCGTCGATCTGGACCCGGGACGAGGCGGCGGCCCTGAGCCTGGGCGACCAGGTGGAAACCGGAACCCTGTTCATGAACCGCTGCGACTACCTGGACCCGGCCCTGGCCTGGACCGGGGTGAAGAACTCGGGCCGGGGTTGCACGCTCTCCAGCGTCGGCTATGAAAACCTGACCCGACCCAAGTCCTTCCACCTGCGCAACCAGCTGTAAAATCGGGGCGGTTCAAACGGAACCAGGCGGTGATCCCGTTTGAACCGTGACCCCGGTTTTTATCAACCTCTAGAACAGCAGGTCCTCCGCCATGGCCATCAACGAGGCATTGCCGCCAGCGGCGGTGGTGTCGATGGACAGCGTCCGCTCGGTGGCGAAGCGATGCAGATAGCGCGGCCCACCGGCTTTTGGACCGGTGCCCGATAGGCCTTCGCCTCCGAAGGGCTGCACCCCAACCACCGCGCCGATCATATTGCGGTTCACATAGGCGTTGCCGACCTTCAAGCGGCGATAGATGTAGTCGACGGTGGAATCAATCCGGCTGTGAATCCCCAGGGTTAGGCCAAAGCCGGTGCCGTTGATATCCGCCAATACCTGATCCAGCTTGTTGGCCTGGTAGCGCATCACGTGCAGCACCGGCCCGAAGACTTCGTCGGTCAGTTGGCTGAGCGCCTCGATCCCGTAGGCCACTGGCGCCACGAAGGTGCCAAGCTCGGTCTCCGATCCCAGCTCGACCCGGGCGATCAGTCGGGCTTCCTTGTCCATCCGCTGACAGTGGGCCAGAAGATTGGCGCGGGCCTCGGCGTCGATAACCGGCCCGATGTCCTTGCTCAAGCTGGCGGTATCGCCGACGCTCAATTCCCGCATCGCGCCGGCCAGCATCTCCTCGATCTTGTCGGCCACGTCTTCCTGCAGGAACAGAACCCGCAGGGCGGAACAGCGTTGGCCGGCGGATTGGAAAGACGACACCAGCACGTCGCGCACCACCTGCTCCGGCAAGGCGGTCGAGTCAACGATCATGCAGTTCTGGCCGCCGGTCTCGGCAATCAGCGGGACAATCGCCCCCTCGCGCGCCGCCAAGGCCCGGTTTATCAGCTTGGCGGTCGCCACCGAGCCGGTGAAGGCCACGCCGGAAATCCGCTCATCGGCGACCAGCGTTCCCCCCACCGCCGCGCCGTCGCCCGGCAGCAGGTGCAGCACATCGCCGGGCACCCCGGCCTGGTGCAGCAAGCGCACCGCCGCCGCCGCGATCAAGGGGGTCTGTTCGGCCGGCTTGGCCAGCACGGCGTTGCCGGCCACCAGCGCCGCCACCACCTGACCGGTGAAGATCGCCAGCGGAAAATTCCAGGGGCTGATGCACAGGAAAACGCCGCGACCGGTCAAGGCGATCTCGTCCCGCTCCCCGGTCGGCCCCGGCAGACGCTGCGGTTCGGCGAAGTCCAGCCGGGCCCGCGCGGCGTAGTAACGACAGAAATCCACCGCCTCGCGCAGCTCGGCCAGAGCGTCGGCCAAGGTCTTGCCGGCCTCCTTGATGCACAGCGCCATCAACTCGGCTTGCCGCGTCTCCATCAGATCCGCCGCCCGTTCCAGGCAGCCCGCCCGCTCCGCCACCGGAAGCTGGGCCCAGGAAACTTGCGCCCGGGTGGCGCGCGACACCGCGTCTTCAAGCTGCGCCGGGCTGGTGGTGGCAACCTGGCCAACCACCTGGCGACGGTTGGCGGGATTGGTGATGTCCTGGGTGGGTCCGGCCAGCGGCTGCCCGCCAATCAACGGGCCCGCGCGCCACTTTTGCTGCGCGGCCTGCCGCATCTCCTCGCCCAGACGGGCCAACAGCGGCGCGTCGGTCAACTCGTGACCCGAGGAATTCTTCCGCCCGGCGCCAAACAGATCGGCCGGCAGGGGAATTTGGCTGTTGGGCACCTTGGCGTGACCTGGCGCGCTGCTCATCACCAGCGCGCGCGCCTTGGCCACCGGGTCGGCGACGATTTCGTCCAGCGGCAAGGCCTCGTCCTGAATGCGGTTGACGAAAGACGAGTTGGCGCCATTTTCCAGCAAGCGCCGAACCAGATAGGCCAGCAGATCCTCGTGGCTGCCAACCGGGGCGTAGATGCGGCAGGAAATACCGGTTTTGTCGGGCCCGACGATCTGCTCATACAGCGCCTCGCCCATGCCGTGGAGACGTTGATATTCAAAGTCGGTCCGGCCATCAGCCATCTCGAGAATCGCCGCCAGGGTTTGGGCATTGTGGGTGGCGAACTGCGGATAGAAAGCGTCCCGGTTGGCCAACAGCTTTTTCGCGCAGGCCAAATAGGACAGATCGGTGAGCACCTTGCGGGTAAAGACCGGATAGCCCGACAGTCCGGCTTCCTGAGACAGCTTGACCTCCGTATCCCAGTAAGCCCCCTTAACCAGGCGCACCATCAAGCGACGGTTGTGACGGCGCGCCAGATCAGCCAGCCAGTCGATCACCCGGCTGGCCCGCTTTTGATAGGCCTGCACCGCCAGCCCGAAGCCATGCCAGCCGGCAAGGTCGGGATCGCCGGACACCGCCTCGATGATGTCCAGGGACAGGTCGAGACGATTGGCTTCCTCGGCGTCGATGCAAAGGCCGATGTCCTTTTCCTTGGCCAGGCGCGCCAGTTCCACCATGCGCGGCACCAACTCGGTCATCACCCGGTCGCGCTGGGCAAACTCATAGCGCGGGTGAAGCGCGGAAAGCTTGACCGAAATGCCCGGGCTATCGGCGATGTTCTTGCCGCGCCCGGCGTCACCGATTGATCCGATGGCCGCCTTATAGGCTTCAAAATAGCGGTCGGCGTCCGCCAAGGTGCGGGCGGCTTCCCCCAACATATCATAGGAATAGCGGTAGCCCTTGGCCTCCTGGACCTTGGCCCGCTCCAGCGCTTCCTTGATGGTGCGCCCCATGACGAACTGGCGGCCCAGAATGCGCATGGCTTCGCGCACCGCCGAGCGAATCAGCGGCTCGCCAGAGCGTTGCACCAGCTTCTTTACCACGCCGCCGAAGTTCCTGCGCTCGCCCTCATCCAACCGCACCACCCGCCCGGTCAGCATCAGCGCCCAGGTGGAGGCATTCACAAACAAGGAGTCGCTCTTGCCCAGGTGGGCCTCCCACTCGGCCTCGGCGATCTTGTCCTTGATCAGCTTGTCCAAGGTGAAGGCGTCGGGCACCCGCAGCATCGCCTCGGCCAGGCACATCAGCACCACGCCTTCCTTACTGGACAGCTCGTATTCATGCATGAAGGCGTCAATGCCGCCTTGGCGCGTCCGCCGGGCGCGCACCGCGCGCACCAGCTCGCGCGCGCGCTCGGCAATGCGGTCCTGGGTTTGCGACGGCAACTCCGCCTCGGCCAGCAGGCGCGTCACCACTTCGGTTTCATCGGCCAGCATGTCGGCCCGCAAGGCCGCCCGCAATGGCGGCACGACAGCAAGAGAAGGATCGATCAACATCAGGCAAGCATCCTTTGGCAGGGACCCACGATGAGCCCTCGGTTCAAGGCGCCGACTATAGGAGAAGAAACAGCAGAATGTCCTGTTGTTTTCCGAAAAACCACGATATTTTGACTGGAGATCAATCACAAAAGCAGAATTATCAGCTGATGATAAAAGAAAAAACCTTGGATCGCATTGACCGCAGCATCCTGCGCCAACTGCAAGCCGATGGCCGACAAAGCAACGTCGACCTCGCCAAGGCGGTCGGCCTCAGCCCAACCCCTTGCCTGGAAAGGGTTCGCCGGCTGGAGCGCGAGGGCTACATCACCGGCTATCGCGCGCTGCTCAATCCGGGCAAGCTGGACGCGGGCCTGGTGGTCTATGTGCAGGTGACCCTGGATCGCACCACCGATGACGTGTTCGAGCTGTTTCGCCAAACCGTGGTCGCCTACCCGGAAGTGGTGGAATGCGCCATGGTGGCGGGCGGCTTCGACTATCTGATGAAGATCAGGGTGGCCGACATGGCGGCCTACCGCCGCTTCCTGGGAACAAGCCTGACCTCGCTTTCCGGCGTGTCACAAACCCACAGCTACGTGGTTATGGAAGAGGTTAAGCCGGACGGCCGGATAACCGTGCCGACATGACCCGGCGGGCGCACGGTGGATCGGTTTCCGGCCCGCCTTGCAATCTTTGACTGTCACCGCCGCGCGAGAATGTTAAAGTGGCGGCCACGGTATTTTTAACCTGCCCGTCAGGTTTTCCCGGCCGGTCGCGCGCCGGCCGGCGCGGAAAAGTACGCAGCAAAGAGATGTCGCCGCCTTGGCTCAAAATAAAATTAACTACTCGATCTGGATTTCCGACCCGGAAGACGCCGAGGCCATCGCGCACGCCGACCTGCGCGCCCTCTATGGCTATTGGCAAGACAAGCGCGCCGGTCGCCTGGCCCCGACCCGGGCGGACATCGACCCGCTGGATTTCCCCGGCATCCTGCCGAATATTTTTCTGTTCAAGGTGCTGCGCCGACAAGACAGTCCCGAGTTGGATTTCCAAGCCAGCTTGATGGGCACCCGACTGGTCCAACATATGGGCCGCGACGACACCGGCAAGGGATTCGCGGAGATCTTCCGCGGCGCGCCAGCGGTGACCATGAAGGTCTTTTATGATCGCGTCGCTCAAACCGGTGAAGTCTGCTACAGCCAGTTGGACGCCAGTTGGATGGACAAGAAGTATCTGTTTTACGAACGCCTGTTGCTGCCGCTTTCCGATGACGGCGTGACCGTCAACCGCCTGATCGGCTGCAGCCTCTTCCACCGCTGATCCGGCCGCCGCCGACAGGTCGGTCGGCCTGTCTTCACGCCGACCCGATCGGCCGACCCGACCGGGCTACGCGGACGTTCCGGCTGTAAAACAAGCGCTTACCTTTAGCCGGCGGATCGGCGCCACGCGGCGCTGCAATAGTTATCCCCAACCCGCCGCACATTGCCTGCCAGGCGGCGGCAAGGCACAATCTCCCCGGTTACGGAAGATCAAATGGGGAATCCCAGTTTATGTTTGGGGTGCGGGCTGTCTTTAATATTTTGGGCTGGGTCGCTTGTTGGGTCGGCCTGCTGCTGTTCATCCCGATGGCCACGGATCTTGCGTACCAAAACTTCGATTGGACGAATTTTGCCTGGCCGGCGGCAATCACCCTGTTTGCCGGCATCGCGATCATCTTATCCACCTATACCTCGGGCACCTTGCGGCTCAACTACCGCCAAGCCTATCTGGTGATTATTCTCGGATGGATTTTCGTCGCGCTGTTTGGCGCCATTCCCTTCCTGGGCATGGGGGTGGGCTTTACCGATGCGGTTTTTGAGACCATGTCCGGCATTACGACAACCGGATCGACCGTCCTGACCGGCTTGGGAACCCTCGCGCCCGGCCTGCTGCTTTGGCGCGCGATCCTGCAATGGATCGGCGGCATCGGTATCATCGCCATCGCCGTCCTGATCCTGCCGTTCCTTCGCGTCGGCGGGATGCAGCTGTTTAAAATCGAAAACTCCGACCCCTCGCAAGATAAAGTGGCGTCGATGTTGAAGACGCTGTTGTTTTTGAGTGGCGTTTACACGGCTTTGACCCTGGCCAACACCCTGGTCTACTACCTTCTCGGCATGTCCGGCTTTGACGCCATTACCCATGCCATGGCGACCGTCTCGACCGGCGGTTATTCAACCCACGACGAATCGTTCGGCTATTTCAAGGACCTGCGGCTGCAATGGGCCGCGACCTTTTTTATGATTTCCGGAGCGGTCCCCTTTTTACTCTACGTCAAGATGACCTTGGGCGACGTCCGCGCGCTGATCTGCGACCAACAGGTGCGGGGTTTTCTCACCTTCTTGGTCCTCACCAGCGTGGCGATGGCCTATTGGCTGATGACACAGCGCGATATCAGCGCCTTCGAGGCGCTGACCCTGACGTCGTTTAATATCACCTCCGTGGTGACGACAACCGGTTTTACCTCGGACGACTACACCGCTTGGGGACCTGGCGCGGTTGGGGTGTTCCTGGTGTTGATGTTTGTCGGGGGCTGTTCCGGCTCGACCACCGGCGCCATCAAAATCTACCGTTTTCAGATTCTGTTCATCTTCATACGGGCGCATATCAAGCGACTGTTCTCGCCCAACCGGGTTCTGCCGCTGCTGTACAACGGGCGCGCCCTGCCCAACGACGTGCCACTGTCCGTGCTGGCCTTTCTCACGGTTTTTGTCGCCACGATTGCCTTGTTCACCGTTATCCTTGCCTTGTTGGGACTGGATATCGTCACGGCCTATTCGGCCAGCATCACCGCGATTGCCAACGTCGGTCCCGGAATTGGCACGATCATCGGGCCGTCGGGCAATTTTGAAGCCCTGCCCGATGCGGCAAAATGGGTGCTGAGCTTCGCCATGCTGGCCGGCCGGCTGGAGGTTCTTGTCCTGCTCGTGGCCTTCGATCCGGATTTCTGGAGAAACTGACCCCCTTGGTCCCTCCGCCGCCCTCTTGGCCAGCGCGCCGGCAATGCCAAGGCTAGTGAAAATCCCGGCTGCGAAACAGCGGCGCGCGGCGCGGTGACCGGCGCGGTGATTGACGCGGCGGGTCGGCGTGCGCCATCGGCCCCGGCTTGCGCGGCGGCGACATAACCCTTTCCTTGCCCGCCTGCTGGAGCGCACGCCGCTGTGCGGCTTGTTCTGCGCCCCCTTGCGCCTCGATTTGCGCCCCCCGCGCCGCCTCAACGGCCTGGCCCAGATCCCGGGGATTTTGTTCCAGTTCCTGAAGTTGATTGCTCAAGTCCACCAGGCGCTCGACCACCAGATGAACCACCAACCCGGCCTTCTGCACCCGCCCCACCGCGCCCAAAAGCGTCGCGCCCAGCACCTCCTTGCGAAAGGCCGCATAGGCTTGCGGCCAAATTACCAAATTGGCCACCCCGCTTTCATCTTCCAGGGTGATGAAGATAACCCCCTTGGCGCTGCCGGGCCGCTGCCGCACCAGCACCAAGCCGGCCACGGCCAGACGCGCGCCATTCCTGGCCGCCTGCAGATCGCGGGTCGGCCGACAGCCGGCGGCGGCCAGGTCGGCGCGCAAAAAGGCCAGGGGATGGGCCTTCAGGGAAAGTCGAAGGCTGGCGTAGTCTTCCACCACCTGCTGGCTGAGCTTGAGCGCCGGCAGGCGCACCTTCGGATCCGGCCCCCTGTCCTCCTCTCCCATGGCGGCGAACAGCGGCAGGGGCGCGGCGTCGGGCAGCCCCTTGATCGTCCAAAGCGCCTGGCGGCGGGTCAACCCCAGCGAACCAAAGGCATCGGCGCGGGCCAGCGCCTCCAAGCTGGCGGTTCTCAGCCCGGCGCGCCGCCACAGCTCCAGAATCTCGCTGTAGCCGTTGGCCCGCGCGGCGAGCAGCGACTCAACCGCCGCCCGCCCCAGCCCCTTGATCTGGCGAAACCCCAGCCGCAGGGCCATTCGCGGTTCCGGCAAGGGCTCGCCGGGCCGGGGGTCCCGGTCGATCCCGGGATATTCCAGACTGCACTCCCACTGCGAATGATTGATGTCCACCGGCAGCACCTGCACCCCGTGATCGCGCAGGTCGCGCACCAACTGGGCGGGCGCGTAAAACCCCATCGGCTGGCTGTTGAGCAGCGCACAGGTGAAGACCTCGGGATAGTGACACTTCATCCAGCAGGAGACATAGACCAGCAGCGCAAAACTGGCCGCGTGGCTTTCCGGAAAGCCATAGGTGCCAAAGCCCTGAATCTGCTTGAAACAACGCTCGGCAAAGCTCTTTTCATAGCCCCGCGCCATCATCCCGGTGATCAGCTTTGCTTCAAAAAGGTGCAGGTTGCCGTTGCGCTTGAAGGTCGCCATGGCCCGCCGCAGCCTGTCGGCTTCCGCCGGGGTAAAGCCCGCCGCCACGATGGCGATCGACATGGCCTGCTCTTGGAACAGCGGCACGCCCAGGGTGCGCCCCAAGACCTGCGCCAGTTCCTGCGACGGAAAGTAGACCGGCTCCTCACCATTGCGGCGGCGCAGATAGGGATGGACCATATCCCCCTGGATCGGGCCGGGGCGCACAATCGCCACCTCAATTACCAGATCGTAAAAGCAGCGCGGCCTCAGCCGCGGCAGCATGGACATCTGGGCCCGACTTTCAATCTGGAACACCCCGACCGTGTCGGCCTGGCAGATCATATCGTAAACCTTGGGATCCTCGGCCGGCACCTCGGCCAGGTTGAGCACCCGCCCATAGTGGCGGCGCAGCAGGTCAAAGCCTTTGGCCAAACAGGTCAGCATACCCAGCGCCAGCACATCGACTTTCAGAATGCCCAGGGCGTCCAGATCGTCCTTGTCCCACTCGATCACCGTGCGGTCGGCCATGGCGGCATTTTCAATCGGCACCAGCTCGCACAAAGGCCCCCGGGTCATGACGAAGCCCCCTACATGCTGGGACAGATGGCGCGGGAAGCCGTAAATCTCCGTCACCAGCTGTAAGGTCAGGTTCAGTCGGGGTTCGTTCGGGTCCAACCCCAGCTCCTCCTTCAACCCGGCTTTCAGGTCATCCCGGCTCCGGCCCCGCAGCCTTTGACTGAGCGCGGCGAGACTGTCCTCAGACAACCCCAGCGCCTTGCCCACATCGCGCAGCGCCCCCCGGCTGCGATAGCAGATCACCGTGGCCGTCATGCCGGCCCGCTCCCGGCCATAGCGCTGATAGATGTACTGGATCACCTCCTCGCGGCGTTCATGCTCAAAATCCACGTCGATATCCGGCGGCTCACGCCGCTCCGCCGAAATGAAGCGTTCGAACAGCACCTCGGTCCGGGCCGGATCCACCGCCGTCACCCCCAGGCAGTAGCAAACCGCCGAGTTGGCCGCCGAGCCCCGGCCTTGGCACAGAATTCCCCGGGCGCGGGCAAAGATCACCAGATCATGGACGGTAAGGAAATAGGGCGCATAGCCCAACTCGCCGATCAGCTTGAGCTCATGCTCGAGAATGTCGCGCACCTTTTTCGGCAGCCCCAACGGATAGCGTTCCGCCGCGCCTTTCCAGGTCTGATAAACCAGTTCCTCCTGCGGGCTGCGCCCGTCCTGGCCCAGTTCTTCGGGATATTCATAGCGCAGCGTCTCCAGCGAAAAGCGACACCGCGCGGCAATTTCCAGGGTCCGCGCCACCGCCGCCGGGTAGGCGTGAAATAGCCGCGCCATTTCCGTCGCCGCCTTCAGGTGGCGCTCGCCGTTGGTCAACAGCCGCCACCCGGCCTCGTCCACGGTGCAGTGATGGCGAATGGCGGTCAGGACATCGGCCACGGGCTTGCGGCCGGGATGGTGCATGATCGCCTCGCCCAGCGCCACCGGAGGTAGACCGGTGCGGGTAGCCAGCGCCACCCAGTCGGCCAGCCGCCGCGCGTCGTCGCCGCCATAGAGTCGGTAAAGTCCCAGATAGCTGCGCCCTGGATGGCGGGCCTGGAGCTGTCGCGCCCGCGCCTCCAGATCCCAGGTCAAGCCGTCCCCGTCCCATCGCCCCCCGGCCAGTTCATTCTCGGCCAGTTCATTCCCGTCCCATCTATTTCCACCAAAAATTGCCGCGTCAGGCCGCCCGTCCGGAGCCTGTTGCCCGTCCGGGTCCGCCGGCACGAGAATAAAAATCTGCCCCGCCCCCGCCGCCAGCATTTCGGCAAAGGAAAAGTCGCACTGGCCCTTTTCGCTGCGCCGCTTGCCCAAGGTCAGCAAGCGCGCCAGACGGCCATAGGCCGCCCGGTCTTGCGGGTAGCAAAGCACTTCGGGGCCATCGCGCGGGGCCAGCCGCGCGCCAACCAACAGGCGCTGGCCTTGCGCGCGGGCGGCGACATGCGCCCGCACCACCCCCGCCAGACTGTTGCGGTCGGCAAGACCAAGCGCCGCCAGCCCCAGAGCTTTGGCGGTGGCCACCAACTCCTCGGGATGGGAGGCCCCTTCCAAAAAGGTGAAGTTGCTGCGCACCGACAGCTCAGCATAGCCGGGCGCGCCTTGCTGATCTTCCGTGGCGGCGCCGCCTGTCGCGGCGGCAACCATCGACGCGTCCCCGTCTTGTTCTTGTTGTTCTGGCATCGCGCCCTTCCTCACAGCCCCGCCCCGACAAACGATCCACCCCAATTTCGACCGCCGGTCGGTCAGCCGAAAAGTCCCTGCAGGAACCAGCGGCCATCGCTGCGGTAAAGCCAGAACCGGCGGCCGTCTTCGTCTTCGACCCGAAAATAATCCCGGCTGCCGTGCTGGCTGAGCTGGTCCAGGTTAAGCGCCTCGGGTCGGGCCTCGGGTCGGGCCGCGTCCGGCAACCCCAGCCCCGGCAGGCAGGCCTGTCGCGCCGCCGCCGCCCGCTGCTGGGCGATCCGTTCCGCCTGATGCCACCACTCGGGACTGATCCGCTCCGGACCTTCGGCCCGCGCCACCCGATGCAGCACCCGCCGCCACCGGAACTGGGCGGGCGCTTGATCCGGCAACAAAGCCAACACCTCGATCGCTTCGGGCCGCACCAGCAGCCGCAGCGGACGCGGCTGCCGCCGGGGCCAGGCCAGCGGAATGCGGTTGCCCCGCCGGTCGAGCCGATCGCCGGGCCGCCGATAGGGATCGGTCCGCCGCACCGCCGCCTCGGGCAAATGGCTTTCCCGCGGCAGCGCCAGCCCGATGGACTGCGCGCCCAGACGGGCGGTGAGCCGGTCCAAAAGTTCCGGCAGGCGACAGGGCGGACGAACCGCCAGTGCGCCGCTTTCCTTGCTTTCGCCGCCACGCCGGGCCTGAAGCGAGGGCGGCGCCAGGCCCAGTTGCCGGGCCTCAAGACGCTCCGACTGCAGCGCCTCCAAGGTCATGGCGTCCAGGCCAAATCCCGGATCAAGCCGGGGTAGTTTTTCCCGAAAGAGCCGACCCAAATGGACCGGGTCGCGCGAAGGCCGACCGGTGCCGACCCGCAGCCGCGGCACCTGCCCGTCCGCCCGATAAAACGACAACTCAAGTCGACGCGCGCCCGCCGCCGCCGCTGTCAGCTTGCCGCTCAACTCAATTAGCAAGCGATCCAGCGCCTGGGCCAGGTCCTCCGGGGCGAGCAGCGGCTCGGCGAAGAGCTGGCGCACCAGATGGGGCGAGACCGGGCGGCGGGGGGACAGCGGCTCGGGCGCTGTTCCCAGGGCCTGGCGCAGGCGCTGGCTCACCTCCGGGCCGACCCGGGGCTCCAGGCTGGCGGCCGGCAAGGCCAACAGTTGATCCAGATGGCGCAATCCGAGAGCGGCCAGAAGCTCCACCTGCCGCGTCGTTACCCGGAGAGCGGCGACCGGCAGATCGGTCAGCGCCGCGCGCGTCTCGGCGGCGGAAATTCGCACGGCGGGCCGCCGGGCAGAGGTGGCAAAACGCGCCAGCGCCCAGGCCGCGCCCGGGGTTTCCGCCAGCCCCAGGCCGGCCGTCAAGCCAAAGCCGCGCAGCCGCGCCAGCAGATCCTGGCAGAGCCGCTCCTCCCCGCCAAAAAGATGGGCGCAGCCGGTGATGTCCAGCCACAACCCCGCGCCGCCGCCCGGGCCTTCCTGCGCCGACGGCCCCCCGCCCAACGGATCAAGCGCGGTCCAGGGGCTGTAGCGCCCCACCCAGTCGGCCAATTTTTCCAACGCGGCGCGGTCCGCCTGCGGATCACACTGGCCGGTCACCAGTTCGGGGCAAAGCGCGCGGCCATCGGCCAACGACAGCCCCGGCGTCACGCCGGCGGCCAGCGCCGACGGGGTAACCGCGGTCAGAAGAAAGCGGGCGCCGTCCTGTCGCAGAAGGGCGAAGGGCCGCGCCGCTGCCGGGCTGGTCGGGCCCGACCGGGCAACAGGATCCTCAGGCGTAGAGGGGCGCGCCCCCCCGGATGGGTCGCTCTGCTGTCTGCGGCCTTGGGAGTCGCCAAGCTTGCTCCGGATACTCTCGATATCCCGGTTTGCCTGATTCTCCGGATTCTCTAGATTCTCCCGGTTTCCTCTGGGCCTCTGCGGTTCCTGCGGTTCCCGCGCCCCCTGGGACTTCGGGTCGGCGCGGCGCCGTTCCAGCGAGAAATTCGGCAGCCAGATCGAGATGACCCGTTTCATGATCCCACTCCAGGAAAAAGGTGGCCGGTTGGGCCGCGCGGCAACGCAGCAGATCCACCTGCCAACAAGTTCGGCCCAATCCCAAATCCCCGGTGGCTGCGGTAGCCCCGGTGGCCCCGGTGACTGCGGTGACTGCGGTGGTCCCGATAGCCGCGGCGGCGCTTTGCGCCTGCGCCCGGTCCGCTCGGGGGGTCGCGGTCACCCGCCAGCGGCTGACCGCCGCGCTGGCGCCGTCGGGTTGCCTGTGGGCCAGACGCGGACGGCGCAGTAGAAAGCAAGCCTTGCCCGCCGCTTCGGCGGCCAATTGCAGACGTCGGGCCGCGACCCGGTCCAGGGCCGACAGCTCCCCCACCACGGCCAGCAGATCCGGGCAGCTCAAGGCTTCCTCCAGGGCCCAAAGCACCTCCTCATCCTTGCGCGCCTGCAATCGCAACACCCGTTCCGGTGGCAGGCCGGCGGCGGCCAGTCCCGGGCCATAAAGATCTTCATAGGGCCCAACCCAAAGCAGCGGCCGGGCCGCGACCGCCGCAGCCTCATCGCCGCCCCGGCTGTCGGCCGCCTGCGCGCGCTGCCAGGCCAGCAGGCGAACCAGCAAAGCGGTCAAGAACCCGGTTGTCGCGCCATCGTCCCACTCGGCGCGGGCCGGCAACACCTCATGCAGTCCGGCGATCGGCAGCCCCCCGCCGGGCAGGGCCTCATCCAACGCGGACAAGCCCAGCGGCAAAACCCGCGCCTTGTCCGGCGCCCCTCCTCGCTCGATCTGCCGAACCTGACGCGTCAAAGCCGCCAGCCGCGCCCGCCGCCCCGCCGGCCAATCCCCTAAAGACGCGTCCGGCGTCTCCATCACCGGGGCCCGTGGCGCCGACCGTCTGTCGAGAGGGTTTTCCTTCAACCAAGCCATGGAACTCTCCTTCCGCCGGCCCGCTGCTTGCGGCGCGCCGTTTCCGGGATACAGTGTTTTGTTCTTGTTTTGTTCTAGTCGAAAAAGAGCGTCGGAGTCAACCGTCGGCTCGATTGTCCTGACAGCTCATGACGGGCAGGGACGCCACCGCCCTGCCCGGCGCGGATGATTGGAATTTAGCCGCTAAACAGCGAAGCCTTCAGGCCATCGAGAATGTACTGCATGGCCAGCGCCGCCAGTAAAATGCCGAGCAGCCGGGTGACCACCGACAGAATGCTGTCGTTGAGCCAGCGCGTGGCCTTGCCCACCAGAATGAAAACCACGCAGGACAGCAGCAGGATGATCAGGATGACCCCGATCAACAGCGCCAGGCCTTCGGAGCTTTGCCCAATGCCGCCAGACGCCAGCAACAGCACCGTGGCCACCGACCCCGGCCCGGCGAGCAGCGGGATGGCCACCGGAAAGACCGCGATATCATGCGGCATCTCATTGGGCTCTTCCCGACCCAAGGCGCTTAACTGCTTTTCCGCCGCCCGGCTTTTGCGTTGGCTGCGCTTTTCAAACACCATTTCCAAGGCGATCATCAGCAGCATCAGGCCGCCCGCCGTGCGAAAGGCCGGCAGGCCAATACCCAGAAAGCTCAGCAACGCATTGCCGCTCACCGCAAACAGCGTCAGCACCCCGGCGGCAATGACGTGGGCCTTGATCGCCATGCGCCGCCGATAACGGTCATCGCCGCCCGCCGTCAAGCCGGCGAAGACCGGCGCATTGCCCAGGGGATCGATGATCACGACCAGGGTGGTTACCAACGCCAACAGTTGATCCAAGCTGAAACCCAATATCATCGTCTTCCCCTGTTCCCCGCAGGACCGCCATCAGTCCCGCCGCGTGACCATAACAAGCCAGCCAGGTTGTGGGGAGCCCGGAAGGCGGCGGTCAAGGCCCCCGCCAGACTCGAGCGCGCTGAAGATTTCTTGGGGTTTTTCTTTACCGGCGCGGCGGGCCGCTATCTTGCATAGCCAAGCGGCAGGCTGGTTGTCTCCTTGATCTTTTCCATGGAAAAGCTGGCGGAGACGTCGCTCAGCGGCACCTGGTCGATCAAGCGCTTGTAGACCGCGTCATAGCCTTTGATATCCGGCACGACGATGCGCAGCAGATAGTCGATGTCCCCGCCCAGGCGATACACCTCGGTAATTTCCTCTATCGAATCAACCGCCTGGGCGAAGGCCTTCAGCCAAGCCGTGGTGTGGTCGGCGGTATTGATCCGGACAAAAACCGTGGTGCCCAGGTTGAGCTTTTCGGCGTTCAGCAGGGCCACCCGCTGTTTGATCACGCCGCGTTTTTCCAAGTTTTGAATCCGCCGCCAACAGGGCGTGTTGGACAGCCCCACCCGCTCGGCGATCTCCGCCAGCCCCAGCGACGCGTCAACCTGCAGCAGGGCCAGGATCTTGCGGTCCAGATCATCCATTCGCTAAAATCCCCGTCCACTAGAAAATATTTCTATCTTATCGGCTATATCATAGAAATTTTAGAAACTCCATCTCGAACGCTTCCGCTAAACTCTCTTCAAATCACCGGACGCCAATCGGCGAACCGACAAAAAATCAAGAACAACGAGGGTAAGGGCTACAGCATGTTCAAACTTTTTACCGATCATCCGCAAAGCGTGGGCGAAAGCTATATCGCGCACCTGGGCATGGCCTTTTCCTTTGGCAGCCGGATGTTTGTGGTATCCCTGGCCTGCCTGCTGCACGGCATCTTCCCTTTTCTTTTCGTCAAGACCGGCAGCAAGCTGGTCGCCAGCCTGCACCGTGAAATGGTGACCCATCGGGATCGACGCGACCCCCGACCGGCCGACGCGCAAGACCAGCATGATCTTCTGGCCGCCGAATAGCCGCCCCGCGCGGCCTCGCCCCCCCCATCGATCCCCATCGGCCGCCATCGGCCCCGCCGAAGAGCCCGCCTACTTTAAAATATCGGTGCGCTGGGCCTTGGCGATGCGCTGTGCGAGATCGTCTGGAACGCCCACCGCTTTGGCGAAGTCGTTCCAGTTCAGAACAGCGTCCTGGACCTCTTGGAGGATCTGTTCTGCGCGGCCGCGTTTCATCGACGCGGTTTTTGCACAGGCTTTGAAGTCTTCCACAGCAAACCTGTCTCTCTTGCCGTTGAGCGACAGTTGATGATCGCGCGTCCAGGCGCCGCTTGGATTGTAGCTGTAGGTCATGTCGAAGGCCGGGGACAAAGACCATGTCCCGGATTGATCCATGAGAAAGGCGATGTTCTTCACATGATCATCCTGATTGCGGCCGATGATGTTGAACGCCATGCGCCGAAACTGCTCTTCCACGCTTGCCATGGGCATTTCGAGCTTACGAATGGTGCGTAACGCCTGTTCGTAAGCGTAGGCCCCGGCCTGCTTGAAATCGAAATGCTCCATCGCGCCGAAGGACTGCATATGGATTTTCTGTCCGCGATCGGTGCGATCGAAACGCCGGGTCATAAAATGGCTGCGGCCATTTTCCTTGAGCAAACGGCATTCCTTCATCGTGATGCCGGCTGCCAGAGCCATTTTGTAATAGGCGTATTCGATCAGGCCGTAGCCAGCCGGGTCTTCGAGTTCTTTGTCCTTGTTGCCGGCAACGCCGTCGAATTTGAGAAGCCAATAGGAAAACCCGCTTCCGGTTTTGATCTGACCGGAGCGCACTTCGTTTGTCACTGGGTTCCAGGCGATGATCGCCTTGGCGCGCGCCCCACCTGCCGAGGTTCCGACGCGCAGAATATCCTGTAGGGAGTCTTCGCGGCCCACCGGCGCGAACGATCCTTGAAGGTCGTTACGCCGGCTCAGAATTTCACTGGCGAGCGCGACAAGCGCCCCCAGATCAATCTGCTCTGCTTTGGTTCCAGACGGGCCCTCTGAGGGGGCATATTCAAGCGCGCCCATGCCTCTGTCGCCGGTATAGCAAAGTCGCTCGACCGGGTTGAAACTTCCGGGCTCCCGGCCCTCTTTGGCGAGCCATGCATTGATCAGGGCGTTGCCGAAATCATCGGGCAGAGAGTCGGCCAGCAATCCGGGGAGGCCGTGAAACGTCTCGCGGGGCAATGCCGGAAAGGCGTAAATCCGCTCGGAAAGCGGCATGGTGAGCGGCGCGACTTCGATCCCGCTCTCTGTAAATTCCGGATCATATTCGAAGTTCGCGAGACGGGTATTTTCATCCCAGCTTACCGCGCCGATTGTTTTGCCCCAAAGTTTCACCTCCGCGAAATTCATTCGCCATCCCCCTCGGCATTATCGCCCCAAGACCAGGGCGCAGCGGGCTTGGTTTTTTCAGCCGGCGACGAGGCGCGTTTTCTTTTCTTCCCCTGCATTTTGACCTGCTGAATCGGACTGATCGCAGGCTCGGGAATGAGCGCCTCCAGGTTTCCGGCAAGCTTCAAGGCCCGCAATATGCGAATGAAGTTTGACGTCTGCGTGGAACGACCTTGCTCGACCCTGATAATCGTCCGTTTCGAAACACCCGCCTGATTCGCCAGGGCCTCCTGGGTCAGGTTTCGATTGAGGCGGTACCGCGCAACGCGGTTGCCGATCGCTCGAAGCGTCACATCGTCTGATATCTCAGCGGAGATTTTCATAAGTTGCCACCTTTGTCGCTTTACCGGCCTTGTTGTCATTAAAATGACAATTTTGGCACTTTAAATCAAGTTTTCAATTATTTACTAAACGCCAAAAATGTCACTTAATGTGAAGAAAGTATAATTAAGCGCCATTTTTGGCACTTTGCACGATCTTTCTACGGCGGAAACCGTGATGTTAATCGATTCCGGGCCGGAGAAAACCAGCCCCACGGTCGCTGCGGCGCGGCGGCGCGCTTCCGCCGGTCGCCTGATCGGCCGCCTGCCGCCGGACGACCGACGCGCCGTTCCCTTCGGTTCTGCGCCTACCCCCTTGGCAAAGCCGAGGCACAGGTGCACCCTCTATCTTCAAGCCGCGCAACCCTGCTGGCGGGATCTTACGACGCCGGCCGCCCGGTACAGGATTGTCTTGCCGGCTGTTTTGAAAGATCACCTTGATGTGCCGTTGGATCGCCTACTCAGGCACCCCGATTTTCATGGAAGACCTGATCAGCAAGCCCGACCACTCGCTGATCGCCCAGTCGATCTCGGCCCGCAAGGCCAAGGTGGCGATCAACGGCGACGGCTTTGGGCTGGGCTGGTACGGCGACCGGGCCAAACCCGGGCTCTATCACGAAGTGCTGCCGGCCTGGAACGACCGCAATTTGGCCAGCCTGGCCGAGCAGGTGCGCTCCGGCCTCTTCTTTGCCCATGTGCGCGCCTCCACCGGCACGGAAACCAGCCGCAGCAACTGCCACCCCTTCAGCCACGGCACCTGGCTGTTCATGCACAACGGCCAGATCGGCGATTACAATCAAGTGCGTCGCCATCTGGAGGCCCGCTTGTCGGACGAACTCTACGACGCCCGCCAGGGCACCACCGACAGCGAGCTGCTGTTCCTCCTTGCCTTCCAGGCGGGCCTGGAAGAAGACCCCCAGGCGGCGATCAACCGCATGCTGGTGCTGGTGGAGGAAGAAATGGCGGCGGCGGGTTGCGCGCGCTCGCTGCGCTTTACCGCGGCCTTTAGCGATGGCGCGCGCTTGGTCGCCGTGCGCTACGCCAACGACGCCCTGCCCCCCAGCCTGTTTTACTGTCATGAAGGCGACCAGCTCTACCTGGTTTCCGAGCCTCTGGACGTGGACAAGCACCACTGGCAACCCGTGCCCAGCAACCACATCCTGACCACCGCCGTGGGCGCGCCGCCGCGAATTTTCCCGCTTGACGGCCCCTCGGCGACCCGCGAGTCGCCCGCCTGGGCCCACGTGATTTAAGGCGGTTTGGGATAATCCAACCGCTGGCTGTCCCTTAGCTAATCCGGCTGCTCGCCCTGGCGCATTTCCAGAGCCTGCGCCAGGGGAATGCCCGCCGGATCGCCGCTGCCGGTGCGGTACTTGAAGGTGCCGTCTGCCCTGGCCAGCAAATTGCCGCCCGCATCGCGCGCCTCGGCGCTGGAAAAGAAAATCGACCGGCCGCCACCGGTCCAGGAGCCGATGACGGTCAGCTTCATGCCCAGGCGTCCGGCGCCGATGAACTGGGTGTTGAGCGCCAGGGTAACGGCCCGGCGCACCTGCCCCGGGGTCGCGCAGTAGATTCCGGCCAGCCCCAGCGCCGCATCCAACAGGGTGGTCAACACCCCGCCGTGCAACAGCCCGGTGCGGTTCAAATGATGGCGCGCCACCTCCAGTTCGATCGTCGCCTTGCGGTCTTCCCAGGCAACCAGGCGATAGCCCACCAAGTTGGCGAAGCCGTCCGGGCTGTGCAGGGGATCGTCGGGCAAGCGGTTGCTGTCGGTCATTCGTCGTGGTGTCCCTTATGATTTTTCGCCCTCCAGAGGGCGGAGGTCAGCGGTTATTTTCCGGAGAAAAGCGGTCTTTCCTTGGCCAGAAAGGCCCGCACGCCCTCACGGTAATCGGCGGTATCGCAGGAGGCAAAGGGGGCCATCCGTTCGGCCTCGCTCAAGGCCCGGGGATCTTCGGCGCGGCGGCTGAAGTCCTTGTGCCAGCGGGCCGCCAGCGGCGCGCCCTTGGCAATCCTCTGGGCAGTCTCCATCGCCTCCGCCTCGAAGGACGGATCGGCAAAGACCCGATTGACCAGGCCCTTCTCATAGGCCTCCTGCGCCTTAAAAATCCGCCCCTCCAGCAAGATCTCCAGCACCACCGCCCGGCCCACCAGCCGAACCAGCGGCACCATGGCCTCATAGGGCAGCACATGGCCGATGCGGTTAATCGGAATGCCAAAGCCCGCCGAACTGTTGCACAGCCGAAGGTCGCAGAGACAGGCCAGTTCCAGCCCACCGCCGGCGCAGGCCCCCTCGATCAACGCCAAGGTGGGATGGGGCGACTGCTCGACGGCCTGCAACGCGGGATGCATGACCCGGGAGTAGGCCGCCGCCTGTTCGGCGGAAAAGCGATGCTGCTCAAACTCGGAGATATCCGCGCCGGCGGCAAAGGCTTTACCGCCGGCGCCGCGCAGGATCAGACAGCCGATCGCCTCTTCCTGGTTGAGCGCCGTCATGACCTCGCCAAGCTGCCGCCAGGTCTCCAGGTTGAAGGCATTGCGCTTGTCCGGTCGATTGATGACGACCTGGACGATGTTGGCATCCCGCTGCACCAAGATAGTGTCGTTCATTTGCCCGTTGATTCCCGTTGTTGCATTACTTTTGCGCCGCCAAGCGGCCGCCGGTCGACCGCCGCTTGACAAGCTATGGTCCTAGTCGGATCGGCGCCGCCGCGCGGCGTCAACCGCCGCGCGCAGGTTGTGCGCGACAGCCCGCGGATCCGAGGCCTTGGCCAGGGCCGAGACCACCGCCACCCCTTGCGCGCCACTGGACAGGGCGGCCGCCACGTCCTGCAGGCGAATGCCGCCAATGGCCACCACCGGCAAGGCCGTGGCCCGGCAAACCGCGCCGATCCCGGCCGGCCCAATGGGCGCGCGCGCATCGGGCTTGGTTTGGGTGGTGCGAAAGGGGCCGCTGCCCAGATAGTCCACCAGCCCCGACACCTCAGCCCGGCGCGCTTGTTCGGGCGTATGGACCGATTGTCCCAAAATCATGTCCGGCCCCACCAGGGCGCGCGCCGCAAGCGGCGTCGCGTCGGCTTGACCGACATGCAGCCCAACCCGTCCCCGACCTTCGTCCCGCAGAAGCTTCGCCGCGGCGATCCGGTCATTCACGATCAGCGGAAGGGCGTGCCGGCTCAGCAGCGCCATCAGGCCGCGCGCCAATTCCAGAAAGCGCGGCTCGGACGCCGTCTTGTCGCGCAGCTGAACCAGGCTCACCCCGCCGGCCACGGCGGCGGCCACCACCTCTTCCAGCTTTCCCGGCGCCACATCGGCCTCGCCGATCACCAGATAAAGCGACAAATCAAAAACCTGCGGAAATCGACCACTCACGCGAGCCTCCAAATCTGCCGCCCCCCCCGACGCGCTGCCTTGTTGATTAGACTGTTCTAAGTCACCGACTCGCACAGGCGCAACCAGATGCGCGGCGATACCAGTTGGACCGATGCAAGGAAGTTATCGCCGCGGTCGGCGAGCCGAGTGGCCCGCGCCGACCGCCCCGAGCCTGTCCCATAGCGCTTCCTTTCATTCCCGCGCCCAGACCGATCCGACTCTAGGCGACCGTCCGAATCAGCGCCGCGGCGTCCAAAGCCTGTGGCGTAAGACCGTAGATCTCGTCGATGAAGCGGCTCTTGAACGACCCGGGTCCCCGCGCGGCTTGGCCGGCGACCCGGCCGGCAAGGCCATAAAAGGCCAGGGCGTGAACCGTCGCCGCCAAGGGCTCGGACGTTACCGCCGAAGCCGCGGCGACGACCGCCGAAAGGGCGCAGCCCGCCCCGGTCATTCGGGTCAACAGCTGATCGCCGCCAGCGATCCGAAAAATCCTCTTGCCGTCGGTGACCAGATCCACCTCTCCGGTCACCGCGACCACGCAGTTTGCCTCCCGCGCCAAGGACTGGGCCGAGGACAGCACCCCGTCGGGCGTCTTGGAGGAATCGACCCCGCTCATCGCGCCGCCTTGCGCCAGGGCGGCGATTTCGGAGGCGTTGCCGCGAATAATCGCCGGCCCATACCCCAACAGCCGCAGCGCCGCGTTGCGCCGCAACTCGGTCGCCCCGACCCCCACGGGGTCCAGGACCCAAGGCAGACCGCGCGCCTGCGCTTTTTCCGCGGCGCGTTCGGCGGCCCGCTGCTTGCCGGTGGAAAACATGCCAAGGTTGACCAGCAGGCCCTGCGCGCTGGCGACCACCTCCGCCACCTCCTCCAGCGCCTCGGCCATCACCGGGCGCGCGCCCAGGGCCAACAGAAGATTGGCGGTGGTCTCCAGGGCCACGCCATTGGTCAGGCAATGAACCAAAGGTTGCTGCGCGCGCAGGGCCAGCAAAGTTTGCGAGAGGTTGTGCATGAAAGTTGTGTGGGGCTTACGCTGATCAATCGGGGGGGCAATCGGGGGGGGCAAATCGAGAGGAGACAGTTAACTCTCTTGGCTCTGCTGTTTCAAGAGCGCCTGACGGGTGATCGCCCCCCAGGCGATGGCCTGGCGCTTGGCGTCGAGGTAGGACTCGATAATTCTGCCGGACAGTTCATCCTTGGCGGCGAGTTCCGACATGAGATCCTCGCTGATCCGCCGCGCCTGCGTCAGCACCGCCTCGGGAAAAGGCCGCAAGCGAACCTTGCCCTCCTGGATCAAGCGGTCCAGCGTCTGGGCGTTGAACCATTCGGCTTCCGACATCCCCCGCTGGTTTTCCGCCGCGCAGACCGTCACGATCAACTGGCGCAGGTCCGCCGGCAGGGCGTCGAAGGCGGCCCGGTTGATCAGCGCCTCGGCGGAGCCGTTGGGCTCGTGATAGCCCGGCCAGTAATAGTAGGCGGCGATCCGATCCAAGCCCAGCGCGCCATCGCTCCAAGGGCCCAGAAACTCCGCGCCGTCAATCATCCCGGTTTGCAGCGCCTGAAAGATTTCACCAGGCGCCAGGGTAATCGGAACCCCGCCCAAGCGGCGCAAGATCTCACCGCCCAACCCCGGCATGCGCACCTTCAGGCCCTTGAAATCGTCCAGGCCAGTGATTTCCTTGTTATACCAGCCGCCCATTTGAAAACCCGAGTTTCCCGCCAGCAACGGCTTGACGCCAAACTTACCATACAGCTCATCCCAAAGCGCCTGCCCGCCGCCAAAGTCGATCCAGGCGTTATGGCTTTCCGGCAGCAGACCGAAGGGTGCCGCCGTGAACAGCGGCGCGATGGCCGCCTTGCCCGACCAAAACAGCGAGGCCGTGTGCGCCATTTCAGCGGTTCCGGCCGCCACGGCGTCGAACACACCCAGCGGCGGCACCAACTCCCCGGCAGCGTAAATCTTGACCGTCAACCTGCCGTTGGAAAGCTGGGTGATCTGCTGGGCGATGCGCGCCGCCGTGGTGCCCGGTCCGGGCGCGTTGAGCGGCCAGGAGGTGACCAGCCGCCAAACCCGATTGGCCGCCGGCCTTTCCGCCCCCCGCACCGCCGGGGCGGCGATTGCCGCGACCCCCGCCAGAGCGGCCGCGCCCAGACCGCTTGTCAACAAGCGGCGGCGCGCGCCGTCGTGCGGCGAACGCGGCGATTGAGCAAGCCCGTTCTCTGCTGTTTTTCTCGTGCCTTGGCCCATCGGGGCGGCTCCTTGAATCGCGAGGGAAAAGCGGCAAACGCCAAAGCGCTCCTTCCGGGGATCCGGAAAAACAGCGCGTCGCTGACCTGGGGGTAAAAGGCCATATTTCGACGAAAAAGCCTAGCCCAAATGGCGCTCTCGCGATGGAACGGCGCGCTCTTTCATTGCGTCGCTGGGCGTGAGTCGCTATTGGAAAACCCACAGAGCAACGCTCCCCGCCGGTCATCGGGCAGATCAGCCGCCGTTGCGGCCCCGTCAGGCCAGTGGGAGTAAACCACGTTTCAGGGGTTGGGCCGGACCAGCCGACCGCTCGATTGGCGCCTCTTACCTCCCAGGGTGACGGACAATCGAACGGACCCCTTGCTAAAATCCTTACGTCAAGAACCAGGGAGCCCCCGACCGATGACCGCCAGCTTGACCACCGCCGCGCGCTTGACCGCCCAGACCCTGTTGGACATCGAAGCGGTGCTTTTCCGGCCGCAGGACCCCTTCACCTTTACCTCCGGTCGGGTTTCCCCGGTTTATGTCGACTGCCGAAAGATCATCTCCTTTCCCCGCGCCCGCGCCCATCTTATGCAACTGGCCGTGGAGCAGTTGGCCCTCGACGCCGGGGTGGAGGCTTTTGACGTCGTTGCCGGCGGCGAAACGGCGGGCATTCCCTACGGCGCCTGGATGGCGGACCGGCTGGCCTTGCCGATGATCTACATCCGCAAGAAACCCAAGGGATTTGGCCGCAACGCTCAGATCGAGGGCGCCTTCAAGGAAGGCGACCGGGTCCTATTGGTGGAGGATTTGGCCACCGATGGCGGCTCCAAGATGAATTTCGTCAAGGCGATCCGGGACGCGGGAGGCATTTGCCAGCATACCTTCGTGATCTTCCACTACGGCATTTTCCCGGAAGGCATCGCCCAGTTGGCCGCCGAGGGCGTGAAGCTGCACGCGCTGTGCACCTGGTGGGACGCGTTGGCGGTTGCCAAGGAAAAAAACTACCTGGATGACGCCGGCTTCAAAACCGTCACCGATTTCCTCAACGACCCCAACGGCTGGTCGCGCGCCAACGGCGGTAAAACCTCCGAGGATCTGGTGGGCGCTTGAGCGCCGTGCCCACCCGGAACAACTCATCCGCCGCCGCGCAGCATGCGGTCCAGCCGCGCGCGCTCGGCCGCCGACAGCTTCGTGAAATCGGGATTCTTCAGATCATCATCTGACATTACGCACCTCCGTGTAATTGGGGAATGGGCGTCGGTTCATTCCGCCGCCGTCTTATTTTTTTGACCTTCTCGGTCGACAGGTCGGCCGTCGGCGACAGCACGAGATCGGCCAGATCGGCAAACTCGGCCGCCGACAATTCATCAAACCGCCCGGTCAGCTGTGCGACGCGCCCGGCGCGGGCCGCGCTCAGGACCGGATCCGCGAACTGGTGGAACTTGGCGCCGATCTCGGCATCGGAAAGCGGCATGTCGGCGTCGCCGCGCGGCGTGCGCGCACCATCCTCAATGCGGCGCCCATCGCGGGTCACCAGCGTCACCGCAGCCCAGCGTTTATGGGTGCTGCGTGCCGTCATGTCGGCATCGTCGATCAGGCTGATCGCGCGGCTGACGCGCAGGATATCGGGATCATGCAGCGTCTCCGGCGACAGTTCGGCCACCCCCAATCGCCCCCGCACGATCATCACCGCCACGGGAAAGGCGATGGCGTAGGTGAATTCGTCCAAATTGGCGGGCTCCTGCCCGGCAAGGCGCGTGGCATAGTGGAAGGTGCGAATTTCCACACCGGCAATCTGCTCATGGCTCAACCCGTTGTCGCGCATCATGTCGCGCACCGCGTCCAGCGCGGGATGGGCCCAGCGACAGCAGGGATAAGCTTTGTAATGGGTGTGCTCGACCGTCCGCCAACGGCGGCCCAGATCGGCCCAGAAGGGGGCCGCGTCCGCACCCTCACAGGTCAGCGCCGGGGCGCCGGTGAACCCCTCGGCCGCCAGATAGGCCGCCGTCACGCCCGATGGCGCGCCCCAGCCGACGCCGTCGCGCACCATAGTCGGAAAGTCGATGCAGCGCATCATTTGGCTGCGCGGTCCGTGATATTCGCCGATACCGGCCGCATGGCGGATCTGCTCGGCATTGCACCCCAGCATGCGCGCACCGGCGGCGGCGATGCCGACGGCGGTCCAGGCGCCCGAGGTGTGGTAATCGGCGCAGGTGGCGTGCTGCACCTGGCCGGCGCGATAGCTGATCTCGTAGGCCACCGCCAGCCAGACCGCAAAATCCCGCCCGGTGATCGCAAGGCCGCCGGCCATCAGCGCATCCGCGATCCCCAGCAAGGAGGGAAAGATCGCCGAACCGGCATGGCCCTTGTTGGGCGACGAGCCGTCGTGCGCGTCGATGCTGTCGATCATGAAGGCCCCGGCCATGGCCGCGCCCGCCGGGCTGACCGCGCGGCCGTCCATCAGCATCCGGGATTGCCCGGCCGTTCCCGGCCCGAACAGCGCCAAGGCCGCGCGACCCGCCAGCCGCGCCATGTCCGTGGTCGCGCCGATGGCGGCCACCCCCATGGTATCGGTGAAGCTGCGCCGCAAGGTCCACAACAGATCAGAAGGCAGATCGTCATAACCCAGCGTCGCCGCAAAATCCGACATGTCCCGTGCCATTATCATTCTCCCTGGCGTGAGTGGGGTCGGCGCCGCCGCGGCCTGAAACCGGGGCGCGTCGGTACGGCGTTTGCGCCCTGCTTTGGGCGGCCCTGTCTGGCGGTGTTGGCGCGCCCGATGCAGCCCGATGGATGCTGGCCCAACTTGACAGGACAGCTGCGGAGCGGCGCAATCGAATTAGATTCAACCGGGTGGAATTATATTGCTAAGTTCCGGCCGCGACCGCCATACTCGCCGCGAACCACACCCTGGGTGTAATCGACGGAAAAAGAGGCGCCCGGCGCTTCATTTCCGCGGTCAAGCGCCCTCTAATCGACGGGTAAAAGGCGGAATCACGGTTCTGACGGAATCACGCCGTGAGCCTCTTCAAACCGATCCGACCCCAGAGTTTCATCTGTGCCCCACGTCATTCCCCCTTTTGCCGCCTTACGCGCCTTCGAAGCGACCTGCCGGCTTGGCCGGCAAAGCGACGCGGCGCGCGAACTGCGGATTTCCGTCTCGGCGATCAGTCATCAGATTCGGGCGCTCGAGGCCTTTTTGGGCGTGGCGCTGTTCTCCCGCTCAACCGGCGGGCTGGTGCTCAGCATCGAGGGCGAAAACTATTTCAGGTCTGTCGGCCCGGCGCTGGCCGCGCTGTCGACCGCAACCATGAATATCGTCGACGACGTGGATGACCTGCCGCTGAAGATTCACATGCACCAGTCTGTCGCGCATATGTGGTTCATCCCACATCTGAAATATTTCACCGAGCGGCAGCCCGACCAGAAGGTCACTGTTCTGACCAACCAGGAACGTGTGACCTTTGGCGATACCGACATCGACGCGATGATCGTCTACGCCCGGCAAAAACCGCCCGGCGCGCATTGCGATCTGCTGTTTTCCGAGGTCATCGTGCCGGTCTGTTCACCCGCCTATCTGCATGCGCACGGGCCGCTCGACACCGCAGAGTCGATCCTGCGCCAAAGCCTGGTATCCTCGGCAACGCTTCGCGACGAATGGCAGTTGTGGGCCAAAGGCGAAGGCAGTTCCATCGCCCCCAGCACGCCCCATCTGTTCTTCGACTCCCGCGCCAACGTGCTGGAAGCCGCCTGCGAGGGGCTCGGGATCGCGATGGACCGTCGCCCCTGCGGCGAACTGAAAAAGCGGCGCGGTCAGTTGATCGAACCGCTGCCGCAGCCGGTATCGACCGGCTGGGCTTTCTATTTCGTCGCCAACGAACGCACCTACTACAAGCCCAGAGTAAAGAAGATGCGCGCCTGGGTGCTGGATCTTTGCTCCCATTTCAACGACACAACTCCCGAGATCGCCCGCGCGCCCGCCTTGATCTCCAACTAGAGGCGGAACGGTTCAAATGGCGCCGTTTCGCCAGCCCATTTGAACCGTGACTCCGCCGCCGATCGACCTATCAGCCGGGGCTGGACCACAGGATCGAAGCGCCAAGCGCTGCTTTCACGTTCGAGCCATCGCCACTTGAACGTCCCGCTCGCGCAGGCGCAGGCCGTCGGGGTCGAAGGGCGGACGGTCGAGGACGCGCGCGGTATGCGGCTGGCCAAGGATCGCCACATGCACGCTGTCGCCGGGGCCCGCGAGGCCGGTTTTCAGGTAGGCGATGGCCAGCGATTTTCCCAGCGAATAGCTGTAGGCGCCGGAGGAAACTTGGCCCGCAGGGGTGCCGTCGACGAGGAACACCGGCTCACCGCCCGAGGCGTCAGCGGTGGTGGCGTCGATCTCGAGCATGCGCATCACCTCGCGCGGGGCCTTGTCGGCGATGGCTTGCCAAGCCGACTTGTTGAGGAAATCCTTGTCTGCCTTGATCAGCCGATCGAGCCCGCTTTCCTGCGGCCAGTATTCCGGGCTGTAATCGCGCCCCCAGGAACCGTACCCCTTCTCGACCCGCAGGCTCATCAGCGCGCGGCTGCCCACCGGGCCCGCGCCGAACGCCCTGCCGGCGTCGAGCAGCGCGGCGTAGAGCGCAACCTGATCGTCGGTCGCGCAGTGCAGTTCCCAGCCCAGATCGCCGGTGAAGCTGACGCGGATCGCCACAACGTCGATCCCGGCGACGGTGATGCGCTGGGATCGCATGAAGGCGAAAGCCTCGTTCGACAGGTCCGCGTCGGTCAGCCGGGCCAGCAGGTCGCGCGCCCGCGGTCCAGCGACATTAAACCCGCACAGCGCCTCGGTCTGGCTCTCGAAGGTCGTGCCCTCGGGCAGCGGGATCGCCGTGAAGAAGCGCAGATGGAAGCGTTCAGCCATGCCCGACCCGACGATCATGAACCCGTCCTCGGCGAGCCGCGTCACGGTGAAGTCGCCGGCGATGCCGCCGCGCTTGCCGATCAGCGGCGTCAGGCAGGACCGGCCCACCGCCTTCGGCATCCGGTTGGCGAACAGCGCGTTCAGCCAGTCCTCGGCGCCGGGGCCTTTGACGCTGTATTTGGCGAAGTTGGAAATATCGATGATCCCCGCCTTCTCGCGCAGCATCTTCGCTTCCCGGCCCACCGGCGCCCACCAGTTCTGGCGGGTGAAGCCGTAGGTCTCTTGAGTCGGCTCGCCCTCGGCGGCGAACCACAGCGGATGCTCCCAGCCGAAGTTTAGGCCGAAAAGCGCGCCCCTCTCCTTTTGCATCTCATAGACGGGGCGGGAGCGCGCCGGCCGGCCGGCCTCGCGCTCCTCGTTGGGGAAGTGGATCTTGAAGCGGTGCGCATACTGGTCGGCAACCCGGGCCTTAGTAAAGGCCTTGCCGGCCCAATGACCGAAGCGCGCGAGATCCCAACCGAACATGTCGAGCGTTGGCTCGCCGTCGACGATCCATTCGGCGGAGAGCTTGCCGAGACCGCCGGATTGCGAAAAGCCCGGGATGATGCCGCAACAGCAGAAATAACCGGTCAGTTCGGGGACCGGGCCGAAGAGCGCCGAGGAGTCCGGCGACCAGATCATCGGGCCGTTGATCACCCGCTTGACGCCGGCGCTGCCCACCGCCGGCACCCGGGCGATCGCGCGCACCATGTTCGGCTCGATCCGCTCCAGATCGTCGGCGAAGAGCTCGTGCCCGAAGCCCAGCGGCGTTCCGTTCTCGGCCCAGAACCTCATGTCCTTCTCATAGGCCCCCACCAGAAGGCCCAGTCCTTCCTGGCGCAGATAGTATTCGCCGTCGCGATCGGCCACCGACGGCAGGCGACCATCGAACGCGGCGATCTCGGGGATCGATTCGGTGACGAAATACTGATGCTCGGTGGGAATGAGCGGCAGTTCGAGGCCGGCCATCGCCGCGACCTCGCGCGCCCAAAGTCCGGCGGCGTTGATCACCCAGGGAGTGTGAATGTCGCCCTTGTCGGTGCGCACGATCCAGCTGCCATCCGGCTGCTGTTCGGTTCCCATCACCGGGGTAAAGCGGTGGATTTCCGCCCCCAGCGCCCGCGCGCCCGCGGCATAGGCGTGGGTGACGCCGGACGGATCGACATTGCCGCCATCGGGCTCGTACATGACGCAGCGGATACCGTCGAAATCGACCAGTGGATGCAGCCTTTCGGCCTCGTCGCGGTTGATCTCGTAGAAGTTCATGCCGTAGCGCTTGGCCTTCGCCGCCTGGATGCGAAGCTGATGTTCGCGCGCCTCGGTCTGAGCAAGGTAGAGCGAGCCGGGCTGGAAAATGCCGCAACCCTGGCCGGTCTCCGCCTCCAACTCCTTGTAGAGGCCCATGGTGTAGTGCTGCAGCCGCGAGATGTTGGTGACGTCATGCAGCCCGTGGATGTTCGCCGCCGCATGCCAGGTCGAGCCGCTGGTCAGTTCGGAACGCTCCAGAAGCACCACATCCGTCCATCCTTTTCTGGTCAGATGATAGAGGATTGAACAGCCAACCAGACCGCCTCCGATCACCACCGCCTGTGCATGAGTGCGCATAATTCTATTGCCTTTCATTGCCATCGGCGCCGCGCCGATTGATCTCTGATTCAGTTCCGGCGGCGATTGCGGTCCGCGTGAAGCTGACCCTCGACGCGTCGCCCCGCCTGGACTTTCGCACCGACGGCCCCGGCAGCGCACGCTGCAAGACCTCACCCGGCATGCTTGCCCCCGGTGTTGATGATATCGTTCGGCCCCAGACTGTCGGGGCCGACCAGAATATGGATGACCGCCGCGCGGCGCGCGTTCAATGCCCGCTCAAACGCCGGGGCAAACGCCGCCGTGGTTTCCACCCGTTCGCCGTGCGCGCCGAAGCCGACGGCGACAGCGGCGAAGTCGGGATTGCGCAGGCTGGTGCCTGACTCCCGACCCGGATAGCGCGCCTCTTGATTGCCTCTGATCGTGCCGTACTTGCCGTTGTCTACGATGATGAACAATGGGTCGAGACCGTATTGGACGGCGGTCGCCAGCTCCTGCCCATTCATCAGGTAATCGCCATCCCCGCCGATGTAGACCGCGGGCGCGGAGGGTCGCACAAATTTGGCGGCCACCGCCGCCGGCACGCCCATGCCCATGGCGCCGGAGATCGGGGCGGCGGCGCCGAGAAACTGTCGGTAGCAGTAGTAGATGTTCGGCCAGTCCGAGGCGTTGCCTGCGCCCGTGGTCATTGTCGTTTCGGCCGGCAGCCGGTCGTTGAGCACGCGCATCACCTCAGCCATATCCACCGGACCCGGCTGCGGCGACAGCGCGCTATGGGCCGCATAGCCGGCGCGGGCGGAAGCGCGCGCATCGCCGTGGCGGCGGCAAACAGGCAGGTCGGCCAGCGCCTGCGCGGCAAGGTTCGGATCGGCCAAGATCGCCAGGTCGGCCTGATATAGCCGCCCCAGTTCCTCGGCGCCGGGATGGATATGCACAAGCGTCTGCGCGGGTTTTGGCGCCTTAAGGATCGTGTGTTTCAGCGTCGTCGGGTCGTTCAGTCGCGAGCCGAGAGCAATCACCAGATCGGCGCGCCGCGCATAGTCGTTTGGCTGGGAAATGCCGGCGAACCCGAGAGAGCCGATAAAATTCGGGTGGTCATGCGGGAAAAGACCCTGCCGCCGAAAGCCCACCGCCACCGGCAAGTCATGCGCCTCGGCAAAGCCGCGAACGGCCTGGTGTGCTTGCGCGGTCCACAGTGCGCCGCCCAACAGCAACAACGGGCGCTCGGCCCTGGCCAGCAAGCGCCCGACTTCAGCAATATCGGCGGCCGTCGGCGAGGCGGGCGTGGCCTTCGCCGGGGCAAGATCCGGCGTATCGGTGAGCGAAAACAGCATATCCTCGGGCAGCGCCAGCGCCACCGGCCCGGGGCGACCGGAAATCGCCACCTTGAACGCCCGGTTAACGTATTCGGGCAGCCGCGCCGCGTCGTCAACCTCGGCCACCCATTTCACGGTATGGCCGAGAAACCGGCGGTAGTCCATTTCCTGGAACGCCTCGCGGTCGCGGTAAGGGCGTTGGATCTGGCCGATCAGAAGGATCATCGGCGTTGACCCCTGCATCGCCGTGTGCAGACCGATTGTGGCGCCGCTGACCCCCGGACCGCGCGTGACGAAACAGACTCCCGGGCGGCCGGTCAGATCGGCATAGGCGACGGCGGCAAAAGCAGCGCCGCCCTCCTGCCGCATCGTGACATAGCGCAGCGCATTGCCATGATCGCGGAGGGCGTCCAGCGCCGCCAGATAACTTTCGCCCGGCACGCCAAAAATGATCTCGGACCCGTTGAGCCGAAGCGCTTCGATCAATACCTGGCCGCCTGACCGCATCGCCTGTCCGTCTAACCGCATCGTGCTAACCGCATCGTGCTCATCCTCTCATCTTCTCGCCTGCTGGATCGAAAAGCGATCGCGCGGTCAGGCGCTCTCGACGCCCTATCCGCCCCGCCGCCAAAGATTACCACAGGCCGATGTTCCCTTCAGTTACGCCCGCACGTTTGCCGGTCGCGGCCACTGGATCAGCCGCGCGCCGATTGGATTTCGCGCTTGCGGCGGGCGACGTAGTCTTCAAGCGCCTCGCGGGTGGCGGGGTCGAGCGTCGGCGGCTGATAGGCGCCGAGCATGTCCTTGCAGATCTTCGAGGCTCGCTGGGCGGCATCAAGCGACCCGCGCTCCGACCAGTTTTCGAAATTCGACCAGTCGGACACCAGTGGCGCGTAGAATGCGGTCTTGTAGCGTTCCATGGTGTGGTCGGTCCCGAAGAAATGCCCGCCGGCGCCGACCTCCCGCATCGACTGCAGGCCAATTTCAGCTTCGGTAATCGCTGGCGGGGTCTGCCAAGCCACCATCATCCCCAGCATTTCCAGGTCGAGGATGAACTTCTCGTAACTGCCGACCAAACCGCCTTCCAGCCAGCCCGCGCCGTGATTGAACACCGATGCCCGGCCGGTCATCGCCCCCCAGAGCGACATCATCGATTCGTAGGCCGCCTGCGCGTCGGGGGCGTTTGAGGCGTTGACGTTGGAGGAACGCCACGGCAAGCCATAGAAGCGCGCCATCTGACCGGATGCCTGGGCGCCGAACGTGTACTCCGGCGTGCCGAAGGCCGGCGAGCCGGTCCGCATGTCGGCGTTGCAGATGAAGGAGCCGTAGATATAGGGCGCACCGGGCCGAATGGCCTGCACAAGGGCGCAACTGGCCAGAGTTTCGGCGGTTTGCATGACCAAAGCGCCGGCAACCGTCGCCGGGGCCATCGCCCCGGCCAGGGCGAAGGGCGTTACGGTGATCGGCTGGCCGAGCCGGGCGAATTCGATGACCCCCTGGGCGATCTCGCTATCAAGAACCAACGGCGTATTGCTATTGGTGTTGAGGAAAAAAACCGGATCCGCCGCGAGTTGATCCTCAGTTTCGCCATACCAAATCTTGGCCATCTCGATGGCGTCGCGGGCGCGGTGGCGGCCGATGGTCAGCGGCTTCCACGGCTTGTCCGACAGCGTACAGCAGGCAAGGTAGTAATCGAGATATCGCGTTTCGGGAGGCAGATCATGCGCCTCGACGCTGGTCCCCCCCATGATCTGCAACAGGTCGGATTGGGCCGTCAGTTTCAGGAAGTTGGTTTGATCCTCGAAGCTGCCGTAGCGCCGCCCTTTCTCGAGGTCGGAGACGAAAGGCGGCCCACCCACGGCCGTCAGGGCGAAATGGCCCTCGCCCATCGTGACCCGCTTGGCCGGATCACGCCCGCGCACGGTGGCGGTAGCCGGCGCCAGGGCCACCAGTTCCATCACCCGATCGCCATCGAACCAGACCTGTTCGGCCGCCTCGTCCACCCGAAAGCCCGCGTCCCGGAGAAGGCTCCGCGCCTCACCGCTTTGGATGCGCATGCCGATATCTTCCAGAACGGTCAGGGCGGACCGATGGATCAGCGCGACCTCATCGGCAGACAAAGGCTCGATCGCGGCGTAGGCGTAGCGCAGGTCTCGCCACGGCCGGGGCGAGACCTGCGCTACGGTTCGATTGCGCTTGCGTCGGCCGGATTCGGTCATGTGCTTCTCCCTATCTCCGGGCAGAGAACCAGAAGTCTGACCACCTCGCTATTGAATTAATTTCACCTTGGTGGAATCGCGCTCAACCCTCAGCGGATCCGGTTTCTCGTTCGGGTCGGCGGTGTGCCGCCAAGGTGTGGCCGCTGAGTTGGATTGCCGTGGCCCCCGCGGCGCTTGCGGGGCGTTTGAGCGCCCCGCGCCGGCGGACAGACCGGCGGGCAAAGGCAACTCCGGGACGGCGGCCACCGCGCCGCCGGCGCCCTGACGCGCCAACGCCGATCGCGGCTTAACAAAGAATTTAGCATCTGCCGGCTCGCCTTCGCGCAAGCTCTTGGGGTAGCTTTGCCATGCAACGGCGTCGCCGCGCGATCACGGGAGAAGGTGAACATGATATTTGCATTGGCGGCTTTACGGTTTGGTCTGGCCTTTCCGGCGGCGATTTTGTTTGCCGCCTTGTTGTTTTCTCAGCACCCGGCGCAGGCGGCCAACGACGATTTGCCCGATAGCGGCACCTTGACCATCGGCATTACTCAATTCCCGTCCACCCTCAACCCCAACATCGATTCGATGCTGGCGAAAACCTACGTTCTGGGCATGACCTCGCGGCCGCTCACCCACTATGGCGTCGACTGGCTGCCCTTTTGCATGCTCTGCGTTGAACTCCCCTCCTTGGACGACGGCTCGGCCTGGCTCGAGGACCTGCCCTCCGGCAAAAAGGGCATCGCCGTTACCTATACCCTGCAGCCGGACGCCACCTGGGGCGACGGCATCCCGGTAACCACCGACGACGTGCTCTTTACCTGGCAGGTTGGTAAGAACCCCAAGTCAGGGGTCGCCAACGCCGAGATGTACAAGCGCATTCGTGCCATCACCATCAAGGATGACAAGACCTTTGTCCTGCATCTCGACAGGGTGACCTTCGACTACCCGTCGCTGCCTGATTTTCGCCTCTTGCCGGCCCACATTGAACGCCCGATTTTCGAAGCCGATCCCGCCGAATACCGCAACCGGACCGCTTTCGATACGGATCCGACCAATCCCGGCCTGTCCTTCGGTCCGTACAGCATCACCAGAATCGAACGGGGCGCGGAAATTGAACTGCTGCCCAACATCCGGTGGTGGGGCGACCCGCCGGCCTTCGACCGGATTATCATCCGCACCATCGAAAACACCGCCGCGCTGGAGGCCAACCTGCTGTCGGGGGCGATTGACATGGTCTCCGGCGAGTTGGGCTTCAGCCTGGACCAGGCCCTGGCTTTCGAGGCGCGCCACGGCGACAAGTACAACATTATTTTCAAGCCCGGGCTGATCTATGAGCACATTGATCTGAACCTGGACAATCCGCTGCTTGAGCTGGAGGGGGTGCGCAAGGCGCTGCTCATGGGGATCGACCGCCAGGCCATCAGCGAAAAGCTGTTCAAGAGCAAGCAACCGGTGGCCAACAGCAGCGTTTCACCGCTGGACTGGATTTATGACCCCAACGCCCGACGCTACGCCTATGACCCCAAGGCCGCCATCGCGATTTTGGAAGAGATCGGCTTTACCCAAGTCAAAAACGGCGTGCGCTATAACGCAGCGGGCACCAAGCTCTCCCTCGAGATCATGACCACCGCGGGCAACCGCAGTCGCGAGATGGTGGAGCAGGTGTTAAAGAGCCAGTTGAAGAAAATCGGCGTCGAACTGATCATCCGCAACGAGCCGGCCAGGGTGTTCTTCGGCCAAACCCTGACCCGGCGCAAGTTTACCGGCCTGGCGATGTTCGCCTGGTATTCCAGCCCGGAAAACGCGCCGCGCTCGACGCTCTATTCCGACCAGATTCCAACCGCCGCCAACGGCTGGACCGGACAAAACTACACCGGTTACAAAAACAGCGAGATGGACAAGTTGATCGACGCCATCGAAGTGGAACTGGATCGCGAAAAACGCAAAAAACTTTGGGGAAGACTACAGGATCTCTATACCCAGGACCTGCCGGTTCTGCCCCTCTACTGGCGCGCCGAGGCCTATGTTTTGCCCATCTGGCTGAAAGGCATTCGGCCGACCGGCCACCAAGGGACCACCAGCCTTTGGGTCGAACAGTGGTACCGCGCTGAAAACTAACGTGTGCGCGGCGAAGAAAGCAGCGCTTCGACGCTGGTGGTCAAGCACCCTCGACCATACCGATCCGACTTTAGTTTAGGGAGCCCGTGCGAAGGCGATGTTCGATCACTTGACCGGCCCCGGCCCATGACCCGGTTCTTCTTCCGTCGCGCGCTCGAAGCCCTGGTGGTGCTGTGGATCATGTCGCTGGTGATCTACGCCCTGATCGGCTTGATGCCGGGGGATCCGATTGACCTGATGATCTCGGCCAATCCCAACCTCACGTCCGACGACGCCCAGCGGCTGAAAAGCCTGTACGGTCTGGATCAGCCGATCTGGCGGCGCTACCTCAACTGGCTGGCCGCGGCGCTGCAAGGCGACTTCGGCTATTCCCGGCTCTTTGCCCAGCCGGTGGAGACGATTCTGCTGCCGCGGCTCGGCAACAGCCTGATCCTGATGGGCGCGGCCTTTCTGCTGTCCTTTTGTCTGGCGCTGCCCGCCGGTCTGCTGGCGGCGCGCAAGCCCGGCAAGCTGCTCGACGGCGCCATCAACCTCTTTGCCTTTGCCGGCATCTCCCTGCCGCCCTTTTGGCTGGCGATTTTATTGATGATGCTGTTCGCCGTGACCTTGGGCTGGCTGCCGGCCGGGGGCATGGGCGAGCCCGGCCTGTTGGGCCGCCTGCCCTATCTGGTTTTACCGGTGATGACGCTGACCCTGGCGTCGGTCGGCGGGCAAACCCGCTACCTGCGCGCCGCGATGATTGAAGCGCTTCGCCAGGACTATATCCGCACCGCCCGCGCCAAGGGGCTCAGCGAGCGCCGGATTCTCACCGGGCATGCGCTGCGCAACGCCATGATTCCGGTGGTCACCATCCTGGCGCTGGACTTTGGCAGTCTGTTTGGCGGCGCCTTGATTACCGAAACGCTGTTTGGCTGGCTGGGCATGGGCAAGACCATTTACGACGCCATCATGGGCAACGACTACAACCTCGCCCTGGTCGGCCTGCTGCTGGCCACCGGGACGGTTCTGGTCGCCAATATTCTGGCCGACCTGACCTATGCCTGGCTGGACCCCAGGATCAGCTACGAGGCCGCGGCATGAGTTCGGCGAAACCACAGCTGGCCGCCCAGGCCGCCCAGGCTCTGGCGCCGCGCCAATCCCCCTGGCGCTTGCTGGCGGGGCGCTTTGCAAAGCATCGCCTCGCGGTCCTTTCGCTGATCCTGATCCTGCTGCTGGCCACGGCGGCCTGGGCGGCCCCGCTGGTCGAAGCCTGGCGCGGCCTGGACGCCAACGAGGTGGATCTGTTCGCCCTGACCGCCCCGCCCTCGCCGGCGCACCTGCTGGGCACCGACGAACTGGGCCGCGATCTGCTGTTGCGGCTGCTCTACGGCGGGCGCGTTTCCTTGACGGTGGCGCTCACCGCCGCCTTCTTCGCCGCCACGCTGGGGACCTTCCTCGGCCTGGTGGCGGGTTATTTCGGCGGCCGGCTGGACTCGCTGCTGATGCGCCTAGCCGACTCGGTCATCGCCCTGCCGCTGCTGCCGCTGTTGATCGTGCTGGCGGCGCTGGATCTCAGCAAGCTGGGCCTGCCGCAAAGCTGGGTGCAGTCGGAAGCGCTGTCCTTCTATCGCATCGTCTTTCTTATCGTCCTGGTCGGCTGGACCACCGTGGCGCGGCTGGTGCGCTCGGCAACCCTTAGTCTGAAGGCGCGGGAATTCGTGCTGGCGGCCGAGGCCTTGGGAGCGGGCCCCTGGCGGATCATGCTGCGGCACATCCTGCCCAACGCGGTGTCGCCGATCGTCGTCGCCACCACCCTGTCGATCGGCAACATCATCCTGCTGGAATCGGTGCTGTCTTTCCTCGGCCTGGGCATTCAGCCGCCGCTGCCGTCCTGGGGCAACATGCTGACCGGGGCGCAGGAAACCATCTGGGGCGCGCCCCATCTCGCCCTCTGGCCCGGCCTGCTGATCTTTGTCACGGTCATCAGCTTCAATTTCCTCGGCGACGGCCTGCAAGACGCCCTCGACCCCCGCAGCGAAAAGCGCTAGCCGGCGATCGGAGGCGGGCGGTGCGCGGCCGCGCGCGCCAAAAGGGCCTTGATCACCGCCGCCGGGTCATCGGCGCGCATCACCGCGCCCATCACCGCCGCCCCCGCCGCACCGGCCGCCAGCGCCGCGGGATACAGGTCGGCGGTGAGCCCGCCCAAGGCCAGCACCGGCAACGGACAGTCGACGACCAGCCGCGCGAACCCCGCCTCGGTCAAGGCCGGGCCATATCCGGGTTTACTCTGCGTCGGCAAAAAGGGGCTGAGGGTGACGTAGTCGACCCGCGCCGCCACAGCCGCGCGCAAGGCCTGAGCGTCATGGCAGGACAAACCGATCAAGGCCGACGGGCCCAGTTGCCGACGCGCCTTTTCCACGGCGCCGGGGTCTTGCAGATGCAAGCCCACACGGGCCCGCGCCGGTCCGCCAAAGGCCATCTGGGTTTCATGGGCCAGCGCGAGATCGGCGGAAATCGAAACCCAGGCGCCGTCATGGGGACGGGCCAGCTCGCACAGCGCCTGGGCCAACTGCATGCGCAGGTGCGGGTGAAGGTCCTTGTCCCGCAGCAGGAACCAGCGCCCGCCGCCGGCAAAAACCTGGGCGGCGATCTCCAACAGCGGACGCCGGGCCTGCTGCCGGTCGCTGATCACCAGCAAGGCTGGATCGGGAAGCGGTCGCGCGGAAACCATCTCGGCCATCAGCTCCCCACCAGTCCCATCTGCGGGCTGGAGGCCTGGGCGCGGCCGCGCCGCGGAATGCGCCCCGCCAAACGGGCGAAGCGCCCCGCCGCCACCGCCGCCTTCATGGCCCGAGCCATGGCGACAGGGTCCAGCGCCTTGGCGACCGCCGTATTCACCAGCACGGCGTCACACCCCAGCTCCATGGCCTGGGCGGCGTCCGAGGCGGTGCCTAGACCGGCGTCACAGACCACCGGCACCGGACTTTGGGCGCAGATCAACTCGAGATTGGCGGGGTTGGCCACCCCCATTCCCGAGCCGATCAACGAGCCCATCGGCATCACCGCCGCGGCGCCCAGATCGGCCAGCCGGCGGCAAACAACCGGATCGTCGTTGCAGTAGGGCAGCACCACAAAGCCTTCTGCCACCAGGATTTCGGTGGCCGCCAACAGCTCGTTGACATCGGGGTAGAGGGTTTGGCGGTCGCCGATCACCTCCAGCTTGACCCACGCGGTGCCCAGGGCCTCGCGCCCCAACTGCGCGGTTAACACCGCGTCGCGGGCGGTTTCGCAGCCGGCGGTGTTGGGCAAAAAGCCATAGCCGCTCAGCAGCCTGGTCGTGTCCTCGGTCGCGGCGGCAAGATTGACCCGGCGCAGCGACAAGGTCACCAGTTCCGTGCCGCTGGCGGCCACCGCCTCGGTCATGATTTGTTGATTGGGATAGCCGGCGGTGCCAAGGAACAGCCGGGAGGAAAAGCGCTTGTCGGCGATGGTCAGCGGGTCGGCGGGGGATGGAATCTCGGTCATGGGACGCACCTGTGAAAGCAAGACGGGAACTACCGGCGGCAGCGGTCGGCGGTCAGCCGCCGCCAACCGCCTTGACGATCTCAATGACATCGCCCTCGGCCAAACGAACCGAAAGCCAGTCGGCCCGACGAACCAGGGCGCCGTTGCGCGCCAGGGCGATGCGCGGTCGCGCCGGACGTGCCGCCGGATCGTCGTGCGACGGGCCGCGTGGCGGGGTGATCGGCGGGACGCAATCTTGCAAAGCCTGCGCCAGACCTTCCGCCTTGAGAAGGTCCGCCAGGGTGCGCGCCTGACTTTCCCTGCTTTGTCCGTTGATGATTAATTTCATGACGCCTGCTCCTGCTGTCCAATCGGTCGTCGGCGGCCCGGTGATCGATCCGCGGCTAGGTGGAGGGAACCGGCGGGCGCGGCGGGGGAAAAAACCGACTTGGCGAAAAAGGCTTTGCCGGCGCCGCCATCTCGCCGCCGGTCAGGTAGCCGGTCAGCAACCGCGCGGTGGCCGGGGCCAATAGGATGCCATTGCGGTGATGACCGGTCGCCAGGATCAAGCCGGGCAGCCGCCCTTCGCCCAAAAGCGGCGCGTCGTCGCGCGAAGTTGGCCGCAACCCGACCCAGCTCTCCAGCAGCGCCAACTCCTCCAGACCGGGCAGCGCGCGGCGCGCGGCTTCCAGCAGCGCATAGAGCCCCCCGGCGGTGTTGTGCATGTCAAAGCCGCGCTCCTCGACGGTCGCGCCGATGATCAGCCGCCCGTCGTGGGTCGGCACCAGGTGAACGCTTTCCGTCCACACCACCTGGGTCAGCAAGGATGCCGCCCCCGGAGTCTGCGCCAAGGCCAAGGATTGTCCCTTCAGCGGCCGCACCGGCGGGCGGGCCGTTTTCGGTATGGCGGGCAGGTCGCCGGACCACGCCCCCGCCGCCAGCAGCACCTGGGAGGCGCGAATTTCCTGCCCCGCCACCGCCAGCCCGGCGACCCGCCCCTGCTCCAGCACCAGCCCGGTCACCGGCGAGAAAGCATAAAGGCTTGCCCCGGCCTGCTGAGCCGCCCTGGCCAGCGCCGCCGTCAAGCGTTTCGAATCAACCTGATGATCGCGGGCGCAGCGTGACCCGGCGGCCACCCCGGGACGCAAGCCCGGCTCCAGGTCGCGCACCTCGGCGCTGCCCAGCCAAGTTAACTCCACACCCAGGCTGCGTTGAAAATCATGACGGAACCGCAGGCGCTCCACCTCGTCGCGGGTCAGCGCCACCTGCAGAATACCCGGCGTCCGATAGCCCAGCGCCAGGCCACTGTCGGCCTCCAGCTCCGCGACGAAGTCGGGCCACAGCTCTTGGCTGTAGCGGCCCAATGCCCAAAGATCCTCGCCGCCCGGCTCGGTTTCACTGCCCGCCGCCAGCATGCCCGACGCCGCGCGGCTGGCCCCCGCGCCCAGCGCCGCCGCCTCGAACAGTCCCACGCTTAGCCCGGCCTTGGCGGCCTGCCAGGCCACGGCCAAGCCGTTGACGCCGCCGCCGATAACCGCCAAGTCGAAGCGCGACTCCAACCCCGGTCGCCAGGCGGGGACCAGCGGCGCAAACGGCAAGGCGACGCGCGCCGCCGCGGCCAGATGATAGCCATCCTCGGGAACGGCAAGGTCGGAATCGTCCGCCGCAACGGCGACGGTGGAGTGGTTAGGACGCACGGGCGTCACGCTCCCTTCGCTGGCAAGGCCACCGACAGCGTCGGGTGGGACCAGAGCAGGTTCAATGGGTCTAATCTCAGCCGGCCATTTGCATACGCGCTGCGCCGGCACCCCAGCATGCCCGGTGGATAAGACCGGCCGGAAAACCTCCGACAAGGTCCCTGTTCACCAGGAACGCCCCCAGTCTGACGGGCATCGACGCAGAAAGCCGCGCCATGCGCTGCCTTTCTGTCGCCAAGCACCCTGTCGTAGACTGACCAGAGGCGGAGTCACGGTTTAACCAGGATCACGTTGTGATTCCAGTTAAACCGATCCAACTTTAGCCATTCTTCGCCGCAGAGCAATAGCCAAATCCAACGCCCGCGCCGCGCCGCCGGTGTTGGATTCAGTTTGGGCGGAAGGATGGCGGTCGGCTTTTCAAGACGTTCGCGCCCCCGGGCCCAGCCGCCTTAAACCTTGGGCCGGAACGGGGCGATTTGCGCCACCACCCAATCGCGAAAAGCCTTCATCGCCGGGGTTTCGCGACGATTGAGCGGCGCCACCAGCCAGACGGCATTCTTATCCTCGATCGCCGTGAACAGCCGCACCAGACGTCCGCTGACCAGATCGTCGCCCACCAGAATGTTGTCCCCCAGGGCCACTCCCTGGTCGGCGCGCGCAGCTTCCAGGCACATAAAGCTGTCGCCCATCATCGGGCCCTTCGCCGCATCCACGCCTTGGGCGCCAACATCGACGAGCCAGTCCCGCCACCACTGGCGGCGCTCTTCATGCAGCAGCTTGACCTGGCTGAGGTCCGCGACCGTCTTGAGTTTGGCCGCCACGGCCGGAGAACAAACCGGAAAGGTAATCAGGCGGGACAGCAACGTGACCTGTAGGTCAGGCCAGTCCCCGCTGCCATAGCGGATCGCCATGTCGGCGTCATCGGTGCGAAAATCCACCCACCAGGGATCGGGATCGACTTGCAGGTCGATGTTGGCGTGCCTTTCCTGGAAGGCCGGCAGCCGCTTCAGCAAAAAGCCCATGGCAAAGGACGGCTCCACCGAGACCTTCAACTCCAGGCTCTGACCGCCGGTCAGCGCTTCTTCCGTGGCCGCATAGAGCTGGTCGAAGATTTCGGTTAGGTGATGGGAATAGCGCCCGCCGGTTTCGGTAAGCGCCACCCCGCGCGGCAGACGGCGGAACAGCCGCTTGCCCAGCCAGCCTTCCAACTCGCGGATATGGCGGCTGATCGCCGCGTGGCTGACGTTCAGCTCCGCCGCCGCCTTGGTGAAACTGCCGTGGCGGGCCGCGGTTTCGAAGGCGCGCAACCCATTCAACGACGGCAAGCGCCGCACCATGCGCCCGTTCCTTTCTCACTGCCGCGCGCGCCGCCGCGTCCGGTTGCTGATCCCGTCCGGTTGCTGGTCACGCCCGGCTATCGACCGCCGCCCGCCGCTGTCGCGTTCGCTGTCGTTGTCGTTCGGCGCGGGCGCGGACTTTCCGATCAATCCATAACATTTAGTTACATGACACGTAAACAATCAATGTTTGAACCGGCAACCCCGTCGGGCCTATATCTTGCGCAGAGAAATGGAGACTAACGATGACCACCCAAGCCTTGGCTCTTGTCGAGCTGCTGAATCACGACCTGTATCGATCCCAGTCAAAAAGCGAGCGCGCAGTGATCGACGCGATGAAAGCATCGGCACGCACTCATGAAAATGCGATGAAATTAAACAAAACATCGGAGTCGAAGCGCCGTTTGCCGATCCCGGGCCTGATCATCGCCACTTGGCTGCGGGGGTTTTTCCCGAACCGGGACAGGGCGACGCCAAACCATGGCTAACGCGCCGACAGATTATCCGCGCCGCCAAGCCGAAGATTGAAAAAATAGCCTATTGGTTATTCAAGAAAGAATATTTCGAAAAATCTGTCTTCTGAATTATAATAATATGTTTCACCTGATATGCCAGCGTGCGACAGCCGGAGCCGTCACGGTCTAAATGGAACCACGGCGTGATTCCATTTAGACCGATGCGACTCTAGTGGCTCATCAGCACCGGCACGGTCATGTGGCGCAGAATGTGGTGGGTTACCCCGCCCATGATCACCTCGCGGATACGGCTGTGGCCATAGCCGCCCATGACCAGCATGTCGGTGCCCTCATCGGCCACGCGCGACAACAAGGAGTCGGCAACCTTCAGTTCGGGAGAGACCACGTGCTGGGCCTCGGCCTTGACCCCATGACGGGCCAGAGACAGCGCGATGTCCGCGCCCGGCTGCTCACCATGATCGCCGATCCCAAACTTGGGATTGACGCAGAGAATATTCACCGACTTGGCATTCTGCAGGAAGGTCATGGCGTCGCTGGCCGCCCGGGCGGCTTCCCGACTGGCGTCCCACGCCATCATGATCTTGCCGCCGAACCCTTTCGGCGCGCCAATATAGGGCACGATCAGGGTGGGGCGGCCCGCGGTGAGCAGGACGTTTTCCACCAGCGCGCCGCCCAAGCTGGCCGGATCGTCGCGATCATCCTGTCCCATGACGATCAGATCGGCGTAGCGGGCGTGAAGGCTGATGACCTTGAAGATATCCTCGCCCGGCGACAGCGCCGTACGGCTTTCGTACTTGGTCCCTGCGCTGGCGGCGGCCTTTTCGAAGGCGGCGATGGCGGCTTGCATCTGCTGATCACGCACCGCCCGCTGATCTTCGAGCGCCTGCGGCGGGATTTGCGCCATTACATATCCGGGCACGACAATGCGCGCCGCAACATAAAGGCCGATAATATGTGCGTCGTAACGCTGTGCAACCTCCAACGCGGCCGCAACCCGTTTGGCGCAAGACTTGGTGCTGTCCAAGTGCACCAGGATATTTTTGTAGGCCATTAAAGACGCCTCACTTCTTTTTTGTGTCAAGGATAGGGAACAAGCAAACAAACAAATTTGAAATACCACTCTGCGGTCAGCCTGGGCTACCACTTTGATCTCATAACACCAGATCCGTGGCGAGCGGTCATTGATTAACATCAATCCGCCGCCCCCGGTCGCCCCCCGGCGATTACCGCCCGCCAAAGTTTGTCTTCGCCGCTACATCGAACGACGAAACCGGGAATGGGAATGGGAACCCGAACGGGCCAGGTTGCGCCCCCATTTGGCGGGCCGTCATAGGAAAGGGCGCTGCCTAGAGGAAAGCAGCGCCCTTTTGTCCATCGCGGCGCCAGCGGCAACCGGATATCGTTTTAGTCGGCGACGCTCTTGGACATGGCCGAAATCAGTTCCTTCGTCAGGCGGCCCTCCTCGACGGCGTGGCACCGCACCTCCCCGGTATTGCTGGCGATCGCCAAAGGCATTTCCTGCTTGCAGCGGTCGTTGGCGAAGGGACAGCGCGGATGGAAGTGGCAACCGCTGGGCGGATAAATCGGGCTGGGAACTTCTCCGGCGACCGGAATGCGCTGGCGGCCGGACATCTCCAGATCCGGAATCGCATCCAGCAGCATACGGGTATAGGGATGCTGCGGGTTGGTGAAAATCTCGCGGGCGTCACCCCACTCCACCAAACGCCCCAGATACATCACCCCAACATAGTCCGAGATGTGGTTCACCACCGCCAGATCGTGGCTGATGAACAGATAGGTCAGACCAAGATCGCGCTGCAGTTCTTTCATCAGGTTGAGAACCTGCGCCTGCACCGAAACATCCAACGCCGAGGTCGGCTCGTCGCAGACCAGAAACTCCGGATTGGACGCCAGCGCCCGGGCGATGGAAATCCGCTGGCGCTGCCCGCCGGAGAATTCATGGGGAAATTTCGCGCCGTCCTTGGCGGAAAGACGCACCTGCTCCAGCAGTTCGCCGACCCGCTTGAGCACCTTCCGATTGTCGGCGATGAGCCGATGGGTGCGAATCGGCTCGGCGATGATGTCGGCGACCCGCCAGCGCGGGTTCAGGCTGGCAAAGGGGTCCTGGAAGATCATCTGCATACGCTTGCGGATCGGCTCCAATTCCCGGCGCGACGACAGCGACGAGGTTTCCACCCCGTCGAAATCCACCCGCCCCGCGGTCGGGTTGTAAAGTCCCACCACCAGGCGCGCCACTGTCGACTTGCCGCAGCCCGACTCGCCAACCAGGGAAAAGGTTTTCCCGGCCGGAATCTCGAAATCAATCCCTTCCACCGCCTTCAGCATCAACTTCGGCGCGCCTTGCAGCATCCGATTGAGAAAAGGCGGCGAAACATCGAAATGCTTGGTCAGGTTCTGAACCCGAACCAGCGGGGGTTTGGCCGTCTCAGCCATTTTTTGCGCCGCGTTAGTCATTTTTCACGCTCCCTTCGGCTTGAGAGGCTTTGTCATAGAGCCAGCAAGAGACATCGGTATCGTTCACACGCTGCAGGTCCGGCCGTTCCACCAGACAGCGGTCGAAGACCTTCGGGCAGCGGGGATTGAACGCACAGCCCCGTGGAATTTCCGTCAAGCGCGGCATGGAGCCATCGATCTGGGTCAAGCGTTCCTCTTGATGCCCGATGATCGGGATGGAGCCCATCAGGCCATGGGTGTAGGGGTGCTTGGCTTCCTTGATGACTTGGCGAACCGGGCCGATCTCGGCCAGGCGGCCGGCGTACATCACCGCCACCCGGTCGGCGGTTTCCGCGATCACCCCCATGTCGTGGGTGATCAGCATGACGGCGGCGCCATGCTCCCTGCACAGCTTCTTCAGCAGTTTGATGATCTGCGCCTGAATGGAAACGTCAAGCGCGGTGGTGGGCTCGTCGGCAATCACCAGCTTTGGGTTGGCGCAGAGCGCCAGGGCGATCACCACACGCTGGCGCATACCGCCGGAGAACTGGTGCGGATATTGATCCACCCGCTGCTTCGGCGAGGGAATTCCCACCTCGGACAACAGCTCGATGGCGCGGGCCCGCGCCTGGGCATCGGTGAGGTTGCTGTGGGTTAGGATGGTCTCGGACAGTTGGCGTCCGATCGTATAGAGCGGGTTCAAGGAGGTCAGCGGGTCCTGAAAGACCATGCCGATTTCCTTGCCCCGGATCTGCCGCATGTCCCGGTAGCTGAGATTGTCGATCCGCCGACCGTTGAGCAGCACCTGCCCGCCGGCTATCCGCCCAGGGGCGTCCAGCAGGCCAATGATCGCCGAGCCGGTCAGGGACTTGCCCGCGCCCGACTCGCCAACGACGCCCAGCACCTCGCCTTCCTTGATATCGAAAGACACCTGGTCAACGGCGGTCAAGGTGCCGCGCCGGGTCGGGAACTCAATGACCAGGTCTTTAACCTGGAGAAGGGGTATGTTTTCGGTCATCAGCGCAACTTCGGATTAAGGGCGTCGCGTAACCAGTCGCCCAGGAGGTTCACAGCAAGGACGAGGAGCACCAAGGCGACGCCCGGGAAAATCGACATCCACCATTCTCCCGAGAACAGGAAGTCGTTGCCAATTCGGATCAGCGTTCCCAGCGAGGGGCGGGTTACCGGCACCCCGACACCAAGGAACGACAAGGTTGCTTCGGTCAGAATGGCGATCGCCAGGCTCAAGGTCGAGATTACCAGCACCGGTCCCATCACATTGGGCAACACGTGCCGCAGCATGATGCGAATCGGGTGCACCCCGATCACTCTGGCGGCCTGGACGTATTCCTTGTTCCGCTCCACCAGCGTCGAGCCGCGCACCGTCCGGGCGAAGTTGACCCACAGCGATGCGCCGATGGCCAGCACCATCACATAGATCTTGACCTCCTGGTGAACGTCGCGGGGCAGGATCGTCGCCACGATGCCATCGATCAGCAGGGCGATGAGAATCGCTGGAAAGGTCAGCTGGACATCGGCGATCCGCATGATCACCGCATCGACGCGCCCGCCCAGATAGCCGCTCAGCAGTCCGAGAATCGTTCCCACCACCGCAGCGAAGGTCACCGACAGCACGCCCACCAGCAGCGAGATCTGCATGCCGAACATGATCGAGGAAAAGATATCCCGGCCCTGTTCATCGGTTCCCAACAGAAAGCGCGTGCTTCCGCCGTCCTCCCAGGCCGGTGGATAGAAGGCGTCGCTCAAGGTCAGACTTTTGATGTCCATCGTGTTGTGCGGCGCCAGCCACAAGGCAAAGACCGACGCCGAAACCATGATAAAAGTCACGACAAAGGCGGCGATCGTCACCGGGGACTTGCGAAAGCTGTAAAATACGTCGGAGTCGAAAAATCGCTTTATCGAGTCGACCAGGCGCCCGCCCAGGGAGGTCGAAACGCCGATCTGTTCAGTTGTTTCAGCCACGATGTTTCCTCTCAATGGGCAGACTTGCCATGATCGCTGCGCAAGCGCGGATCCACGGCGTAGTAAAGCAGGTCGACGATCAGGTTGATCACCACAAAAAACAGCGCGATCAGCACCAGATAGGTGGACATCACCGGAATATCGACGAACTGAATGGCCTGAAGGATCAGCAGGCCCATGCCCGGCCAGGCGAAAACCGTCTCGGTGATGATCGAAAAGGCCAGCAGCGAACCGATCTGCAGTCCCATGATGGTGATCACCGGCACCAAGGTGTTCTTCAAGGCGTGGCCGTAGTTGATCGCCTGATCCCTGAGGCCGCGGGCGCGGGCGAACTTGATGTAGTCGGTGCGCAGCACCTCAAGCATTTCCGCCCTCACCAGGCGCATGATCAGGGTCAATTGGAACATCGCCAGGGTGATGGCGGGCATGATCATATGGGTCCAGCCCTTGACCGTGAGAAACGAGGTTTCCCATCCCCCGATATCGACCGTTCCGCTGCGCCCGAAGGTTGGCAACCAATTGAGATAAACGCCAAAAAACAGGATCAGTAGGATCCCGATCAAGAAGGTCGGCAGGGAGATTCCCATCAGGGACACGGTTAGGAATATTTTACTTATCCAGGAATCGCGATTCAACCCGGTGTACACCCCCATTGGCACACCGACAGCCAACGCCAGGATCGCGCTGACGAAAACCAGTTCCAAGGTTGCGGGAAGCCGGTCCTTCAGCACGTCTTCCACCGGCATACCCATGCGGTATGACTGGCCAAAGTTACCTTGGACGGTGTTGGCGACAAACTTGACGAACTGCAGCGGAATGGGGTCGTTCAATCCGAGTATTTCCCGCAGGACTTCGCGCTGCTCGTCCGTCGCGTCTTGGCCCACCATGTTGTTGATGGGATCGCCGACGAACTGGAACAGCGCAAAGGCCACGAAGGCCACCGTCAACATGACGATGATAGCCTGGAAAAGTCGTTGGACTATGAAGGCAAACATTTCGGGGGCTCTGGCCTTATTCTAAAGCGTGATGGGTTCGGGTTCCCCGGTCGGGGTCAAGCTGAACGCTGAATCACCCTCTACTCTTTTGGTTGGAGAGCAACCTGTTTCGAACAAATTGATCACCTGGTGAGTGGATTTGACCGGATGGCGCTCTAGCAGCAATTCTGTCAACTCCCGGCAGCGGCTGCTGTCGCAGTCCGCGGTGACACGGTCTTTTGCGCGGCGAGACCAGGGATTTGGGAGAGAAAACCCAGGAAGAACGCCCCTCGGGGACAATCCTCGGCGGCCGCAAGGAAGGAGCAGAAAAACGGCGGCCCGGATGCAGGCATCCGGGCCGGTCTCAATCCCGCTTATGGGATTTATTTCATAACCACGTAGCGCAGGTCGACGTCGTTGAACGGACGCTGCCAAACCTTCTCGATCGTGTCGGTGCGCACACCCCAGGCCAGCGCTTGCTGGTGCAGCGGAATGTGACCGACGTCATCCTTGTGGATCTTGAAAGCTTCGCGGATCAACTCGTTCCGCTTGGTTTCGTCCATCTCGGTTTCGATCATGGTGGTCAGCTCTTCAACCCGTGGGTTGCTGTAGCGGCCGGAGTTCCAAGTTCCCCGCCCGGCGCCGTTCAAGGTCATCAACTGCGTCAAAGGATTCAACGCGTCGTAGGAACCCGGCGTCCAACCCAGCATATAGAAGCTGGTGTTGTAGTTCTGGGCCTTGCCGATCTTGTTGAAGTGCAGCGACTTGGTCTGCGCATTCAAGGTAACGTTGATGCCGATACGCTCCAACATCGGCACCACGGCGGTGCAGATGGCTTCGTCGTTCACGTAGCGATCGTTGGGGCAGTCGAAGGTAACCGGGAACCCATCGGCATAACCGGCCTCGGCCAACAGCGTCTTGGCGCCTTCCGGATCAAAGGGCATGCGGTCTTCGTTCATGTCCTTCTGGAAACCGTTGATTCCCTCGGCGATCATCAGCGCGGTTGGCTTGGCGGCGCCGCGCATCACGACGCGCTTGATGGCGTTGATGTCGATGGCCTTCATGAAGGCCTCGCGCACCCGCACGTCCTTGAAGGGGTTTTTTCCAGACCCCGGCATGTCGAGCAGTTCGTCGCGTTGCTGGTCAAAGCCCAGGAAAATCGTCCGCAACTCAGGGCCCTGCATGGCTTCCGTGTTGGGGTCGCTGTTCAGGCGCCGCACGTCTTGCAGCGGCACCGGATACATCAGATCGATTTCGCCAGACAACAGCGCCGCCACCCGGGTGGCGTCATTGGGAATAGGGGTGAAGACGATCTTGTCGACATTGTTGCTCTTCAGCGAGTCAGCGTCCCAATAGGTCTCGCTGGGTTCGAGCACAATGCGGTTGTCCTGCACCCATTCGATCAACTTGTAAGGACCGGTGCCGTTGGCTTCATTGAAAGCCGTGGAGCCCGCCACATCGACGATTTCAAACGCGCCGGCGGCTTCGGTGGTCTCCTTATCGACGATAAAGAAGTTGGGCATGTTGAGCATCAGGATCGGATCGGGACCCTTGGTGACGATATCGACGGTGTAGTCGTCGATCTTCTTGACGTCCTCGACAGTGGCCAAAACAAAGGCCATGGAGGACGTTTCCTGCCGCTGGCGCTTGAAGGAATAAACCACGTCATCGGCATTGAAAGGCTTGCCGTTGTGGAAAACCACCCCTTCGCGCAGCTTGAAGCGCCAGGTCAGGTCGTCGCGCTTTTCCCAGCTCACCGCCAGGTCAGGAACGATGGAAAGATCAGGTTTGCGATGAACCAAGGCACCATAGATATTGCTCTTCATGGTGTTGGTCGGGCCCTCATTGTTGGCATGAGGATCGAGCCCAAGAATATCGCCTGTGGTGGCATAGCGGAAAGTTTTGGCATCTGCCATGCCGGCGAAAGAAAGCAGCGCTACCGAGGCAGCCGCAGCCAGCAATCCCAAACGAAGACGCATGATAGTCTCCCTGTTGTATAGTTGACCGACCCAAGAAGGGTCACTGTTCGTCCCCCTTTTTGCGCGCCTGGATTGACGTCCAGTTTGAAACAGATTGGGGGCCCCCATCTCATTCGCGCATAACTGTGAAACAGCCTTCTTGCGCTTACAAGTGTTTTCCAGCACCCCTCCGCGCGGCGAAGGACGGGCAAGCATAGGGTCGCGGATCGGCGAAGAACACCCTCTTTTTATTAAAGTGTCGCCCCGGCCCTGCTCGCCTCATCCTATAACTAAAACGCATAATTGGATGCGCCCGAAAAAATTCGCCGTTAATGAAAGATTTCTGCAAAATAGCGCTATAAAATAGCCGGTTTTTCAGAGAATAAGATAGAAAAGCGCGCTGAGGTCGGGTTCAATTCTGAACATTGCCAGCGGTCATAAGTCTATTGAGATGGACATACTGTGGATAAATTCAGGGAATTATCGCATAGCTGCCGCAAATTTCACCTCAGATCGGTCCAAAACAGCCTGACCTATGCGCAAATAACATTGTTGTTTTGCCCGTGCGGACGCAACTTCGACCGGCCAATCACGGGTGTGCGCCGGCTTGGAGGCGGATCGGTGTAAAGCCAATCACGACGGGATCGCGTTCAAGCCGATCCGCCTCTTATCAATCCGGCAGCGGGTGCGTGACGACAGAGACGGCGCGCCAAGCACTGCTTTTTCCGCCGGTCGCCCGCTAGAGTTCCTGCTTGTAAAGCTCACCGTCTTTCATGATGACTTTCAGCTTTTCCCCCTCGCCTTCCAACAGCGTGATGTCGGCCAGTGGATTGCCATCGACCAGCAGCAAATCGGCCAGCGCGCCGGGGGCGACGGTTCCCAACTCCCCGTCCTGCTGCAGCAATTCGGCATTGATGGAGGTGGCCGAGCGCAAGATTTCGGTGTTGTCGAGCACCTGCGCGCGCAGGGAAAACTCACCGGATTGATGGCGCTGCATGTCGCCCAGCAAGTCAGTGCCGAATCCGGTTTTGACTCCGGCTTCCTTCAAGATCAGCAGCGAATTGAGCCCCACTTCGCGAACATCGTTGACCTTGGCGACCGACACCGGTGGCAGCCCCAGGCCGGCCCCTTCCTTGGCCAGCGCGTCATAGGTGATCAGCGTGGGAACCACGAAGGCGCCCTTTTCCGCCACCAAACGGGCCGTCGTCGCGTCGATCAGGTTGCCGTGCTCAATCGACCGCACCCCGTATTCCACGCAGCGCGCGATGGCTTCCGACGAATAGGCGTGGGCCATGACGTAGGTGCGCCAGGACGAGGCTTCCCAGACGATGGCGCGGATCTCTTCTTCCGAATACTGCAGGTTCCAGATCGGATCGGAGGGCGAGGCCACGCCGCCCGAGGCCATGATTTTGATCTGCGAGGCGCCCTTGCGCAGTTCCTCGCGCGCCGCGCGGCGAACCTCGTCCACGCCATCGGCGATCACCGCGAAGGTGTTGGTGCCCTGTCCGCAAGAACAGAAAAACGGATGGTCCTCGCTGCGCGCCCGGAAATCGGCGTGGCCGCCGGTTTGGGTAAGCGCGCGGCCGGCGTAAAAAATGCGCGGTCCCCGGATCAAGCCAGCTTCGCTGGCCATGGCCAGACCGAAGTCCGCCCCGCCGGCGTCGCGTATGGTGGTGAACCCGCGCTGCAAGGCGGACTCGAGATACTGGCGGGCGTACTGGGCCAAATGATAGCTGGAAAGCTTGTCCAATCCACCCAGGTTGGCATCGGCCGCCAGGGCATGGAAGTGAGCGTCGATCAAGCCGGGCATCAAGGTCTTGCCCTTGCCGTCGATCACCCGCGCCGCGCGGGCGCTGATCCGTTTGTCGGACACTTCCTTGATACGCTGGCCTTCCACCAGCAGATCATAACCCTCCAGCAGCGTATCGCCCTTGCCGTCATAAATGTCGACATTCTTGAAGAGCACCTGGCTCTGGGCTTGCCTGGTCATGAACTCCCCCCTTTTGCTGTTTCGTCGATTCGCTTGGCCAGCTGGATTGCACTGCCGCACCACGCCCGGCCCGTCAGCTTGTTAGCATGGCTGTGCGCCAAGAACAGCAGAACTCGACGCACAGGTCTTTGCCGGCGGCCGCACTCCACCGCGCCGGGACGGCAATGGCGGCCGGGAGGAGCGGCCTGCGATCAATCCATTCGCAGGCGCCCGACCACAGGGCCGACGCGTGACGCCGCGCCCCAAGTCGATCCCAGGTTAGTCTTCCAGGGCTTCCAACTGGTCAATCAGGCCGGAAATCACCTGAAGCCCCTTCCGCCAAAAGGCCGGGTCGGAAGCATCAAGCCCGAAGGGCGCCAACAGCTCCTTATGCCGCTTGACCCCGCCGGCGCTCAGCATGGCGAGATACTTCTCGGCGAAACCGGCCTCGGCGTCCTGGTAAACCGCATAGAGAGAATTCACCAGGCAATCGCCAAAGGCATAGGCGTAAACATAAAAGGGCACATGGATGAAGTGCGGAACATAGGCCCAGTAGGTCTTGTATTCCTCATCAAAGGTAAAGACCGGGCCGAGCGCTTCCTGCTGCGTCCGCAGCCAGATCTCGCCCAAATCCTTCGGCAGCAGTTCACCGCCTTGCCGGGCATGGTGAACTTCGGTTTCGAAGCGGTGGAAAGCAATCTGACGAACCACGGTGTTGAGCATGTCCTCCACCTTGCCGGCCAGCATCACCTTGCGGGCAACCGGGTCCGAGGTGTTCTTCAACAGCGACTGGAAGGTCAGCATTTCGCCAAACACCGAGGCGGTTTCCGCCAGGGTAAGCGGCGTCTGGCTCAGAAAATAGCCCTGGTCGGCGGCCAGCACTTGATGAACGCCGTGGCCCAGTTCATGGGCCAGGGTCATGACGTCGCGCACCTTGCCTTGATAGTTCAGCAGCAGATAGGGGTGGGCCGACGGCACGGTGGGATGGGCAAAGGCGCCCGGGGCCTTGCCGGCGCGCGCCGGCGCGTCGATCCAGGCTGAATCAAAGAACCGCTGCCCGACGTTGGCCAGGTCCGGCGAGAAGGACCGATAGGCGTCCAGCACCATCGCCTGGGCCTCGGACCAGGGAATCAACCGGTCGTCGGCATTGGGCAGCGGGGCATTGCGATCCCAATAGGGCAGCTTTTCCTTGCCCAGCCAACGGGCTTTGAGTTGATAGTAGCGGTGCGACAGCTGCGGATAGGCCTGGACCACCGATTGGACCAGCGCCTCAACCACCTCATCCTCGACCGCGTTGGCCAGGTTGCGCGACGAAACCGGGGCCGCGAAGCCGCGCCAGCAGTCTTCCATCTGCTTGTCCTTGGCCAGCGTGTTGGTCACCAGACTGAACAGCCGGATGTTATCGTTCAGCACCTTGCCAAAGGACTTGGCCGCTCGCTCGCGCACGCCGCCATCGGGACTGCTCATCCGGTTGAGAATTTCGGCGTTGGACAGCGACTGGCCGTCCAGTTCAAACGTCAGTCCCGCCATGGTCTCGTCGAACAGTCGGTTCCAGGCGGCCCGCCCGGTGATCTGCTTTTCGTGCAGCAGCTTCTCGTGGTCGTCCGGCAACTGGTAAGGCCGAAAGGCGCGCAGGTCGCGCAGCCAGGGGCCATAGGCGGCCAAGCCGGGGTCTTTCAGCCGCGCCTGCAGTTCCTGGTCTTCCAGCTTGTTGATTTCCAGCGTGAAGAACAACATCTCGGCGGACAGCGCCGTCGCCTGCTCCTGCATGGATTGAAAAAAGCGGGCGTTTTCCGGATCGGAAATGTTGCTGGAATAGACCAACTGCGCGTAGGAGGTTACCCGCCCCAAACTTTCCTCCAGCGCCTCGCAGCGCGCGATGGCCGCGCTCAATTGCGCCCCGGAAAGGCGTGCGACCTTTCCCTCGTAATCACGGCGAAAAGCAGCGGCGTCTTCGCCCAACTGCGCCAGGGCGCTGGTCAGTTCCGGACTGTCGGAACCGGGAAAGAGGTCGCTCAAGTCCCACCGGGGCAGTTCCCCCAGCGTTTGTTCCGCTGCGTTCTTGGCCATTTTCACTCCACTTTCACTGTCGTGTTTTGTCGCTGTTGCAACAAGTTTCCGGGCGCGCTTTCTGGTATCGGGTAGCCCCCCTGATAGGGGGCGAGCCCTCCTGGCGTACAGGTGGCATATAGGCCAGGATCATGACCAAGCCAAGGCAGAGTCCGGCGCTGGACCAAACCTTTGCCAAATCTTCATCAAATCAGACGGCGACAAAAAACTCCGACGGCCGAATTCTCCCAGATGAGTTTCCCGGGTTAGTTTCCTGGGTAAGTTTCCTGGGT
>CAXBMB010000005.1:0-89822 GCA_963976695.1 uncultured Rhodovibrionaceae bacterium
CTGCTCGATGATCCCGTGATCCATCACCACGATCCGATCGGCCATGGTCAGGGCTTCTTCCTGGTCGTGGGTAACCATGATGGTGGTTACCCCAAGGTTGCGCTGCAACGTTTTGATTTCATGGCGCAAATGCGTTCTGACCTTGGCGTCCAACGCACTCAGGGGCTCGTCGAGCAACAGCAAGCCCGGCGACATGGCCAAGGCGCGGGCCAACGCCACCCGCTGTTGCTGTCCGCCGGAAAGTTGCGCCGGATACTTTTCATCCTGATCTCGCAGACCGACCATCTCCAACAGCTCTTTGACGCGGCGCTGTATGGTGGTTCGGCTGTCGCCCTTGTTTTCCAAACCATAGGCAACGTTGCGATGGATCGTCAGATTGGGAAAAAGCGCATAGGACTGAAAGACGATGCCAAAATCACGCCCGGAAGGCGGCAGCGCGGAAATGTCTCTATCGCCCTGCAAAATCGTTCCGTAGGTCTGAATATCCAACCCGGCGATCGCGCGCAGCAAGGTGGTCTTGCCGCAGCCGGACGGACCGAGAAAGCACACAAACTCACCTTGGTTGATAACCAGGGAAACGTCTTTCAGCGCGGTAAAGCTGCCAAAGTTCTTGGTCAGATTATCGATGCGCAGATAGGGCGTTTTGCTGATCTGTTGGACATCCGGCATGGCAATATCTTTGGGCATGAGTGGGGGAACTCGTAGACCTGAGTGGGGCACGATCGGTGACCCCAGTCAACTTTACCGACCAAAGGGTCGGCGCGGTCGAAGCCGTTGGCCGAGATTTGCGCCACTGATTTGAAAAAAAGCAAAAGGGGAAACAGAACCGTCGACCCGACAGGCCATTTCCCTAAAGCAAGGAAGCAGCCCCCCTCGCCCACCGGCAAGGGGGGTGGCGTCTGTCCTGCTTAGCCCTTGGGCTCGGACTTGCTGTCATAGCGCTTCTGCCATTCGTCAAGAATGGCGGAGCGATTGATGGCGGACCACTCGAAATCATTGTCGATCATGGCGTCACCGATATTCGCCGGGAAGTTTTCTACCGGCTTGGCGATCCCATCGATGGCAACGACGGCATAGCCTTCATTGTACAGTTTCATGGCATCTGTCGAGACCAGCCAATTCATCAAGGTTTCGGCGTCCTCGGGATTTTGCGTGCCCTTGACAATGGCAGCGGCTTCCATCTCCCAGCCGACGCCTTCGCTGGGCACCACCACCTCAACCGGCGCGCCCTTGGATTTCACCTTGGCGCCGCGATAGGCGAACGAAATGCCGATGGGATATTCGCCGGCGGCGGCCATGCGGCAGGGTTTGGAGCCGGAATGGGTATAGGTAGCGATGTTGCTGTGCAGACCATCCATGAAGGCCCAGCCGTCCTTTTCGCCAAAAATCTGCAGCCAGCTGGAAACATCCAGGAAGCCGGTGCCCGAGGAGTTGGGATTGGGCATCACCAGCTGTCCCTTGTATTCAGGCTTCAGCAGATCCTTCCAGGAGGTCGGCATGGGAAGGTTCTTCTTCTTGGCCTCCACCGTGTTGACGCAGACCGAGGCAACCCAGGCATCCATGCCAACCCAATAGGGCGGATTGGCGCTGTCGACGAATTTCTTGTTGAGCTTTTCCACACCCACCGGAGCGTAGGCTTCCAACATCCCCTCGGCCTTCATCACCAGCAACGAAGAGCCGGCCAGGCCCCAAATAATGTCAGCTTGGGGATTGTTTTTTTCGGCCAAAAGCTTGGCGGTGATAATGCCGGTCGAATCGCGCACCCAGTTGATCTTGATGTCCGGATAGGCGGCGTTGAAGCGTTCCGCGTATTTTTTCAAATCGTCCGCCTCCACGGCGGTATAAACCGTCAGTTCACCGGCTTGGGCCTGGCCAACCATTAAGGCAACCAGCGCGGTGGCCGCCATCAAAGAAGAGCGCCCAAAGCGTGTAAAAATTCCTGCCGTCATAAACCTGATCTCCTATATTTCATGAAACCGAAAGGAACAGCCGTTCCCGTCACCCCTGGTACGTTGTTTGCCGAACCCACGTTGGTGTGAGCTCTTTGCTTATGGAGCCCTTTTTGGGCTCTTCACGTTCCGGCCACGCCGGATTCTGGCCAAGTCGCTTTGCTGGCCAAGAACTCTCTTTTTCCTCAAAACCGACCGCCACGGCCGGGCTCACCGATCCGATACTCCTCACCCCTGTGGCGGGCGCCTGACAACAACATCGAAGCGCCGCGCCGCTTTCCCAGCCGGGCGCAGGCTAGCTTCCGGCGACGTGAGCATTATCAGATTTTTGTTTCAGATTTTCATCGGCCTCCTTGGCTGATTCCGGATCGATAAGCCGGCTGGGACGCAGCGCGCCTTCTTCTTCCAGCCGCTGATAGGCCACGGCGGCCAGGTGAGAGTTGATGCGCTTCAAATCGCGCAGGATGTCCAGATGAAGCGCCGAGGTTTCAATCGATTCGACCCGCCGGTTTCTTAGCCGATCGAGATGATTGGCATTGGCCTCAAGGTCCAGCGCGCGAAAGTGCGCCTTGGCCGCGATCAGCCGGCGGGCCTCGCCGATGTCATTGGACATGAAGACCGACAAGCTCAACTGCATGGTGTCCAGCACCGCCGCATGAAGGTCGCAGATTTCGCGCCAGCCCTCCTTGGAAAAGCTCAGCTTCTTTTTACCTTTGCGCCGGGCGACCGGCAGCAACGAGGTGTCGATGATGTCGGCGACCTGTTCCAGATTGGTGGCATAGGCCAACACCTGATCAAGCCGCGTGAGATCCTTGCTTGACAGGTCGTCGCGTGAAATTTGCGTGATAAAGAACTTGATGTCCTCATTCACCCGATCGACTTCCTCGCCAATCACCGATATCTCGTCGGTGTTCAGCTTGCTGTTGGGATCAAACGCGTCCACGCAACGGCGCAGCATCACCTCCACGGAATCAGCCATCCGCAGGGTTTCGCGCGTGGCGCAAGACAAGGCGATTTGGGGGCGTTCCTGGGCGCGCTCATCAAGATAGCGCGCGCCCCCCTCCACCTCATTGCCCAGGTCCGCTCGGTCCGGCACGATCATTTCCGTCGCCTTCACCACAAGCGCGATCAGCGGCAGGAAAATCAACGCCAGCGTCAAGTTGAAGAGGGTGTGAAAGTTCGCCACCTGGCGCGCCACATCGTCGCCCAGCAGGTCGGCGAAGGGCACCAGGGCGCTGATGAAAGGCAGCATCATCAACATGCCGCTCACCCGGAAAATCAAATTCCCGATCGGGATACGACGCGCCGGGGGCGTGGCCTTCATTGTCAGCGCCAAAGGAATCAACGCCGATCCCACGTTGGCGCCCAACACCAGGGCAAAGGCCAGGGATACGGGCAGCGCGCCACCCAAGGCCAGCGACATTACCAAGATCACCAGCGCCACCGAGGAGTGCATCACCCAGGTCAGCACAATCGCCAGCAACACACCCAAAATCGGGTCATAGGCCAGGGCCGAAATCACCATTTTCAGCGTCTCGCTATCGCGCAGCCCTTCGGTCGCGCTGACAATCAGGGTCAGCGACAAGAACAGCAACCCCAAGCCAATAAACACCCGGCCCAAATGGCGACGGATCGGCGCCTCGCTGGTGAGGAACAGCAAGACGCCAATCAACACCAGCAGCGGCGACAGCCAGGTGATCTTCAAGGAGAGCACCTGAACCACCACGGTGGAGCCAAGGTCGGCGCCGAGCATCAGAGCCAAGGCGGCCCCGGTCGTGATCAAGCCGCGGCTGGCGAAGGACACGGCGAGCAATCCGGTCGCCGAGGACGACTGCAACAGCCCCGACGAGGCAATACCCATCAGAAAGGAGGTGAAGCGGTTTTTTGTCGACCACCCCAAGAACCGCCGCAGGTCGGCGCCATAAGCCCGCATGATCCCGGTTCGGATCATCCGGATGGCCCAGAGCAACAGCGCCACACCGCCGGCGATATTAAGGAGAATTTCTGACCCGCTCATCGCGGCGTCTCCCCCGACCGGGCGGGGCGGGACCCGGCAGGCGCGGCGCGGCGCGCGCGCCGCAATCCCTGACGCGGGCTCTCAACGGTTGTTCGGAAAAAAGTCCTGTAAGCGGTCTTCAACAAAATATCGCGGCCCTTTCGTTCCTCTGTTGCGGTCATCCGCATGACCTCTTCTCGCACGGTCATCGGCATCGCCTCATGTCTCACGGTCACCCGCATGGTTTCGTGTTGTTTCGAACCAAGGAACAGTGGCGCTAGTTTTGCGCCTCTCGAGCTATTCATCAATTCGATATTATCAATAGCAGAAATAGGCTTACTCTATAGAACGCAAGCCCGGTGCCATAAAACTGTAATATAACTGTAATGCGAAACCGCCCACAAGCGCCAACATATGCTGCGTCACCGCCGAAACTATTCTGTCGCTTCCCATCAAGCCGTTGATCTGTTTTGGTTTCTCATCCGTTCTCGGCAAGTGCCAGACACCCCGCCCCGCGCAAGATCGCGAACCGGCCGCAGCGGATCCGCAGGGGTGCGCGGCGCATCCCCGGGACCAGCCCTTGGCGATGATCGCCGGCGTCCAGACACGGAATGAGGGTCACCTGGACCGGCGCGGCGGGTCAATGAACAACAGATGACAAAGCTGTTGCGATATCGTGACTATCCACAGGCAGCCAACCGCGTGACCGGCCCGCGTTGGCGGCGGATCGCGGTTTACCCCGATTTTCAGGCAGCGTCCGGTGGTCGCGAAGCCGTCGCCGCCGCTTGTCATCTCCCGCAGGCGGGTCGCGCGCCGACAGCCGAAGACACGACGAAAAAGCGCGGCCAACGTTGCGACCGGCGTCGCCGTTTCAGGCGCGGCAGATTCAAATGTCTGACTTTTCCCTGGCCGGCGGGGGCCGGGGTTTTGTCACTCGGGTCCAAAGGCGGCCAAACCCGGATGGGTGGCGAATTCGTAGTCACTTTTCGGTAAATCCATGATACCCACAAAAACCCTTATCGCGATTGAGGCTGGGGTGGTTTAGCTGTCGGGTCGTGCCGCTGGTCTGTCTTGCGGGTGTGGCCTTTGCCGCGCCCAACCTGTGACGCGACGGAAGACTTATCGAGTCCTTGTCGATCCCGCCTTTTGCAATAGGAGCAACGCGGTTCATGAGCGCAGCATTGAATTTTGATCGCAACGAATATCGCGCCCGGCTGGCCAAGACCCGGCTGGCGATGGAAGCTCAGGGTTTTGACCTGTTGATCGTGACCGACCCGTCAAATATGGCCTGGCTTACTGGTTATGACGGCTGGTCGTTCTATACCCACCAGTGCGTGCTGATCTCCGGCGCGGGCGACCCGATTTGGTACGGCCGCGGCATGGACGCCAAGGGGGCGCTGCGCACGGTCTATATGGCCGAGTCCAATATCATTGGCTATCCCGACGACTATGTGCAGTCAACCGAACGCCACCCCATGGATCATCTCAGTGCCGAACTGCACGCCCGCGGCTGGGCAAAGCAGCGCATCGGCGTCGAGATGGACAACTACTATTTCAGCGCCGCCGCCTACGCCGCCTTGCAGCGCCATCTGCCCGACGCACGCTTCGGCGACAGCACCGGCCTGGTCAACTGGCAACGATTGATCAAATCGCCTCAGGAAATCACCTACATGCGCAAGGCCGCGCGCTTGGTGGAGGGCATGTTCGAGCGCATCTTGGACAAGGCCGAGGTGGGGATGCCAAAGAACCAGTTGGTTGCTGAAATCTACCATGCCGGCATCGCCGGCACCGCGGGGATCGGCGGCGATTACCCGGCCATCGTGCCCATGCTGCCCACCGGCGCGGACGCCTCGGCCCCCCACCTCACCTGGGACGAGCGGCCGTTTGCAGCCAACCAAGGCACCTTTTTCGAGCTTGCCGGTTGCTACAAGCGCTACCACTGCCCGTTGGCCCGAACGCTCTATTTCGGCGATCCGCCCAGCCAGATGCGCCGGGCGGAAGAAGCTTTGTGCGAAGGTCTGGCCGCCGGCATGGCGGCGGCCAAGCCCGGCAACCGCTGTGAGGATATCAACGCCGCCTGGCAAGCGGTCATCGCCCGCTATGGCATCGTAAAAGACAGCCGTTGTGGCTATTCCATTGGCTTGAGCTATCCCCCCGACTGGGGCGAGCGCACCATCAGCCTGCGCCAGGGCGACCGGACCAAACTGAAGCCGGGAATGACCTTTCACTTCATGCCCGGGCTGTGGTTCGACGACTGGGGGATGGAAATTACCGAAAGTCTGCTGATTACCGAACAGGGAGTCGAGGCCCTGGCCTCGGTGCCGCGCCACCTTTTCGTCAAGGATTAAGTCATGTCCCACGCCTCCCCTGAGCGCCCCTTGCCGCTCCGTCCCTCGCCGGTCTCGGCGACCTTGAACTTTGACCAACAGGGTAAGCAGCACGGCCATTTGACCCTTCCCTACTCGCGCGACGACTCGGCCTGGGGCGCGGTGATGATTCCGCTAACGGTGGTCAACAACGGCAGTGGACGCACCGCCCTGCTGACCGGCGCCAATCATGGGGATGAATACGAAGGCCCGGTGGCGCTGTACGACCTGGCGGCCAAGCTGCAGCCGGCCGAGATTACCGGGCGGGTCATCATCATCCCGGCGATGAATTTTCCCGCCTTCCTGGCCGGCCGGCGCACCTCGCCGATTGACAACGGAAACATGAACCGGGCATTCCCCGGTGCCCCCGACGGCCCCGTCACCGCCAAGATAGCCGACTACTTTCAACGCCACCTCCTGCCGCTGTCCGACGCCGTCCTGGACATCCATGCGGGTGGCAAGACACTGAACTTCCTTCCCTTCGCCGCCGCGCACATCCTGCCGGACGCGGTCAAGCAAGCAGCCTGCGAAGCAGCGATGAGGGCGTTTGGCGCGCCCTATCAACTGTTGCTTCAGGAGTTGGACAGCGTGGGCATGTACGACAGCGCGGCCGAGGAGATGGGAAAGATTTTCATTTCCACCGAGCTGGGCGGCGGCGGCAGTTCCACCGCCTACAGCAACCAAATCGCCAAGCGCGGTATCCGCAACTTTCTCAAGCACCTCGGTATTCTCAAGGGGGCGCCGGAGCCTTCGATCCCGCCGTCGGTGACCCTGCACATGTCCGACGATCACTGTTTTATCCACTGTCGGTCGCGCGGACTGGTGGAGTATTTGGTGGATCTGGGCGACAGCGTCGAGCCGGGCCAGCCCGTGGTGCAGGTTTACCCGCTCGACCACACCGGGGTCGCGCCGCAGGTCTATTGCGCGCGGATGACGGGGCTGCTGGTTGGTCGGCATTTTCCCGGCCTGACCCAGCCCGGCGACACCTTGGCGCTGATCGCGCAACGCTAGAGTCCGACCTTGCCGTCTGCGCCCCGAGCCTGTGATCGACGACGTCAGAAGCGCTGGACGCTTCGCCGCTGTCGTGAAACGCACGGGGTCGAACACCCCAAGCCCGGAAACGCCGGCCATTCAGGGAATTTTTCGCGAACTTGGCGTCACGGTTTTTAAGGGAGTTTGGGGTGGCCGAGGGGACTTGAACCCCCGACCTCCTGGACCACAACCAGGCGCTCTAACCAACTGAGCTACGGCCACCACCTTGTTCGATGAGCTTCACAGATCCGCAAGCCCTCGCGGATCCAGCATGAAGGCGCAACCTTCTGCTCATCGGAGGCCCGCTATTTATCGGTCGGGCGCATCTTCGTCAAGCACCCTCTTACTTCCAAGTGACATTTCCCGTTGTTCTGTTTAGAAAGGCCTGCCGCTATAGCGCTTTTCGTCCCGGCCAAATCACCGTTGCTGGACCAGCCCAAGCAAGAATCGACGCAAAACCGGCGTGGAAAGGCGCGGGCAGCCTGACATCGCGCGTCGCCCATCTGTTTTATCCATTGGAGACCATCCCCATGCTTCATCCTGCTGCTGCTGCTGACCGTCTCGGCACCGAATCGGCTTTCGAGGTCTTGGCCCGCGCCGGTGAACTGGAGCGGCAAGGCAAGAGCATCATCAATCTGGGCATTGGCCAACCCGACTTCGCCACGCCGGACAACATTGTCGAGGCGGCGATCAAGGCGCTGAGAGACGGTCATCACGGCTATACGCCCGCCAACGGCATTCCGCCGTTGCGCGAAGCTGTGGCACGGGAGCTGGAAAAGCGCGCCGGCGCGCCACTCGACCCGGATCGCGTGCTGATCGTTCCCGGCGGCAAGGTCACCATGTTCTTCGCCATTACCCTCTTTGGCGAACCGGGCGCGGAGATCATCTATCCCAACCCCGGATTTCCGATCTACGAGTCGCTGATCCACTACAGCGGCGCGACCCCGGTCGCCCTGCCGCTGCGCGAGGAAAACGGTTTTGGGTTTTCCGCCGACGAGCTGCTGGCGCTGATCACCCCGAAAACCCGGCTGATCATTATCAACTCGCCGGCCAACCCAACCGGCGGCGTAACGTCCAAGACGGAGATGGACAAACTGGCCGCCGGGCTGGAAAACCATCCCCAGGTCGCGGTGCTGTCCGACGAAATTTACAGCCGGTTGCTGTACGGCGATGCGCAACACGCCTCGCTGCTGGCCTATCCGGGGCTGCGCGAACGCACGGTGCTGCTGGATGGCTGGAGCAAGACCTACGCCATGACCGGTTGGCGGCTGGGCTACAGCTACTGGCCCAAGGAAATGATCCCGCGGGCGACGCGTCTGGCCATCAACAGCCATTCCTGCGTCAACGCCTCGGCCCAGTGGGCCGGCATCGAAGCGCTGCAAGGCCCGCAAGACGCCGTGGCGCGCATGTGCCAGGCCTTTGACGCCCGACGCAAGGTCGTGGTGGCGGGCCTGAATGCCCTTCCCGGGGTTTCCTGTATCGAGCCGAAGGGTGCGTTCTACGCCTTTCCCAACATCTCGGCCACCGGCCGCCCCGCCAAGCAACTGGAACTGGGCCTGCTTGAGGAAGCAGGTGTGGCGACCATCGCCGGGTCGTCCTTTGGCAAGGAAGGTGAAGGCTATCTGCGTCTTTCCTACGCCAACTCGCTGGAAAATATCGAACTGGCCTTGCAACGCATGGCCGATTTCCTCAGCCGTTAACCTCGCCCCCACGGGCCGGATCGGGAGACGACGCCAGCCTGCCCATTTATTGGGCAGTCGGTCCGCGTCGCCGTCCGGCCGACGAGATCGGGTCGGAAAACAACTGCGCTTCAACCCCAGCCGGGCGCGCAACTAGGCGTGCGGCGGGCTGCACGGTGGAGCGCACGGCTGGCCCGGCCGGCCATCTGGGTTAAATTATCGCCCCGTTTGTTGAACGATCCCACGCCGACCAACCAGGGATTGCCCAAAAAAGGATCACCCAACACCGCCATTTCCGACAAAACCCGCGCTGACGCCGGTCCCCCAGCTGTTTCTGCCTGTTTTGTAATCAGCCTGGATAAATGTTAGGCAGGTCTGCCGGGAAAAGATCCGAGCAGCGGCGCGGTTTTGCAAAAATTGGCGCGAAATCCGGCCCAACCCCGGGCGCGAGCGGCAATCGGCCGAAGTTGGCACGCCTCCTGCTTATTGGCTTGTGGAAACAGCAAATGGGCCGCTAGAACTAGGCAACCTGTTTTGTGACGTTATATCTTGCTGGGAGTTTTTACGCGCCTTTTCCAGACCAGAGTCCCGCGCCGGCGGTCCCATGCCGGCGGCCACTGGCCGGCTTCGGAAATCTGCGAAGGGGCAGCATCTGCTCAACGACACGCCGCACCGAATTTTCGCCCCATTTTTTGCTCTCCCGCCTGAGGGCTTAGTGACTTTCAGGGAACCAGAATTAGGCCATGAAAAAAGTCGAAGCAATCATCAAGCCGTTTAAGTTGGATGAGGTTAAAGAAGCTCTCCACGAAGTTGGCATCAAGGGAATCACCGTGACCGAAGCCAAGGGTTTCGGCCGCCAAAAAGGCCACACGGAACTTTATCGCGGCGCGGAATACGTGGTGGATTTTCTGCCCAAGGTGAAGGTTGAAGTGGTCCTGGAAGACAATCTGGTCGAGCAAGCTGTTGAGGCCATTCAACAAACGGCGCGCACCGGGCGCATCGGCGATGGCAAGATCTTTGTTAGCACCGTGGATGAAGTGATCCGTATCCGCACCGGCGAGACCGGCAGTGACGCCGTGTAACTTATCCGTCTGATCCTCGGTGGCCGGCTGACCGCCGGATTCTGAACTTCACCGAGGATTGACTCTAAAAACCGACGTTTTTCCAAAAAAGTAGGGACGCGAGAAGACAATGTCCGACGCCAGTACAATTCTACAAATGATCAAGGACAACGACGTCAAATACGTCGATTTCCGGTTTACCGATCCCAAGGGCAAGTGGCAGCACGTCGCCCAGCACATCGACACGGTTGACGAAGAGATGCTGGAAGAAGGCATCATGTTCGACGGCTCTTCAATCGAAGGCTGGAAGGACATCAACGAGTCGGACATGAGCCTGCTGCCTGATCTGAGCTCGGCCACCATGGATCCCTTCGCCGCCCAGCCGCAGTTGATCCTCAACTGTGATGTGCTGGATCCGATCACCGGCCAGCCTTACAACCGCTGCCCGCGCGGCACCTCGAAAAAAGCCCTGGCCTACATGGCGTCGGCCGGCATCGGCGATACCGCGGTTTTTGGCCCGGAAGCCGAGTTCTTTGTTTTCGACAGCGTGCAGTTTTCCAACGAACCGCACCACACTTTCTTCAAATTCGACAGCGAGGAAGGCCCCTACAATTCCGGCGCAAAGCTGGAAAACGGCAACATGGGTCACCGCCCCAGGGTAAAAGGCGGTTACTTCCCGGTTCCCCCGGTCGACTCTGGCACCGACCTGCGCGCCGAGATGGTCTCGGTGATGAAGGAAATGGGCGTCACCGTCGAAAAGCACCATCACGAGGTGGCCCCTTCCCAGCATGAATTGGGCATTCGCTTCGACACGCTGGTCAAAACCGCCGACAACATGCAGATCTACAAGTACGTGGTGCACAATGTCGCCCACGCCTACGGCTGCACGGCGACCTTCATGCCGAAACCGGTCTTTGGCGACAACGGTTCGGGCATGCATGTTCACCAGTCGATCTGGAAGGACGGCAACCCGATTTTCGCCGGTGAAAGCTATGCCGGCTTGAGTGAAACCGCGCTCTATTACATCGGCGGCATCATCAAGCACGCCAAAGCGCTGAACGCCTTTACCAACCCCTCCACCAACAGCTACAAGCGGCTGGTGCCGGGCTATGAAGCGCCGGTGTTGCTGGCCTATTCGGCGCGCAATCGCTCCGCCTCCTGCCGCATTCCCTTCGGCGCCGGCCCCAAGGCCAAGCGGGTGGAAGTGCGCTTCCCGGACGCCACCGCCAACCCCTACCTGGCTTTCTCGGCCATGTTGATGGCGGGCCTGGATGGCATCAAGAACAAGATCCATCCGGGTGAGGCGATGGACAAGAACCTTTACGACTTGCCGCCGGAAGAGCTGAAGGACGTGCCAACCGTTGCCGGGTCGCTGCGCGAAGCCCTGCAGGCGCTGGAAGCCGACCACGACTTCCTGCTGGCCGGTGATGTCTTCGACAAGGATCAGATTGACGGCTACCTGGCCCTGAAGTGGCAGGAAGTCTACGCCCTGGACCTGGCGCCGCATCCGCTCGAATACGCGATGTACTACTCCGCCTAAGACCGCGCCGTCCCCGCGCCTTTCCGGCGCGGGATCTGCACGCTTCCGCAGGCGCTGGCTTTCGAACAAACGGGCTGCCCCCAGTGCAGCCCGTTTTTTTCGGTCGCGGCGGCAGTCGCCAAAAAAAACAATGCTCCGCCAAGCTGGTTATCTGGGAAGGGTGACCCGATACCGCTGCTTGCTCCAGCCGTGAGGCGTGGCGCGCGCGCGAATTTCGATCTCCGCAAGGTCCGCCGGCAGCGACAGGGCGGTCAAAGAGCGGGTAAAGGGCTGCTCATTGACATGGGGGTGATACAGCACCCGTTCGGCCAGCACCTTGCCATCGAGGTCCAAGACCTGCCAATTGTCGGCATAGTGATCCCAGCCCTGGTCGTCATGCCGCAAGGTGACGTGAATGTCCCAGCGGTCAGCGCCCGCCGCCGCGACCTCAACGGCGCGTATCGTCACCTCACCGGCCAAAGAAGCGCGGATGAACAGCGTTAGCGCCAGCAGCCCTAGACCGGCTGCGGGTAAAAAAGCAGGCAAGTGACGTTTCATGAACGTCAACTTGCCTGTGCTGTGTGCGCCACGCCAGACAAAAACCCGTGAAGCCGCCGCGATTGACGGCGGTGACTGTGGCAGCGGCTATGCTGCTTCGGCGGAGGTGTTGTTGATGGCTTCTTCCAGGTCATAGAAGCTGGGCTGCATGGCCGTTGGCACATTGCCGCGCCCGATCTCAACGGAAACCTGGGCGGCGTGGCCGTGAAGATGGGCCACCAGAACATCGCGAATAACCAGCATGAACTGCGCGTCTGTGGCCTGGACCTGGGCAAGCCGCTGCCCAAAGGGACCGACCAGACCATAGGCCATGAAGACCCCCAAAAAGGTTCCCACCAAAGCGCCGCCGATCATCCGGCCAAGAATTTCCACCGGCTGGTCAATCGCCGCCATGGTTTTGATAACGCCCAACACCGCCGCCACAATGCCCAGGGCCGGCAAACCGTCCGCCATATTTGAAAGAACGTTGTGGGCCTGTTCTTCCTCGTGGTGGTGCTTTTCTATCTGACGCTCGAGATAATCCTCGACCTGGTGCGGATCGTCGAGGTTCATGGTCACCATGCGCAGGGTGTCGCAGATCATATGAACCACATGGTGGTCATTCTGGATTTTTTCAAACTGCGAGAAAATGCTGCTTTCTTCGGGGTTTTCAATGTGTGGCTCCAGCCCCACCACACCCTTTGACTTCATGGTCTTGCTCAACATGTACATCAGGCAGAGCACGTCCTGATAGTCGTCCTTGTTCCACTTCGGCCCCTTGATGGCGCGCGCGAACCCCGCCAGCCCGCTTTTTACCGTGTCGATACCATTGCTGATCAACATGGCCCCGACCGCCGCGCCGCCGATGATCATCAACTCATACGGCAACGCGTAGACGATGACATCGATTTTGCCACCGGCGAGCATGTAGCCGCCAAACACCATGATAAAAACCGTCGCGACACCACCAAGAGCAAGCATGGGCAATCCTGTCCACTAACGCCTAACGAGACCTGCTTGGTCTCCTTCTTCCGCATTTTTGAATAGGAATGGTAAATTTTTCCTAAACCTTCCGACAGTCTTGGCCAGGGTGTTCCGCCAAGCCGTTGGCCCGTTTCAGTTTGCCTGCAACTTACGACGGTTTTTAGAACTCTTGGAGGTTGTTCGGAAGCCGCGGGCGGGCGGCCTCGCCTTCCCTGGTTCCCCGGGGCAAGGGGCGCGTCGCCTGGCTGTTGGTTCTGTCCGGCGCGCCGCTCAAGTCACGCGCTCTAACGCCCCGGAACCGATCGGTGCTGCGGGATTGCGCGCCGAGACAACCCAGGACGAAGACTCCATTACGATCCCCTCGGCTTCCTTTTTTTGCGCCGTGATGGCCTCGGCCAGCGCCGCCTCTATCTCCGCGCGCCGTTCGTCCGCCACCGCGCCGGCCTCGCGAAAGACCTCGCTAGCCGGCCCCACGGCCAGTTGGAAATCAATCGCCTCCTGCAGGGTTTTTCCCACCAGCACCAACGCATCCACCCGCTCAAATGCGATGTCTTCATAGCCGGCGGCCGTCATCATCTCGGTAACCATCGCTTGGTTGGCCATGGAAAAGGGGCCGGGACCACAAGATCGGCTGTCTTCGCCAACCGGCGGCAGAAATCCAAGCACCACCTCCTTGGCTATGCTGACCCACGGGTTGTCATAGGGACTGCGCCACACGATTTGCGTCAGGGTTGCGCCGGGTTTCATCGCGCCGCGAATGTTGCGCAGGGCCACCACCGGATTGGCGAAGAACAGTGTCCCGAAGCGGGAAAAAACGAAGTCATACCGGGGCTCAAACGCCATGGACTGAATGTCGCTGCAAACGAAAATGACGTTATCCAGCGCTTCCTGCCGGGCCGCCTTGGCGCCATAGTGCAGAAAAGCCTCGCAGCAATCCACCCCCAGGACCCGACCGGTGGGTCCGACGCGGCGCGCCAGCTTCAGCGTGGTATCGCCAAAGCCGCACCCCAGATCCAAAACCGTATCCCCCGGCTTGACCGGCAAGTTTGGAAAGACCGCTTCGCTGTGGTGGGCCAAGCCGCCCTCCAAAATATGCTTGAAGCGAATGAACTTGGGCGCCAGCACCTCGTTCCAATATTTGACCGGTTCAACGTCACCCCTTGCGTCGCTGGACATTGCTATTCCTCGGCTATTTATCAGCTGTTCTTCGGCCCATCCCAGATCAATTCACGGCGCGCCCTGAGCGCGCGAGCGTTGCCAAGCACCGGGCTCAACCACTGGGCTCAACCACCGGGCTCAACCACCATCAAACAAACCATAATTGGAATTGGCCCCAATGCAACGTGTCCTTCGCATTTCCACCCCGGCGCATTTCCACCCCGGCATCCGGACCGTGGCGCACCGCGACTGGTCGAGGCGAACCACCAGGGATCTCTGTGGCCGGTTAGCCCTTTTCGGGCGTCAACCGGGCGTCAAGGATGATCTCCCCCGTCAAGGTCTGGTGAACCGGACAGCGCGCGGCGATGTTAAATATCTTTTGCCGTTCCGCCTCGCTCAACTCGCCCGACAACGTGATTTCCGTGGTTATCTGGTCGATCTTTCCGGTTTCGGTTTCGCACTGCGCGCAGTCTTCGGCGTGAATTTTGTCATGGCTGAGCCGAACCTCGGCCCGCGCCAGCTTGTAGCCCTTGCGCTCGGCATAGAGCCGCATGGTCATCGACTTGCAGGCGCCGAGCGCGGCCAGCAGCAGATCATAGGGCGTGGGTCCCCGGTCATCGCCACCCACCGACGGCGGCTCGTCGGCGATCAACCGCTGGCCGGTCCCGGTGACCACCTGATTGGTAAACTTGCCGGTCGTCGTCTCAGCCACCACCACGGTTCCCGGCACTGGCTGCGGCGCGGCGGCGGCCGCCGCCTGTTTCGCAGGCCCTTCTTCCAGATACCGCCCGGCCCAACTGGCCAGAACATCAGCGACATAGGCCGCATCCTTGCGCTTGCTGAGCAGATGGTCGGCGCTGTCCAGCGAGACGAAACTCTTCGGGTGCTTGGCCGCTTGAAAAATCCGACTGGCATTCTCGATGCCGACCACCTGATCCAGCGGTCCGTGAAACACCAGCAGAGCTTTTTTAAGACCGGCTACCGCGGTTTCGAGCTTCTGGCCCCGGTGTCGTCGATAAACTGTTTTTGAATGCGAAATGGCCGCCCCACCAAGACCACTTCGGCTTCGCCGGTCTTTTCGATTTCGGCGATTGAATTTTGAAAATTTTCGGTCACGTGGGCCGGGTCGGCCGGGGCGCCGATGGTGGCCACCGCCCGGGCTTCGGGCACCTGCGCCGCTGCCGCCAACACGGCGGCGCCGCCCAAAGAATGGCCGATCAGGATCTCCGGGGCGGCGAGATGGTCGCGCATGTGGTTGGCTGCCGCCAGCAAATCGGCGATGTTGGAGGAGAAATTAGTGTTGGCGAACTCACCCTCGCTGGATCCCAGCCCGGTGAAATCGAAACGCACCACCGCGATGCCCGCTGCGGTCAAGCCGCTGGCGATGCGACTGGCCGCGAAAATATCCTTGCTGCAGGTAAAGCAGTGGGCAAAGAGCGCATAGGCCCTGGGCGTCCCCAACGGCCGATCAAGACGGGCGGCAAGCGGCGTGCCGTGGGCCCCGGAGAAGGTGAACTGTTCAATTGCTGCCATGGCTTGCTGTCCTCTTTGCGCTGCGCCGGCTACTCCCGCCGGACTGAAAATCGAGCTGTTCAGCCGATCGAAAAATTCACCCGGTTATCCTGCTGTCACGCGCCATTGCGCGCTTGCGCGAATGCCGCCCCCCGCCGCGTCGGGCCGCACTATCGCCCACCGCACGCCCACCGCATCACCCACCGCGCTCGGCGGATTGGGCGCGCCTGGGCACCGGGCGGGGCTTCCCATCGTCGTTGATTGTCACGTATATGAAAACACCTTCGGTTACCTTCACCACCTCGCGGGTTGCCCGGCGTTTAACCCAGGTTTCCACCTTCACGGTAACCGAGGTATTGCCGATTCGAACGATGTCGGCATAGAGACTGACCAGATCACCGATAAAGATCGGCATATGGAAGCGCATGGCGTCGATCGCCACGGTGGCAAAGCGCCCCTCGGCGATCTCGGCCACCGGGACCGACCCGGCGATATCCATCTGCGCCAGCACCCACCCCCCGAAAATATCACCGTTGTGGTTGGAGTCCGAGGGCATGGGAACGCTTCGCAGCGCCGGCTGGCCCGGGGGAAGTTGGCCCAAGCCGGGATCTTTCGTCGCTGTTTTTTTATCTGTTGTGTGCATGGTTTAACGCCTATCTTTCACCATATCTCGTAGCTCGGAAAATATTTTCCACAGCATCTGCTTGTACGAAAGGGGTGGCAACCTATAATGCCGCGCATGTCAGATCTCTTCCAATCCATGACCAGCACCACCAGTGAAGACTACTCCGCCAAGGACATCGAAGTTCTGGAGGGTCTGGAGCCTGTTCGCCGTCGTCCCGGTATGTATATCGGCGGAACCGACGAGCGCGCGTTGCATCATCTGGTGGCGGAAATTCTCGACAATTCAATGGATGAAGCCGTGGCCGGTCATTCCAGCCGCATCGAGATCGAATTGCGCGCTGACAACTGGATCACCATCCGCGACAACGGCCGCGGCATTCCGATCGACCCGCACCCGAAATTCAAAGATAAATCCGCCCTGGAAGTGATTCTGACCACGCTGCACTCGGGCGCCAAGTTTACCAACAAGGCTTACGAAACCTCTGGCGGACTGCACGGCGTCGGCATGTCGGTGGTCAACGCGTTGTCGAGTTCGCTGAGCGTGGAAATCGCCCGCAACAAACAGCTTTATACCCAGAGCTACGCCAAGGGCGCGCCACTGACCAAGCTGGAAAACAAGGGTCCGGTGCACAACCGGCGCGGCACCACCATCACCTTTTGCCCCGATTCTGAAATCTTTGGCGACGCCGCGCACTTTATCCCCAGCCGCCTTTTTACCATGGCGCGCTCAAAGGCCTATCTGCACCGGGGGGTGGAGATTCGCTGGAGCTGCGATCCGGCGCTGATCGGCGAGAAGGACAAAACCCCCGATGCCGCGACCCTGCATTTTCCCAACGGCCTGAAGGACTTTCTCACCGCATCCCTGGGGGAGCGCCGAACCTTGATCCCCTCGCCCTTTGCCGGTGAAGCCAAGTTCTCCGACGCCAGCGGACGGGTGGAATGGGCGATCACCTGGCCTTGGGATGAAGAGGGCTTTACCTCGTCCTACTGCAACACCGTGCCCACGCCGGAAGGCGGCAGTCACGAACAGGGCATGCGCGCGGCGCTGCTGCGCGGTCTCAAGGGCCATGGCGAAATGATTGGTCTGCGCAAAGCCAACCAGATCACCTCCGACGATATTCTGGGCGGCGCCTGCGCCATCTTGTCAGCCTTCATTCGCGACCCGCAATTTCAAGGTCAAACCAAGGAAAAGCTCTCCACCCCCGAAGCGGCGCGCCTGGTGGAGAACACCCTCAAAGATCACTTCGAGCATTGGCTTTCCAATGACCCGGAGCGGTCCCGCATTCTGTTGGAGCGCCTGATCGAGCGCGCCGAGGACCGCCTGCGCAAGCGCCAGGAACGGGAATTGAAGCGCAAGTCGGCGACGCGAAAGCTGCGGTTGCCCGGCAAACTCAGCGACTGCTCCAACAACACCGCCAGCGACACGGAAATTTATCTGGTGGAAGGCGACTCCGCCGGCGGCTCCGCCAAGCAGGCGCGCAATCGCAAGAACCAGGCGATTCTTCCCTTGCGCGGTAAAATCCTGAACGTCGCGTCGGCGACCCTGGACAAACTCAAGGCCAATCAAGAAGTAAGCAATATCACCCAGGCCTTGGGCTGCGGCACGCGCCGGGATTTCGATCTGGAAAAACTGCGCTACGAGCGGGTCATTATCATGACCGACGCCGATGTCGATGGCGCCCATATCGCCTCGCTGCTGATGACCTTCTTTTACCAGGAAATGCGGGGCTTGATCGAAAACGGCAAGCTCTACCTGGCCCAGCCGCCGCTCTACCGCATCAACCAGGGCGGCAAGACCGTGTACGCCCGCGACGATGCCCACAAGGATGAACTGATGCGCACCGAGTTCAACGGCCGGGGCAAGATCGAGGTCAGTCGCTTCAAAGGCTTGGGGGAAATGCCTGCCGCCCAGTTGAAGGACACCACGATGGATCCGAAAAAGCGCACCCTGCTGCGGATCCAAATCACCGAGATGGAAGATATGGAGTTGGCGCAGAACGAACGGGATATGACCCAGGAGCGTATCGAGCACCTGATGGGACGCAAGCCCGAGCTCCGCTTTGCCTATATCGAAGAACACGCCCGCTTTGTATCGGAAGACTCGCTCGACGTTTAGCCGCGCTCGGCGAGCTTTGGCGACCTGTCCGCGACCTTTGTCGAGCCCCGCGCCGTAAGCTTGCCCCAGACGGGGCGCCGCGGCGCCGAGGTTGGGCGTGCGGCGGACGATCCACGCCCCTCTTATCAGCCTGTTAGCGGGTGATTCACGACTGAACAGACGCGCGAAACGCTTCTTTCCAAGTCGATCACACCCTAGAATTTGCCGCAATCATCTGGAACACTACCTTTTGGCTGAGACATCTTGCTATTCCGCTGTCGGAAGGGGATTGCACCATGACGAAAGTTCGCAACATCAACTTTGGCCCCTTGCTGGTCGTAACGGCGACCTCGCTGCTGCTGGCGGCCTGTACAACCGGCGTGGCGGTAACCGGTCCGACCTACCTCAGTTCGATCTACTCGCAAGACATGCTGCTTGGGGTCTCGGCCCAAGGCGGCATGGCGCTGAAGGTGAAGGGCGCGCCTTTTACCAGCCGCCAGCCCGGCATTGCCGATCAAATCGCTGAAATCTTCACCAACAACCACTTCGGCCCGTCGTTTCAGGTCTACGCCACCCCGCCCGCCAAGCTTAAAGAGGCCTACCGCACCTTTGTGGTTTTCAACCCGGACCCCGGCCTATCCGGCGACGCGGTTTGCGCGGAAAAATCCGATCCGGCAAAGGTTGCGCCGGAAGCGGGAAAGGTTCGACTGCTGGCGGTCTTTTGCGAGTACCAGGTGGCCCAAACGTCGACCGTCGGGCGGGTCCAGGCCGATGGCCCCAGCGATCCACGCTACATCGCTTTGTTGCAGCAGGTGTCGCACGACCTCTGGCCCCCCTTGATCGGCGACATGAACAGGTCCAACAATCAGGCCGAATGGCCCGACTAGCTTAGCTGTAGCTCAACCAGCTTTGCAATTCCGCGAGCGTCTCCGCCGGGCGCTCCAAGGGCGGAATGTGGCCACAGTTTTCGATGATTTTCAGCCGGGAGTTGGAAATCCCGGCCGCCATTTCGGTATGGCGGGCCAAGGGCGTCAAGGCATCCTGACGGCCGCATAGAACCAAGGTTGGGCAGGTAATCCGCACCAAGTCCTGACGACTGTCCGGTCGGGTGAGAATGGCGTTTTGCTGGCGAAAGAACGCGTCGCGCCCGATCATCTCGGCCATGTCAAGAATCGGACCGGTCACCGTCGCGTCTGCCAAGCGGTCCTTGTGGATCAACATCGGCAAAAGTCGTGGCGTGACGCCTTTGAACTTGCCCATTTTGGCCATCTCGATCAGCGCCAATCGCCGTTGGCGCACCGTATCGCTGTCGGCGCGCGCCTGGGTGTCCAACAACGCCAGACGGATGACCCGCTCCGGCGCCTGGCGCATGATCTCCAGCGCAACGTAGCCGCCCATGGATAAGCCCGCCAAGGCGAAACGCGGCGGCATGGCCTCAAGCACCGACCGCGCCATTTCCGCCACGCTGTCCTGGGTTGTGAAGTCGGCCACATGCACGGTGGCGCGGGCGGACAGGGCCAGCGCCAAGGGCGCCCACAGACCTTCGTTCAGCAACAAACCGGGCAGCAGGGCCAAAGGCGTTTTCTCGGTCACTTTATTTTCTCAATCAACATTTTGAAATCAGGGTGGTCGGCTCGTTCCAGCCACTCGAACAGCACCATTTCGCTGGTGACCAGGCCAGCGCCCGCCGCCGCCATGCGGGCAAAACCGACCTGCTTGTTTTCAAGCGTGCGCGAGCCACATGCGTCCGTGACGACATAAACCTCATAGCCGGCGCGCAGCAGGTCCAGCACCGATTGCAGAACGCAGACATGCGCCTCCATGCCGACGACGACAATCTGCTGGCGATTGGCCGCCGCGATTCGCTCGGCCCAGCCGGGTTCGCGGAGCACCGAAAAAGCGGTTTTTTGCCCAACCGCGGTCGCGGGAAGCCCAGCGCGAAGCGACGGCAGGGTGTGGCCGATTCGCTGCGGGCAATGCTCGCTGCACAGCGCCGGCACCCGCAACAGCGACGCGGACTCCAAAAGCAAGGCGGCGCGCACGACAAGGGCTTGCGACTCTGCGATTGCCGGGGCCAAACGCGCCTGCATATCGATCAGCAGCAGCAGTGAACTTTTGGTGGACATCAGACCGGGGGACGCTGGCATTGGGCAACACATCGCAGTAACAGAGTGAATGACGCGCCGCCGCGTCGGCGATGCAAAGATAATTAGTCGCCAGTCAATTAGGCGCAAAGCAACCGACAAATCAAGATTTTCTCTTCTTGGCCCGACAGTATTTCCTTGACCAGAACAAATATTTTCCGTTATTTAACAGCGCGATATCATAAATTCTGGATTTCTTAAAATCATAGCTCAGAATTGTGTCGTTCCGACTGGAAATCGCTCTCCTCGCTATGACCGCCCGCGACAAAAGTTCCATTCCGGGCCGATTGCCATGGGAAAACGTTGACTTTTCAATCGCCAACCCTAATATCCGGCCCTGTTGTCGTGGCAAACCTCAATAGAGCCACCCTTCTTTCTCAATAAAAAAAGTGACTGTATGCCTTTCGAGTCCCTCGGGCTGAGCTCAGAGATCCTTCGCGCCGTTTCGGATTCCGGTTACGATAAACCGACGCCGATCCAGGAAAAAGCCATTCCCTACATTCTGATGGGGCGTGACGTGCTTGGTGTCGCCCAAACCGGGACTGGCAAGACCGCCGGTTTCACCTTGCCGATGATCGATATTCTGTCGTCGGGACGCGGTCGGGCGCGCATGCCGCGGTCGTTGATTCTGGAGCCAACCCGAGAGTTGGCGGCCCAGGTTGCCGATAATTTTGAAAAATATGGCAAATACACCAAGCTCTCCATGGCGCTGCTGATCGGCGGTGAATCCATGCGGGACCAGCAGGCCGCCTTAACCCGCGGCGTTGATGTGTTGATTGCCACGCCGGGTCGTTTGCTCGATCTCATCGACCGTGGGCAGATCCTGTTGGCCGACACCAAACTACTGGTGATTGATGAAGCCGACCGCATGCTCGACATGGGGTTCATCCCCGATGTGGAGCGCATTGTGTCGCTGTTGCCGAAAATCCGACAAACGCTGTTTTTCTCGGCCACCATGGCAGCTGAAATCAAGCGGCTGTCCGACGCCTTCCTGATCAATCCCAAGGAGGTCTCTGTGTCGCGCCCCGCCACCACCGCCGATACCGTAACTCAGCGGTATGTCCGTACGGAGCAGGAAGCCAAGTTCAAGCGCGCCATGCTGCGCGATATCTTGACCGACGAAGCCGCAACGATGAAATCGGCGCTGATCTTCTGCAACCGCAAGCGTGATGTCGGTATCGTCGCCCGCTCCCTGTTGCGCCACAACTACGATGTCGAGCCGCTGCACGGCGACATGGTTCAGTCGGCCCGCATGGATGCCTTGCGGCGCTTCAAGAAGGGGGAGATCAAAATGCTGGTCTGTTCCGATGTTGCCGCCCGGGGCTTGGATATTCCTGACGTCAGCCACGTGTTCAACTACGACACGCCGCACAATGCGGAAGACTACGTTCACCGCATTGGCCGCACCGGTCGGGCCGGGCGCGCCGGCAAGTCCTTTACCCTCGTCAGCCCGCAAGACAAGAAGTCGTTGACCGCGATCCAGAAGCTGATCGGCCAGACGATCGAAGAAGCCAAGCCTGGGAAGCCGGGCAAAGCGGACGCTCCCAAGCGGGCCGCGGACGGTGAGGTCGCGGCGAACCCGCCGGCGGACGAGAAGATAGAAAAAGCGGCGGCCCCCGAAAACAAGGCCGAAAACGAGATCGAGACCAAGGCCGAGACCAAGACGGTGGAAAAAGCCGGCAAGGACGACCGCAAGACGCGGCGGCCCCGTCGCCGAAAATCCGGCGACGAACAACACGCCCAGGACCTCTCAAACGGAACGACTGAAGATGCCGCGGAAGCGACCAACGACGTGATAGCCAAACCTTCCAAGCCACAGGCCCGCGCCGCGCGCGGCACTGAACGACGCCGTCGCAGGGAACCCGCACAGGAACAGCCGGCAAACAACAACTCGCCGTTCGGTGAACATACCCCGGCCTTCATGTTGCGCCCGGTGCCGCTGGCCGCCAACGGTTAGAGTCGGTGTCACGGTTCAAACGGGCGACGCAGGTAAAACCGTTTGAACCGATCCGACACCAATGCCTTTTTTCCTAGAGATCTCGGCGCCACCTGCGGAGATCACACCGGTCATTGGTTGACGCCATGCAAACTATTTTCGTGCAGCTAAAGTGTAAACTGGGCCAGGCCTATAAGGTTGCCGATACCCTGGTCGAAGACGTCGAGCAGGTGTCGGAGGTCTATTCAACCTCGGGCAAGTATGATTTGATGGTGAAATGCTATTTGCCGGAAAACGTGGACATCGGCCACTTCGTCACCGAGCAGATTCAGACCATTGACGGTGTGAAGGACAGCTTCACCATGATCACCTTCAAGGCCTTCTCCTAGCGGCGAAGCGGTTTGCTTTCGTCGACCACTCCGGGTGACCGCAATCGGACAAGCAAAGCCGGGATCAGCCCAGGATCAGCGGAGCTATTTGATCCCGATGCGCGGCGCGCCATCTTCGGAACGGCCAAAAGAGCGCTCGAGAACCGCCGTGGAATTTTCAGCGAATTCACGCGCTTTGGTCAGCAACACCAAAATTTCCATGTTGTTGTCCATCACCTTAACGGCTTCCGGACGCTGATCATCGACAATCTTGGTACAGCGAAGGATAATGTCCTTGCGCAGCGCGGCAAGAACATCTTCGAGTTTGTAGCCATTCGGGTTTTCTTCTGACACCAAAAAGTGAGTCATCTTTCAGCTCTTTTGTTCACGAGAGTCGGATCAGGTTAAATGGGCCCACGTGGTGATCCGGTTTGAACCGTGACTCCGCCTCTTATCAAACTATTAGAGAGTGATGCCCGGCAGCGGCGAAACGCCAAGCGCTTCTTTGTTTGTCGATCAAACTCTAAAGGTGAAAAATCAGTTTGCGCCGCTAAAGTTTCGAAAAGGTTACCGCGCGCCCCGCGCCGCGCCGGCAAGCCCTGGCGCGCCCGGACGACCGAACCGGGTCCAACACTGTCCGATAGGGGGACGGCTTGCCGCCAAATCACCGACGGGGTAAGGAGTTGCAGCACAAGGGCGCAATCACTTGGTGAGTCGCTTCAGGCCCGGCACACCCACAGGACAGGGATGGGGAAGGACAGCTTGATAAAGGTTCGGCAAACCCTCCCCTACGCGGCGGTGTACTGCGGAATTTTCCTGGTGATCGGCCTTTACCTGCCCTTTTGGCCGCTGTGGCTGAAAAGCCGCGGGCTCTCCGCCGAGATGATCGGTCTGACCATTGCCATCGGTTCCTGGTTGCGAATTGGCGCAACCCCCTTGATCGCCCAGATCAGTGATCGAAGCGGCCGGGAAAAATGGGTCATGGTGATCCTGGGGTTTGGCGCGCTCGCCACGGTCACCGGCTTTTTCTCCGCCCAATCCCTGGGCGCGATCATTCTGCTCAACGCCCTAATCACCCTCTTTCACTCCCCTCTCCTGCCCCTGTCCGACAGCGCGACCCTCACCATGGTTAGGCGGGAAAAGCTGGATTACGGGCGCATTCGTTTGTGGGGGTCGCTGGCCTTCATTCTCGCCAGCAGCGGCGGCGGCTGGTTGCTGAGCGGCCGCGACCCGGATGCCCTGCTCTGGCTTCTGTTGGCCGCCGTTATCATTCTCTTCATCGCGCTGCTGTTTTTACCGGACAGCAAAAAATCCCCGTCATCGCCCCCGCGCGCCCCGCTTACAGCGCTTCTGCGCCTGCGCAGCTACTGGGGATTGGTTGCCGCCGCCGCCCTGCTGCAGGGCAGCCACGCGGTTTACTACGGCTTTTCAACGCTCTACTGGGGATCGCTTGGGATCGGGGCGCGCACCATCGGTTGGTTTTGGGCCACCGGCGTGGTGGCGGAGGTGCTGCTGTTTGCCACCAGTGGCTGGATTTTCAGCTTTCTCGGACCGCGGCGCTTGCTCATGCTGGCCGGGCTTGGCGGGTTGCTGCGCTGGAGTTTGCTGGCCCTGGTTACCGACCCCTGGGCGATTTTCCCCTTGCAGGCCCTCCACGCCCTAACCTTCGCAGCCGCCCATTTGGGAACCGTGCACTATATTTCACGAACCGCGCCGGCGGGCCTTGCCGGAACGGCCCAGGCGGTCTACACGGCCCTGTCTGGCGGTCTGGTCATGGGTCTGATGATGCTAGGCTCGGGTTGGCTCTATACGACGCTGCAGGGGGGAGCCTTTCTTGTGATGGCCCTGAGCGCTACCTTGGGTGGCCTGATCGCTTTTTGCCTGCCCCGAACGCAGACCGCAACTGCCCTGCCAAAGGGCGAGAATCGCGCGCGCAATAAGGAATGAACGCCATGAGTCAAGCCCACGCCTTTCCCACCCTTTCGGTTATCGATCATCCGCTGATCCAGCATAAATTGACCATCATGCGCGACAAGGAAACGCCGCCTATCCTGTTTCGCCAGCTGCTGCGGGAGATCGGCTTGCTGATGGGGTTCGAGGTGATGCGCGATTTGCCCACCGTCAACACCTCCATCGTCACCCCGGTGGCGCCGACGCAATCGCCCCTCCTGGCCCAACCGGTGACCATCGCCTCGATCTTGCGCGCCGGCCTGGGCATGGCCGAGGGCATTCGCGAGTTGATCCCTTCCGCGCGCGAAGGGCACATCGGCCTTTACCGCGACCCGGTAACCAAGCAGCCAAAAGAATACTTCGTCAAACTCCCCCGCGAACTGGGCAAGGTTGTGCTGGTCGACCCCATGCTGGCGACCGGCGGATCGGCCGCCCACGCGGTCGATGTGCTGTTGAACAAAGGCGCCAAGCCCGAGGACATTTCGCTGGTGATCCTGGTGGCCGCCCCCGAAGGCGTGGCCACCTTCGCCAAGTTCCACCCGAACGTCCGGATTTTCACCGCCGCCCTGGATGAGTGCCTGAACGAACAGGCCTATATCGTCCCGGGGCTGGGCGATGCGGGCGATCGCATCTTTGGCACCCTCTAGAGACGCTTGGCGCGCGGCCGATCGGGGCGCAGAGCGCCGTCAAAGCTCGGTCAGCTTGCCGTAGGTTTCCGGGCGGCGGTCGCGATAGAACTGCCAGAGATCACGAACGTCGCGCACCTGGGCCAGATCCATGTCGGCGATAATCAATTCATCCTGATCTTCGCTGGCCTCCACCAGCAACTCACCGCGCGGGTTGACCACATAGGACGACCCATAGAAGCGGCCAATATTCCAGGGGGATTCCGTGCCGGGCCGATTGATGGCGCCGATAAAGCAGCCGTTGGCGACGGCGGCGGCGGGCTGTTCCAGCTTCCATAGGTATTGGCTGAGCCCGGCCACCGTGGCCGAGGGATTGACAATGTACTCCGCGCCGTTCAGGGTCAGCGCGCGCCATCCCTCCGGGAAGTGCCGATCGTAACAGATATAGACTCCCAGCCGACAGTAAGCCGTGTCAAATACCGGCCAATTGGAGTTGCCGGGTTTGAAGAAGAATTTCTCATAGAAGCCGGCGACCTGGGGAATGTGGGTCTTGCGGTATTTACCCAGATAACGGCCATCGGCGTCGATGACCGCGGCGGTGTTGTAATAAACACCGGTGATGTCTTCTTCATAGATCGGAACCACGATCACCATGGAATACTTCTTAGCGTATTCCATCATCAGCTGGGTGGTGGGCCCCTCCGGTATTTTCTCCGCCGCCCGATACCATTTCTTGTCCTGGCTGGGACAGAAATAGGGTTGGGTAAAGACTTCCTGAAAACACAACACATTGACAGCCTTGGTTCCGGCTTCCTCGATATAGGGAATGTGGGCTTCAATCATCGTCTGGCGAATTTCTTCCGGACTCTGGTCCGTGCTCGCCTTCAAGCCGACCTGAATTAACCCGGATCGAACGATAGACGGTGCGCTGCTGGACATGAAGGTGCTCCCTTGCTGTGGTTCCCAACCGATTGCGGATTGCTTGACAATTCAATTGCCGCCAACCGGGGTTCGCGGACGCCCCGGGTCGCACGCGCAGATCTCAAACCAGGATATTCATCTCGGGGCTCAATCTAGGCTTGCGGTGAGGTTAAAAACATCCTCAGGTTGAACCGCTGGTTTGTTGGGCCCGGATCTGTTGGACCGCTTGCTGGACCGCTTGCTGGACCGCCTGTTGGACCGCCTGTTGGACCGATCACCCCATCAGCCTATGCAGGGGTGTTTTGGCTGACAAGTTCTTTTCCGGCCGCAGCGGCTCCGTCTTTGCCGTCTGGGTACCCGGTGATTTATGGCGGCGCGACAGCCACCGCCGCCGCCGGCGGCTCGGCGGTGCAACCGACACTTAAAAATCAGCTCGCAAAAAAAATCAACCCGAGGAGCAGGACGCGCGCCGTGGAAGATCGGAAATTCCACAAGACAATTCTTCCATAACAAGGGTAGCCTTGACCAAGGATTTGCGGTTAAATTTGACCAATTGGACAAGAAAGATCGCTCGACCCGATTTTTCCGCCGCCTGTTCTCGCCTTTTTCTTTCAAGGGCTGCGCCACGGCCCGAGAACTGTGCGGGATGGCTTCCAGAAATGGGAGAGGAAAATCAGGTCGAAAGCATCGACAAACAGGAGGTGATCATGGCTTTGCTGGTGAGAGGCGGAACGGTTGTAACCGCCGACCAAACATACCGCGCGGACATTTTAACGGAAGAAGGGCGCATCGTCGCCATCGGCGAAAGCCTGGAAGCGCCGAGCGGCGCTGACGTTGTCGACGCGGGCGGCTGCTATGTGATGCCGGGCGGCATTGATCCCCATACCCATATGGAACTGCCCTTCATGGGCACCGTGGCGTCGGAAGATTTCTTTTCCGGCACCACAGCCGGCGCAGTGGGCGGCACCACCAGCATCATTGATTTCGTCATTCCCAGCCCGCAGGAAAACATTCTCGACGCCTACAAGAAATGGCGCGGCTGGGCGGAAAAATCCGCCACCGACTATTCCCTGCACGTCGCCATCACCTGGTGGGACGACACCGTCCACCGCGACATGAAAATCCTGACCGAGGAACACGGCGTCAACTCCTTCAAGCATTTCATGGCCTACAAGGGCGCCATCATGGCGGAAGACGAAACCCTGGTGAATTCCTTTGGCCGGGCGCGCGAATTGGGGGCGATCTGTACGGTTCACGCGGAAAACGGCGAATTGGTTTTCCACCTGCAACAGGAAATGCTGAAAAAGGGCATCACCGGGCCGGAAGGTCACCCGCTTTCCCGCCCACCGGAAGTCGAAGGCGAAGCGGCCAACCGCGCTATCCGGGTTGCCCAGGTGATGGATGTGCCGATTTACATCGTCCACAACTCCTGCAAGGACTCTTTGGAAGCCATCACCCGGGCTCGCAATGAAGGACAGCGGGTCTATGGCGAAGTGCTGGCCGGCCACCTTTTGGTAAACGATGAGGTTTACCGCAACAAGGACTGGGATTTTGCCGCCGCGCACGTCATGTCGCCGCCCTTCCGGCCACGGGAAAACCAGGAAGCGCTCTGGCGTGGCCTGCAGGCCGGAATGCTGCAGACCACGGCCACCGATCACTGTTGCTTCTGCGCCGATCAAAAGCGGGCGGGCCACAACAACTTCACGCAGATCCCCAACGGCACCGGCGGCGTTGAAGACCGCATGCACGTGCTTTGGCATCATGGGGTTGGCAAAGGCCGCTTGACCATGAACGAGTTCGTCGCCATCACCTCGACCAACGCGGCCAAGATCTTCAACATCTATCCGCGCAAAGGATCAATCTCGATCGGCGCGGACGCCGACCTGGTGGTTTGGGACCCGGAAAAGCACCGGACCATCTCTAAGGACACCCACCACCAGAACGTGGACTTCAATATCTTTGAGGGCATGGAGGTCAAGGGGATCAACGTCAAGACCATCAGCCAGGGAAAGCTGGTCTATGACGACGGCGACGTCCGCGCGGTGCGCGGCGCCGGGCGCTATATCGATCGGCCCTGCTTTGCCGACTACTACAACGCCATTCATCGAAAAGCGGCGGAAAAAACGCCCGAGGCCGTCGACCGCGCCAGCGCGGCTGAATAGAAGGAGACCGCGCCAGCGCGGCTGCATAAAACAGCCCGAGATCGCGCGCCAAAACCTGGGACAGCCCCTGGAGCCAAGGCGTCTGCCCGAGTGGCCCTGCCGAACAAACCCCGCTGAATTTTCGGCGGGGTTTGCTTTTTCCGCTTTTGCGCCGCCCGCGGGCCGGCCAGACGGATCGCGCGGCCATCGACCCGCTACTACCAGAGCATGACGGCGCTTTGCCCGACAGCGACGGCTGAATAGAGCCGCAAGCGCAGCACGTAGTCTCCGCCTCTAAACAGTCGCTGTTCAATCTTGGCGTTAAAGGCGGTCCCGCTGTCATCGTCGCCGGCCAGGAAGCGCTGCTGTCCGGAAATTCTTTCAAACAGCACCATGACCGTATCGGCGGCGCCGAAAGTTTGGATCACAAAGTCCCGGCTGAGGGTGGGGGAAATCGTAAAGTTCAATTGCTGACCGGCGGTCAGGTCAATCGGCTGCGATTCAAAGGGGCGGAGTTCGGGAATTTGCACGGTCGGTTGCAGGGCGGGATAGAATTTCTTCACTTCCGCGATATCGACCTCGGACAGACCGGGAGCCGGAATAAGCGGCTCATTCTGATAGCGGCTGGGCTGGCGTATCACCCCCGCCGGAAAGCGGTAATGCATGACCGAATTGGGGTCCCAACTCGAACCATCAACCTGCTGGGCTGGAATCTTGCGCAAGATATTCCAGGTGATCTTGTCTTCGGTCCAGTTGTTCGGCGGGCCGCTGAATTCAGAGATCACCGCCGCTTGGTCCCAGACGATGCCCGCGTTGGGGTTCTGGTGCTCGTGCGGAAAGCCCAAGGTGTGGCCGATTTCATGCAGCGCCGTGTCGCGGCCGTAGCTGGTGGTCAGGTCCCACCCGAAATTCATCGTCCGCTGGGTGATGTCGGACACCAGGAGTACGTCCCGCCCGACATAGGACCAGGACCCCCCGGGTTCGAAGCCGATCCGCACCTCGGCCTCTTCGGGGTCCTGTACCTGCGTGAACGTCAGGCCAAGGCCCAAATCTTTCCAGGTTTGAAAGGCCGCGCTGACTGCGTCCTCCTGGGCCTGTCCGCCGCGCCATTGCACCGGATCGCGCAGAAAGCAGTAGCGCAGCATGGTGCCGTTGACCCATTTTTTCTCAATATAGCGTATGAGCGATTCCCGACCGGGAGCCAGGCCGACTGGCAGCGCCCGCTCGGGCATTCTTGGAAGTTCGCAAAGCGCGTGTGCGTCGCTTTTTGTTGCTTTGGTCGCCATGATACCCTCCGCGACAGCAAAAAAGCCTCTTCCGCCCCGCCCCCGTCCCCTTTTCCGCTGCGCGGGGCGTTCATCCCCTATCCTTGTGCGCAGGTTAGTGAACGCAGAACCGACCACCACTCCCAAATGGGAGAGCGGCGGCCCGACTTGGAAACAAGCGCTTGGCGCTTCGGCTGCCGCGTCAAGTCCGCCCTAATCGAGCGCCGCCAACTCGCTGGCTGCGACGGTTCGCGGCTTTCGCAGCAGCAGCACAAGCGGCGTCGACAGCAGCATCGCCCACATGATGAAAATGAAGTCGTTGAGATAGGCGATGGTCGCGGCCTGCCGGGTCACCTCACCGTTGAGCGCCACCACGCCAGCCGTGGTGTTCCAATTCCACAGCTGCGGCAGCCAGGGGGGATAGAGCCCGTCGCGGAAGGGCGTCAGGACAGCGGCCAGGGCGGAATGGTTCACCTGGGTATTCTGGGCAAGGAGCGTGATCACGATCGAAATGCCGATGCTGCTGCCGATGTTGCGCATCAGGCTAAACATCGCCGTGCCCTCGTTGCGAAAGTGCGGCGAGAGGGTCGAGAAGGTTACGGTGCTCAACGGCACGAACAGAAAGCCGAGTCCAAACCCCTGAGTAACGCCGGTCCAGACGATGGTCGAAACCGACACCTCGGTGGTGAAGGCCGCCATTTCCCACAGCGAATATGCGGTCAAACCGATTCCGAACAAGATCAGCAGTCGGATGTCCACCCTGCCGATCAAGCGGCCAACCAGGATCATCGAGATCATGGTGCCCACCCCACGCGGCGCGAGCAACAGACCGGTGGTCATCACCGGATAACCCATCAGGTTCTGCAAGAAGGGCGGCAGCAGCGCGAGGGTGGCCAGCAGAACCACGCCGACCATGAAGATGAGCAGCAGCCCGGCCACCAGGTTGCGGTCCTTGAACAGGCCCGGTTCGAGAAAGGGGCTCTTGGCGGTGAACATCTGCACTAGGAACAGGTAGAAGAACAGCAGCGCCAGCACGGCCTCGACCAGAATCTCGGTCGAGGAAAACCAGTCTTGGGACTCGCCACGGTCAAGCATCAATTGCAGCGAGCCAAGGGCAAGGCTGAGCAGCCCGAAGCCAAGGAAATCGAAGCGGCGGCTGACGTTACGCACAGTCTCCGGCACAAACGCCAGGATGCCGAAAAGCGCCAAGATGCCGAACGGCAGATTGATGTAGAACACCCACCGCCAGCTGTAATACTCGGTTAGATAGCCGCCGAGCGTCGGGCCGAGAATCGGGCCGACCATCACGCCCATTCCCCACATCGCCATGGCCGACCCATGCTTCTCGCGCGGGTAGGTATCGAGCAATACCGCTTGTGAAAGTGGCACCAACCCGGCGCCGAAGGCGCCTTGCAACAACCGAAACCCGACAATCTGGGTTAACGACTGCGCCGCGCCGCTCAACATCGAGGCGACGGTAAAGCCGATCACCATAATCGCAAACAGGCGCTTGCGCCCGAGGCGCGCGGCCAACACCCCGGTTACCGGGGTCATCACCGCGGCGGAAACGATATAGGAGGTCAGCACCCAGGAGATCTGATCCTGGGTCGCCGACATACTCCCCTGCATGTGCGGCAGCGCCACATTGGCGATGGTGATGTCCAGGGTCTGCATGATCGTCGCCAGCATAATCGACGCGGTGATCAAACCTCGATCCAGCGGGGTACTCGCGGCCGCGCCCGTGCGCGCCGCAGTCAACGCTTGCTCTCCGCCTCGGCAACCAGCGCCGTGGAGGGATTGCCGATCCAGGAAAACGCGACCTGAAGGAAGTCGGATAAGGTGCGGCGATTGCCGGTTTCCAGCTCGACGCTGGTGCTCATGCCGACACGCAAAACCGGGTCATCACCATCGGTCTTCACAGCGATTCGCACCGGAATGCGCTGCACCACCTTGACCCAGTTGCCGGTGGCGTTCTGCGGTGGGATCACCGAAAACTCCGCGCCGGTCGCCTGGCTGATACTCTCGACCGAGCCCTGCCACCGCCGGTTGGGATAGGTATCGACGCGGACCACCACCGCCTGGCCGGGCTTGGCGTAGGTCAACTCGGTTTCCTTGAAGTTGGCTTCTATCCACACGCCGCTGTCGGCGACCAGGCTCATCACCGGACTGCTGAACGCGGCCTTGCCAACCACCTGCTGGCCGATCTGCGGCGTATTGCTGGCGATGCCGGCAAAGGGCGCCCGCACCACGGTCCGCTCCAGGTCCAGGGTGGCACGGTCCCGAATTGCCAAAGCTTCAAGATAGTTTGGATGACGGGCGATTGGAATATCCGGGTCACCGGCCAATTGCGCGCTGATTTGCGCCATTTCCTGTTCGACCACGCGGATACGGCGGCGCGCCACGTTGAGGTCGTGCTCGGTGGAATCGAACTTGCTGCGCGAGACCGTGCTGGTTGCCAGCAACTTGGCCTGACGTTCGAACTCCTTCTTGGAAAAATCGACGTTCAGCCGGGCCAGCGCCAGCTCTTCCTGCTTTTGCCGGTAGGCGGCCTTTAGACCCAGAATCTCGTCGCGGACGCCGGCCAGCCGGGCGTCGGACTCCGCCAGGGTGATGCGATAGGGCCGGTCATCGATGCGGAACAGCACATCGCCCACGTTAACCCGCTGATTTTCACGCACCGCCACCTGGTCGATCAAACCGGAGACCTCGGCGGCGACCATCACCTTGTCGGCCTTCACATAGGCATTTTCGGTGCTGACGTAGCGACCGCCGGTAAAATAGAAATAGCCGCCGACGACGGCGACCGCCAGGGGACCGATCAGCATCAGGCTGCGCCGCAACCAGCGTCGGCCCGGCGTGGCCCGGTCGCTTTCCGGCGCGGGGTCGGCGGCGGTAGGTGGCGCGGGCGGCGTTTCGCCCTGGCCGGCGGCATTGCCTGACTGATCAGCTGTTGCCTGTTGCATTCGAAAATTCATCCTTTGGCTTTGCGCTGGCGGCGACACGGTTTTCTGCCTCAACCAGATTTTGTCTCATCCGATGTAGCGTCTCGATCAGCACCTTCCGACTTTCTTGCGAAAGTCCGACCAACGCATCTTCGCGGGTTTGCTCGGCAAGCGCCCACATGCGCGCGAGCAGCGGTTCGGCTTCGGGGGTCAGATACAGATTCACGGCCCGACGGTCGGCGGGATCGGGCCTGCGGGCCACCAGGCCGGCTTCCTGCAGGCGGTCGATCAGGCGGGCCAGCGTAATCGGCTGAACCTCCAGACTTTCAGCCAGTGTGACTTGATTGACGCCTTCCTGACGCGACAGATAGGCCAGGGCCTGCCAGGTGGCCTGGGAGAGGCCGAGCTCCTGCGCCCGTCGATTAAAGTTCCGCCGCAGCAATCGCGCGACATCGTTCACCGAAAACCCAATGCTTTGATCCGGATTGCGCATACCAGTCCTGTCGGTGGTAGGTTTATAGCTATATAATAAGTAATGTATATTATATGTAGGACCTCTAAATTTTCAAGGACGTAACCAGCGCAAAGAAAAAACCCCGCCGAGCTGTCGGCGGGGTTTATCGATAGGCTGGAACCGGCGCGCCCTGGATCTCTGGACGCCGGTCTCCGGTTCCGGATTTGGTCTACATCTTCTTGACACGGTCCCAGATCACCGAGGTCCAGGCGCCGGTTGGCTGCTTGGTGATCACCGGTGTGGAGGGGCTGGCGAGCAGCGTATCCACCGTGCGGGTGTAGGCCTCTTCACGCAAATAACCGACCTCGCCCTTCGGTGCGAGCAACTTGGCCACTTCCCCCATCATGCGACGTTGATGCTTTTCGGTCTGTGCGCCGGTGGCGTCGTTGTCCAGTACGATGTCGGCGGCTTCATCGGAATTCGCACGGGCGTATTCCCAGCCCTTGTTGGTCGCCGCCACGAAACGGGCGATCTTGTCGACAAAGGCCGGGTCCTTCAGGTTGTCTTCCAGGACATAGAGGCCGTCCTCAAGGGTGGCGACGCCTTCATCTTCATAGGGAAAGACCGTCAGCTCGGCGGGCGTCAGGCCGGCATCCAGCACCTGCCAATACTCGTTGTAGGTCATGGTCGAGACACAGGCCGCCTGTTTCTGCAGCAGCGGATCGACGTTAAAGCCCTGCTTGAGCACGGTCACGCCATCGGCGCCGCCATCGGTGCTGTAGCCCAGCTTGCCCATCCAGGAGAGGAAGGGATATTCGTTGCCGAAGAACCAAACCCCCAAGGTTTTGCCGGGGAAGTCGCTGGGGGTCGTCACCCCCATGTCCTTGCGGCAGGTGAGCATCATGCCGGAGCGATCAAAGGTCTGCGCGACATTGACCAGAGGCACGCCCTTTTCTCGGCTGGCCAGCGCGGAAGGCATCCAGTCGACAATAATGTCGGCGCCGCCGCCGGCAATTACCTGAGCCGGGGCCACATCCGGGCCGCCGGGTCTAATGGTGACGTCCAGATCGGCGTCTTCATAAAACCCCTTGTCCTGGGCGACGTAATAGCCGGCGAACTGGGCCTGGGTGACCCATTTGAGCTGAACCGTGACCTTTTCAGCGGCCTGGGCCGTGGTGACGCCTAAGGACGCGGTCAGCGCCAGCAGGCCCGCGGCTCCCAACAACAGTGCTTTTTTCATTGATCTTTCTCCCTGTTATCCGTTCCACATTGTGCGGAACCTTTTATTTTCGATCACTTCGTTATCGTCGGCGATAGGAGGGATGCCAGAAAGTCACCCGACGCTCGAGCAGCGCCAACCCACCGTAGAAAAGCGACCCGGCCATTGCGGCAACGGCGATGGTCGCCCAAACCATATCAACATTCAGCCGCCCCACCTCGGTGGAAATGCGAAATCCCATGCCAACGACGGGCGTTCCAAAGAACTCGGCCACGATGGCACCGATTAAGGCGAGGGTCGAGTTGATCTTCAACGCATTGAAAATAAATGGTAAGGCGTTTGGCAACCGCACATTGATCAAGGTTTGCAGGTAAGACGCACCATAGGAGCGCATCAGATCCTGCTCCATCTTGCTGGTGGCGTTCAAGCCGGACAGGGTGTTGACCAACATGGGGAAGAAGGTCATCACCACCACAACCGCAGCCTTGCTTTGCCAATCAAAGCCAAACCACATCACCATGATCGGCGCCACGCCCACAATCGGCAGCGCCGAGACCAGGTTGCCGACCGGCAGGAGACCGCGCTGCAGAAACGGCACCCGGTCCACCAGAACCGCCACCAGGAAGCCGCTGCCGCACCCCAGGATGAAGCCGGAAATCACCGACTTAATGAAAGTCTGCTGGAAATCGTCGAGCAAAATCGCAGCCCGCTCAACAAAGACCTGCGCGATCAACGACGGCGCCGGCAGCAAGACCTGCGGCACCCCGAAGCCCACCACCACCACCTCCCAAATGTAGAGCAGCCAAACGCCAAACGCGACCGGCACGAAGAGCGCGGCAAGACGATCAAGCTGTTTTGGCAGCTTGGCCTCGCCCGACAGCGCCGCCATCATGCGCCACACCAGGAACACCAAACCCAGAAGATAGAGCCACAGGCCGTAGGCCCCCGATCCCAGCACCTCGCCCCGTTCGGTCGCCGCGGTGATGAAAATCAGCGGCGGCAAGGCCGCCACCACCGTCCCGGCCGTCACCAACAGGACGCCAGCCGGACGTTTCGCCATTTCCGTCGTCGACAAGATAACCGTCAGCAGCCCCACCAGCCAGCAGGCCAGGGCGGTGGGATAGGCCAGCCAGGTCTGTCCCGCCTGCCCGGCCGTTCCGCCGGATCCCGACACCGGCGACCAAAGCGCCACCAGGGCGGCCCCCAGGTAGATCACGGCCGAAGGCGTTATGTTGAGCGATACCCTCATGTCCGGACCCCCATCTTCCTCATGGTGAGCCGTTCGGCGACGGACACCAACGCGACCAGCGACCCGGCCAGGATGGAGGCGGTGACCAACGCCGACCAAATCTGAATGGTCTGGCCGTAGTAGGACCCGGCGAGCAGCCGGGCGCCGATGCCCGCTTGGGCGCCGGTCGGCAATTCACCGACAATGGCGCCAACCAGGGAAATCGCGATTCCGACCTTCATGGCGCTGAATAGGAAGGGCACGGAAGCGGGAAAGCGCAGCTTCCAAAATACATCCCAATTGCTCGCCGAATAGGTCCGCATCAGATCCTTGGCCAGCGGGTCGGGCGAGCGCAATCCCTTGACCATGCTGATGGTAAAGGGAAAGAAACAGAGGTAGGCGGAGATGATCGCCTTGGGCAGCAGTCCGACAAACCCGACCGCCGCCAGCACCACGATGATCATCGGGGCGATGGCCAGGATCGGGATCGTCTGAGAGGTGATCACCCAGGGCAGCAAAGACCGCTCCAGCGCGCGCACATGGACAATGCCGACAGCCAGCAATATCCCCAGCACCCCCCCGATTACAAAGCCCAGCAGCGTGGAAGACAGGGTCACCCAGGAATGGTAAACCAGCGAGCGTTTCGACGAGATGTTCTTCCCGAAGATCGTCTTGTTCATCTCGACGATCACTTGATCGGGCGCGGGTAGAATGGGCCGCTCCATCGACCAGGCGTCACGCAGCAATCGGCTCAGGTCCCAGCTGATGTTCTGGCGCTCGTACTGATCGATCAACAGCGGCTTGTTGAGCCACACCGCCCCCGCGTACCACAGCAAAATAATGCAGACGACCACCGTTGTGATCGGTACGATCCTGCCCTGATAAAGCCGTCCCCAAAGCAACGCGAAGGAGGAGGCTTGAAGCTTGTTTTCAGCCAAGGAACTCATGGCTCACGCATCATCGTAGGAGTGACCGGCGCGCAAGCCTTCGCGCACCCGATGGGCGATTTCCTGGAACTCCGGCGTTTCGCGGATATCCAGCGTCCGGTTGACCGGGAAGTTGCAGTCGATGATATCGGTTATCCGTCCCGGGCGCGGCGACATCACCACGATCTTGCTGGAAAGAAATACCGCCTCCGGAATCGAATGGGTCACGAAGATCACGGTTTTCTTGGTGCGGTCCCACAGACGCAGCAACTGCTCGTTCAAATGATCGCGGGTGATCTCGTCCAATGCCCCAAAGGGCTCATCCATCAGCAGCAGGTCCGGCTCTACACAGAGTGCCCGCGCAATCGAGGCCCGCTGCTGCATACCGCCGGAAAGCTGCCAGGGAAACTTCTTGCCAAACCCGGTCAGGTCCACCAACGCCAGATGCTCGTCGATGCGCTTCTGGCGAAGCTTCTTGGGAACCCCCATGATCTCCAGCGGCAAGGCGATATTGCGCTCGACCGTGCGCCAAGGATAGAGCCCCGGGGCCTGGAAAATATAACCGTAGTCGCGGTTGAGCCGCGCCTCTTCCGGCGAGACGCCGTTGACTGAAATGCTGCCCTCGGTCTGTTTTTCAAGATCCGCGATGACCCGCATCAGGGTGGTCTTGCCGCAGCCGGACGGACCGATAAAGGAGACGAATTCACCGCGTTCCACTGTCAGGTTGACATCGGAAAGAGCATAAACCGGGCCATCCGGCGTCTGGAACGTCAAACTGAGGTTATTGGCCTTAACGACCGTTTCGCGCGGAACGATGGACGGCGCGCCCTGCCCTCCCGCCTTCTGGCCGCTCTTTGCAGCAGATGCCGACTGATCAGACATAAAACAAAAACTCTCCCTTACAGATCACCCTGTCCAACAGAACATCCCGTCGACTCTTTTGTGTCGGTCGACAGTGATGCCAACGCCCGCGTTCGCCGGGCGGTAACGCTTGCCACGCCTCCGATGCCGCGTTTCTCCCGCAGCGGCTATCGCAAGACGCCAGTCCTATGACATTCCTATGGCATTTGTTGCAAGATCGAGGCCACCTTCAAAGCGGCAGTAAGATTGATAACTTTAAGATTTCCTCGACTTTGCCGCTGCAAAACTAAGCAAGCCGTCCACGCTTTGTGCAGCGCGGCGGCTTGCCATTGGATTATTCGACGATCGCGCGCTCAAGCATCGCATGAAGAAGCACGTTGCACCCGGCGGCCAGATCCTCCGGCGTGGCGCTTTCCGCCTCGTTGTGACTGATGCCATCGGCGCAGGGCACGAAAATCATTCCGGTCGGCGCCACCCGGCTGATATAGCAGGCATCGTGACCGGCTCCGGAAACAATATCCATCGAGGCGAAACCGCCGATCGCCGCACCGCTGCGCACCGCCTCGACGCAATCGGGGTCGAAGGCAATGGGCGGCGAATACCAAATCTCGTCCAACTGCAAGCTCAGCCCAAGCTCTGCGCAAAGTCGCGCCGCGTCCGCCCGCAAGGTCTCGGCCATCGCCGTCAGTTTGTCGTCGTCGGGATTGCGCAGGTCGACGGCAAAGAAAACCTCGCCGGGGATGGTATTGCGGGAGTTGGGGCTGACCTGCATCAGACCAACGGTGCTGACGGCGTAGGGCGCATCGTCGAGCGCGATGCGATTGACCGCCTCGACAATGCGCGAGGCGCCAAGCAGGGCGTCGGCCCGACGGTTCATCGGCGTGGTGCCGGCGTGGCTTTCCCGGCCGGTGACGGTCAGCTCAAACCAGCGTTGGCCTTGCGCGCCGGAGACCACGCCGATGGTTTTTTCCTCCGCCTCAAGGATCGGGCCCTGTTCGATATGCGCTTCGAAAAACGCCCGGATCGGACGCCCGCCAACCGGTCGATCCCCCTTGTAGCCGATGCGTTCAAGCTCCTGCTTCATGGTTTTGCCGTCCAGATCGGCGCGGCTGTGGCCATAGTCCAGGTCAAAGACCCCGGCGAAAACGCCGGAGGCGACCATAGCCGGCGCGAAACGGCTGCCTTCCTCATTGGTCCAAACAGACAGTTCGATCGGGGCGTCGGTTTCAATGCCCTTGTCGTTGAGACTGCGAACCACCTCAAGTCCGGCCAGGACGCCAAACACCCCGTCGAATTTTCCGCCGGTCGGCTGGGTATCGAGGTGGCTGCCGGTCATCACCGGATCGAGCGCCGGATTGCGGCCCGGGCGTTGGGCGAAAATATTGCCCATGGCGTCGACGGAGACGGTGCAGCCCGCCTCCTCGCACCACCGCACGAACAGGTCGCGGCCCGCCTTGTCATCATCGCTCAAGGCCAGACGACAGTTGCCGCCGGCCACGCCGGGCCCGATCTTGGCCATCTCCATCAAAGAGGCCCAAAGACGATCCTTATTTACCTGCAAATTTCGTGTCGACATGAAAATTCCCTGATTTCTCTGCGATTATTCTGCGCTTATTCGGCGGCTTTGTTCATTGGATTGCGCGGATCGTTCGCCCAGTCGAGGAAGGGCTTGCCATTATCCACCGGCTCCATGGTGATGCAATTGTCGACCGGACAGACATGCGCGCAAAGATTGCACCCAACGCAGTCATCGTTGACCACCTCGTAAAAGCGCTTGTCGGCGATCCGACCGGCGGCAATCGCCTGGTGCGAGGTGTCCTCGCACGCGATGTGGCACAGGCCGCATTTGATGCAAAGATCCTGATTGATCAGGGCCTTGGTATCAAAGTTGATGTTCAGGTACTTCCAGTCGGTCACGTTGGGTACGGCTTTACCCTGAAAATCCGACAGCTGGGCGTAGCCCTTGTCGTCCATCCAGTTGTTCAGACCGTTGCACAGATCTTCGGCAATCCGGAATCCATAGTGCATGGCCGCCGTGCACACCTGCACCGTGCCACTGTTGAGGGAAATGAACTCGGCGGCATCCCGCCAGGTTTCGATGCCGCCAATCCCCGAAATCGGAATTCCCCGGCACTCCGGATCGCGGGCGATTTCGGCGACCATATTAAGCGCAATGGGCTTGACCGCCGGACCGCAGTAGCCGCCGTGGGTTCCCTTGCCGTCAACCGTTGGCGTCGGGGCCATGACGTCCAAATCGATCGAGGCGATCGAATTGATGGTGTTGATCAGGCTGACCGCGTCGGCGCCGCCGCGCACCGCCGCGCGGGCGGAGCTGAGGATGTTGCTGATGTTGGGGGTCAGCTTCACAATGGTGGCGAGATCCGAATGCTTCTTACACCATTGGGTCACCATCTCGACGTACTCGGGCACCTGGCCGACCGCCGCGCCCATGCCCCGCTCGCTCATGCCGTGCGGACAGCCAAAATTCAGCTCGATGCCGTCGGCCCCGGTATCGGCGATGCGGGACAGGATATTCTTCCAGTTCTCTTCCTCGCACGGCACCATCAAGGAAATGATCATGGCCCGATCCGGCCAGTCTTTCTTGACCTGCCTGATTTCCTTGAGATTGACCTCCAGCGGCCGGTCGGAGATCAGCTCGATGTTGTTGAAGCCCGCCATCCGACGGTCGCCATAAGACAGGGCGCCGTAGCGCGACGCCACATTGACCACGGGTGGGTCCTCGCCCAAGGTCTTCCAGACCACCCCGCCCCAGCCGGCCTCGAAGGCGCGCACGACGTTGTAGGCCTTATCAGTTGGCGGCGCCGACGCCAGCCAGAAGGGATTGGGGCTCTTGATGCCGATGAAATGTGTAGACAGGTCAGCCATTTTATCCTCCCTCAGGCTTGCAAATAGCGGTTGATCGATTCAGCAGCCACTTTTCCGTCCTGCACCGCCGCAACGGTCAGGTCCTGGCCACCAAGTACACAGTCACCCCCTGCCCAAACATCGCGCAGCGAGGATTTCCGCTCGTCGTTCACCGCAATGCGGCCCTGGTCCAACTCCACCATATCCGCCGCGCCCTGGCGCAGCGGATCGGCCAGGAAGGTCTGACCGATGGCCTTGAAGACCATATCGACATAGAGCCTGAAACGATCACCCGTGCCGATCAAGCGACCCCCTTCATCCAACTGAGTATACTCCAGTTCAATCTCTTTGACCCGGCCTTGATGGCCATGCAACGCCACCGGCATCACCCAATGCTTGACCTTGACGCCGTTGAGCTGCGCGAAGTCCTGCTCGTGATGGGTTGCCGACATGTTCTCGGCGCCGCGACGATAGACCAAGATAACATCCTCGGCGCCCAGGCGCCTTGCCTGAACCGCGGCGTCGATGGCCGTGTTGCCGCCACCGATCACCACGACCTTGCGGCCAACCGGCAGCTTGGACAGATCCTCGGCCTGGCGCAGATCGCGGATGAAATCGACGGCGTTGATCACCCCGTCAAGGGTTTCGCCTTCCAGGTTGAGGGCATTGACCCCGGCTTGGCCGATGCCAAGAAAGACCGCGTCGTAGTCCCGGCGCAGGTCGCCCAGGCTGTAGTCGCGGCCCAGCATTTGGCTGTTGCGCACCTCGATCCCGCCAAGCGACAGAATGAAGTCCAGCTCCTTCTGGGCGAAGGAATCGGGAACCTTGTAGGCGGCGATGCCATATTCGTTGAGGCCGCCGGCCTTTTCCCTGGCCTCCAGAACCACGACCTTGTGGCCAAACAGCGCCAAACGGTGGGCGCAGGCCATGCCGGCGGGGCCGCCGCCGACCACGGCAACGGTCTTGCCGCTGTCCGGCGCCCGGGTGAAGGGTTGCCCCCCCATCGCGACCAGGCCATCGACCGCATAGCGTTGCAGCGCGCCGATTTGCACCGGTTTGTTCTCCTGCGCCGTGCGCACGCAGGCTTCCTCGCACAGGATTTCCGTCGGACAGACCCGCGCGCAAGCGCCGCCCATGATGTTTTCCGACAAAATGTCGACCGCCGAGCCCTGAACGTTGTCGGTGGCGATTTTGCGGATGAACGACGGAATGTTGATACCGGTGGGACAAGCCTCGATGCAGGGCGCGTCAAAGCAATAGTGGCAGCGACTGGCTTCTATAACCGCGGATTTGCGGTCCAGTGGCGGATGAACGTCCGAGAAGTTATCCGCGTACTGATCGAAGGACAGACGCCCAGACTCGATGCCCGGGTGGTCGGTCATAAGATCTCCTCTACTCTCTACCTGTTTGGGTCCGCCTTTTGCGGCGGCCGCTGTTGTTTGGGCGGGACAGATAGTTGCTGTTTTCCCGCCGGTTATTTTGTTATCAATCACGGTAGCTATTTTCTGACCACACGGTCAAGATTTTAATGTTATGGGTGAAACCGCACCTGCAGAGCTTGGGGTGAACTGAAAATGTCCGACGCGAAGACCTTGGCGAAATCCACCGCGATCAGCGCGCGCGCCAACCTGAAGACGGCGGCGCGGGGCAAGGCGACCAATGGCGGGCGAATTCGTGAGAAGAACCGCCAAAAAATCATCCAGGCGGCAGAGCAGATCTTCGCGCAAAAGGGCTTTTCCGGCGCCACCACCCAGGCCATTGCCGAGCTTTCCAAACTGCCCAAAGCCAACGTCCACTACTACTTCGGCACCAAAGCGGCGCTGTATAAAGCCGTCATCGCCAATATCCTCGACCTTTGGCTGAGCGCCACCAACGATCTCAAAGACGACTCCGATCCCCGCCAAGCGATGGAATCCTATATTCGCGCCAAGGTCATGCTGTCGAAGAACCGCCCCCTGGCCTCGCGGATCTTCGCCAACGAGGTGATCTCCGGCGCGCCGGTGATCAAGGATGTCCTGCGGACCGAACTGCGCGACTGGGTGCTGGAAAAACGCGCGGTGATGGACCGCTGGAGCCGGGCCGGCCTGATGGATCCCGTCGACCCGGTGCATCTGCTGTTCATGATCTGGGCCTCGACCCAGACCTACGCCGATTTCGAAAGCCAGGTGGTGGCGGTCCTGGATGAGAAGAAAATGACCGCGGAAGATTATGACCGCGCCGCCGATACCATTGTTCATGTGATCTTGAAGGGCTGCGGGATCATCAAATGATTTTGCGCCGCCGCCCAATGCCCAGATTCCGGCATCCGGATTTTGGCATCCTGATTCTTGTAGCGTCGCGGTTCCGATAATGGCCAGGTTTCTATGACATTGTGTCACAACGACGATACACGGCCTTCGGTCCCGGCTTAATTAACTATATGAAATATATGTATTAGCAATCCTTGTTGCGATGCAGTCGCAATTACCTGACCAATTTAGTCCGGATTAGCCCTTGATTCCCCCGGGAAAATAGGCAACATAAATCATACTGAATTAGTCTGGAATAGAAAAAATGTTCCGCTTGAACCGCTTAACCGACTATGCCGTGGTGGTCATGGGCCAGATGGCGGCCCAGAATGACCGGCTTCGCTCGTCGGTGCAAATCGCTGACGAAACCGGCGTGCCCTTGCCGACAGTGGCGAAACTGATGAACAACCTGGCCCGGGCCGGGCTGGTGGAATCCCACCGCGGGGTCAACGGCGGCTACACCATCTCGCGGACAGCCGAAGAGATCAGCGTATCTGAAATTATCCAGGCCATTGAGGGCCCCATTGCCTTGACCGCCTGTGTCGAAGGCGCCGACGAAGCCTGCTCATCGCAGTCCTTCTGCCCGATGAGCGGCAACTGGAACAAGGTCAACCAAGCCATTGAAGAGGCGCTGAAATCCGTGACCCTCAAAGATATGACCCCGGCGTTCACCCAGTTCCTGCGCAGCGACGCGGACGCCGCAGACGCCGCGAACGCCAAGGAGCAAGCGCCGCCGCTTGCGCGCGGCAGCGTTCCGGCCCCCTGACGCACGGCCGTGCCGGCGTCGTGAAAACCAAACGCCGCAAGCTGAAAAACAACGGCGACCCCATAAAGACTTAAACCGTGTTTTTGATGCCGCCAGATCGACCAAAGAAGTCGCGGGCGGCTGGAGAGAAAGAGAGCAAAGGCCATGGTGGCAACGATTGAAACCGTCGATCAAGTTCAGTCTCTAGGCGAGAAGTACAAGTATGGTTTTGTTACCGATATCGAGGCCGAAACCGCGCCCAAGGGACTAAGCGAGGACACCGTTCGGTTCATCTCGGCCAAAAAGCAGGAACCGGAATGGCTGCTGGTGTGGCGGCTCAAAGCCTACCGCCAGTGGCTGACCATGCCCGAACCCCGCTGGGCCAAGCTCGACTTCCCGCCGATCGACTACCAGGACTCCTACTATTTTTCCGCGCCCAAAAAGGACTCGGACAAGCCGCAGTCGCTCGACGAGGTCGATCCAAAGCTGCTGGAAACCTATGAAAAACTGGGTATCCCCTTGAAGGAGCAGGAAATACTGGCGGGGGTCGCGGTCGACGCCGTTTTCGACAGTGTCTCCGTTGCCACCACCTTCAAGAAAAACCTGGAACAGGTCGGCGTGATCTTTTGCTCGATTTCAGAAGCCGTGCAGAAGCATCCGGAGCTATTGAAAAAGTACATGGGATCGGTGGTGCCGCCGGGCGACAACAAGCATGCCTGCCTCAACTCCGCCGTGTTCACCGATGGCTCTTTTGTCTATATTCCGCCGGGCGTGCGCTGTCCGATGGAACTGTCGACCTACTTCCGCATTAATGCCGAAAACACCGGCCAGTTCGAGCGCACCTTGATCATCGCCGACAAGGGCGCCTACGTCAGTTACCTGGAAGGCTGCACCGCGCCGCAACGCGATGAAAACCAGCTCCACGCCGCGATTGTCGAGCTGATCGCCCTGGACGACGCGGAAATCAAGTACTCGACGGTGCAAAACTGGTATCCGGGCGACGAAAACGGCGTCGGCGGGATCTACAACTTCGTCACCAAGCGCGGTTTGTGCGCGGGAAACAACTCGAAGATCTCCTGGACTCAGGTCGAAACCGGATCCGCCATCACCTGGAAATACCCGAGTTGTATCCTCAAGGGGGATAACTCGGTCGGTGAATTCTACTCCATCGCCATCACCAACAATCACCAGCAGGCCGACACCGGCACCAAGATGATCCATCTGGGCAAGAACACCTCGTCGCGGATCATTTCAAAGGGCATTTCCGCCGGCCACGCCACCCAAACCTATCGTGGCTTGGTCAAGGTGGGCCGTAAGGCCGAACGGGCCCGCAACCACACTCAATGTGATTCCCTGCTGATCGGCGGCGACTGCGCCGCCCACACCGTCCCCTACATCGAAAACAGCAACCGCTCGGCTCAGGTCGCCCACGAAGCCACCACGTCGCGCATTTCCGAAGATCAACTGTTCTACTGCCGCCAGCGTGGCATCAGCGAAGAAGACGCCGTCGCCCTGGTGGTGAATGGTTTCTGCCGCGAGGTGCTGCAACAGCTGCCGATGGAATTTGCGGTCGAAGCGCAAAAGTTGGTCGGAATCAGCCTCGAAGGCTCTGTAGGTTAAGAAATTAGAGAAGAAAACATGACGAACCTGTTGGAAATAAAAAACCTTAAAGCGTCCGTTGAAGGCAAGGCCATCTTGCAGGGCATCAACCTGACCGTCCGTCCCGGCGAAGTTCACGCCATCATGGGACCCAACGGTTCGGGCAAGTCGACCCTGTCCCATGTGCTGACCGGACGTGATGGCTACGACGTCAACGAAGGTGAGGTTCTGTTCAAGGGCAAGGAGTTGCTGACTCTGTCCCCGGAAGACAGGGCCGGCGAAGGCATCTTTCTGGCCTTCCAGTATCCGGTGGAAATCCCCGGCGTCGCCAACACCATCTTCCTGAAGGAAGCGGTCAACGCCTGCCGCAAGTATCGCGGTGAAGACGAACTGGACGCCATGCAGTTCGTCAAGGTGGCGCGCGCCAAGGTCAAGGAACTGGGCATGCGCGATGAGTTCTTGAAGCGTCCAGTCAACGTCGGCTTTTCCGGCGGCGAGAAGAAGCGCAACGAGATGCTGCAAATGGCCCTGCTGGAGCCCTGCTTGGCAATCCTTGATGAAACCGATTCCGGGCTGGACATTGACGCCCTCAAAGCCGTGGCTGACGGCGTCAACATGCTGCGCCGCGCCGACCGGGGCATGTTGGTGATCACCCACTATCAGCGGCTCCTCGACTACATCGTGCCCGACGTGGTGCACGTCTTGTCACAGGGGCGGATCATCCGTTCGGGCGGACCTGAATTGGCCCGCGAACTGGAGAAAAATGGTTACGCCGATATCGTCAATGCCGCCTAAGGCGCGCCCCGCCCCGCCAAACGGCGGGACTGGAGTGATGCGAAAAACAAAAAAGGCCGCCCCAGGGCCGGTTTAAGAAGGGCTGATCCCCAGCCCGGTGGACTGGCAGACCGTGGTTCCCGGAACAGTTGTTTCCAGGCCCCGGGATCGCCTCCCGAACCGCCTGATCGGCGAAGAATGAAGGCAGGAGTTAACATGGCTGAAACGCCTTTGACCTTTAACAACTTTCTCGGCAGCGCCGATCCGCGCGCCCTTATCGGCGCCACGCGCCCCTGGCTGACCAAATTCCGGCAAGCGGCGCACGATCAGCTTGAAACCCTGGGACTGCCAACGCCAAGCCAGGAAGCTTGGAAGTACAGCAACCTGCCACGGGCCTTGCGGGCGCTGGCTGCCGCCGCCGAGGGCGACGCCCCGCTCACAGTATCCCCGGAGGCAGTATCCCCGGAGGCATTGCCGCCGCGCTTGCGCACCGATTCCCGGCGCCTGGTCTTCGTCAACGGCGTCTTTAACGCCGAACTGAGCGATCAACCGGACGAGGCGGAAGGCCTCACCCTCCGTCCGCTGTCGGCGCTGCTGACGCAAGACGGCGAACCGGACGACGATCTGGCTGAAAACCTGGGAACGGTGGCCGAGGGCGAAGATCAAGCTCTTTACGCCCTCAACAGCGAACGCTTCCAGGACGGCTTGCTGCTGGAGATCGGCGCACAGACATCGCTATCGCAGACGATCGAAGTCCTGCATCTTAATGGCCGGTCCTCGGAAGACCGCACCGCCGCTCACCCGCGACTGCTGGTGCTTTTGGCCGATCAGGCCCAGGCCGAGCTGATTGAGCAACACTGGGGGTTGGACGACGGTCAGTATCTGGTTAACCAGGTGGCTGAAATTCGGCTCGGACAAGCGGCGAAACTGACCCACCTGCGCCTGCAGCAAGACGGCTTTGGGGCGCTGCATTTGGCCAACCAACACGTCGAGTTGGGCCGTAACGCCAGCTATCGCAGCTTCAACCTGGTCACCGGCGCGGCCTTTTCCCGACAGGAAATTCGGCTCCGCTTGATCGGCGAGGGCGCCGAAGTCGACCTCAATGGGATTTACATGCTGCGCGGCAAGCAGCACGCCGACATTCATACCACCATTGACCACCGCGTCCCCCACACCACCGCCCGGGAGGTTTTCCGGGGTGTGCTCGACGACGAGGCCCTGGCCGCGTTCCAAGGCAAGATTGCGGTTGGCCGGCAGGCGCAGAAAACCGACGGCCGGATGCTCAACAAAACGCTGTTGCTGTCAGATCGGGCGCAGATCAAGACCAAACCGGAGCTGGAAATCTTTGCCGACGACGTGCAGTGCGCCCACGGCGCCACCACCGGCGAGATTGACGAGGACGCGCTGTTTTACCTGCGCTCCCGCGGCATCGGCGAAGAGCGCGCCCGCGCGTTGATGGTTCAGGCTTTCCTGGCTGAAACCATCGAGGAAAGCCTCGCGGAAGATCTGGCCACCCAGGTAAAGAGCTACCTGGACCTTTGGATGCAGGCGCAAGACACGCCGCTGGCAGCAGAATGATGGAGGAACACGCGGTGTCTGAAACGATAGTCAACGATCTTCGGCCGCAAGATCTTGTCGGCCAACCCGCCGCCGCCGCCGGCGACAATTCCACCTCGGCTTTCGACGTGGAAAAGGTTCGCGAAGACTTTCCAATCCTGAAGCGGGAAATCTACGGCAAACCCCTGGTTTATCTGGACAGCGCCGCGTCGGCGCAAAAGCCGCGGCAAGTCATCCAGGCGATGACCGACCTGATGGAAACCAGCTACTCAAACGTCCATCGGGGCGTCCATAAGCTGAGCCAGGAATCCACCGATCTGTTCGAGCGCAGCCGCGAGACGGTGGCGCGCTTCCTCAATGCCGCGAAAAGCGATGAAATCGTCTTTACCCGGGGCGCGACCGAAGCCATTAATCTGGTGGCGGCAACCTTTGGCCCGGCCTTTCTCAAGGCCGGCGACGAAATTATCGTCTCGCAGTTGGAACATCACTCCAACATCGTGCCCTGGCAACTGCTGCGCGACCGCCTGGGTCTGGTTCTCAAGGTCATTCCGGCGCTTGACGACGGCTCCTTGGACCTCACCGCCTTTGAAGAGTTGCTGAGCGACCGGAGCAAGCTGGTCGCCGTGACCCACGTCTCCAACGCATTGGGCACCATCACCCCCATCAAGGCGTTGATAGGGCTGGCCCACGCCCGCGGCGTTCCGGTTCTGGTCGATGGCTGCCAGGCCGCGCCGCACATGAAAATCGACGTCCAGGACCTGGACGCGGACTTTTACACCTTCAGCGGCCATAAAACCTACGGCCCAACCGGCATTGGCGCGCTCTACGCCAAGTGGGATTGGTTGACCAAGCTGCCGCCCTACCACGGCGGCGGTGAAATGATCTCCTCGGTCACCTTCGAGAAATCGACCTTCAAATCTCCGCCGCACCTCTTTGAGGCCGGGACGCCGGCGATCATCGAAGCGGTCGGCCTGGGGGCAGCCTTGGAATACCTGGAAAAGTTCGACTTCGATGCGGTCCATGCCCATGAGGACGGCCTGCTGGCTTACGCCACCGAGCGTCTGTCCGGCATTGCCGGGCTGACCATCCAGGGAACCAGCCGCAACAAGGCCTCCATCGTGTCCTTCACCCTGGAAGGGGTTCACGCCCACGACATCGGCACCATCGTCGACCGAACCGGCGTGGCGCTTCGCGCCGGCCATCACTGCGCCCAGCCGGTAATGGAGCGCTTCAACGTCGCCGCCACCGCCCGCGCTTCCTTTGGCCTCTACAATACCCGCGCTGAAGTCGACGCCCTGGTGGCGGCAATCGAACAGGTCAAGGAACTGTTTGACTGATGCTTAACGAGCTTAGAGATCTCTATCAGGAAGTCATCCTGGATCACGGGAAACACCCGCGCAACCACCGACATCCTGAGGCCGCCAACCGCAGCGCGGAGGGGTACAACCCGATGTGCGGCGACCGGGTCTCTGTTTATCTGACCGTGGAAGACAACCGGCTGACCGACTGCGCCTTCGAGGGGCGTGGCTGCGCCATCTCGTTGGCTTCCGCTTCTCTGATGACCGAAATCCTGAAAGGCAAGAGCACGGAAGAGGCAAAGGCGATTTTCGCCAAGTTTCATGCGCTGCTTGTCGACACGGAGCCCGCGACCCCGGCGACCGCAACACCCGACCGGCTCGACGAAGATCTGGAGCGACTGGAAGTCCTTTCCGGCGTGCGCGCCTTTCCGGTACGGGTCAAATGCGCCACCCTGGCTTGGCATGCCCTTAATGCCGCTCTGGACGGCGAGAACAAAGTAACCACCGAATGACCCGCACGCCCACCGAAAGCGCCGCCCCCTCGAGGGGCTGTTAAATCCGACCGAAACCAAAAGACAGATGGTTGATAAGCAAATGACCGACTCACAAAACCCACCGATCGCCCACTACAATCCCTACCTCTATCCGGGGGCGATGAACCCGACCGTGGAAGAAGGCTTTTCCGCCCGCGCCGGCCAGCCCAAGGACGAGTCGATCCCCGTGGCTGACGAATCCTCGGTCATCGCGGCCTTGCAAGAGGTCTATGACCCGGAAATTCCGGTCAACATCTACGATCTTGGCCTCATCTACGGCGTCAAGATTCACGACAACGGCGATGCGGAAATCACCATGACCCTGACCGCGCCGGCCTGTCCGGTGGCGGGGGAAATGCCCGGCGAGGTTTCACAAAAGGTCGCCGGTGTGTTTGGGATTGGCGAAGTGGAAACCATCCTGACCTGGGAGCCGCCCTGGACCAAGGACATGATGAGTGAAGACGCCAAGCTGGCCTTGGGGTTTTTCTAACCTCTGATCGGCGAAAAAAGCCGCGCCATGCGCTTCCACTCTGTGGTCAATCGGCCCGTCTGGCGCCAATCGCCGGCGGGTGAACCGACAGCGGGCCGGGTTGGCGGGCGTTGTTTTGCTCTTCCAGGCCGGTCAAAAGGTCTTGGCGAGCAAAAGAGACCTTTTAGTCGCATCATATCGTCCTACATTGTATAATAAGATTCACTCACAACGAGACGAGGCCATGGCACCGATTCTTTCTCTTACCAACGCTGCGGCAGACCGCGTAAAAATGCTGATGGCCAAAAGCCCCGAAGACGGGGTCTTGGGCCTGCGCGTTGGGGTAAAGTCCACGGGCTGTTCGGGCTTGTCCTACTTTGTCGAGTACGCCAAGGAACAGAAGCGCTTCGAGGATAAAATCGAAGACAAGGGGGTAACGGTTTTTGTCGACCCCACGGCTGTGATGTTCATCCTGGGTTCGGAAATGGACTATCAGGAGGATAAGCTGCAAGCCGGCTTCGTCTTCAACAACCCCAACGCCAAGTCGTTCTGCGGCTGTGGCGAAAGCTTTACCGTTTAAGCCGAGGGGCGATACCTCCTCGACCGCAAGAAAAAAACAACGCCGTCGCCTGCTAAGGCGGCGTTGTTTTTTTATCTGATAAAGCGCCGCACCGCCGCCAGGGCGGCACGAAAGGCCTGGGCGGCCTGTGGGACCAGGCGGCGGGCGCGGAGATGGCCGTGGATCAACCCGGCGAAAACCTCGCTCTCACAGTCGCCGCCGGCCGCGCGAATGCGCGCCGCCAGCGCCTGCCCGTCTTGCGCCAGCGGATCGAGCGCGGCGGCCTGGACATAGACCGGCGGCAGTCCGGCGTAGTCGGTTTCGAACAGCGGGAAGGCGCGCGGGTCGTCCCACGCCCCGCCTTCGCCCAGATAAAGATCCTTGTAGTAGTCCATCTCCGCTGCGGTCAGGCCCGGCGCATCCGGCCCGGTCGGATGGTCCGGATCAGCCAGGCACAGCCCCAATCCGGGATAGATCAGCACCACCCCGGCCAGCGGCGGCCGCGGCTGGCTTCGGGCACGGAAAGCCAGCCCCATCGCCAGATTTCCACCGGCGGAATCGCCCGCCGCCACAATGCGCGTCGGATCGACCGCCAGCGCGTCGGCGCTCGACCAGAGCCATTGCAAGGCCGCCCAACTGTCTTCGCTGGCGCAAGGATGGCGATGCTCGGGCGCCAGGCGGTAGTCCACCGCGATGACCAGCGCGCCGGTCTGCTCGGCCAGCTCGGCTGTGACGCCGTCATGGCTGTCCAGGTTGCCGAAAATAAAACCGCCGCCATGAAAATAAAGAAGGCAGGGGCTGGGGCCGGGATCCGACCGATGGGGGCGATAAATCCGCAGGCCGATTGACCGGTCTTCAAGTTCGATGGTTTGATCCACAACCGCCACGGTCTTCGGCCGGTCGGTTTCGAACGCCTGACAAAGCTTGGCGTAACAGGCGCGTTGCTGATCCAGGCTCAGGCTGGAAAAATCCGGTGGAAAGGCCTCATCCGCCGTTCGAATGAACTCTTCGATCCCCTCGGCGAATACCATTCCAGGAAATTTCATTGTCGTGGCGTCCTTTCCGCGCTTTCCTTTGGCCCCTATTTTTTGCAACCCCCGTGACCGGAAGACAATCCGTTGCCTCAGCCGAGCCGCGCAAAAGAAAAAGGCTCGGTCCGCAACCGAGCCTTCATCGCTATGGGTCGGGCGCTCACCCGCACCTTACATCTTGGCTTGAAGCTTTCGAATCACCTGCCAGGCGACGGGAAGGATCGCGGTCGCCAACGCCAGTTTCACCAGATCGCCGACAATGAAGGGGGTCAGACCCCAGGCCAGAACCGGCTTGTCCCAACCCACCACCGTGCCGAGCCACAGCAGGCCGGGAATGTAAATCACCACATTTCCCAGCAGCATGGCAAAGGCCGTGGTCAACGGGCCACGATCCCAGCCCTTCTCGGCCAACCAGCCCACCAAGCCAGCGGCGAAAACAAACCCAATCAGGTAACCGCCGGTCGTGCCGAAAAGCGCCAGCGGTCCGAATTTTCCACCGGACAGGACAGGCAGCCCAACCAAGGCTTCCAACAGATATAGAACAACGGTGGCGGACGCCAGACGCCACCCAAAGGCCATACCCAAGGTCAAAACCGCGAAGGTCTGCAGGGTCATCGGCACCGGCATCATCGGCACCGACACCTGCGAGGCCAGGGCCAGGAAGGCCGAGCCCAGAACCGCCAAAACCGCATTGCGGGTCAGTTTACGTTCCGACGACGCCGGCCAAAGCGAGGCGACAAGTGTTGGATAAGAAGCGCTTGCTTGCATTGTAGCTAGATCCTTTAGCGGACGGATAGGAACCTGCCCCTCCCCCCTCCCACCAAGACGGAGAGCGGGTCAGACGAAGTGATGGCAGATTTTTCATTCGAGAGTTGAAGCGTGCTGCGCTTCTTTCTCAGTCGACCACACTCTAGCCCCCTTCCTATCGAAGTTAATCCCGAAAAGCGAGGCTTTTACGTTGGAAATCCGCCGAAAATCACCGAAAACCGCCAACCAAATAACTGTTTCACAACGCTTTTCAAGACCCTGCCCGACGGACGCCACGGGCCCGCCGCTCCCAGCGCTGCCCAACTCATCTCGCCGCCGGACTAACTGGCGTTCCGACGGGTGGCCAGCAGCAATCCGCCCAAGACCAACAAACCGCCGACGATGTGATAGCGGTAAAAGGTTTCGCCCAGCAGCCACCAGGCCAGCAAAGAGTTGTAGACCGGGACCATGTACAGCAGCAGACCGGTCCGCCCCGCGCCCAGCACCCGCTGGATCATTCCGTAGACCTGATAGGCGCCAAAACTTGCCACCACCGCCAACAGTCCCACCGCCAGGACGGTGCGCTGGTCAAATTGAGGCACATTGCCCTGCCAGCTTTCAAACGCCAGAAAGGGCGCCAGCGTCACCAACCCGCCGAGGCTGATGGCGGCAAAGCGGGTCATGGGGTCCAAGCGGGTCGGCCGATAGCGCAACAAAATCGAATAGATCGCCCAGCTTATGGTCGAGGCGACGATCCAGAGATCGCCTTGGGTTAGCGAAAACGTCAGCAGCCGGTTCAAATCGCCCTTGGCGATAATGGCGACCACCCCAGCCAACGACAGCAGCACGCCAAACAACTGCCGCCAGCTGAGCGGCTCGCCGTAAAACCGGCTGGCGATCAAAAGGATCAGCACCGGCGCGGCGGAATAGATCAAACCAATGTTGGTCGCCGTGGTGCTGCCTGCGCCGATATAGACAAACGCACCGCAGACCCCCATGCCCAGACCGCCGAGCAGAAGCAGGTCCCGGCTTTCGGCCAAAATCTGCCTGCGTTGCCGCCAAAGCGCGCCGCCGACCAACGGAAGCAGCAGAACGAAGGTGGCCAGCCAGCGCCAAAAGGCCAGGGCCACCGGCGGGATGAAATCAGCCGTTGCCTTGGCGGTCAGCATGTTGGTGGCAAACATCAATGGCGCGACCAACAGCAAAAAGGTTGCAATCCTTTCGGCTTGCGGACCTTGCAGGCGACTGCCGTCAAAAAAGGAACTTAACCTGGCCACGCTTGTCTTTACCTCCTGGGATGTCCCATATGACGGCGTTTCCGTCACCGGGAAACAGTACGTCAAAAAAAACCACGGCGCTGAATCTAGCGGCGCGCCGGCCCGGTCTCGGCGCGGGAAAAAACGAACCAGAGGTAACACAGCACCTCAATCACCAGCAGCCCGCCGAAAGCCACATCGTAGCCCACAGCCGGATAGCCCCCTTGCGCGTCCTGGCTCCACAGGTTCAAGACGCCGCCGATGGCGTACTGCACGGTAAAGGCCAGCACGAAAACCGGCAAATTGATCGCGGTGTTGACCCGGCCGGTATAGTGCAGGGGAAAAGCACGACACAGCGCGGGATAGGCCAGCATAGTGCTGGTGGTGGTCAGGGCGAACAGCAGCCAGCCAAGCACCGGATGGGGCAAAACATCGAGCAGGACGAGAGCCTGCGCCAGCAAGAAGAATAGCGCCCCGAATCCCATAATTCGGTAAATCGAAAAGCCCCGCCGTTCCAGGCGATCGGCGACAAACCCACTGCCGACAGCGCCAAAGGTGAAGAACAGCGCCACAAACAGCAAGTTCTGCGCCACCTGAGCTTGGGAAAAACCCGCCACATCGCGCAACCAAGGGCCAATCCACAACCCCTGCAGCGACAAAGAGACCGCTTGAAACACCACGGCGAACGGCAAGATCCGCCAGACGAAACGATTGCTGTAAATTTCCAGCAAGCCGGACACCGCCTCCTGCAGCGAATGGGCCTGACCCACTTCGCCCTTTTCCGGCACGACTTTAAAGATCAGCAGTGCAATCAGCGCCGTGGCCAGCGACAAGCCGGCAAACAGTCCGCGCCAGTCGGTCGCCCCCAACAGCAATTCAACCGGCACCGTGGCGCCAATCGCCCCCAGGCCGCCGCTGGCCAGGAAACAGCCGTTCACCAACGGCCAGCGCGCCTTCGGAAACCATAGGGTGATGGCCTTAAACGACGCCATAAGCGCCCCGGAGACCCCCAGGCCGATAAAGGCCCGGCCCACGGTCAACAGCCCCAGCGAGGGGGCAAAGGCAAAGAGCGCCGCCCCGAAGGCGGCAAAAAGCAGCAGAAAGGACTGCACCCGGCGCGGGCCGAACCGATCAAGCAACAGGCCGAGCGGAATTTGGAAGGCGGCAAAGGTCAGGAAATAGGTGGCGGTCAGTAGGCCCAGATCGCTGGCGTCCAACGATAGATCGGCCACCAGCCGGCCGGCGATCACGGCGTTGACCGTGCGATAGACGTAGGACAGAAAATATCCGCCCGCGAAAGGTAGAAAAACCAAAAGAATCGCCGTGCCGAGCGATCCATTTTTTTGCTCCGACGACGCTGCTGTCGATGACCTCACCCCGGTTCCCCAATGCGCTTTTCTTGTTTGAGGTCCGTTTTGTCTCGGCGACCCCTTTTTCCCTTAAACTCCCGGCGTTTCCCGGCGAGTCGCAAATTTCCGGGGCCCAACGGTCCCTTGCTTGGCGTTACCGCCCGCGTTGGCGAAGCAGCCACAACAGATCCGTGCCAAGGGACAGGGCAAAAAACAGCAGCGCTGAAATCACGATCGCCTGCCCCATCGGTTGGGACCAGCCCGGCCACAGCCCGGCAATCAACGCCAGGGAGACGAAAACGAAAACCATTTTGCGCCGCCGGTGGGACGGCAACAGCGCCGCCATCCAGGGCCACAGCCACCCGCCAAGCTGGAAAAGATAGCGCGACGCGCCTGCCAGCACGATCCAGGCGCCGGCCCGTTCGTCCAGCAGCAAAAGCAGGCTGAGGGTCAAGACGAACAGGCCGTCCACCTCCATATCAAAGCGCGCGCCAAAAGTGGTTTCCGCTTGTCGGCGGCGGGCCAACCACCCGTCCAGGCCATCCAGCAGCAAAAAGGCCAAGGCCAGAAAGGCCAGCCAACGCGAGTCACTCCAAAATCGCGCCGATGACGACTCCAGTCCCAGCAGCACGCCTTCCGCCAACAGCAGACAAAGCCAAGAGGCGCGCAACAGTGTGACGGTGTTGGCCCAGCCAAACCGGCTGCGTCGGGGCATTCGCGGCAGGCCGTGCCACAACAGCAGCAGCAGCAGGCTGTAAAACAGCAAGGCAAGCAGTTGGCCCGACGAGTCGCTGGTAAAAAACGTCAGCAGCGCCAAGGCCACGCCGACGGAAACAAAGCTCGCCAAACTGGATAGCATCAGCGGCGTCGAAATGCCGCCCTGCTTGCCAGCGCCCGGGCGGCTCTTTTCTTGGCGAGCCGTCGACCGGTTGGCCGTTTTCATCCGCGCATTCCCCACAACCATGTCCTCTGTTTCTCGACTCGGCGCATCTTTTCCAACAAACGTCTTCGAACGTGACGGCAATAATAGCCAGAAGGAAGATTAATCCGAATAGGCTCTTGATGATTTTATTAGTGTAAGCCCATTCCCTCCAATGGCGAGCCACGATTGATCGGATGGCTCCTATACCGCCGCCACGGCGGCTTTGGGTCAACTCGCAGTCAGGCGCTTGCCACCGCGGCGGGCCCAACCGCAGCAGGCGCCGGCGCCCACACAAACAAACCCCGCCAGCGACCCCCGCCACTGACTCCGGCCAGTGATCCGCAACCGGTCGAAGATCTGTGGCTCGTGCCGCTTGCCAACCGGGGGACTTCACCGGTCGCCGCGCCCGACCAACAGGTCACGGGGCCGACGACGCACCAGCTTGATGCAGCCAATGGTTGAAGCAAACCAGCAAAAGTGGTTAACTTGGCGTCACGCTTGCAAGGCTTGGCCCGTCGCGCGCCGAGTTGTGTCGATCCGTCAGCCCTTTGGAATCCAGCTGTCGGGAGAGAACAAATACCCGCGACAATGCGCCGAAAGACTTGCCAGTGGCGTGGATTTTTGCAAACCATTTATCCATGAATTTTTGCCTATTGTTCGCAAGCGGGTGTTTTGTTCGCCACAACCCTGTCTGGTTCGCAAAACAGCTGGCCTTGGGCAGAGATCCTGGTGATGGCGCAGCGGCGATGTTACCTGCAAGGAAACCATGCTAAAGCGCGCACAGCCGCCAAGAAAAAACGAAGCCAGCCGTGGACATGGGTGAGGAACGCAACGTGACTGAGACATATATTTTGGTCGTCGAAGACGACCCTGACTTGCGATCCCTTGTCATCAAGCTTCTGGAGCGGGAACGCTTCACCGCGCTTACCGCCAGCAGTGGCGCGGAAATGCGCCAGCAGATGGCCAAGCAGGATTTCGATCTTATCCTTCTCGATGTTCGCCTGCCGGACAGCGACGGTTTTGACTTGCTTCGGGAACTGCGGGCAACCAGCGATGTCGCCATCGTCATGTTAACCGGCATGGATACGGCGGTGGACCGCGTGCTGGGCCTGGAGTTCGGGGCCGATGACTATGTTTGCAAGCCGTTCGAACCCCGAGAACTGGTGGCGCGGGTAAAATCGGTGTTGCGGCGCTCGCAGAACAACGGCGGCGGCGGCGACAGCGACGCCAACCCGTCAACGGTGTTTAGATTCGAAGGCCACCTGCTGGATTTAACCCATCGTACGCTGCACAACGACAACAACGATGAGGTGGAACTGACCTCGGGCGAATTCGATCTGCTGTCCGCGCTGGTGGAAACCGCCAACCGACCGCTGACCCGCGACCAGCTTCTCGACCGCACGCGCGCAAGAGAATGGTCGCCTTTTGACCGCAGCATCGATGTCTTGATCGGTCGAATCCGCCGAAAAATCGAAGTCGACCCGGCCAAACCCAAAATGATCAAGACGGTGCGGACCATCGGCTATGTCTTCGCGGCGAAGGTCGACCGGCTCACCGCCTCGACGCCGGATTGACGCGCGGCCAAATCGGCCGGGCCCTAACGTAAAACCTCGGCCTGATCGGCAACACAATCCGGCGCTGGGGGATAGGGCGACAGCGGTTCCGGCGCCCTCGGCCGATGCAAAATCAGCGGGCGATGCTATTTGGCCGGTTGTTGCGCCAGCGCGTCGGACAAAGGATCCCGGGCGGCAATTGCCGACGACCGGTCGGTCTGTTGCTGGCTTTGGCTTTGCCCGGGCGCAAGCGCCGCCGTTTCCAGGCCGGAGGTATCATGCACGGTAATGATGAGGCCACCGGCGCGCGGCCGTATCAGACCGACATCATAGGCATCACAGGCCGCCCCCTCGTTTTCCGACCCGGCCAGGCGAACAATGCCGCGCCACGGGTCGGGGGCGGGATCTTCAGCGGTGACGAACGCGGCAAGCCGGTTCAATTCCTGAACCGCAAAGAGCCGCGACCAGGGTTGCCGGACAAGCGCCTGGCTGTCTTTAAGATTGAGCTGCTGCGTCAAGGCCTTGTTGACATAGCTTACCCGCCCCCGGTCGTCGCAAATCGCAATGCCGACAAAAAACTCCTCGATCACCTCCAACCGGGGGCGCAGCAAGGCTTCGGCTGATTTAAGCGCGGTTATGTCGGTGTAGATCGCCACGGTGCCGCCGCGTGAGGTGGCCCGCTCGCGGACCAGAAAAGCCCGGCCGTCGGTCAACTGTTCCTCCCAGCGGCCAACCTGCTGGCGGGTTTTTTCAAATCGATCCTCAACAAACTTGGCGGCCGAAAGCGGTGTGAGAAACTTCCCCCGCAGGGCGGCGTGCAGGAGCAGATCCCTGAACAGCGCGCCGACGGCCAACTCATCCTGGCACACCGGATAACTCTCCCGGAAGCGCTGGTTCACCAACAGGATGCGCCCCTGCCCATCAAGCAGCAAGAAGGCCTCGCCAATTGATTCAAGCCCATCGTAGAGCGTGACCTGCAAGTCCTCGGCTTGCGCGACAGCCCGCTCTTTTTCCCGCCGGAGCTGTTCACTATGGCGCAGCTGGCGAACCAATAGGAAAATGGAAAATAGTCCGCAAAGCAGAATCAGCGCCATGGCCAGGCCCAACTCGATCGCGGCGCTCGTGAGGTTATCTCTGTTGCGAGAGAAAGCGTCGTAGATCAAGATCCGACGCACCAATTCGTTCAAGGGGGTGTAAAAGGCCCGCAACCGGGTGACCACCCTTTTCCACGCCTCATTGTCGCCGGGCGCCAAGGCCGCCAACTCGCGCTCCAGATCCGGTAACTGGCGACGCAAATCCTCCAGCTTCGGCACCATGCCGGAAATTGTCCGCGCCGCCTGCCCCACCGCTGAATCAAGCAGCAGCGGAATACGGCTCCACAGCAGGTCCAGCCGCACGCTGACCTGTTCCTTATTTTCCACCGTTGGCTCGACTTGATAGCGATTGACCGCTTCTTCCAACCGCAGCAGTTGGGTCTGGGCCTGTACGGCAACCCAGGCGCCGTTGCGGTAGTTTAGCAGCAACAGGTCCCGTTCACTGTACAGGCGACCGGCCAGATAGATCGCAGTGATCAGAAAAATCGTCGTCACCACACCCAAGGCGAGCCAGGATTTTTGTCTGCGCCAGCCGATCATCGCCGGGGAACCGCCCTCTGACCTGGGGTGCGGACGCGGCCCCAGATAAAGGAATAACCTGGGGCAACGCAGCGGTTCGGAAACCATGCAAGGGGCCGGAAGCTTCGCCCCGTTGACAGCAGACCATCCCCAACCTTCGCCAGGGCGAAAATCCCCCCGGTCGCGCCAAGACCAACGGGATCGGGCCGAACAAGCCTAGACGAAGCAAAAGGTCGGGCCATCAACTTGCCTACCGAATAATCAAGCACGGATTTTGTGCGGCAAGTCTCTGCGTCCCCTGTAAATCAGCGATGATAACGCCAGGTTGGATTGTAATATTTTGTAAAAGCAACGCCGGGACGCGCGCGCAAACAGGTTATTTTTAGTTAGCCCCGGCTTTAGTTAGCCCCGGCCACTTTGTTTTAGTGCCGATCTATCACCCCAAGCTATGGCTGGTCGGCCGGTTCGACGCTCTCCAGAAACCGGAGATAGTGGTCAGGCAGGTCATGCGCCCGGGCCCCCTCCTGCAACAGCGTGAGGTATCGGCGCGAGGGGCGGCCGTCGGCGGCCAGCCCGTCGGCAATAAAGGTGACAGCTTCGATCGGGTTGCCGTCGCGGTCCTCGGCCATGACCCAAAGGTGGCGGTAACGACGGCCGGGAACGCCTTCGGTGGCGTCGAGGTGCAGCAACTTCTTTCTCGTGATCTTGTACAGCACCCCCCAGACCTCTGCCTGCGGATCGGCGGAGAGGTTGGCCGGGGCCGCCTTGCCTTTCGGCCGTCCCTCCAGATTAAACCGCAGCCGGTAGCCCTTGACCCGACCAGGCCGCCAGTCGATCGGTCGCATGCCACGGCGTTCACGAAAGGCGCTGTCGTGCATGTTGGCGCCAAAGGCGAAATACCAAACCTCGCCGGACGGCGGTCCGGACAAAGGGTGGCTCCATAGTTTGTAATGGAGCCGCGACAACAGCCAAGATTTAGCCAAAGTTCGACGATAATTGATCCGCATGATTTTTCCCTAGGACCTTCTCCTGAGCCGTCTTATCGCCAGCAGCTGTAACAGCGCGGCCACGCTACTGATGGCAAAAACGGTGGCGTAGGAGGTGGTTTCGGCGACCAGCGCGCCGGCCATCGGCAGCAGCGCGGCGGGCGCCACCATAACATTGAAATAGCCGCTATAGGCCGGGCGACGCGCGTCGGGGGAAATTTCCATGAGATAGCCCAGCACCGCGATGACGCTGCCGTTGCTGGCCGCGCCGAGAACGAAAAACACCAGCGCGAACCACAGCAGATCGCCGGCCCCGCCGGCCTGATACAGCAGCAACCAAACCAGGGTCAACAGCGGAGCGACCAGTCCAACCCCCGCCGCCAGTTCAAGCAGATTTTGTTTGCCGCGATGATCGCCCCACCATCCCCAAAGCGGATTGGAGCACAGGGCGCCGACAGTTTGCGCGCCGAGCAACGTCGCCGCATCGGCCATCCGGGCGCCGCTGGCCATGGCTTGTAAAATATAGAAAGGAACGGCCATGGTGACCCCGCCTCCCAGCCACTGGGCGAAGACAAACAGCCGGAAGCGGGCATCCTGCTTGATGGTGGCAATCCCATCGCGCAGGAACCCGCCGAACTTGATCTTTTGATCCGGCGGCGCCGGGGCCAAGGGCTCGCCCAGTGAATAGAATGACAGCGTGGAAATCAGTAGCAGTACGGCCCCCAGCAGCAGAACCGCGGCGTAGTTGAAGGAAAACGGCAGGAAGGCCAGCAGCCGATGGGCAATCACGACCGCCAGAAGGGCCAAAATTCCACCGCCGAAAAACCGGGTCGCCAACAAGCGACTTCGCGACGACGAGGGCACCGACCGGCCGACGATGTCGTTATAGGGGACCGCGACAATCCCGCCGACAAACGAATAGACCGTCCACAACAGGAAGAAGCCACCGACCACAAGGGCCGTTGGCTGGTCCGCGCCCTGCATCAGCAACAGGGCGATAAGCAACAGGATCGCAATCCGTCCGGCGGCGCCGATCAGGTAAAGCGGCATCCGCCGTTGCCGCCGCGACGCGGCATAGGCCACAAACAGCTGCGGAAACAACCAGCCGAAACGCGCAATCCCGGCAGCCGCGCCAACCGCAAAGGCGCTGCCGGTCAAGGCATTGACCAGCGTGGCGACGATGGTGCCGGTATCGACCATCGCCGCGCCGCCCTGAAAAAATATTCCCGCCGCCGCGATCCGCCGATAGCGCCGTCGCGCGTCACCCTTGAGCATCATCCGCCTCTTTCCGGGTTCGCAGGTGGGCCAGGGAAAGTCCATTGCGCCACAGAGCAAGCGCGCCGATCACCACAACGGTAACCAGGCTGGCGACCTGCACCGTGACGACCATGGCCAAAGCCTCTTCCTTGCCCACGCCAAGAAGATCGAGGGCGTAGATGCCGCCGAAGACAAAGCCGCCGGGAATGCGCGCCAATCTTGTGCTGATAATCAGGAAGCCGAGAAACACCATCAAAAACAGATAGTCAATCGGCGCCAGCACAACACCGAAGGCCAATCCGGCCCAAAAAAAGTGCGTCGCGGCGATCAGTTTAATCAGCAGGCTTGCGCCGACCACACCGAGGCCGCGCCAGCGGCTCGGCGGCCAGACCAGACCATCGGCGAAAGAATAGAGAAGCGCGCCAACCCGGCGGGCGGTGGCCCCGGGCAGCCGGCCGGCCAGGCGCAACAGCCAGCCACGACCCTGCTGCATATTCCGGCGGTGGCCGATCACGGCAAGCGCCAGCAAGGCGATCAGCGCAAAACTACCCGCCGCGCCGACCATAAAACTAAGATACAGGTTGCCGGTGGGATCAGGAAACACGGCGAAACTCAAAACGATACCGACAAAAAGCAGATAAACCAGACCGTCAAGCAACCGATCCATCGCCGCGGTCGCCAACACCGCGCTCATGCGGATCTCGTCAAGCCGCGCGATCAACCAGGATCGCACAAAGGGACTGACCCCAAGCGGCACCAGGATGTTGGCAAGATAGCCCGCCATGATGGCGCCAAACAGCCGGAAGGTCGCCACCGGCTTGAGAACCATGAGAAACTGCCGCCACTTCCAGGCCCGGACCAGTTGCTCGGTCGCGATGGCCAACGGCAACACAGTCAGATAGACCGGGTTGGCGGCTTCAAGGATTTGGACAAAGCGCGCCAGATCGATGGCGATGAACAGCCAGGCAAGCGCAAAGACGCCGATCCCGGCCGCCACAATCGGCCACCAGCGATAACTTGATTTGCGTCCCGTTGCGGCGATCGCTTTCTGGCCCTAATTAGCGAGCGGGTCGGCCATCTTCGGCAGGCAGATCGGTAAGAAGATCATCGCCCGATCCAACACGCCCCCCTGATGAAACACCCCACCGTTCCACACCTCGGAATTTCCTTCCCGATAGCCACGCTAACACCATCGCCGCGACGGTCGGTAGTCACGAAAGCGCGAAGCAATGCTGCCGCCGGAATCGTCCAGACCGCTTCCCCGGGAAAGCTTGCCTGAACAGCCTTTTTGGGCTGGGCGGTTTCGACGGCGCGGCCGCGGCCCGCAGCGCCGCAGCCACGGCAAGCCGGGATCGGAGATAGCTGGGCGGAAAACCAGACCGGAAAATCAGACCAGAAAATCAAAATGGCAGAAAGGGAATTCCACCGCGTTCCATCGCCTCTTCCACCACTTCGTGCGGCAGCTCACTGACCAGTTGCGACAGCAACTCATCCACCAGGGGATCTTCGGTGTCGCCGCAATCCTTGAACACCCGCCCCAACACCGCCACCTGCAAGGTATGGCGGTCGGCGGGTTTGTTGGTGGTGGCAACCTCCTCCAGTTCTTGCAACGCCATCATGGCGCTGGTGAAGGGGGCGATCAGGCTTCTGGACAGACCAGCCTGCGCGAACAGCCGAATCAGTGCGTCCGGGCCGTGATCGACGAACAGCGCCTCGGCGGCCTCCAAGGTTACCCCGGCTCTTTTCGCCATGCCGGTTTTGAAAAAAATCAATTCCCCCGAACAAAGCGCGCGAAACAACAGGCTCGCGCTCAAGCGACTGCTGTTGTGCAGGTGGCTCACCAACCGCTCGATATCCCCATGCTTTGTTGCGATCGGCTTGATCAGCGACACCGTGGCGGTCTCCCGGGCCTTGCGGGCCAAATCCCGTGACAGGCCCGCTGAGATATGATGCCGCCGCATCAATTCCTGGCGCAGTTCCTCCGACACCAGAAACACCAGCTTCTCAATCACCACGCCGGGTAGACTGTCGCGCTCGATCATCGAGTAGGAAATCGGTTCGTAGTCGGGATAGCGGTCCAGCGCCTTGATATAAATATCTTCCGACAGCGTGGTCTTGTTGTTGCGCATCAAAAGCTCGACGGCGCGGCTGTTGTTGGACTCGACGAGCGAATGGGCCAGCTGATCGGAAATCTCCGCGCGCTGGGCGACCGCTTCCTGTTTTCCGCGATCTCCCTCGCCCACGACCTCGATCAGGAACTCTTCGGTCAGCACCCGTGCGTCAATCAAGACGGGAATGGCGACCTCAGCGACATCGCGGGCCAGCTTTTCGGCCAGGTCACGACGCAGATAAGGCGAGTTGGTGATTTGCTGGGCCAGGGCGACACGAACCTGGACTTCGGTATCAGCGGCGAACTTTTCAATGACTTGAATCGCCAGATCACATTCCTCGACACTCAAATGCTTTTGATCCAGCTCGGCCAGAATTTTACCCAGCACCTTCACGCGGCTGCTGCTTGACCGATCAAGCATCAGTTGTTGGGCATCGGACATATTCAAGCGCATTAACGTCTCAGCCATTGATCAGAACCTCTCTACTTAGGTTCAGTAAATAGTATAACACCATGAAAATATAGCTATATTTAGAATGAAAAAATTTCAAATTCCTGACAAATTTATGTCATAGCCGGCGCGAACGACCCGCGACCTGACCAGTCCGCTAAAGGCTGTGCGCATCGCCGTAGCGGATCACGTCCGTCCAGGTCATTTCCAAACGTCGCAGCGTGCGGAAGGTGGTTTCCAACTCCGTGACGTCTTCCTTGCTTCGCACGATCAGCCCGGCGTGAACCTCTTCGACCTTACGCAGCTCTTCACAAAGTTCCGCGCCCTTTTCCGAAAGACTGATGCGCGCGGCGCGTTTGTCGCGCTGTGAGGCGGAGCGGTTGATGTACCCGGCTTCCAACAGCTGTTTGAGATTGTAGGAGGCGTTTGATCCGAGGTAGTACCCCCGTTCGATCAAATCCCGGACCGAAACCTCATTGCCGTGAATATTGAGCAGCATGACCATCTGCGCCGAGGACACGTCCTCGACCCCCAGACGCATCAATTCCACCCGCACCACGTCGAGCAGCCGACGATGCATTCGTTCGATAATTCGGATGATCTCGCGATAGAGCTGCGCGCCCGCGTCTTCCGGCTGGGCGTCAATCACGCCGTGAGAGCGCGCCTTGGCTGCAAGTTTCGTTTTTACCGCGACAGTCATGTTACCTCATTTTCCCTTGGTATCGAGAAAACCACAGAACCCTTTAAGCAATATTAACTTTGGCTGGGTAAATTTAGGTCCAATTCCAACTAGTTGAGTTGTTGTGAATGACCATTTTTCCCGTCCGTTTCTTTCCCGGCTTATGGGTCGCCAGTGCTCTTTTCTTGGGTGGTTGTGCAACCGATGGTAATTTAGACCCGCTATTGGCCGGCACCGGATCGGCCGCCGCCGCTGAACCAAACCCGGTCTTGACGCAGACCCCGGCGGCACAGGCCCGTCAGGCGAAAAATCGGGACGAAAACTACGAAACCATGTTGCGGGTGGCGCGCCGCACCTGGAGCAGCCAAGACCGGAAGATGGCCGCGACACTTTTCCAACGCCTGCATTTACAGTATCCGGACCGACTTGACCCCCTGCTCGACCTGGCCGCCCTGCTCACCGAAATGGCACAACCCAGGGAAGCGGAATTGGCCTATCGCGCGGCGCTATCGCTTGAACCGGATAACCGTCCCGCCCGCTTGGGTCTGGCGAAAATTTTGCTGCGACAGGAGCAACCCGGCGAGGCCCTGGATAGCTATCTCATGCTGTTGGCGCAAAATGCCAAAGATCGGCGCGCCTTAAACGGCGCCGGCGTGGCCGAGGACCTGCTGGGCAACGGCGCCGCCGCCCAAGCCTATTTCAAGGAGGCCTTGGCGCTGGCGCCGAACGATATCAAAACATTGAACAATCTTGCTTATTCTCTGATTCGTGGCGGCCAGCCTCAGGCAGCGGTGGCGTATCTCGAGCAAGCCACGCGCCTGCCCGGCGTGACGGCCAGGACCTGGGGCAATCTGGCATTGGCCTACGGTATGCTCGGCCAGGAGCGGGAAGCCGCCCGCATATTGCGGCGCACCATGGATGACGAAAAAGTCGATGAAACCCTGGCGTCCTATCGTCGCTCCCCTGCCCCTCGGCAGCTCCCCGACTAACCTTTGGCGGGCGCTGTACAACCTTTTGCCGCCACTGGCCCCGACGCTTTCAGCTTATCAGCGGATGAGATGTTGGCGTAGGAGCCGCTGGCGCTTACTTTTTCCCGGTCGGCCGGGATGACCTGCAGGGCCTCCGGGCGGCGATCTTGGGTATAGCGCCAGACCGTCGCCGGTGGAACATTTTGCCAGATCATCCCCAACTTTTCCGCGACAAGCCCCAGCGGCTGGATCAGTGATTGGGAAACAGGCGAGGTCAGTCCGTAAGTGAACTGCAGGAATACGCCGTCGCGATCAAGAAACTGAAAGCTCTGCTCAAAGATCGGTCGCTGAACGTGGCTGGACATCGACAGCAGCGGCAAGCCGGACACCACAGCCCCGACGGACTCGATGCCCATCCCGCCAAGCAGCTTACCAAGGTCGCGCGCATCGCCGTGCACGACGTGCGAGTCAGAAAAGCGTTCGGTCAGACGGGCATGGAACTGCGGGTCGCGCTCGAAAATAATCAGCCGGCTCGGGTCAAGTCCGGTGGAGAGCAGGGCATCGGTCACCGTGCCGGTTCCTCCCCCCAATTCCACAATGTATTTTCCGTCCGCGATCGGCACCTGCTTTGCCAGCATTGAGGCGAGCGCTTTGCCGCTTGGAAGTACGGAGCCGACCTTCAGGGGGTCACGCAACCAGCGGGAGAAAAAAATCAACTCTGACCTACGCAGCATATTTTATCCTCGTGGGAGTGATGAGCTTTGCGACAACCGTCGCTCAAGCTGTGCGGACCGTTTGAACAGGGTGTGGAGTCGCAAGCGACTTGTCCGCGCGAGTATCCGTGCGAATTCTGACCACACTGTGGCACCGATTTGACCTGCATCCGAATAACTTAAGCATCAGTTGAGGGCGCTTACCGTTACAGACGAGCAATAGAGGATAGAAAGAAAAGGCGGCATTCAAAACAACCGACGACCAAGCTTTTGACGGCGTAACAGCCGAGGTTGCCGATCAAAGGAACTATCCGCCGCCACGGTAGTGCAACGCTGATCCGTTATAGCTGGAAAGCACAGCGCGATGGTATGGAAATTTTCACGGGCAATCGACGTGGAAAAAAAGGCGCGCCGCGCGCCTTTTCCGCCAGCAAACAGTTTCCAACCGGATAATGAAATGCGGCGCCAACTACATCTTGGCGAAGGAATCAATCATCGTCAGGGCGGCCGGCCCCACCAGCACAACAAACAACGGCGGCAGGATGAACAGCACCATGGGCAAGGTCAGCAGCGCCGGAAGTCGGGCGCCTTTTTCCTCCGCCTTCATCATGCGTTCGTACCGCATTTCCTGGGAAAGAACCCGCAGGGAATCGGCCAGCGGCGTGCCGTAGCGTTCGGTCTGAACCAGGGTGTTGACCAAGGCGCGCAATCCCGCCAGCGGAACCCGATCGGCCAAGCCGGCAAGGGCCTTGTGGCGATCGGGAAGAAAGCTCAACTCCACCGCGGTCAGCCCCAGTTCATCGGCCAGCGCCACGCAGGTTGTGCCCATTTCTTTGGCGACCCGGTCCAGGCTGGCGTCGAGGCTCAACCCCGCTTCGGCGCAAATTACCAGCAGATCAAAGGCGTCGGGCAGGGCCTTGCGAATGACTTCCTGGCGGCGCTGCGCCACATTGCTGATCCAGATATCGGGCAAGAAAAGCGCCAGCAGGCAGGTTGCAAGCAGGATGGTGATCTTGACCACCGGCGGCAGGCTGTCGGGCAGGATCGCATAAACGAAGAAAGCAAAGAACAAACCGGCCAGCAGCGGCAGCGCCAGTTTGGCGAACAGGTAGGTGACCACCGCATCACGCCCGCGCCAGCCGGCCCGCGCCAATTTGCGATTCAACAGGCCGCGATTCTTGCTGCGCAACAGCTTAAAGCGCGACACCACCAAATGCATGATGCTTTTACGGTCGATCACCGGCTTGCGGGCCGGACGGGTCAACAGTCCGGCTTTCATCACGGCGCGCTGCCGCAGCAGGCCGCGCAGCCGTCCGGCCAGCGGGTCGCGCTCCACCAGGCTGTACCACACCAAGATCACCACGGAGATGGTCGTAATGGCGGCGCTGATCGCGACCAGGTCCAGCAGCGCGAGACCGAAGGGCCAAGGAAAATTTTGCAGGTCGAAGGTCATATTTCGAACCTCACCATCTTGAACATGACGAAGGTGCCGAGAAGAATCATCGACAGCGCCCCACCCAGCATGATCCAGCCGCGCGGGTCGGAAAACAGCGACGCCAGATAGCTGCTGTTGACCACCCAGATCAACCCGAACATCGCAAAGGGCAAGATGCCGATGATATAGGCCGACGCCTTGGCCTCCGCCGACATTGCCTTGATCTTCATTTTTAGCTGCCGCCGATGACGCAGCAGATCGGCCAGGTTGCTGAGGGTTTCGGTCAAGTTCCCGCCGGTTTCACGTTGGATCGACAGGGCAATCACCAGGAACTTGAACTCGGGGGCGTCGATCCGCCTTGCCGCCGCCCACAGCGCGTCTTCCAAGGAGCCGCCGATCGAGACCTCATGGATCACCTGTTTGAATTCCGGACCGATCGGCGGCGGCATTTCACTGGCCACCACCGAAAAGGATTCGGTGATCGGCAGCCCGGATCGCAGGCCCCGGACCATCAGGTCAATGGCTTCAGGAAATTGGGCGATAAAGGCTTTGACCCGACGGGCGCCCAGCGTTCCGACCAGAAAATGCGGCAACCCCACGCCCAGGATCACCCCCTGGGCCAAGGACAGGATGAACGGCACGCCAAGGTACTGGCTCATCACCACCGTGGGGGTCAGGGTCAGCAACATGCAAATCAGGATATACTGGCCGATTTTGAGGTTGTACCCGGTGGCCATCAGCCGTCCGCGCAGTTTATCCGGGTTGGGCAACAGACGCTTGATCAGCCGATCCAGTGTCTTGATTTCACTGTCGGCGCGCTGCCGCCTCAAGGCGCTGCGGGTTGCCGCGACCGGCCGGGCGTTGGACTGCTGCCCGACCCGATTGAGCCGGCGCTTTACCTGCCGATCGTTGGCGGCGCGCGGCCCCAGAAAGAGGTTCCCCAACAGCAATACCGTCACGCTGGCGCTAACCGCCAGGGCCCAAGGCAGGATGCTGTAGAGATCCAAAGCCATCACAAGGCCTCCAGCAATGACCGGTCCAGGCCAAAATAGGCGGCCTTGGGGGTAAAGTGCGGCCGCACGCCGGCGGACTGGAATTGACCGTCCAGGCTGCCGTCCGGCCGCTCGCCTTTGTACTCGTAAGTGTAGAGGTCCTGCAGGATAACCACGTCACCTTCCATGCCCACCACCTCGCTGATATGGGTGACCCGCCGCAGGCCGTCGCGCATCCGCGAGATCTGGATGATCAGATCCACCGCCGAAACGATCTGCATCCGCACCGCCTTGGCCGGCAGATTGATCCCCGCCAGGCCGATCATGTTTTCAAGCCGCATCAGGGCATCGCGCGGGCGGTTGGCGTGCAGGGTGGAAAGCGAGCCGTCGTGACCGGTGTTCATGGCTTGCAGCATGTCGACGGCTTCCTCGCCGCGAATTTCGCCGACAATAATCCGGTCTGGACGCATGCGCAGGGCGTTTTTCAGCAGCTGACGCATGGGAATTTCACCCCGGCCCTCCAGATTTGGCGGCCGGGTTTCCAAACGCACCACATGGGGCTGCTGGAGTTGCAGTTCGGCGGCGTCTTCAATGGTGACGATACGCTCCTGGGTGTCGATCATTTGCGACATCGCGTTGAGCAATGTGGTCTTGCCCGAGCCGGTGCCGCCGGAAATCAAGATGTTGAGGCGGGTGCGCGCCGCCACTTGCAGCACGGTGCGCATGGCGTCGGAGATGTTGCCCTGCCGGGCCATCGCCTCCAACGTCACCTTCTGCCGGGCAAACTTGCGGATCGAGATCGACGGCCCGTCCAGGGCGAGCGGCGGGATGATGATGTTCACCCGGCTGCCGTCGGCCAAGCGGGCGTCCACCAGCGGCGAAGATTCATCGATCCGCCGTCCGATGGCGGTGACAATTCGGGTGGCAATGGCCATGACATGGCCGTTATCGCGGAATCGATAGTTGGTGAGCTGCAGCTTGCCGTTGCGCTCGACGAAAATCTTATCAAATCCGTTGACCATGATGTCGTTGACGCTGCTATCGGCCAGCAGGGGCTCCAACGGCCCCAAGCCCAGCATCTCATCGATCGTCTGGGTGACCAGCAGGGTTGATTCCCGCCGGTTGAGCTGAAGCTTCAACTCGTCCAGCAGTTCGGCCACCATCGGGCTGATTTCCTGTGTCAACTCATCACGGGTCATCGCCGCGGCAGCCGAGGAGTCGATCCGCTCCAGCAGAAGCGGTTGAAGCTGTATTTTCGCCCGCTCAATGCGCTGTCGCGCTTCCTTTTCCTCGGAACTAAGCGCCGCGTCTCGGGGCGTTCCCCCCACCTGGGTCAACACCGGCAGGGCCGCCGTCGATTTTCTCCGCGACCGATCCCACCGGGCGCCCAGCGCGCCGCCCACGCCACCGGAGCCACCGAAGCCATCGGGGCCAGCCTGGGGGTTTTGTCGCAGCTGGGCCAATGAGGCGGAAAGTCGGGCCACCAGCGCCCGTTGTTCGAGCAAGGTCAACGACCGCCAATCCCTGCCGCAAAGATCGGGCAGTTGCCCCTTGATCCGGCGGGCCAGATCCGGCGCCTGAAGCGGTTCATCGGCGAGTTGCGCCGCAATGATCGGGAGCCATTTGGTTGCCAAGGCCGCGACATCGGCCGTCTCAGAGCTCGAAGGGGCCGTCAAGGAGGGCTCGCCCCCGCCTTTCAGTTTCGTCTTCCAACTCATGATTTCCTCCGCCAGAAAGCCAGTCGGTCCAGACCGCGACGGGCGCCGCTCGCGCCCGGCGCATCGAAGGCGCGCACGATGTCTTCGATGGCCAGGCTCAAGGGAGATTTCGCCGCCACGTCCTTTACCGGCTTGCCCGCATTGGCTGCCGCCGCAGCGGCCTTGGCATCTTCAGGCACCACCCATGAGACTTTTTCCTTAACGGCGCGCTCAAAGGTGGTGCGATCCACTTGTCCGGGCCGCTCCTTGGAGCAGCGACCCAGGACCAACTTCACCGGAAGGTCACGGCCTTCCTGGCGCAAGAAAGCCAGCAGCCGGGTACAGTCCCGAACGCCGGCCAGAGAGAGGTCGCTGACCAGCAGAACCTCATCGGTGTGATCGAGGAGTTGGCGATGCTGCGGCACCTGATGGCGCGGCATGTCCACCACCACCTCGCCGAAGTTTCTCGCCAGCTCCTCGACCAGGGCCACCGCGCCCGCCCCTTCATAGCTCATCTTGCTGTCGAGCGGGTCCTCGGCGCTCCAAACGGCAAGCCGCTCGCCGGCCATCACCGCCGCCGACCCGACCAGCAGGCTGTCCAACCGCTCCGGCGCCGCCAAAATTTCACGCAAACCCCGCCCCGGATCCAAATCCAACGCCAAGGAGGCCACGCCAAAGTGAAGGTCCAGATCCAACAGCGCGGTCTTGTCTTCGCGCTGTTGGGAAAGGCCCCAGGCCAAATTTACCGCCAGCGTGCTGGCCCCCACGCCACCGCCGGCGCCGATCACCGTGATGACCTTGGCTTTCTTACCCAGGCTGGTCTGCTTCAACGACCGCTCGCTTTCGATCCGGGTCATCGACTGCAGAAGCGACGGAGGGGCCAGGGGCTTGACCAGATAGTCCGCCACGCCCACGGCCTGCAGGTCCCGGTAGAGCTGAATATCGTTGGCGCTGCCCACCGCCAATACCTGGCTTTCCGGGCAGAGCGACCGCAGCGCCGCCAAGCCCGCGACCGCCTCGGACACCCCATCCAGATCCACCAGCAAAATCCTGGGGTAGCCGGCGGGCGCCGGCAGCGCCAGCACCTCGCGCAGGGTGCCCGGATAGACCGCATCGGCGTCCCAGCCCTGCTGTTCGGCAAAGGCAACAACCGTTTCGCCGCTGAGGCCTTCGGACAGGAAGGCGGCAAAGGCCATGCCACCCGCCAAAACCACGTCGCTCATGTCAAACTCAATCGCCGTCTCCAGGCTGGGTTTGTTCCCGCTTGCAGCCTCAAGGCGCGACGAAATAGACCGCGGCAGGGGCTCGAGGTCGAGGGGATCGGCAGACGCCACAACCCCAGTCGCGCGATCGGCGGGCGCTGTGCGCGCGCTCGGCGTGGGCAAGGAGTCGGGCGACATACGCACCTTTGGCGCCCCACCGCCCTGCTTGAGGCTGTGCAAGATGCTATCCAGCGTGGGTTCTTCCCGGCGACTCGGATCGGACATCAGCCGCCGCCTCCCAAACCCGCCGCGCTGTCCGTCGAAATCGATAGCGGCGCGCCGGAATCGTAGCGCTGCTGCCCGGTTGTCAGCCGTTCGGTGCGCGCGGGACCGGTGACGCCGCCGCGTTTGGCATCGTAGGGATTGGCCAGCATCTTGGCGAAATTATCCGCCGTGGCGCAGCCCTGTTTTTGGTCCGCGCCGTTGACGAAGGAGTCCGAAAACCCGGGTTGCCGCTTGGGCGCCAGGCAATCGCCCGGACTGTAGAGCGCGAGACGCTCGACCAGAACCCTGACCCGGCCGCTTCGGCTTTCCTTCGGGCTGTAGGCCGCCACCTGCAATCCGATACGGCGAAGATCTTGCTGAACCGACTGGCTGCGCGCGGCGGCCAGACTGCCGTCGCCAGGCGTTGTTTCCCTTGGCCATTCCACCAACACCCGATCTTCGGGCGCGCGCACAAGCGGCGCCAGATAACGATAGAGACGCTGCTGCTCGGACTTGTCCAGCCGGGACTGTCCCTCGCCGAAACGAACCGCATGGATGGCTGTCACCGTCTCGACCTGGGTGTAATTCACGGTCGGCGCGTTCTGCAGCGGCTGTTCGCAACCGCTTAACACCAGAAGTGACGACAAGGCCAAGGCAATCGGCACCAGCGCGGAAGACGACATGGACGTCAGTGGGGTCGAAATCATTGTTACCGCCTCCCTAATCCAGAATGTAGCCCAGTGAACCCGATGCGACGGGCCCGACGGGTTGATCGCGCCGCTGTCCCTCCAGCCGTCCCCGCCAAATCAGATCAACGTCGTTGGGCGGAAGGACCGCATCGGTTGGAATCGCCAACTGCGTGCCGGAGGGAACCACCAAATAGGGCGTGACGATAATGACCAACTCGCTCTCGTCGTTGTTGAAGCTGGTGGAGCGAAAGAGCGCGCCGAGCACCGGCAGGTCACCGAGCAAGGGAAACTTGCTCACCGTGCTGGTGGAGTCACGCCGCAGCAAGCCGGCGATGGCAAAGGATTCGCCACTGCCCAACTCCACCGTGGTTTCGGCCCGGCGGGTGGACACCGCCGGAATTTCAAACCCCTCGATAACCACCGCGCCGGTGGTGGACAGCTGACTGACTTCAGGCCGAACCCGAAGGTTGATCCGGCGATTGCCGATCAGGGTCGGCGTAAAGGCCAAGGAAACCCCGAACTCACGGTATTCGACGGTCACCGTGCCGTTGTCGCCCGGCACCGGGATCGGGTATTCGCCGCCGGCCAGAAAACTAGCGGTTTCCCCGGACAGCGCGGTTAAATTCGGCTCGGCCAACACCGACACCAGGCCTTCTATGGCCAAGGCGTCCACCAGGCCATTGACGTCAACCGAGTTGCTGTTGAAGCCCAGGAACAGACTGCCGGCACCGCCCAGGGCCGATCCCGCGCCACCCGCAGCCGCCCCGCCAAACCCAAAACCCAGGGTGTAGTTACCCAGTTGGGCGATATTTTCCCAATTGATGCCAAAATCCTTGCCGACGGATCGCGCGACTTCGGCGATGCGCACCCGCAGATTTACCTGGGTCGGCGCGGTGGTGGTAATGCGGTTGATCACTTCCGCGCCCTCCGCCGCCGGCAGAAAACGGCTCGCCAGGCGGGTGGCGTCGGCGGCCTGCTCCGGCGACTCGACCTGTCCGGTCAATAAAATTCCCAGTTCGACGGAGCGCACCGAAACCTGTTGGCCGGGCAAAACCACCGCCAGGGCGGCGCGAAGCCCATTCAGATTGTGGTTCACGGTGATCGGCCGATCGATCAGAACTTCGCCAACCTTATCAATGGCAAAGAGCTGGGTTTCGCCCTGGCGGCGTCCATAGATATAGACGACGGTCGGCGACATCACCTGAAGATCGGCAATCTCGGGATTGGCGATGAAGACCGAGGCCGCCGGCCGGGTCAAGGTGACCATTTCCCCCTTGTCGATTTCAATCGACAATCCCGCGCCACTGGTCCGGGCCGCCAGGACGACCTGGGTCGTCTGAACGCTGGCCAAGCCCAGGGTCAGCAGGAAAATAAGGCAAGCAAGAAGGGGGCGTGCGCGCATCTAAGGTACCTTTCACTTCTTGAAGTTTTTCTCTTCGATGGCGGTGCCCCGCATAACCCGAACGGTCTGCACCTTCGCCGATTGGCTGACCGGCGCGGGCAGCACGCGGCTGACATCGCTGTCCCAGGTGAAGGGGCGCGGGTTTTGCGGCAAATGCGGTCCCGCCAGACGCGCCGCCGGGCTCGTCGTGAGCGCGTCAACCCGGCGAGGGGCTGGCTCTGGCAAGACAGGTTGGGCGCGCGCCACCGAAGTTTGGGTGAGCAACCGCTGCCGATCCGGCGAGAGCGCAACGGCTGGAATCAACGACGGCTGAGCTGCGGCCGTTGCGGCCAAGCCGCCGGGCATGGAACGCGCCGCCGGCGCCTGGTCGCTAGACTCGACGGACGCGCCAGGGTCGGTTTGGGGGCCGCGGCCGTCGGGAACATCCAGTTGCCACGCCAACGCCCGCAGACTTAGGGACAACTGGCCCAATTCAGCCAAGAGGATAACCCGCTCGGCTTGCTGGGGCAGCACTTCCAGGGTGGCGGTTTTCCCCACCTTGGGTTCATCGCTTTGATCGTCGGTGCTCTGATCGATCGCCAGAATTCGAACATTCTCCAGCACCGTCTCAGCGGCGCGGCGCTCGGTTATGTTCGCATCATCGGCCAGCGTGATGGTGTGGGTGAGGATCAAATCGACCCGGTCGCCCGGGAACACCAGCCCCGCAACCCCGGTCACACCGTTGATCGGCACGGAAACGGCGCGGGTGTTGGGCTCCAACACCGCGGCCAGGAACCCCTGCTCACCCGGCTTGACCAACCGACGGCGGGTGACCGGATCGCCGGCGGTCAGGGCGCGGCGCACCACCGCGCCCAGGTAATCATCCAAGCTGGTTTGCTCTTCCAACAGATAGACGTCCTCGCCTTCGGCCACCTCGGGCCAGGCGCGAAACGCTAAGTCCTCGGCGCGGACCAGGGCGCCGGTTGGCAGGTCCCGGGCGGCGACCAAAATTCGGGTCACCGGGGCTTTTTGAGGATCGACCGCCTGCGACGTCTGCTCGCTCAGCCGCGCGTCCGGCGCCGTCAACAGAAGCCGCGCCATATAGACCGTCCCCAGGCCGCTGATCAGGGCCACGCCGATAAGCAGGACTGTGCGCGGTGACATGAGCTCTATTCCTTCGGTTCAGAGATCGCGCGGCAAGCCAAAAAGGCGCCGACCCGGGAGCCTTGCCCCAAATTCAAAGCAGCGGCAGGGCGAGGCGGTAGAGGACGTAAAGCCCCGCCAGGGAAATGGCGATCCCATAAGGCACCGGAGCTTTCCGCACCGGAGGGAGGGGTGGCGCGGCGACGGCCCCCGCAACGTCGCGCGCGTCCTCCCCCCGGATGTCGGCCTGAACCGATCCGGCCAGGCCGGCCGCAAGACCGCTTACGGTCAGCTTCCGGCGCGCGGCCAGCGCGCTGGCCAACACCGCCAGCGCCAGCAACCCCCCGGCCACCCCGGTAATGGCGATCAAGGCGGCAAGATATTTGGGGCCGGCCCAAAACGCGGCCACCGTCAACAGCTTGGCGTCGCCGCCACCGAAAAAGCCGAAAGAAAAACCGACGGTCGAGAGGGCGAAAACCACCCCGCCGACAAGCAGGTGCTTGGCCCAAACGGCGGTGGAGCCACCCAGCAATCCGGCCCCCCCGCCGCCTTCGGAAAGCAGCTGATCCAGATTGATTTTTTCATTGATCAAGTGGCTTTGATCGGTGGGCACCGCTAGGACGTAGGCGGCGAACAGCAGCAATAAAATCAAGCTGTATCTGTTGGGAATGATGAAGCGGCGAAAATCACTAACCGCCGCTGCGATGAAGAACCCCGCAGCAAGCGCCAGCAACAGCAAGGGGAGAGCATTCTGGATCATAACGCCTGTCCTCGTGCATCTCGGCCGCCCGCTTGCGCGCAACCACGCCGACCATCGATCACCCCTGACACTCAGCCGATGCGGAACTTAAAACCAAGGTCGGGCTCGATTTACCCGGATCCATCTTACCGGGACCCATCTCATCAAAGGGGGTCCGGCCCTTACACGAGACCCCCTTGGAAGAGACGGGGCGCGTTGATCGAAACGGTTCGACCACGCGCCACCGCACTTCCTTAATCCGCAGGCGGCGCTTCTGGCGCCGCGCCACAACCCTCTGGCGCGACCGCGCCCTCGGGCAGATTGTTGCAAAGCGCGTCGGACACGCTGGTGAACATGGTATCGAGCGAGCCACCCATGGCGCTCATCGCGCCGATGGCGGCGACGGAAACCAGCGCGGCAATCAGACCGTACTCAATGGCCGTGGCGCCAGATTCATCCTTGAATAGATCAGTAAGAGTGCGAAACATTTGGAGTGCCTCCAGTAAATGTTCAAATTTGTGCGGTGACGACGAAGCAATGATATCGCTAAAAACATTAATAACGAATTAAAATTCAAAAATAACAATAACTTATAACTTGTTCTTAACTTACATATATCTTTGCAGGCACAGTATTTCTATTTAATTTTATTTATATTTCTTGAATACCTATGGTTTAGTATTGTTTCTGTCGGAAAATAGTTCGAATTTCGAACGAAATTGTAGCTAAGCCAGTCGCAAAGTGTTTTTGTTAATGTAGTTATATAGCTACACTCTATATCTTATTGATTTTATAGACATTTCAATCACGATGACTATAATAGGGCCGCACAGTTAATGTTTGGATCGCATCATGTTCAGTTCACTGGCAAGAAAGCTGCGGGCGCTATGGACAGACCGACGGGGCTCGGGGGCCATCCTCTTTGCCCTTGCGCTGCTGCCCCTGCTGACCGTCTCGGGCATGGCCATTGATGTTGGCCGGGCCTACCTGCTGAAGGCCCGCCTGGGGCAAGCCTTGGACGCCGCTGCCCTGGCCGGGGCGCGAGCCTTCGATTCGAACACCCGCGATTCTGAAGTGAAAATGTTTTTCGAGGCGAACTTCCCCGCCGGGTACCTGGACGCCAAGGTTAGCGCCTTGACCATCGTCGAAGCGCCCGAAGCCGGGACCCTATCGGTCGCCGCCACGGCCTCCATTGACACCACCCTGCTGGGGTTGATGGGGCAGAAAAACATCGGCGTGGCGGACCGGGCGGTGGTGCAGCGCGCCGGCGGCGCCAACCTGGAGCTGGTCCTGATCATGGACAACACCGGGTCGATGCGCTCACGCGGCAAGATTGATGACATGAAGGCCGCCGCCCGCAAGCTGGTGAACCAGCTTCATCAACAAAGCCAGCAGGAAAAAACCGACCTCTATGTCGGTCTGGTGCCCTATGTCGCCACGGTGAATATCGGCAACAGCCGCAAAAATTGGCTGGCCGACGGCGCGGTCGACCGGCTGCAGTATGAATTCACGGCCGAAGACGTCGACAGCCGCGCCTGTGGCGGCGCCAGCGCGTCCTGGAAGGGCGACTTCGACGCCTGTGTGATCGGCGACTTCGAAACCCGGCGCGATCTGTCGCAGGCGCAATGCGGCGAGATCGGGATCTACAGTCAATCTTCGCGCAAATGCCTGGTTGCCGATGGCTGGAAGGGCTGCGTCGAGGCGCGCTTTGCCAACCGCAACGACGTCACCGACGCCATCCCCAGCCAGGCGCGGTTCGTGCCGCAGTATTGGGAGCGGGCCACCCAACGCTACAAATACAGCTTTTGGCGCAACAACACCTATTTTCCCGCCGACATCGACGAGCGGGAGTCGGTCAACACAGCCGGTCCCAACGGCAAAGGGCCGAACATCGGCTGCGGCCCCGAAGTCACCCCCCTCACCAAGCAGCACGGCACCGCTATTTCCGGCATCAGCGCGATGAATTCCTGGAGCCGAGGCGGCACCATGACCAACGTTGGCTTGGTCTGGGGCTGGCGCATGCTGTCGCCGAAATGGCGGGGTCTGTGGGGCAATGAGGAACTGCCCCATGATTATAACGACCCCAAGATTCAGAAGGTCGCGGTCGTCCTGACCGACGGCTATAACCAGTGGTCCATGGGTCATCCCGACGGCGACTTCACCGCCTATCAACGGCTGGCCGCCGGGAACCTGGGAACCCGCAACGCCGACAGCGCCCGGCGCATACTGAATGACAAGACCCTGGAAGTCTGCGGCTCGATGAAAGCCGAGGGCATCCAGATCTACGCCATAACTTTCGGTGTCCCGAATGACAGCCGGGGCCGGGAAATCAGGGATATCTTCAGCAGCTGCGCCTCCTCGAGCGCCTACTACTTTGACAATGACAACGGCGATGATCTGCTGGCTTCCTTTCTGACCATCGCCAACAATCTGGGCAACCTAAGGATCATCGAATAAGAGTGATCTCCGCTTCCTCCCAAACTTCCCTTCCGCCTGACCATCGCAGCAGGCGCAGCCGACCAGCCAGCCCTGGTCGGCTTTCTTTTTGCCCGGCTTTCTGTCCGGCAATCGGACCCGATAGCCGGGCCCAACAGCCCCGGCCCCCATTTCGTCCCGTTAGGTGAGGCAAGCGGCGCACGCTATTCGGTGCGGGTTCGATAAAAGGACCGCTGATAAAGCCGGCGCGCCGGAGTGAAACCCAAGCCGAAAACCGGCTGATAGTCGTAAAAAACTTCCGCCACGATAATATTCTCATTGGGCAGGGTCCGCAGTCCCTCCGGCAGGGAGGCCCGCTCACCCTCCACGCCCAGCAGGGACGCGGCGTCAAGTTGGCCGCCGCCCCGCCGCTGCCACGCCACCAAGGGGTCGCCGGCCGGGGTTTCGCCAACGGCCGTCAGCACCACCGCCCCCTTGGCGCCAAACTCGAACGGCTGCAGCAGGAAAGGCACGGAGTCAAAAATATCCGCCACCCCCCCGGCGTCCGGCAGGGCGCCGCGGGCCAGCAGATCGCCGGTGCTCATCGCTGTGCGACTGAGCTTCTGAGACAGCAGAATATAGCGCCCGATGTCAAAACTTGCGATCGTCACGGTGATCAGCAGCACCAAACCCATGGCGATTTCGATCTCGACGGCGCCGTCGCGCGCCCGCGCCAAGGACGCAACCGGCCGTCGCTTCCCGACCCAGGCGCGAAGATTTTCATAAAAGTCCCGCACCGCAGCGCCGCGGCGGGCGGCAAGCCGGCGCCGGCGATCCGGCAGACAGGGAAAGGCTTTCTTCATCACCTCAACCTCCCAGGTCATAAGGTTCGTTGCGCACCAAAACCGAGGCTCGGAGCGGCATGCGCCCCTTCGACCCGAGCAAATCGCTCAAATAGCCGGTCAACAGCGGCCAATCATAGTCCAACGAATAGAGCACCACCGACTCAGCGCCGCCCAGACCTTGCGCCCCCTGGTCGGAATCCCACCGGCCATTGGCATTGATATCGGTGAAGCTCTCGTTATTTTCGCGCCGGCCATTGCGGTTTCTGTCATTGAACGGCTCGGGTTTGCCAACTGCCCCGAAGCTGTCATAGCTCTTGAAGGAAATGTTGGCCTTGGTTAGATCTACCAGCCCCATGGTGTGCTTTTCGACAATTTCCAGCACCCGCTCGCTGCGGACCTGGGCATTGGGCTCCTGGCCAGTGATGCCAAACCGGGCGGCCTCCCGCAGCCCGCCTTCCATCAAGGTGCCCAGCAGCAGGATAAAGCTGACTTCCAGCAGACCGGTCATGGTCAAGAGCACCAGCGGCAGGCCAAGCGCAAAGGTAAGGGCAGTCACCCCGTCTTCGTTGCGCCGCCAAATAGACAGCCGTTCGACAAAGGTTCGACCGGCGCGCCGGCGCGAAAGCAAACCGTCCGATCCTTTTCTCGGGAGCGCAGGAGCGACGCGCGTCATGGCCGGAACCCTTTTTCAAAGCATAAAACGGCGGCGATTGCCGTTCCTGTCCCAGGCTAAGTATCAAGGATTAAAAAATACCTTCAAATCCTTGTTTTAAATAAAGTATTTTCTATTTTATTGCAGCCATTTCGATCAAATTTTATCGATGTTTCCTGGCGGTGACGCGCACCAGCGCCAGAGACGCCAGAGACGCCAACAATGCCGCCAATGCAAGCGGCGACAGATCGTCGCTTCGGCGCGACCATCGCGCGCCGAGCCGCCCGCCGCGCGGTCCCACGCCCGACCATCTGGATCGACTCGGCGGCAAAACAGGTTCAAAGCCGATCCGTTCTGCTAGGATGTCCGGACGCGCCCCCGCCACCCCGCCGCTTACAGCGACGCTTTCAAGGATCCTTTATGAAGCTGCTGATACACGACTATTCGGGCCACCCCTTCCAGGTGCAACTATCACGCGAACTTGCCCGGCGCGGCGCACAAGTTCGGCACGTCTACTCGGCCAGCTTTCAAACCCCAAAGGGCAATCTGGTAAAGCAACCCGACGATCCGGACAGCTTCGATATTGTCGCCTTATCGCTGTCGCAGCCCTTCGACAAAAACTCCTTTGTGAAGCGCCGGGCGCAGGAAATCGCCATCGGAAAAATGCTGGCCGCTGAAATCGAAGCCTTTCATCCGGATGTGGTGATCTCGAGCAACGCCCCGCTGGACTGCCAGCGCATGGCCTGGGCCGCCTGCGAACGGCTGGGGATCCCCAAGATTTTCTGGATCCAGGATATCTACAGTGAAGCCATCCTGCGCATTCTAGCCACTCGATTTCCGGGAATTGGCCACCTCGTCGGCTGGTATTATCAACGTGTCGAGTACGATCTGCTGCGGCGCAGCCAGCACGTTGTGGCCATCGCCCAGGACTTCCTGCCGATCCTTGTGCGCCACCGGGTCCCCCGAGCGCGCATCACCACCATTGAAAATTGGGCGCCGCTGGACGAGCTTGCCCCTTGCCCGCGCGACAACGCCTGGGCCAGCGCGCATATGCCGGGCGGGCGCCCGCGAATTGTGTACTCCGGCACCTTGGGGTTGAAACACAACCCGGAGCATCTCAAGGCGATTGCCGCGGCGCTGCCGCACGCCGATGTCTACGTCTTTTCCGAAGGACCGGGCGCCGATCTGTTGCGCGCGGCGGGCCTGGCCAATCTAGTTGTTCGCCCTTGGGTTCCCTATCCCCACCTTGCCGAAATGCTTAGTGGCGCCGATCTGTTGCTCGTCCTGCTGGAACAGGACGCCGGCGTGTTTTCCGTCCCCTCCAAGGTGTTGACCTACGCCTGCATCGCCCGCCCCCTGGTGGGGTCGATCCCCCCGGGAAACCTGGCAAGAAACATCATTGAGAGAAACCAGATGGGCTTGGTGTCCGCCCCGCAATCTCCCGAAGATCTGATCGCCAACGTACAACAATTGCTGGCCGACGCCGACAGCCGCGCCGAGATGGCGCGGGCGGCGCGGGCATACGCCGAAAAAACCTTCGATATCAAGCGGATTGCCGCGCGGTTCCAAGCCATTCTGGCGCAGGTCGCAGCGCCCGACGAGGCTGCCGCGCCCCGCCACTCGGCAAATCCCCGACAAATCGATGATTAATCAGCGAAAAACCCGCCTGGGAGGTTCCCTGCCAGCGGAATAACGCTCATAATCGAAAACCGCCCGGGCCAGTCGCCCAGCCCGGCCCGGCGCAAAGCTGAAAGACAGGGATGTAAATAACTTTATAAGATTATCCCTATCTAATCGGCGCGAAGGAAGGCTTTGACCTTGCCGCCGCATGATCCGCCAGACCCGTTGCCTCCCCTGACCGGCTGCATCGATCGAGCGAACCGGCCAACCTTAACCAACCAACGCCACAGCAGGCCATCCAACCCGCCAGCACGCGACTTGAAAGCCGTCATGAGAATTCTGCATTTTTGCCACAACGATCCGCGCCTTCATCCTGGTGGTACAGAGGTTTTTTCAAAAAACCTGCATGACTACTATTGGCAGGAAAAGGGACACGATTCCTACTATGTCGCGGCCACTTTCGACTATCATCGGCCCCGCCCCCCCGGAACGTTGTTTCAAACCTATGATCGAGAGTCGCGCTGCTTCCTGCTCTGGACCACCGGGCCAAACATGCGGGAAATGCTGCAGGACGACATCTACGCCATGGCGACGCAGCTTCCCGAGCTGCTGAATCACATCGCGCCTCAGATAATTCATCTGCATCATCTGCTATTTTTTGGCGCCGATATTCTGGCGATCATCAAACGCTATTGCCCCGACGCCAAAATCGTTGTCTCGCTTCATGACTTCAACAACATCTGTGTCAACGACGGGGTGATGACGACCCCCGAGGGCAAGCTCTGCGACAAGGCCCTGCCGCAAAAATGCCATAAGTGCGTCCCAAGCCTGGAGCCGGCCGTGATCAAACGCCGGGAGCTGACCTTGAAGGCCCACCTCTCGCTTGCCGACCAGTTCTTGTCGCCCAGTGCGTTCTTACGGCAGCGTTTCATCGACTGGGGGCTTCCGGCGGAAAAGATCGCCGTGATGCGCAACGGCGTTCCGACCGATTCGATCCATCCGGCCGAGTCTGCGCGTCCGACGGTCCCGCCGCGCCCGGACAGCCCGGCACGACCGCACAATCGCTTTGGCGTCTTCGGAAACGTCAGCGAAATGAAGGGCACCTTGGTCGCCTTGGCGGCGGCCCAGAGCCTGATAGATGATGGTATGGATTTCCGCATGGAAATTCACGGCGACACGTTCTTCCGAACGCCCGAATTCGTAAAATCCTTTCAGAACGCGCTCAAAAAAGTGCGCCCTCGGGTTCGCCATCTTGGCGCCTATGAGCGCCGGGAGGTTGGGCAGCGCATGGCGGGAGTCGACTGGGTCGTCGTGCCGTCGGTCTGGTGGGAGAATGCGCCGCTGGTGATAGAAGAAGCGTTCCAGAACGGCCGCCCGGTGATTTGCAGCAACATCGGCGGCATGGCCGAGTCGGTGACCGACGAGAAAGACGGCCTCCATTTTCCGGTTGGCCAGGCCAGCGCCCTGGCGCAAACCCTGCGCCGCGCCCTGGAAGAGCAAGGTCTTTGGGACCGCCTGAACAAAGGCATCGGCGCGGTTCGTAGTCTGGCCGACGCCGCCGAAGATCACCTGAGCCTGTACCAAAACCTGCTTACCGGCAAAGCGCCGCCCGCGGCGATGCAAGCGCGCCAAAAGCAGGCCGGCAAGCCAGTCAACGGGAAAACCAAGCCCTCGACCGGCGGGAAAAGGGCGCCCGCCACCGCCGGCTGACCTTGCCGGCGGATCAGCTTTTCAACCGGTTCATTGCCTTCAAGGACTGAAAAGAGCGCTATGACTGATGTGAAAGATGGCGGAACAGCCAGCGAGGCCGCCAGCCCACCGGCCACCGGTCCCAAACCGGAAGGTTTTATCGATGTGATCCGCCCAACCGCGCTCAACGGCTGGGCCTGGATCCCCGAACATCCCGAAGTAAAGGTCAAACTGGAAGTGGTCAGCAACGGGGTGGTTGTGGGGTTCACCACCGCCGACAAGTACCGCGAAGACCTGAAGGAACGAGGCTTGGGTGATGGCCACCATGCCTTCGAATGGCTTTTTGAGTCCGCTGTCGCCCGAATGGATAGCAACAATATCACGGTCCGCTTTGCTGAGAATAAGGAGGTACTGGGCGGCAGCAAGGATAACAACGCCGCCGTCAAGCTTGGCCTGCTTGACACAAAGGTAGACCAATTGGCACGGCAGAATCACCGCCGCGAGCTGGTCATGGCCCAGCTAAGTCAGCGATTTCTTCAATTGGAAAAAACGCTTAAGGCGCAAGCCGCACAGCAGGACAGCCTTCACGGCCAAATCGTCGAGAGCCCACGCGGTGAATCGGCGGACCCGACCGCCCTGCGCGACAGCCTAGAACGACAGGAGCAAGAGCTGATCGCGTTGCAGAGCTTCATTGTTCGGGTGGAAAGTCGGGTAAAAAATGCCGCCGATCAACAGCAGATAAGCGAGCTTCGCAAGTCTCTGGCCGACCGCCCCAATTGGCTCTACCTGCTGCTTTCGACAATTCTGGCCGCCTTGGCGGGCGCACTGCTGTCGGCCTACCTTCCGCCGGGACTGCTGCCCTAGAGTGTGATCGACCGAGAAAGCGGCGCTTGACGCCGCCGCGCCGTTGCGACGCGTCCGCCAGCCGGCGGATAACGGCCCGGTCGGGTGCAGCAAAAGAACGACCCGTGGCGTTATTCCTCGCGGAAGGTCGAATCGAGGCTACTGGTGAGTGGCGAGAGGAAGTAGTCGATCACCGTGCGTTTGCCCAGGGAAATCATCGCCTCCACCGGCATGCCCGGGTAGAGCTCATCCACCTGGTTTTCTTTCAGATCCTGCGAGTCCAAGCTCAAGGTTGCGGCATAGAAGGGCTCTGAGCTGCCGCTATCCAGGATCAGGTCGGCGGATAAGGTGACGACGGTGGCGTCAATCGCGGGAACCGTACCACGGCCCTGGCTGATCGCCAGCAGATTGACCACCGCGGACTGGCCGACAAAGATCCGATCAATGTCTTTTGGCCGCACCTTGACCGTGGCGATCAACTCGTCGCCTTGGGGAACAATATCCAAGATCGCCTCGCCGGCGGAAACCACGCCCTGTTCGGTGAAGAAGCGCGACCCCACCACCGTGCCGGCGATAGGCGCGCGCACCACGGTGCGTCGCACCACGTCCCGGGTGGCGATCAGGCGCTCTCCCAGGTCGGCCAAGTCCTTTTCCGTGGCTTCCAACCCGCTGGTCACCTCGGTGCGATTCTTGTTTCGCACATCGATCATCTCGAGCTTTGTGGCGGAAATACCCTGACGCGCTTCCGACGCCTGCCCGAGAAGCTGGGCGTGGGTGCCTTTCAATTGCGCAATGGCGCGTTTGAGCGCCAGCACTCTGGGTTTCTTTTCCAGTCCTTTTTTGAACAGGATCTCAACCGAATCCAACTCTTCGCGAATATATCCCAACTGCTCCAGCACAGCCTGGGCCTGGGCATCAACGGCCTTGATCCGTTCATAGAACTCGGCGATTCGGCCGTCCATGGCATTCAACCGACTTTGCAGCGAGTCGCGACGCGCCACGAACTGCTTGGTCTGCCCCACCATAATCCGGCGCACACTGGGGTCACGGCCCCGCGCAAGCACCTCTGGCGAGAACGTGAGCCGGTCGGCGTTGTCAAATTCGGCGCGCAGCCGGTCGCGCTGGGCCAAGGCGAGATAGTATTGGCCTTCGATAATCGCCAACCCGGCGCTGGCCTGGGTATCATCCATGGTCATCAAGACCTGGTCCTTGCCGACCTGGTCACCGTCCTTCACATGGATTTTCTTGATTATTCCGCCATCCTTATGCTGGATGGTCCGGCGGTGACTCTTGACGGTGATAACCCCTCCGGCCGGGGCCGCGCTTTCCAGCGTGGCGACAGAGGCCCAGCCACCGAAGCCGCCAAACCACAGCCCGCCAATGACCAAAGTGGCGATCAGGTAGCGGCGCAACTTCGGCCCTTGGCGAATCTCCTCCAGCCGAAGGGACAGCGTTGAGGCAGGCGGCGGCAGTGACTTCATCCTCTGGATCCTTTACCCGCAACACGCGCGGTTTCGGCTTTCGGCTCACCGGTCGCGGGATCGTTGGCACCCGACACAGCCTCACCCGCTGGGGTTGGCGCTGGGGTTGGGGGCTGGGCTGGGGCTGGCCCGGTCGCCGGATCCGGATCTGCCGGCGCAGCCGTCTGCGATGACGGCGCGGGCCTTTCCTGCTTCCTGCCGTTGGGCGCCGACAGCCGTTTGGCCTGGCCCGGAAGCTTTTGCACCACCCGGCTGGAGTCCCGCCACTGCCGTACCGGCGCGAAGGCTTGCAGGCTGCCGTCACGAAGCGCCAAGACCTTATCAACGGCATCCAACAGTTCACTGCGATGGGTTACCACCACCACAATGGCGCCATCGACCCGGAATTGCCTAATCGCCCGACCCAGCGCGGCCACCCCCTCACCGTCCAGATTTGAATCGGGTTCGTCCAGCACCAACAGCCGCGGCCGCCGGAACATCGCCCGCGCCAACCCGATAAGCTGCCGCTGACCGCCGGTGAGTTCGTAGCAGTCGTCGGAAATGACCGTGTCATACCCCAACTTCATCCGCCCGATAACGTCGTGCACCCCTGCCAGGCGCGCCGCTTCGACGACCTCGCGGGGATCACAATCCTGCATTCTGGAAATATTTTCCTTGATGGTTCCGGTAAAGAGGCCAACCCGCTGGGGAAGGTATCCGATATAACGGCCGAAGTTATCACGGTCCCAGGTGTAGACGTCGTGACCGTCGAGATGAACCGCACCGGCGGTGGGTCGCCACAGCCCCACCAGCATTCGGGCCAAGGTGCTCTTGCCCGACGCGGAGGGACCAACCACGGCGATCGCGTCACCGGGCGCGGCCTGAAAGTTAATCCCGCGCAAGGCCGGCTTGCTTCCCCCCGGCGGCACGAAAATAAGCCGCTCGACTTCCAAGGGGCCCTCGGGCGCCGGCAGCTGGGTGTGGGACCGGCTGGCGTCGGTTTTCCGAAGCAGATCGGCGATCTGCCGAGCGGCATGCCGCGCCTCGACCCACAACGGCCAGCCCGCGATGATGCGCTGCAGCGGCGCCAGCAACATCATGGCCACCAACATGGCCACGAGCAGATTGACCAGCCCGGTTTTTTCCTCGATCACCAGCAAGCCGGCAATGGCCAGGGTGACCACGCTGGCGATCAAGGTCATTGACTGAGCGACAGCCAGTAAAACCGCGCTGCGACGGGCCAATAGCAATTGATGGCGCTGGGTTTTGCTGTTCCCGCCCCACCAGCGCGTCAGCAACGCGCCGAACATGCCCATGGCTTCGAGCACTTCCGCATTGCGAATGATGCCCGACAGGTCGCGGCGGATGCGGCCTTCACTGTCGCCCAACGTGACCAGGCTGTCGGCCGACAGCAGTTCATTGACATAGACCAGCACCACCAACAATCCGATGAAAGCCAAGGCGACCATGGCAAAGAGAGGATGCAGCAGATAAAGAAACAAAAGGAAGATCGGGCTTAAACTAACTTCCATTGCCAAGGGGATCTGATCACTGGAAACAAACCGACGCAGACGTTTGACGTCCTCGAAGATTGTCACCGGATCGCCCTGCGACTGTAGCGATCGCGCCACCAAAGGCTCCAACCCCTCCAGCAGAAAGCGGCGTTCAAGCCACTGCCCCAGCCGCTGATGCAAACGGTTGCGCAGGTAGGACAGCAAACCGAGGAAGATCAGCGAGGCGATCACAATCAGGGTGAGCCAAAATAAGCTGGATCCGCTGCGGCTCGGCACCGCGCGGGTAAAAATTTGCATCAAATAGAGCGGCTGGGCGAGCGTCAGCAACACCAGGGCGACACTGACCAGATAGGACAGCAGGAGCCCGGGGCCACATTGGCGAAAAATCCGCCACACGCGCTTTCGGCCGCTTTTGGATTTTGTCGTCATCTGATCCTATTGCTTGTTATCCCGCCCGCTCATCCCATTCCGCCCGGCCACCGCACGCCATCGGGAACCGGGCGCGCAATCAGGATAGGCAAGACCAGAGCCGCGACGGTGCGTGATCGCGCGGCGCCTATTTCTCGCCCATCGACACGGTGTCTGGCAATAGACGCGCGAATCGCTTCTGCAGGATAGCAATTTCTTTTTCCCAACGCGCGTGATGGATCGTCTGGTTCACCTGACAGGCGTTGGTTTTAGCATAGCTTTGATTGGTCCGAATCGAACGTCTTTCGAAGTGATAGAGCTCGACATCGGCGGCGTACCAGACCGATTTTCCCGCTTCGCGCACCGTCAGACAAAAATCCGAATCTTCATAATCGCCGATAATATAGTCTTCCGAGGTGCCGCCGAGCCGTTGGTAAAGTTGTCGCGCCAGAAACATGCAGGCGCCGGTCACGCCCGGGACTTCGCAACTCTGCGTCGCGCCGGGAAAGTCAGCGGGATAGCCCTTGAAACGATGGCGGTTGAGCCAGGTGTTGTGGTGATCCTTGCCAAAGTACAAACCGGCGTGCTGCAGAGAGTCATCTTCGAACAGCAATTTCGGCCCAACCAGACCAACCCCTTTGCGCTTTGCCGCGCCGGCGAGACCGGACAGCCAACCGGCCTGCCGCGGTAAGACATCGGAATTCAACAGCACCAGCCAGCGACCCTTGGCGTGCGCGGCGCCGCTATTGATGGCCGGCGCGTAGCCATAATTGCCGCGATGAACCACCAGCTTGACCGGCAGATCATAGATCATTTCCAAGCCCGTCAAAAGGTGTTTGAACTCGGGTTCTTGATCCGGCGAGTCGAGCACCGCGATGATCTCGGCCTGCTTGAAGTCGGGATCAACGTAAAAAGCCGCGAGTTGGTGACGAAAATAGTCCAAAACCCGGTAGAGCGGAATGACCACGGAATAGAGTGGCTTGGACGGCGCCTTCCTCCCATAGCAGGTTATAGACTTGACACGCGCATCACCATCGGGAAGGCACAGCCGGTGTAGCTGGCGCGAGGCCGGAACCAGGACCTCCCGCAACAGCTCCGGCGTCAAGTTTTGATGCGCGACAAGCGCCAAGGCCTGCGCTCGGTTCAACACCGGATTGAGCGACGGACGCGGGGCCTTCAGCAGCAGCCCGCCGCCCCCTTTCAAGCCCAGCCGCAGCTGCCAGGCCACACCCGCCAGCCGCTCGCAGGGACCGGGGATCCGGGCGACAAAACCATAATCGGCCTGCGCCTGATAGCAGGGATGGGCGGCAAGATCGGTAAGATCGGCAAGGTCGCGCCGGCGGTAGAAATGCAAGTGGTCCGCGCCCGACAAACGATCGCCGGTTTGCGATTCAAACTGCCAATCTTCGACCAAATTCAAGGGATCAAACAGCCAGCCTCGGACCAGCAGGCCGCCATCCGGCAGCGGAATGGCCAACTCCAAATTCCCGGCCAAGGGCGCGCTCGACGGTGGACAGCCTTCAGCGTGCCAACTTTGGCTGATGACGATGCGTTGGGCCAAAGCCTTGATTTTATCCCGCTGCGCAAGATGTCGCTTGAACCCCTTGAGCAGAAATTCACCATAGCCTTCGGCGTCGTTTTGAAGACGTAAAAAGAGATCGTCGACGCCCTTCGAATTTTCGAAATCCAAACGCCAACGCCGGTGCTGCTTCTTATCCAACTGCAGCAGTTCAACCGGCTGGCCGCGCATGATCTGCGGCACTTCCAGCATCACGTCCTGGTCGCGGCCGTGGTTGCTGGACGCCGGGGTGACCACCAAGGGGCGCAAGGTTTGCTCGGTGATCAAAAAGAATTTGGTGTCGCGGGCTGCCGACAGCGGCGAAAGTTTGGGCAACCGCAGGGTATAGAAACCATCATCCAGCCGGATCGGTACCGCGCGGCTGGGCTCGGCGGTCTGCAAAAATTGCATAATCGCACGAAGATCGGCCAATAACGCCTTGTTACCATTCAGCTTAAAATACGGAGCCACCCAATTTATCAGGACAAAGAGATACTCAATTCTCTCCGCCGCATCGAAGGAGGCGGCCGCTTTCAGCAGATCGAAGGCGCCGATATTCGCCCTTTCCCCGGCGGTCAGCGTACCGATCTCTTCGCCCTGCAAATAGAGGCTGAGATCCCCTTTTTCAGTCGCCGCAAAGACCGAAAAAACGTAGTAGCCCCGCAAGTTCGCCGGGCCGGGCTCACGCCCACCGATATTGCGTTCGGAAGATCGGCGCCGCTTGGAAGAAAGCTGCGACAGCGGGTCCGACGGTCCTGAACGGGCGCTGTCGGCTTCGCCGGCATCGCCCGACGCCCAGGCATCCAGGGCGCTGGATTTCTCCGCCGTTTCCGGCCTTGAGTCGGCGTCTGAGTGACGAAGTTGCCCTTGCGAAACAACAAAAACCTGACTGCGGGAGGGGTCATCAAAAGCGACAGCAAAGTCTGTCGACGAATAGCGGTCCTTCGCGACGACAAAGGCCACAATGACATCCTGCTGCAGCCGGTACCAATTCAATGATCGCAACGACATTGTCTGATCGCCATTTCCCTAAAGTCGGATCGGTTTAATTGGATGCACCCGGTGATCCGATTTGCACTGTCACTCCGCCTCTGATCGACCGATTGGAGGGCGCTGGATCACAGCGTCAACACACCACGCCAACCTGTACAACAACCACGTCGTCGCTGCTTTGGCCGCTGCCGCTCGCCAGCACCGGGGGAGGTGCGAAAGCGCCTTGCCAACACCGCCATGACCATTGGGTTTACCGACCAGCGTAACAAGGCGTAGGTAACTTGATCTAGCTTGAGAGCGCAACAACTTTACGCAGCAAAAATATGTAATCACAATATGTTAATCTAAAGATTGGTCCGTTCCAACGCGACCGCCGCCGAAACCGCCCGTCGATAGCGACCAAGCGTTGGCCAACCCGGGCGATGCGGAAGACCGCCCCGGCAGTTGATCGGGTCGAAAAAAGGGCCG